>DASQDG010000095.1:0-8092 GCA_035634295.1 Propionibacteriaceae bacterium | reverse complement strand
GAAATCAGGGACTCCGACTTACCGGTCACCGATGACGGACGCCAGGCCGCAGCCCACCCGGGGCGAGCGCGCCCAGAGCGGCACACCGCCAACGCGATGCTCAACAGCTAGCCGATCAGTTGCCTCAACTTCGGCTGAGGGTGGAGCCGAATTGTGTGCCGGCGGGGGGTAGCCAAGGGTGGCCGGACCGAACGGGGGTATTCCGGAGGTGGTGGACCCGCCGCCGGACCCGCCGCAGCGTTCTGATGGCTTCCGAGTTGCTCTCCAGCAGCGCGAAGCGGTGAGGTCGACTCGACCGTCGCGGTTGTGGTTGCGCAGTGACACATCGAGGCCGTGGACCCCTTCTCCAGCGACGGCCGGAGGTGCCTGGCGCACGGCGGTTCCAGCCGCCAGAGTGTGGTGGGATCGGGCCCGCCGATCTGCCGACTTCCCTCACCCTGGGGCCGGAGAGGGCAAGGTCCACAGCAGCAGCTCCGCGAGATCGGCAGGGTTGGCCCGCGACTCGTTGGTGAGGACGACGAGGACGGCGTCGCGCGACGGGACGTACCACAGGCCCGAGCGGAAACCGGGGACGAATCCACCGTGGCCCCACAGGTTCGTGCGGTAGTCGGGCCGCAGGACCTCCACGCCCAGCCCGTAGTTGCTCGTCCGGGGATGGAACGGCCCGTCGGCGACCATGGCCTGCTGTGAGCTCGGCTCGAGGAGGTCACCGCGGAACAGGGCGTCACCGAAGGTGAGCAGGTCCGCGGCCGTCGACACCATCGCACCTGCTGGACCCTCCGACGTCTCCAGCGCCGGCCAGGGTCCGGCCGTCTCCACATTCTCTTCGTCGCCGTCGTTGTCGGAGTCGAAGTAGCCAGGGACAACGGACACCGGGACCGGCTCCCAGCCGGCGACAAAGGTGTGGTCGAGGTGCAGCGGATCCAGCACCCGCTGCCGCACCTGCTCCGCCCAGCTCCTCCCCGTGATGGCGCCGACGAGTTCGCCCAGCACGACATAGTCGGTGTTGGAGTACTGGTACCGGGTGCCGGGAGCGAAGGCCGGCTTATTGGTACTGACCAGCGCGAGGACCTCCGAAGCCTGCCAGCGTCGGTCGCGGTTCGCGAAGAGCTCCTTAGCCAGCGCCGGTGCCTGGGAGTAGTCGGGGATACCGCTGGTGTGGTTGAGGAGTTGACGGATGGTCACGCTCGGATAAGGGGTATCGCGGAGATGGTTGCCGACCGGGTCGTCCAGGCCGAGGCTTTCCTCTTCGACCAGCTGGAGGACGACCACGGCGACGAAGACCTTGGTGATGCTCCCGATCCGAAACGAGGCAGACGTGTCCACGGCGGCGCCGCCCTCGCGCCCGGCGGTTCCGCTGGCACCGATCCAACTGCGCTTAGGACTGTCTACCCCGGCTACGACGGCGGGCGCCTCGGCTCGGCTACGCCAGGAGCCGACCAGCGTCTGCCAGTCCTCAGGTGTCGGCAACTTTTCACTAGCAGGGTGCGGCGGCCTGGTGCAGGCGAGCAGGCCGAAGAGCAGCACGGCTGCCAGCAGTGCGCCTGCGGTGCAGCGCCGCAGGGCGGTGGTCGTTCTGATCATCACAGCTCCGTCTCAGCTGATGTCGTGGTGGTTGAGGTGCTGGGCGCCGGCGAACAGGAGCAGCAGCGTGAAGGCGACCAGGGCGGCAGCCCCCGACCAGATGGGCAGGACGAAGGGCAGGTCACCCGCGTTCTGCAGGGCGGCGGTGAGTCCGCCGAGCGACCAGGCCGCCATGACTGGGGGGAGGGCTGACAGGGCCAACGGCTCCGCCCCGACCAACCAGGCCAGCGGAAGCAGGATCGCCAGCGGTTGGTTGCCCCGAAGCAGTGCTCCGACGGCAACCCCGAGGAGGGCGTACAGCGGATAGGTCGTCACCAACCCCAGCACTCGAAGAGCGATGTCGGCGTTAAGCAGGTCCAGCCGCAGCGCCCCGGTTACGACCCCGACCAAGGTGACGACGCCGACGCAGGCTGTGCCGAGAGCCAAGCCCAGCAGGACGGCGACGGCTGCCTTGGCACCGATGAGCCGAACGCGGTTCGGGGCCTGAAGAAGTGACGTCACCACCGTGTTGTGCCGGAAGTCGGAGGTCACGGCCAAGACGCCTAGCACGAGCACGGCCAGCGATCCCCGAGCCATGGCGTCAATGACTCCGAGTGTGGCACCGACGGTGCCGACCGAGGGGCTGCCGTTACGACCGGCACCAATCACCGGCTGCAGCGCGAGGACCGCGGTGAGAGCCGGGACGGAAGCGGCCACCAGCCACGGCATCCGGGTGGTGCTGAGCTTGAGCAGCTCGGTCCGGAGGAAGGCGAGCGGTGGCGGCGTCATTGACGGCGCCTCAGCAGACATCAGACCGAACCAGACGGCGGGTTCCGAGTGCAGTCAGGACGGACCCGTACCCCAGGAGAACCAGCACCGCTGCCCACGGCGGCAGCGCGCCTGGGAAGAGGTCCCCGCCGAGTGCCCGGGTGGCGCCGCCCGGGGTCCACGGCGTGGCGACACCCAGGCCGTACGCCGGCAACAAGGTCTCCACGAGCAGCAGCCACAGCAACGGGGCCACCAGCGCAGCCGTCTGGTTGCGAATCAGCCCGCCTATCGCCACGCCGAGCCACGCCCAACAGGCGGCCGACATGATCTGGCCGAGGACGAACCGGACGACCGCTCCGTCGACGACGATCGTGACGTCGGGCGAGATCAGGCCGGCCACAGCGGTGAGGACGAGGAGGAGAAGGGCCAGACCCACACCCGCCAGCGACGCGGCAAACACCTTGGCCAGCACCACCCGTCGCCGGTCCGGGGTGGTCAGCAGCGTGGAGGTCCAGGTGGCGTGGTGAAACTCCCGGGTCATGGTGACCACGCCGAGAAGCACGATGACGAAGATCCCGAGACCGCTGGTGCTGAGCACCGCCAGCGTCAGCTCTTCACTGTGCGACGCAGGACCGCCGACCTGTCCGACAGCGCCAAGCAGGAGCGCGACCCGGAGCCCCACCAACACCAGCGCGACAGCCACAAAGGCCCAGGTCGCCCGGGTCAAGCAGAGCTTGAGCAGCTCGGCCCGCACCAGGGCCGTCATGACCTGCTCCGCTCGGGCTCGGTCAGCTCCAGGAAGGCGTCTTCTAGGTTGTGCCGCTCCACCTGCATCTCGTAGACGACTAAGCCTGTCGCAGCCACCGCCTCTCCCACCTGCTGCGGGGTGACGTCGTGGACCAGCACCTGGTCCGGTGGGACGTGCTCGGCGACGATGCCTCGAGAGGTGAGCACCGCATGCAGCTGCTCGGCTTGTGATGTCCGGACCCGCACTCTGGGGCCGGAGCCCGCCACTAGCTCGCTCAACGGTCCCTGGGTTACCAATCGACCCTGCTTGATGATCACAACCGAGTCGGCCGACAGTGCCAGCTCAGCCAGCAGGTGGCTTGACACCAAGACTGTGCCGCCGGCGTCCACCCGGCTCCTCAGCAGGTGCCGCAGCCAGTGCACGCCGGCTGGGTCGAGGCCGTTGGTCGGCTCGTCCAGCACAAGGATGGGCGGGTCCCCCAAGAGAGCGCCGGCAAGCATCAGCCGCTGCCGCATGCCGAGGGAGAACCCGCCGACCCGGCGACCGGCGGCGTGCTCCAGTTCGACCTCGGCCAGCACAGCATCGACCCGTGAGGTCGGGATCCCGCTGGGATGAGCGAGGATCCGAAGGTGGTTTCGGGCGGTTCGCCCCGGGTGGAAGCTGGTGGCTTCGAGGGCAGCGCCGACCCTGAAGGCGGGCCGCCCCAGGCGCGAGTAGGGCATGCCGTCGACGAGGGCGACGCCGGCAGTCGGGCGGACTAGTCCGAGCAGCAGCCGCAGTGTTGTGGTCTTGCCGGAGCCGTTGGGCCCAAGGAAGCCGGTGAGCGTGCCCGGCTCCACATCGAAGCTGAGGTTGTCCACCGCCGTGAGTGGCCCGAACCGTTTCGTGAGGCCTGATACCGAGAGAGCGGCCATCACCCTTCCTTTCCGACGTGATGGATGTTGCTCATCACGCTAGGAAGGACGCCGCTCAACGTCGTCAGCCCAGAGCAGGCCTGCTTCCTACCCCCTTGGGAGTACGCCTGCCCTCCGCGGGTGGACCTCAGTTGCCGCCTGGATGCACCAGACCGGTCTCATAGGCGAGCACCACCAGCTGGGCGCGGTCGCGCGCGTGCAGCTTCGCCATCGCCCGGGAGACATGGGTCTTGGTCGTTGCCTCGCTCACGACGAGAGCAGCGGAGATGTCGGCGTTGGAGAGGCCGCGGCCCACCAGGGTGACCACCTCACGCTCTCGCTCGGTAAGCGGCGCAAGCAGCCGGGCAGCGTCCGGTGAGGATCGTGTGCTCGAACGGGAGTGCACGAACGCCTCAATCAGCCGGCGGGTGGCCGCCGGGGCCAGCAGCGCGTCGCCGACCGACACCACCCGAACCGCGTCGAACAGGCGCTCCGGCGGCGCGTCCTTGAGCAGGAAGCCGCTCGCCCCCGCAGCCAACGCGGCGTACACGTACTCGTCGGCGTCGAAGGTGGTGAGGATCAGCACGCTGACTTCGGTGGTTGCTGCGTCCGCCTTGATCTGCCGGGTGGCCTCGATGCCGTCCAGCACCGGCATCCGGATGTCCATCAGGACCACATCGGGGCGGGACTCGCGGACAAGGTCGACGCCCGCCTGGCCGTTGACCGCCTCCCCAACCACGCTGATGTCGTCGGCGTGGTCGAACATCGCTCGCAGCCCAGCCAACACCAGCGGCTGGTCGTCGGTGATCGCGACCCGGATCATCGCTCCGCCGCAAGATACGGGAGCCGGCCCTCGACGCTCCAGCCGCCGAAGACCCCGGGACCCGCCGAGATTGTGCCGCCGTAAAGCTCGAGCCGTTCCCGCATGCCGATCGACCCATGGCCGCCGCTGGCCAGCGACGGCTGCCAGGAAGCGACGCGGCCGTCGTCCTGGACGCGGATGGTCAGCATCTCTTCCCCCGCCCGCACGTCGAGTCGCGCCCGCGTGGGACCGGCATGGCGGACGACATTCGTGAGCGCCTCCTGGATCACTCGGTAGGCGGCCAGCGAGACGCCGGCCGGAACGGCGTCGAGGTCGCCCTCTGTTCTCACGTCCACCGTCACCCCTGCCTCCACCACGCCCGCCACCAGGGTGTGCAGGTCTCGAAGCCCAGGTGCAGGGCCACGAACCTCCGATTCGCCGTCGTCCCTCAGCACCGTGACGAGTCGGCGCATCTCCGACAACGCGCTGCGGCTGGAACTCTCGATCACATCCAGGGTGGCGAGCTGGCTCTCCGGCTTCGCCCCTACCGCCAACCGAGCGGCGCCCGCGTGCATGGCGATCACACTCATGCTGTGCGCGACCACGTCGTGCAACTCGCGGGCGATCCGCAGCCGCTCTGCCGCGACCGCGCTCCTGGCCAGCTCAGTCCGCGCCTGCTCCAGCTCGATGGCCCGGTCGGCGTTCTCTCGCGCCAGGGTCTGCCAACGGCGAGCGAGGACACCGAGGAACCAGGCCGCCGCCGTCAGGGCGACGAAGAAGCCGACGGAGTCCCAGCCCGGGAAGTTGGTACCGGTGACCAGCAAGAGCACCAGGGCGACCTCGAGCACCCCCAGGAGGCCCGCCGCCCACCGCGGCGGTTCGGTGCTGCCCAGCGCGTAGGCCACGAAAAGCACAGCCGGACCCAGCATGAAGACCGGAAGGCCCAGCACGGCCCCGTACACGGCCGCGGTGCCGACCAAAGCGATCAAGGCGGGAACCGGGGCGGCCCGACGCAAGGCGACGGCCGCCCCGTGGCAGGCGGCGACGATCAGCGCAGCGCGCCGGAAGGGGCTGGGTGGAAGGGCCTGGGTGATCTCTCGAGTGAGGGACAGGGCGGCATAAATCGCTATCGCGGCAAGCAGAAGGTCCACCAGAAGTGAGCGTGCGGCAGGTCCGAGCCTTCCCCTCCACCGCCGTCTCGCGGGCACGAGGTCAGCCTAGAGCAGCCTGAACGGGCGCACGCCTAATGTCGCTCGCCGGGTGGAGGACTCCTGCCTCGTTGGCTGGTCAAAGCAATGTGGTTCGCTATGCGCCACGGACACCTGCCATCTGGGCCTCCCCCCGCACTGCCTCGACAGCCTGTGCCTGGTTCTTCCCACCAGGCGTTACTGCAGCGTCTGGTGAGACAGCACGGATGCCGGTGTTGCCTCCACGGTTACCTCACTTTGCGACGGTGGCAGGCGACGGGTGATCCACAGTGCCATCAGCAGGTTCGGTCCCAGCACAGCCAAGAGATTCCTGCGTACGCGGTCTCGAAGGTCATGTGGGTCAGTCCAGTAGCCGCGAGGGCCGCGTAGACGGACGCCATCACCCGCAGCATCACGCCGGCCAAGATTAGGGAGAAGCTGCGGATCATCCAGCGGCGGTGCTCCCCGATCCGGCGGGTCACCACCATCCGTACTGCCGTCCAGGTGGTGAACAGCATGGCCACGTCCTAGAACGTGAAGCCCAACACCGCCACCAGGCCGGTGTACGCCGTCGGGGCGAGGACTAGGCCGGACACCCCGAGGGCGGTCGCGCTGACGACGTAGACGACCCCGAGGGTGCGGTGAACTCGGGGGAACCGGCGCCGGATCGGCCCAACGAACTGGGACACTCCGGCCAGCAGGGCAAGGATGCCGCTGAGCACATGCACTCCCAGATAAGACTCCAACCGGAGGTACAACCCTGGTGACCGGTGTGGACGCTAGACATGCACGACCCGTCGACATCCACCTGCGGGGGTTAGAGCGCGCTTGCAGGCTGTCGGAAGGTGTCGCTCTTGGTGCAGCTGAGACGGATCAGTCCTGCAAGGTGTAGGTGCGGGGAACCCACAGATGGGCCACCAGGGGTGACCCACCTGCTCACAGCTACCTTCACAGTTTGGTGGGCCTCAGTCGTTGCCAAACGCGGGCTTGGTCGCGCTGGCGAATGCGAGTGATACGCCTCCAAGGAACAACGTTGCGATGGCCGCGCCGGGCCAGGTCGCGTTCGACAGCACGAACGCGGCGACGGCTGCGATCGCGGCGGCCAATCCCCACCAATGCGCCAGACCCGCACGCCACAGGGTCAGCATTGCCAGCGGAAGCGCGACGAAAAGGGAGACGATGCCCGGAAGGGTGAATACCGGAATGCCCCACATCCCCTCCATAGCCGCGGTCACCGCGTGGTGACCCTCCAGTCCGTGGGCCGCACCGATCGCGGAGTCGAACCAGTCCGACAGCAGGAGCCCCGGCATCGTCGCGACCCCCACAAATCCGATGAACCCCGAAATCGTGGCGAGCCACGCCCCGCGGGCTCGAACAAGCGGAACGATCAGCATGGCCGGCACGATCCAAAAGGCGTAGGACCAGTGGTAGGCCAGCGACTTGAATTGAAGCCTTTCAGGATTGTCGAAGTAGATCTCGAGCATCTTGTCGCCTGAAATGCCGGCGGCCGGATCGGCGACTGCTCCCACCGTCGCGAACATCCCGGCCAGCACCGGCGCTGCGATCAGGAAGCCGCGGCGCAAGGCGAGAGCCTTGGAGGGTCGGCGCCCAGCCGCCGGTCGGTCGACGGCCACGGTTGGGTGGTCGGCCGGCTCCTGGGCAACCGGTGCGGTGGCAGTTGCGCGGCTGGCGAGGTCGAACGTGGTCTGGTTGGACATGGCGTGTCTCCTTGTGATCTGCGGCTGTCCCGCTCTTCGGTGACACCAGGCTTCCGCGATCGTGTCTCAACCGGATCCGGCGCAAGACAGATTTCCGCCTCCGCCTCGAGGCTGATCTGCGATTGGGTTACAGAACAGAGATGCTCGGTCAATGATCAGTTGGGGGCTGCTCTCCGGGGGTGACCACGCCGGCCTCGTAGGCGAACACCACTGCCTGCACACGGTCCCGCAGCTCGAGCTTGGTCAAAACATTGCTCACGTGGGTCTTGGTGGTGCCTTCCGAGACGAAGAGTCGCTGGGAGATGTCGAGGTTCGACAGTCCCCTGGCAATCAGGCCCAAGACCTCGAGCTCGCGCGGAGTCAGCGAGCGCAGCCGGTGGTCGAGGGGTGCGCGGGACGGCGCGGGCGCGCGG
>DASQDG010000094.1:0-37329 GCA_035634295.1 Propionibacteriaceae bacterium | reverse complement strand
GGCACTCCACCAAATCCTGGGCCAGCCCTTGGCTCTGCTTCGAGGCGGGCGCAAACTCCTGAGTGTCGGCTTCGGCAAGCGCCCTGTGCACTTCACGTACCTCCGGCGGCGCCCCCCGGCGAAAGGCCGGGGTATCGGCCGGCGCAAGCCACAGCTCCTCGAGTTGCTCGTCCAGCCAGGTCAGCGTCAGGGACACACCAGCCATGTCCAGGCTGGTGATCAGCTCACCAACCTCAGGCTGAACGAGCTCCACTCCGGCCGCCTCCAGCAACTGGCGCACGTTGTTCCACAACACGAAGAGCTCTTCGTACTTGGTGCCACCCAGCCCGTTGACCAGCGCCGCGGCCCGCCCGCTAGAGCCCGCCGGCCGCTCTTCGAGCAGCCGCTCCACGAGCCTATTGGCCAGGTCCGCAGCAGACTCCAGCGGCACTTCGGCTATCCCGGGCTCACCGTGCACCCCTAGCCCAACGCCCATCTGTCCCTCGGGCACGGTGAACAACGGCTCGTCGGCCCCGGGCAGCGTGCAGCCGGCGAAGGCCACCCCGAATGAGTACGTGGCGTCGTTGGCCCGCCGCGCCACCTCCACCACCGCGTCCAGGTCCAGACCCTGTTCGGCGGCCGCTCCGGCGATCTTGAATACCACCAGGTCGCCGGCCACGCCACGCCGCTTGACCCGCTCCTCGATGGGCGCGCTGGACACGTCGTCTGTGACCGCAACGCTGACCGCGCGGATGCCTTCGGTTCCCAGCTGCTCTTCGGCCAGGGAGAAATTGAGCACGTCACCGGCGTAGTTGCCGTACGACAGGAACACCCCGGCACCATCGTCGACCGCCTTGGCCACGGCATAGATCTGCTGGGTGGAAGGAGACGCGAAGATGTTGCCGACCACGGCACCGTCGGCCAGGCCGGGTCCCACCCAACCCGCAAATGCCGGGTAGTGGCCACTGCCACCGCCTATCACCACCGCCACCTTGCGCGGGCGGGTGGAGCGCGCGCTGATCACGCCGCCGTAGGTCTTCTCCAGGTAGTGCGGATATACCGATACCAGACCGTCTACGGCCTCGTCGGAAAACTGCTCGGGAGTGTTCCACAACCGGGTCATGACGCGTTGCCCCTTGTCTCGGCCGACCCACCGGTGGGCCGCGGATCCTTGGCGGTGGAGCTGGCGAGCGGTGCCCCGTCGACCTCGTGGTCGGCAGTCACGGCGGCTTCGGTTGACTCGCCCCAGATGCCCGACGGCCCGAGCTCGATCAACAGCTGCGACAGCCGGCTGTAGGCCTCGCTGCGGTAGGCCACCACGCGCTGCATCTCCTCGGCGGTGTGCTCGCCGGTGAACCCCGCGCCGGTCTTGAACCCGTGTCGCCCCGCATCGACCTGCTCGGTGAGCACCCGGGGTGGAGCGAAGCGCTCGCCAAAGGCGTCCGAAAAGGTCTGAAAGCTCATGCCGTAGACGTCCAGCCCGGCCATGTCCGCAATCGCGAACGGCCCGAAGAACGGCAGCCGAAAGCCGAACGTGGTGCTGACGATGGTGTCCACGCCTCGCGGAGTCGCGATGCCCTCCTCGACGATGGCCGTCGCCTCCTTGAGCAGGGCGTACTGCAGCCGGTTGAGCACGAATCCCGGGGTGTCGGCCACCTCGGCACCGGAATGCTGAGCTCGGGCGAGCAGTTCGAGAACCACCGGCACCAGGGAAGAGTCGGTGCGCTGTCCGGAGACGATCTCCACTCCTGGGATGAAAGGCGCCGGATTGGACCAGTGCACGATCAAGAAGCGCTCTGGACCGGTCACCGCCTCCTCCAGCACGTGCACCGGAATGGTGGAGGTGTTGCTGCCAATGATCGCGTCGGCTCGCGCGGCTCGGGAGATCTCGGCCAGCACGGCATGCTTGACACCGACGTCTTCGAACACCACCTCCTCAATGAAGTCCACGTCAGCAACCGCCTCAACGATGGAGTCGGCCGTCCGCAGGTGCGCCTGCAGCTGCTCGACCGAACCCGCCGGGAACAGCCCTTGGGTCACCAGCGTCTCGGTTTCGGCGACCAGCCGGGCAAACGATCTGGCGGTGAGCTCGGGGTCGCGGTCGGCGATCACCACGTCCACGCCGTTGACCGCCAGCGACTGGGCGATCCCACCGCCCATGTAGCCGGCCCCGATTACGGCGACGCTCGAGATGCGCCGAGTCGCCTGCTCCGGTGTGGTCGCCTGCTCCGGTGTGGCCACCTGCTCCGGTGTCACTGCGCTTCCCCTGCTCCGGGCACCGAGCGAGCCGGGAGGATGCGCTGCAGGTAGGCCCGGTTCGTGCCGCACACGCTGAGCCCGTCACCGCCGTAATGCTCGCACAGGAACGTGCCCTCGAAGCCGGACGCGATCGCGCGCCGGACCGCCGTCCGGTAGTTGATCACTCCGAGCTCCAGCGGCGCCGGCGCGGTGACGATGGCGCCCGTCGTCGCGTCTTCGGTGCGGAAGTAGTTCTTCACGTGCCAGTAACGGGCATATGGGACCGTCTGCTCCACCATGGACTGCCAGTGCTCGACCGGCCGGTGCAACCGCTGCAGGTTGCCGATGTCGGGGTTGAGCCAGACGTGGTCCGAGCCGATGTCGCTCAGGAAGCGGACCGACGACTCCGCGGTGCCGAGATAGGTGTCCTCGTACATCTCGAGCGACAGGTGCACCCCCACCTCGGCTCCGTGCCGACCGAGCTCTTGGAACCGACTGACGGCAAGCTGCCACAGCTGTGGGTCCTCGGAGTCGTGGTAGCCGTCCACCGTCCAGAACCAGAGCGCCTTCTTCTGCTCGGGCGTGAGGTCCTGAAACAGACCGAACGACACGTCGGCGACTCCCAACTGAGCCGCGGTGTCGATCAGCCGGTGCGAATAGTCGAGATACTCCTCGCCGCGGTTCGCGTCGATCACACTCCGTCGGGCCGTCGAGATGCCGCCGATCCCCAGCCCGACGCTCATCGCGATGTCTGTGAAGGCGGTCAGCCGTTCCGGCGAGAGATCGGCCAGGCGCAACCAGGAGTCGGTCGGGTCAACCAGCGTGAAGCCCTCGTCAGCCACCTGTTGCAGCGGGTCCAGCCACGCCTCGGGCGGGGCGTCCTGCACCGGCGTACCGTCAGGCAGTGGCCCCACGAAGTTGATCATCGCGGCCGCGATCGGCCACTCGGACTGGGTCAAGACTCCTCCATCGGTGGTTCGTGTCGCCCTCGACTTCCAGGGGCTGGGTGCTAGTTGATCTGGTCGAAAGCGGCGGTCCGCGGGTCAGCGCCGATACGGGATCCGGCCTCGAGAGCCGTGACCGCGGCCAGCTCGTCGGCGCTCAGCTCGAAGCCCGTCACGGTCAGGTTCTCCAGGATTCGCGCCGGAGTATTGGACTTCGGGATGACGATGTACCCGCGCTGCAGGTGCCAGCGGAGGATGACCTGGGCCGCAGTGACGCCATGCTGCTCGGCGATCTCGCGGACGGCGGGGGCCTCAAGGTCGGCGCCCTGGCCCAGAGGCGAATACGCCTCGACCGCGATGCCGCGCCGAATGCTGTCCTCGGCCACGTCCTGCTGCTGGAACGTGGGGTGCAGCTCGATCTGGTTGACGGTGGGGACAAGCTCACTGTGCCGAGCGATCTCATCAAGGTGCTCGGGCAGGAAGTTGGACACGCCGACCGCCCGTACTTCGCCGGCTTCGTAGATCTCGGTCAGGGCACGCCAGCTGTCGGCGTAAAGACCGGCGGACGGGTAAGGCCAGTGGATCAGGTATAAGTCGACGAAGTCCAGACCAAGTCGGGTAAGCGTCTCGCCGTAGACCCTCTTGGCCGACTCGTAGCCCTGCTCGCCGTTGCGCAGCTTGGTGGTCACGAACACCTCCTCGCGCGGCAGTCCGGAGGCGCGGACCGCAGCACCGACGCCGGATTCGTTGTTATACGCCGCCGCCGTGTCCACATGGCGGTAGCCCACCTCCAGGGCGTACTCGACCACGCGCTGGGCGTCATCGGGCGGCACCTGGAAGACGCCCAACCCGAGCTGAGGGATGGCGACGCCATTGTTGAGCTGGACATTGTCGATGTTGGGGACTGATGGATCGGTCATCTGGGCTCCGGGACGAGTAGGGATACGGCGGGTAACGGCAGAGTCAGCTGAGTGGACCAGCCGTTGCTGACAAGAACTGCAGCGCCGGCTCCAACTCCTCGAGCCCTTGGCGCTGGCTGATGGCCGTCAGCTGATCCTCGGTGTGATCCTGTGACGAGCCGAGTGACTTCCAGTCGACGGCGTCGTAGTGACCTGGCTCACCCTCGTGCCTTGATCCTGACCCCTCCATCCAGATATTGTCAACAATTAACTTTCGACAAACTCGCAGATGTGCAGCCTGTGGAAGAAGAGCCGTGTGCCGAGAACTGACGTGACCGACCGTTTGGTCCTGCCGGAAGCCGTACAGCCGGCACTGAGCGCCGTCGTCGTTCAGATGCTGCGGGAGATGATCAGTCAGGGCCAGTTTCAACCGGGGCAGCATCTCAAGGAGGCCGAACTGGCCGCTGCCCTGAAGGTAAGCCGAGGACCGGTCCGCGAGGCGCTCACCCAGCTCGAGGTCGAGGGCCACGTCGAGCTGCGCCGCCATCGTGGCGCCTTTGTCAGCCGGCTCACCCGAGCCGACGTAGAGGAGGTGCACACGCTTCGGGTAGCGATCGAGGCGCTGGCGGCCGAGCGCGCCTGCCTCCGGATGGGTGCTGCAGAGTTCGCCACCATGGACTCGGTGCTGGCCGAGATGGCGACGGTCGCGGCCGGCGAGGTCCACCCTGCCGAGGTCGTCCGACTGGACCTGCAGTTCCACGACATCATCTACGCCAGCAGTCAGCATCAGCGGGTGCAGCGGGTCTGGAACTCCCTTCGCAGCCAGGTGTCGTTCTTCCTGCACACCCGTAACGTCAACTTCCCTGACTTCGCCGCCGTTGGCCATCCCGAGCACCTGGAGTTGCGCACTGCGCTCGCCTTGGGCGACCCGGCTGCCGCCCGGGCTGCGGTCGAGCAGCACCTGAGCGGCGCCTACACCCGGCTGAGGAAGCTCAACCTGCCGGACCCCGAGTAGCCCCCCGACGACCGTTGACCCAGATGCGCTGCGTTGACCCTGTTGCACCCGGGTCAACCTGGCAGGTCCGCGGGTCAACGTGACCCCTCAGGGCGGTTGGGCGCGATCACCTTGACCACCGCGGAGTCGTCCTCGGCGCCGAGCCCCTGGGCTTGACCCAGCAAGAAGAGCTGCTCGGCGGCCGCAGCGACCGGCGCCGGCAGCCCGGCGCTCCTGGCTGCCCGTCCCACGATGCCCATGTCTTTCACGAAGATGTCCAGCCGGCTGAGTACCTCCGCGCCCTCGTCATCGTAGGCCGACAGCATCCGCGGCCCGCGGTTGGACAGCATGAACGACCCGGCCGCTCCGGCTTCCAGCGCGGCCAGGGTCTTGGCCCGGTCCAGCCCCAGCGCGTCCGCCAGCGCCAGCGCCTCGGCCGCTGCGGCGATGTGAACGCCGCAGAGCAGCTGGTTGACCGTCTTGAGCGCCTGCCCGTCGCCGGGTGAGTCGCCGACCACGGTCAGGGTCGAGGCCAGCAGCTCCAGCACCGGCCAAGCCCGCTCGCGTGCCGGCGGCGCCGCTCCGACCACGATCAGCAGGTCCCCGGCGCCCGCCCGGGCCGGTCCGCCCGACAGCGGCGCGTCCACCAGCGCCACGTCCCCGGCCGCCAGCCGCTCCACCGTCGAGGCGATGGCGTCCGTGCCCACCGTGCTGCCCAGAATCACCACCGAGCCTGGCGCCAGCACCTCGGCCACCCCGCCCTCACCAGACGCGTCGCCGAACAGCACGTCGTCCAGCTGAGCGGCGTTGCGTACGGCCAGCAGGACCGCATCCACGCCGGTGGCCGCGGCGCGGGCCGAATCGAAGACGAGGACGCCCGCCTGCCTGGCCAGTTGCAGCCGATCCGCGGCGATGTCGAAGCCGTGCACGGTCAGCCCGCTGGTCAGTCGGGTCGCCATCGGCAGCCCCATCGCTCCCAATCCGAGCACCGCCACGGTGTAGTCAGTCACGGCTGCTCCTCAGTCTCGGCTCAAGGTCCGAACGACCTCGAGCAGCGATCGATCGTCGCCCACGTTGCCGGCGAACACCACGTACGGGATCCCCTGGGCCGGTCCGTCGACAGGCTCCCAAAGCGACACGATGCCCGGCAGCATCGGCCCGCGGACGATCGCGTGCCGGATCTGCAGACCGAACGCGGCCACGTCGGAGGAGGTGATGCCGCCCTTGGCGACCACGAATCGCGGCCGGGCGGCGGCAAGCGTCCGCGACACCACCTCAACCACGGCCGCCGACACCGTACGGGCGATCCGCAGACTCTCGGCGGGTTCGTCATGCCTGATCAGCAGACGGCTGGTGTGCAGCACCACGTCACCATCGGCCAGCCCGGCCCCCACCTCGGCCACCACCCGGTCGAGCTCCTCGGCAGCGCCCGACTCCAGCAGCCGGGCCACCTGGAGCTCGACCACGCCGCATCGATGGTGCTCGGTCAGCTGGCTGAGCTGCCGGGTGGTCAGCCCGACGTGCGAGCCCACCACCACCAGCCCCCCCGGCGTGCTCGACTGAGCCCCGCGAAAGGCCTCCTCGGCAGTCAGCGGCGCCTTGACCTGCTGACCGATCCGGCCGCGGACGAACGGCGGACCGACCCGATAGAGCAGCTGCAGCCCGCGGCTCTCAGCCTCGGCCAGCCCCAGGGCCAGCGCCCGCAGGTCGTTTTCGGTGACGATGTCCACCACAATCGGCGTCGAGTTCCGCGCGCCCAGCAACGCGTCGGCGATGCCCGTCGCCCCGCCGCGGACCACGTTGAGGTCGAGCACGATCACGTCCTCGGCGCGCACCCGGCCGGCCGACTTCTCCTCCACATAGCGGGCCAGCTCCGACGACGCATAGCCAAAAGTCGCATCGCGGGCGAACTCGGTCTCGGCCACCGGCACCAAGGTGCCGCCGTCGCCCCGGCAGTAGTGCACCCCGCCCACGGTCACTCGGCCGGCGTCAGGGAAGGCGGGCACGATCACCACGCCGTCGGTGCCGATGCCCGCCGCCTCCTGCAGCACCTCGGCGATCACCGCCGGCTCCAACGGGTAGTGACCACGCAGCGTGGAGTCGCTCCGGCTGACCAGGGCCAGCGCGGCACCGTCGGCGGCCGCCAGCGCGTTGCGGACCACCTCCCGGTTTCGCTGCTCAGCCTCGGCCGGGTCCAGGCTCCGGGTGTTGGTCAGCACATAGATCGCCGGCGCACCTTGAGCCAGCGCCCAGCGCAGGTCCTCGACCTCCCAGCGAGTCAGCACCGGCAGGTCGGCCACCGACTGCGTACCGGTCGGATCGTCGTCCAGCACCACCAGCGTCCGCCGGGACTTGGCGACCGAGGTGGCGACCGCGCCGGCCGCCACCGGCACCTCGGGGGGATATCCGGCGAGCAGGTGGGCCTCGATCACGTTCAAGAGACCTGCAACCCGCCGTTGATGTCGTACGTAGCCGCAGTGATCCAACCGGCCTGCTCGCTGAGCAGAAAGGCCAGCAGGGCCGCGATCTCGTCCGGGCGGCCGACCCGCCCCATCAGGGTGCCCGCCGCCATCTCGGCCTTGCGCTCGTCGGTCAGCGTGCCGCCCATGATGTCGGTGTCGACCGGGCCGGGAGTGATCGCGTTGACAGTGATGTTGTGCTGACCCATCTCCCGGGCCAGCGCCCGGGTGAACCCGATCACGGCCGCCTTGGATGCGCTGTAGGCGACCTTCGAATACGTCCCGCCGCCCCGCTGCGCCGACACCGACGAGACGCTGACGATCCGGCCGAGGCGTCGCTCGATCATCGGCCGCAGCACCCGCTGGGTGACCAGGAAGGTGCCCCGCACGTTGACCGCGAAAACCCGGTCCCAGCCCTCGACCGTCTCGTCCATGAACTCCGTTGGCGAGCTGATCCCGGCCAGGTTGGCCAGTCCGACGATCGGCGGCAGGTCCGCTTCGACCTGGTCGACGGCCGCCGTCACCGAGGCCCCGTCGGAGACGTCGGCCCCCACGCCGATCACCTGACCACCGGTCGCCTCGGCCACCTCCACCGCCGCCGCGGCCGCGTCGCTTTGCCGCAGATCGAGGATCGCTACCGCCCAGCCGTCGCGGGACAGCCGGTCCGCGGTGGCCCGGCCGATGCCGCGAGCCGAGGCGGCGCCGGTGACAACGACCGTACGCTCCGCCGGGAATCGCCCGCCGGACAAACCTGCCGACCCGCCAGCGCCCTCCGAGACGCCCCCATTCACAGACATGTCAGCCCACCACCGCGGTCTCGGGCCGCGCGGCCAGCCGTCCCTCGGGCCGGTTGCGGGCGTAGAGGTAGGTGGCCACTGCCGTCACCGCTAGGCAGGCGGCCAGGAACAGCAGCCCGGAGCGGTTGTTGCCCGTGGCGTCGTTGAGGATGCCCACCATGTAGGGCGCCAAGAACCCGCCCAGATTGCCCAGCGAATTGATCATGGCCAGCCCGGATGCGGCCGCCGCTCCCACCAACGCGGTCGACGGCAGAGCCAGGAACGGCGCTATCGCGGAGTAGATCCCCATCGCGGCCAGGGTCAGCGCGGCCATGGCCAGCACGCCGTTGACCGCCACCAGATATCCGGCCAGCGCGAGGCCAACGGCCGCCATCAGCATGCTGGTGCAGGCGTGGAAGACGCGATTGCCGGTGCGGTCCGACCGTCGGCTCCAGAACCAGACGAACACCGCGGCCACCAGGTACGGAATGGCCACGACGAAGCCGGTTGCGGTGTTGGACAGGTTGCCCAGCGCCTTGACGATGGTCGGCAGCCACAGGGCCAGCCCGTAGATGCCGCAAACCAGGCCGAAGTAGAGCGCCGAGTAGGCGAGCGTGCGCGGGTCCTTGAGCCCGGCCAGGAAGTTGTGCCCGCCGTGTCGGCTGTCGTGGGCCAGCTCCTCGTCCATGGTCTCGGTCAGCCAGCGCCGCTCGTCCGGGGCCAGCCAGGTGGCGTCGGAGGGTCGGTCGGTGAGCAGCTTCGGGGCCAGGAAACCCATCAAGATGGCTGGCAGCCCCTCGATGATGTAGAGCCACTGCCACCCCTGCAGGCCGGCGATCCCGTCCATCCGCAGCAGCAGGCCCGACAGCGGAGCACCGAGCGCGTTCGACACCGGTTGGGCCAGGATGAAGATACCGAGCACCGTCACTCGCTGGCGGGCCGGGAACCACAGCGTCAGGTAGAACAAGATGGCCGGGAAGAAGCCCGCCTCGGCCGCCCCCAGCAGGAACCGGATCAAGTAGAACGACTTCTCGCCCTGCACGAGTGCCATCGCGGTGGCGAAGATGCCCCAGCTGATCAGTATGCGGGCGATCCAGCGCCGCGCGCCGAAGCGGTACATGCCGCCGTTGCTGGGAATCTCCAGCAGCGCGTATCCGAGAAAGAAGATGCCCGCGCCGAACCCGAACGCTGAGGCGCTCAGCCCGATGTCCTCGCTCATGGTGAGCTTGGCGAAACCGACGTTGTTGCGGTCCAAATAGGCGATGAAGTACAGCAGCACGATCAGCGGCATAACCCGTCGGGTGACCTTGCTGACCGTACGCTGCCCCAGCTCACTCAAGCCCGGCTGCTCCGGCGACTGGCTGACCCCCGCGCCGCCGCCGGGACCTTTGACCGTGCTCATGCGCTGCTCACAGAAGTGGACATCAAACCCTCCGAAACCAGTCGACTGGGAAACGTGTGTGTGACGTGCAACACGTCCATACCCCATCGCGCTTACTTCGGACAGGCCAGCGAGCACTTTACCTAGTGGGGCCGACCGTGAACGGCTCAGGAGGCCTTGGACGCGTCCTGGGAGGCGTCACAGAGCAGCGAAAAGGTCTCGGAGGTGACCGCGCGCAGCTCAGCAAACAGCTCGTTGGCTCCGGCCAGAACACCGGTCCTACCTCGAAGGCACAGCCGCTCGCTGACCTCGGCCATCCGGAGCGCACCCACGCTCGCTGAGCTGCCTTTGAGGTGGTGGGCGTGGCCGAAGAGGGCGCCAGCATCGTCGGCGGTCAGCGCGTCGCCGATCTGAGCCACGGATCGACAGGACTGCTGCACGAACAGCGCGATCAAGTCATGGCGAATCTTCTCATCGCCCAGACAAAGCTCATCCAGAGCCGTGGCATCCAGCAGTGGGGCGGGGTCCGTGTCGAGCAGTCCTGCCGACCGGATCGTCGCGATGTCGACGGCCAACGTACGAGCGATGACCTCGTCGAGCGACTCCCCGGTGAAGGGCTTGCCCAGATAGTCATCCATTCCCGCAGCGAGGCACTTCTCACGGTCGCCCTTGATGATGTTCGCCGTCATCGCGATGATCGGCACGTGCTCGTCGTCGTGCTCGCGTCGGCGGATCTCAGCCGCAGCCTGGTAGCCGTCCAGCACGGGCATCTGGCAGTCGAGGAAGATCGCCCGGTAAGGAGACCGGCGGTGCATGTCGATGGCGGCTTGGCCGTTGGGCGCGACGTCGACGAGATAGCCGCGTTTCTCCAGCATCCGGGCGCCCACCCGCTGATTTATCTGGTTGTCCTCCACCAGCAGCACCCGCTCGCGGTTCACGTCGGCGCGCTCGCCCGTGACGAGGACCGTCGCATCCGCTATTGGTGGCGAGAGTGGGCCCGGGGCACCGAGCGTGGGATCCGCGGCGGCCGGTGCGGCACGCAGCACGGGCGGCTCCGGGGCGCGGGTGACTTCAAGGATCTGGACGAAGGTGTCGTAGAGCTTCGCCTGCCGTACGGGCTTGCTGACGAACCACTCGACCCCCGCCTGCCGAGCCGCGTCGCGCTCGCGCTGGTTGGTCATCAGCAGAACAATGGGCAACGGCCCAGCCGCGGGGGGCCGGGTGTTCAGCGCCTGAGCGAGCTCGATCCCACTCATGCCCGGCATGTCGCAGTCGATCAGCGCAAGGTCGAAACCGCGACCCGCTAACTCCGCGGCCCCCAACTGCTGGAGTGCCTCCGCGCCGGAGCTCGTCGCGACACTGGTCAAACCCCAACCGCGCAACAGGTCCTGCAGCAGCCCGGCGCTGACGGCGTGGTCGTCAACCACCAGCACGTGCGCGTCCAGGGCAGCCAGCGGGGGGTCGGGATGGGACACGGGCGTGGCGGCGCCCAGCACCACGGTGAACCAGAAGCAGCTCCCACGACCTTCGACGCTCTCCACGCCGATCTCACCGTCCATCAACTCCACGAGCTGCTTGCAGATGGCCAGCCCCAAACCGGTGCCCCCGTAGTTGCGGGTGGTCGAGCCGTCGGCCTGGGAGAAGGAGTCGAAGATGCGCGTGCTCGCCTCGGCCGAGACCCCGATGCCGGTGTCCACCACCCGAAAGTGCAGCCGCCAGCGAGCGCCGTCCGGTTGCGCCGTGAGTGTCGTGCACACGTGGCCGCTGTCGGTGAACTTGATCGCGTTCATCATTAGGTTGGTCAGTACCTGACGCAACCGGGTGGAGTCGCCGGTCACCCAGGTGGGCACGGTCTGATCCACCGCCGACAGCAGTTCCACACCCTTGGCCGACGCGTTGGCCGCCACCACCGAGCAGGCCTCCTCCAGTACGGTCAGCGGAGCGAATGAGGCGTACTCCAGCTGCAGATGGCCGTTGTCCAGCTTGGAGAAGTCGAGGATCTGGTCGACCACGCTCATCAGTGCGTTGGCTGAGGCGCGGACGCCGTCGGCGTACTCCCGCTGCTCCTCGCTCAACGGGGTGCCCAGCATGAGGCTGGTCATGCCGATCACGCCGTTCAGAGGAGTCCGGATCTCATGGCTCATGTTGGCAACGAAGCGCGACCGCAGCCGCAGCGCCTCCATCGCCTGGTCGCGAGCCAGCGCCAAGGCCGCCTCGTGGCATCGGGTGGCGGTGAGGTCGGCGAAGGTGTAGCAGACCATGTGCTCGCCGTCCACATTGAGAGCTGAGGCTGCCACCCGGGTCCAAATCGGTTCGCTCCGCTCGCCGCCGATTTCGATCTCGATCTGGGCTGAGGATTCTAAGCGCCCGTCGTGGGCCCGCAAGGCTTGGTGGTGTGCGGCGGGGACGAAAGAGGCGATCGCCTTGCCGACGATCAAGGGCACCGTCGTGCCCAGCATCTCGGCCAGCCGAGCGTTGGCATAGAGAACCAGACCCTCCGCGGACACCGTGGCGGCACCGTCGCGCATCGCCTCAACGAACATCCGGTACGGCCGGTCGGCGCTGGACAGCGTGAAGATCTGCGGCTCGGGCGCGTCCTCGCTGACCACCAGCGCGTCCACCTCGCCGTTGCGGATGGCCCGCAGGGTTTCCAGGGCTTCGGCCAACCGGGATCCGATGGCACCCTCGGCCGCCTCGACAAGCCCATCAGCCATCCGACGCCTCCGCTGAATCGACCGGTCGATCCAGATGCGGGTCGACCGTCGCCTCGTCGATTTCGAGCGCAGTCATCACCCGCACCTCGTCGGAGAAGTCGCCCACCACCAGACGCTCCGGCCCAGGGCTTCGCCGCAGCAGGGTCGGCGTGGCCAGCACCCGTCCAGGAACGAGCTCCGGCTCGCGGCTGACGTCCACCACTGCCAGCGAGTAGCGGGTGGGCAGGCGCTTCTCGCACAACGCCTGCACCTGGCGGATCGCGCGAGCCGAGGACGAGGATCCGGCGCTGACGAAGAGCACCAGGTCATACGTCATCGCAGCGGAGGCCGCGGAGGGGTTCGTCCGGCCGAGCGGCTCGTGAGCCACCATGCTCACCCGGTCTTGGGCAGCAGCTGCAGGCCGACGATGACCCGCTCGGAGTCAGAGAGGTCACCGATGACCTTGCGCATGGGTTCGGGCAGTCGACGCACCAACGTCGGGATGGCGATGATCTCGTCGCCGGCGGCGAGCCGCGGGTTCTGCACCAGGTCGACGATCTCGATCTCGTAGCGAGAGTCGAGCCGCTCGGCGCACAGGCGCTTCAGGTTGGCCACCGCGCGTAGCGACTTCGGCGACTGGCCGGCGACATAGAGCCTCAGGTGGCACCAGTCCTCAACCGTCCCTTCCGTGGCGGTCGCATCTGTGGCCTCAACTACCTGGCTGTGGGGCTGATCAGTATCCGGCTGACTCATCATTCTCCTCCAGTCAGCGACGGCTCCACCGACGCCTCTTGATCTCCCGAAGTCAACTGCCTGGTGCCGACCGAGGCGCCGGCTCGTGCGATATCGCGACCGATGGTGGTTGACGCATCGTCCAACGTGCCGGACCGGCCTGAGGCGGCGGGCCGGCCAGTGTCGTGCGCCTGGTCGGACTCTGCCGGCTGCGGCCCTCGCTCGGTGATGACCAGCTTGCGGATATGGCGTGAGTGCGCGGTCCCCCGGGCCTTCAGCACCGCCAACGCCAGGCTGCGCTCACCATTAGTCTCCGAGGTGCGCATCTGCACCCAGACGTCGATCAGCGAGGTGATCGGGGACTGAGTTGACTCTGCTCCCACCTCGGCGTTGAGGCTGATGTACATGCTGGTGACGCCCCGGACCTTGAGGAAATCGATCTGCCGGGTCAGCATCGCCGACACGTCTCGACTGGCGCCGGCAGACATCAGATCGGAGATGGGATCCATCACCATCACCGCCGGGTCGAACTCCTCCACTGCCTCCTGCATAGTCGCCAGGTGCGCCTCCAGGCCGAGCAGGCTGGGCCGCACGCAGACCAACATCAACAGGCCCTCGTCCACCCACCGTTGGAGGTCCATGCCGACTGACGCCATGTTGCGGAGGATTTGGTTTTGGGACTCCTCGAAGGCGAAGAGCAGGGCCCGCTCGCCACCGGCACAGGCAGCGTCGCAGAACTGCGCGGCCAGGGTCGACTTGCCGGTGCCCGCGGTGCCGCTGACCAGCACGGAGCTGCCGCGATAGACGCCCTCGCCGCCGAGCATCTCGTTCAGCCAGTCACTCCCGAGGGAGACCCGGTCGAGGAACACCCGGTGGTCAAGGGTCAGCGAGGTGATCGGCAACACGGACACGCCGGAGCGTCCGATCAGAAACGGGTACTCATTGGTGCCGTGCAGCGAGCCGCGGTACTTCATCACCCGCAACCGCCGGGTCGACGTCTGGTCGACGACACGGTTGTCCAGCACGATCACGCAGTCCGAGACGTACTCCTCGATGCCGTGCCGGGTGAGTGTTCCGTCCCCGCGTTCGCCGGTGATGATCGCGCTCACTCCGCGGTCCTTCAGCCAGCGGAAGAGCCGCCTCAGCTCAGCGCGCAGAGTGACCTCGTCGGTGAACGCGCCGAACAGATTCTCGATGGTGTCCAGCACCACCCGCTGGGCACCGATGCTGTCGATGGCCGCGCCGAGCCGGATGAACAGGCCCTCGAGATCCCACTCGCCCGACTCCTCGATGTCGGTCGGCGCAATGCTGACGTGATCGAGCAGCAGCAGGCCATCGGCCTCCAGCTGCGCGAGGTTGAAGCCGAGGGAGGCCACGTTGGCGATCAGGTCCTGCCGGGTCTCCTCGAACGCGACGAAGACGCCGGGTTCACCGAACTCGATGGCACCTCTGACCAGAAACTCGACGCTGACCAAGGTCTTGCCACAACCGGCCGGCCCGCAGATCAGAGTCGGGCGACCACGGGGCAGACCGCCACCAGTCAACTCATCTAGCCCTCGGATACCTGTCGGCGCCTTGGGCAGCCCATTCTCCCCGAGAGACTGTTCGCGGTTTCTAGCCATCGAATCTCTCACTCAGTCAGGGTAGCAATCTTTGAATAGGTTTCCTTAATCGTCAGTCCTTGCCTATTACCGATTGTCGTGGCCGAGATACCGCAGATAGAATGCGGTGTGCACGCTGATCGCAGCGGGCATTTCGAATTCACAAACTCGGGCGAATCTCCTAGTCAACCTGAGGTAGGCATGTCAGTTGCGCCCCTGACCATTTGCGTTGCGTGCACTGACCGTCGTCTGCGCTCGACCGAACCACATGCTTGTCAGGCTCTCAATCGATGATGCAGTGGGCGCACTTGAATTTGGTGGCGAACAGCGTCATCAGCCTGGCCTACCTCTGTATTGCTCTGGCCATCGCCGTGCCGCTTGTTCAGTTGCACCAACTGCGGTCCAACAGGCTGGCCACCTCCACCGCACTGATCTTCTTCAGCTGCTCGGTCGGCCACGGGCTGCACGGAGTCCAAGCTCTGCTGCCCGGGGGGGGCATCGCCGGGCACAACATGGGCACCTGGTGGCAGGCCGTGTGGGACACCTTCACCGCGTGTGTGGGCGTCTACTACCTCAGCCTGCGCCGCTTCTATGGCCGATTGCTCAGCCCAGCTCCGCTCTATCCCGACTTGTCCGAGCAGCAGCGGGTTCGCGACCTGGAAGACTTTCAGGCCGAGGCCAGTGCCCGCGTCACCGCGGAGGGCGACCGGGATCGTTACGCGGCGATGCTCAAGTCGATCAACGACAACAGTCAGGCGATGATCTACGCCAAGGACCTCGAAGGCCGCTACCTGATGGCGAACGCAGCGGCGCAGGCGGTGATGGGTCGTCCCGAGCACGAGATCATCGGCCGCACCGACGAGGAGATCAACCCCGAACTGGCAACCGACTACCGTGCCGCCGACCAGAAGGCTCTGCAGGGTCCCTACCGGCTGGAAGAGCTGAGCATGGGACCGCAGGGACTGAAGGCTTATGACTCGACCAAGTTTCCGCTCTACGATCGCGCGGGCAAGGTCTATGCGACCTGCGGAATCTCGGTGGACGTGACCGAGTCCAAACGCGCCAACGCCGAGCTTGCTGAGGCGCGCGACGCCGCGCTGGCTGCCACCGACGCCAAATCAGCCTTCCTCGCCACGATGAGCCACGAGATTCGTACGCCCATGAACGCCGTCATCGGCATGACCGACTTGCTGCTGGACACCCCCCTCGATGAGCAGCAGCACGAGTTCCTGGAGACCGTGCGCACCAGCGGTGACGCCCTGCTCGCGGTCATCAACGACATTTTGGACTTCTCCAAAATCGAGTCCGGGGAGCTTCGACTGGTCAGCTGTCCGTTCGCCCTGCGCGACGAGGTGGAGGGGGCGATGGATCTGGTCGTCGCTGCCGCCTCGGCCAAAGGGCTCGATCTGGTCTGCTACTTCGACGACAGCTGCCCGACCACGGTGGTAGGCGACGCGGTCCACCTGCGGCAGATCCTGCTCAACCTCCTGTCCAATGCGGTCAAGTTCACCGCCGTCGGAGAGGTTCTGGTGACCGTTGAGGCGGAAATCATCTCCGAGGAGCACGTGCGCGCCGTCATCAACGTGACCGACAGCGGCATCGGTATCTCGGCCGAGGGGGTGGAGAAGCTGTTCCGGTCCTTCAGCCAGGTCGACGCCTCGCCCACCCGCGCTTACGGGGGCACTGGACTCGGCCTGGCCATCAGCAAGCGGCTGGCAGAGGCCATGGGCGGCGACGTAACGGTGGCGAGCAGTCCCGGCGAGGGCACGACGTTCACGGTGACCTTGGTTCTGGGACGGACCAAGGACAGCGAGCAGGATGACCAACTCGCCGGTGCAGATCCGGCCTTGGTGGGGGTCTCGGTGTTGATCGTGGACGACAACCAGACCAACCTCCGGATCCTCGACCTGCAGCTTTCGAGCATGGAGATGCAGTGCTCCACCGCCGCGAGCCCCAGCGAGGCACTCACCAAGGTGGCCGACGGCCTGACCTACGACGTTGCCCTACTCGACATGAACATGCCCAAGATGAACGGGATTGAGCTCGCGAAGGCGCTGCGTGAGCAACCGGCCGTGAGCGGCGCTCCGATCGTGCTGCTCACCAGCATGGGCTGGCGTCCGGCCCAGAATGACGTGGAGTTGGCCGCGGTGTTGGCCAAGCCGGTGAAGAACGCGGCGCTCCGATCGGCTTTGGGCTCGGCGCTGAACGGCTCGCTCGACGTGTCCCAGGCTGCCCAGACCCGCAGAGAGGGTCTTCGCCGGACCACTTCCCCGCTGCGGGTGCTGCTCGCCGAGGACAACCCGGTGAACCAGCGGGTCGCCCAGCTGATGCTCGACAAGCTCGGTCACCACGTTGACATCGTCGATAACGGCCAAGAGGCCGTGGACGCGGTCACCACCTCGGCGTACGACGTGGTGTTGATGGACGTGCAAATGCCGCAGATGGACGGGCTTGAAGCCAGCCGCAGGATCCGCAGCCAGCTCCCGGCCAAGCAGCAGCCCTACATCATCGCCATGACCGCCAACGCCTTGCAGGAGGACGAGGAAGAGTGTTCGGCGGCGGGCATGGAGAGCTTTCTGACCAAGCCCGTGCGGGTGGCCGAGCTCAAGTCGATGCTGACCCGGGTGAGTGCCACCATCCGCAGCGCCACCACCGGGGACGACCCGACTGCCGCCGACCCGGCTTCCACTGAAGAGCCGAGCTCGCCCGAGCAGGCCAGTGTGTCCGCCGGCGAGCCGCCCGTCGACGAGATACTGCTGGCTCAGCTGGGCGAGGACGTGTTCGACGAGGACGGCTCGCTGGTGCGGGAGCTGATCGGCAAGTTTCTCGAAACGGGCACCGCCTCCATGTCGGCCATGCGCGCCGCGACTGAGGCAGGCCGGGCCGACGAAGTCGCCCAGCTGGCTCATTCGCTGACCTCGTCCAGCGAGATGCTGGGGGCGATGCCACTGAGCGTGCTGTTACGGCGCGCTCAGGCCTTGGCCCGCAACAAGCCACAGGACCTGCCGCCAGTTGCTTCTGCTGTGGACGCCGAGTACGCCCGGGTAGCCGCGTTCCTGGAGCAGAGGTTGGTTGTGCCCAAGCCTGAGGAACGGACTGAGCGGCAGCGGTAGGGGTACCTAAGCCTCGTGGATCTCGCCCAGCACTTCGTCACCGCCGTCTCTGCGGTCGACAGCAACGTCAAGGGGCCGGAGCTGTTGCCCGTGGCGCTGTCCCGGGCGTGTGTCGCGGTGCTGCCTGTGGAGGGAGCCAGCCTCAGCATGACCGATGAGCTGCGGGTCCCCCTAGGCGCCAGCGACGAGGCGGCCGCGCGGGCCGAGCGGCTGCAGGTCACTCTCGGGGAAGGCCCCTGCCTGGCGGTGACGGCCGCCGCAGAGCCACAGACGTTTGACCTGGCGGCCATTCTCTCCCGCTGGCCGATGTTCGCCACCGAGGTGCTGGCGCAGACGCCGTTCCGCTCGGTGTCCTCGATCCCGCTCTCGGTGCCTGACCTGCCGCGCTTCGGGGCACTGGACCTGTTCTGCACCGACCCCGCCGGGTTGGCAGTAGAACTGGTGCACGAGGTCGCCACCGGGATCGGGGAAGTGATTTCCGCGGCGCTGTTCGCGGCCCCGACCGCCAACTACCAGCACGGCGTGACGTTGCCGACGTGGCTCAACGTGGCCTCGGTGACGCAGCGGATGAACGTGTGGGTGGCCGTCGGCATGTTGATGGAGAACTCCGGGCTGGACAACTCCGACGCGTTGGCGCTGCTGCGGGCCTACGCGTTCGGCCGCCAGGCGACGCTCGACGACATCGCCCGACAAGTCACCAACCGTGAGCTTGCGCTCGAGACCGTACTCAGCTGATTCATGGCTGCTGCTGCGGAGGTGGACCGCCCTCCCGCTGCCCGTTGACGGTCGAGCGGGCGCCAACATCTGCTCGATCAGGCCTCCGCCGGCTCGACATCGAGCGCGCCGGTCTGCCGACGACCGAAGCGGTCCCTACGACGCATCGGGTCTGCATCGCGTACGAGCCGCTCAGTAGGGTAAGGAGCATCGCAACACTGACGCCCGCTCGCCGCCGACGAGGAGACCGATTTCGATGACCACTCCGACCCCGCAGTCTGCCTTTGAACCCGCCTCCGCTACCGATTCCGGGCCACCGATTCCCGACTCGATGCAGGCCGTGATCTGCCACGGGCCAGAGGACTACCAGCTGGAAACCGTGGCGGTGCCCCGACCCGGACCGGGCGAGGTGTTGGTCAAGGTCGACGCGGTCGGCATCTGCGCCAGCGACCTGAAGTGCTATCACGGGGCGGCGAAGTTCTGGGGCGACGAGTCACGGCCGGCCTGGGCTGAGACCGAGGTGATTCCCGGTCACGAGTTCTGCGGCACAGTGGTCCAGCTCGACCACGCCGCTGAGGAGCACTGGGGGATCTCAGTCGGTGACCGGGTGGTGGCCGAGCAGATCGTGCCCTGCTGGAAGTGCCGCTACTGCCTGCGCGGTCAATACTGGATGTGTCAGCCACACGACATGTTCGGTTTTAAGCGCCGCAATCCCGGTGGCATGGCGGAATACATGATCTATTCCACCGACGCTCTGGTGCACAAGGTGCCGCGCGACCTGCCACCGCATCACGCTGCCTTTGCCGAGCCGCTGGCCTGCTCGCTGCACGCCGTGGAGCGGGCCAACATCCACTTCGGAGACACCGTGGTGGTGGCCGGTTGTGGGCCGATCGGGCTTGGCATGGTCGCCGGCGCCCACGCCAAGAGCCCGGCGCGGGTGATCGCCTTGGACATGGCGCCCGAGAAGCTCGAGCTGGCCCTCCTGTGCGGAGCCGACATCGTGATCAACATCGCTGAGGAGGACGCCGTCGCCCGGGTCAAGGAGCTGACCGACGGCTACGGCGCCGACGTCTACCTGGAAGGCACCGGGCACCCGTCAGCGGTCATCCAGGGGCTCAATCTGCTCCGCAAACTCGGCACTTACGTCGAGTACGGGGTGTTCGGCAGCGACACCACCGTGGACTGGTCGATCATCAGCGACGACAAGGAGCTCGACGTGCTGGGCGCCCACCTGGGGCCGTACTGCTGGCCGGCAGCGATCGCGATGATCGAGTCGGGAGTGCTGCCGATGGACCGGATCTGCACCCACCAGCTCCCGTTGGCCGAGTTCCAGAAGGGGCTCGACTTCGTGGCCTCCGGCAAGGAGTCGATCAAGGTGTCGCTGATCCCATGAGCGCTCACGACGTGCCCGAGTCGGCGCCGAAGCTGCGGATCGTGGTGGGTTGCGATGACGCCGGTATGCGCTACAAGGAGATCCTGCTCGCCGACCTGCAGTCCGATCCGCGGGTCGGCGAGGTGGTGGACATCGGAGTCTCCGCCGACGAGAACACGGCCTACCCGCACGTGGCGGTGGAAGCCGCCCGTCGGATCGCCGACGGCCAGTCCGATCGCGCGCTGCTCGTTTGCGGGACGGGGCTCGGGGTGGCCATCAGCGCCAACAAGGTGCCCGGGATCCGCGCGGTCACGGCGCACGACTCCTATTCGGTCGAGCGATCCGTGCTGTCCAACGACGCCCAGGTGCTGTGCTTCGGGGAGCGGGTGGTCGGCATAGAGCTGGCCCGCCGGCTGGCCAAGGAGTGGCTGAGCTATGTCTTTGACCCGGGCTCTTCGTCGGCCGAGAAGGTCGCCGCGATCGGGTCGTACGAGGCCGCAGGAGAGGCAGGCCAAGACCGGCGCAGCCAGCCCAGCTGAGCACTCGCGGGCGGCTCAGCGGTGTCGTGCGCTGAGTCGTGAGCTCAGTCTGAGTCGGCCACCGAGCTTTCCGTTGGCTCGTCAGCCCCCTGCCATCGCCGCTGGCTGAGCGCCGCGATTCCGGCGGCCAACCCCACCCCGGCGGCAGCTCCCCCAAAGGACCACGAGAGTCCCTGATAGTCGATCAGCAGCCCCGCCAGGGCGGTGCCTGCGGCTCCTCCGGTGGTGGTGGCGGCCGACAGCAGGGCTTGGGCCTCGTTCAGTCGGTGTGACGGCGCCAGCCGGTCCAACAGGCTCTGCTGCAGGATCAGGGTGGGCGCGATCGTCGCGCCGGTGATGGCGAGCAGCCCGAAGACGGCCCACAGGCTGGGATCGGGAAGCCTAGTGAGGAGAGCCATCACGGCCAGCAGTACGGCGAACAGCCCGAGCAGGGTCGGTATCGCCCGCCGCTCCGTGACGGCCCAGGCTCGAGAGCCGTACACCAGCCCCCCGACAGTGCTGCCGCCGGCGATGGCGGCGAACAGCAGGCCGACGTTCTCCGTACCGCCGAGCAGCTGCCCTGCGGTGGCGGCCATCGACGTGTCGAGCTGTCCGAATCCGACGCTCAGCATCAAGATGACGAAGAGCATCACCCCGACCCCAGTCGCGCCCACCACGGAGGCGCGCCAGCGGTCGATGGACCTGATCCGCGGGTGACCGGCTGGGGTTGGGGGAGCGGGGGCAGCCGGGTGCGGCCGGGAGCGCCGCGCGGCCTCGGTGCGACAGTAGGCCACAGCGCCGGTGGCCATCAGGGCGGCGGTGATCAGCAGGGGTACGACCGGCACCGTGAGGCCCAACAGCACCGACAACAGGAGCGGACCACCCACGAAGATGAGCTCGACCGAGGTGGCGTCCAGGGCGAACGCCACCCGCCGTGCGTTGGCGTCCGGCAGGATCACGCGCCAGGCCGCTCGCATGGCCGGAGACATCGGCGGGAAGGTGATCCCGGCGAGCAACGCGGCCAGCAGGAGCAGGCCCGTGGACGCACCCCAGACGGTCGCGCCGGCAAGCGCGGCCAGCAAAGCGGAGCTGCCGAGCGCGGTGGGCAGCAACACCGGGATCTGGCCGTAACGGTCCATCAGCCGTCCCCACAGGGGCATGCCGACGGCCGAACCAAGTGCGAACGCCCCGGTCACGAAGCCAGCGGTGCTGTAGGCGCCCCGCTCGTGCTGGACCAAGAGCAGGATGCCCAGCGGAGCCATCGCGATGGGCAGCCGCGCCACCAGGGCGGCGAGAAAGGGGTGCCGTGCCGGTGGGTAGCGAAGGAGGCGGACGTAGGCCCCCACTCCACTGCCGACCACGACGCCGGACAGGGGTGGTGCGCTCAACTGTGGACCTCCTGCACCTTGCCACCCTGACAGGCGGCACTGACAAGTCACCCCGGGCCCGGGCCGGGCGGGGTGTCGCTACTGCTACTGCTCGGGCGGTCTCATCAAGCAGTGGCCCTCGCCGTAGTCGGTGGCTCGCTCGGCCGCCGCCGGCGCCACGTCGGTAGGGGTATAGCCGAGGTCGGCGCGGCCGTAGGAGACATTCCAGCGGTTCGAGGCGCGCACCGAGACCCCGAAATAGGCTGCGAACTTGACGTCGGCGACCAAGGCCCCGCGCAGCAGCTCAGCGAAGTCGCGGTCGCCTAGCCACTGACTGGCCGCGTACTCATCCGGCGGCAGCATGCCGGTCAGTCCCAGCCGCAGACACACCACCGACAGGTCGGCCCGTTCGGTCAGCAGGGCCAGCAGATTCTCGCTCAGCACCTTGGCAGCGCCGTATTCGCAACAGGGTCGCGGCGGCCAGGTGGGATCGACCGGGTGCAGGGCATGCCGGTCATAGAGGCCCATGGCGTGGATCGAGCTGGCGAACACGACCCGCCGCACCGACGAACGCTCGGCCGCAGCGACCAGGTGTGCCGTGGGCATGGCGACGTCCTCCAGCGCCTCCCGGACACCGATCTCCGGGCTGGGCTGCGCAGCCAGGTGCACCAGCAGATCGGCGCCGTCGACCACCCGATCCCAGGCATCGAGGTCGCGCAGGTCGGCTGACACCCGGTCGGCCTCGTCGACGGCCGGGGTGAGTGGGTCGTCGGCCACGCGGTCAGGCCACTCCAGGTCGACCAGCCGGAGTCGGTAGCGCCCGGCCAGCGCGGCGGCTGTCAGCCGCCCGACTCGGCCGGCGGCACCGGTCACGCTCACCAAGGGCAGCTCGTTCGTCGTCGCGCCAGTCATGTCTCGTAGTGTTCCCGGCGCCCGGGCGGCCTAATCGCGCCAGCGACTTGTCCTGGTTTGCACCGCGAGTTTGAGCGCAGAGATAACGTCAGGTGTGATCGAGTACCGAACGCCCAGCGAGATCGAGCAGATGAGGCCCGCCGGCCGGTTCGTTGCCGACGTGTTGAGAGAGCTCCGCCACCGGGCCGCCGTCGGCGTCAACCTGCTGGAGCTGGACGAGATTGCCCATCAGATGATCCGCGACGCAGGTGCGGAGTCCTGCTACATCGACTATCACCCCTCCTTCGGGGCCAGCCCGTTCGGCAAGGTGCTCTGCACCTCGGTCAACGACGCCGTGCTGCACGGGTTGCCGCACGACTACGTGCTGGCTGACGGAGACCTGCTCAGCCTCGACTTCGCCGCCTCCGTCGACGGCTGGGTGTCCGACGCGGCGGTGTCTGTGACCGTGGGCACTCCACGGGCGGCGGACCTCCAGCTGATCGAGACCTCGACGCAGGCTCTGCTGGCCGGCATCGAAGCCGCGCAGCCGGGCAACAAGCTGGGCGACATCTCCTTCGCCATCGGCCGGGTGGCGCAGCGGGCGGGCTACAAGATCAATACCGACTTCGGCGGACACGGCGTGGGCCGCACCATGCACGGCGATCCGCACGTGCCCAACACGGGCCGGCGCGGGCGAGGGCTGCCGCTGCGTCCGGGGCTGGTGATCGCGATCGAGCCGTGGTTCTGTTCGGGCACCGACAAGATCCATACCGACCCCGACGGCTGGACCCTGCGCAGCCGAGACGGCTCTCGCGGTGCCCACGCCGAGCACACGGTGGCGATCACCGTCGACGGACCGCTTGTGCTGACCGCCCCCTAGCCGGGTCCCGGGCTGTCCTGCCCAGGCAGGCGCGCCGGACGGCAAGCGCGCCGGACGAGAAAAGGACGGGATTTGTGTCGGTACGGCCGAATAGGCTGCTGACGTTTGCTGTTGCACCAGCCGAGCGCGATTTTCGTTCGCGCCACGCGATTCGTGAAGGACCTCCCGTGACCACCGCTCCGGCTACGGCCGCACCCCCGATCAGCGCTACTGGCAAGCACACTGCGGTGATAGCCACCCTGCTGGTGGCAGCGTTCGTGATGATCCTCAACGAGACCATCATGGGCGTGGCGCTGCCGCGGCTGATGAGGAGCTTGGACATCAACGCCGCCACGGGGCAGTGGTTGACCACCGCGTTCCTGCTCACCATGGCGGTGGTGATCCCGACCACCGGTTTCCTGCTGCAACGGCTGAGCACCCGCGCGGTGTTCCTGGGCGCCATGACCCTGTTCTGCGCCGGGACTCTGCTGGCCGGGGTGTCACCCGGTTTCTGGCTGTTGCTGACCGCGCGCGTCGTGCAGGCCTCGGGGACGGCAATCATGTTGCCGCTGCTGATGACCACCATCTTGACGCTGGTGCCGCTGGAGCACCGCGGCCGGGTGATGGGCAACGTCAGCATCGTGATCTCGGTGGCCCCGGCGATCGGACCGACGCTGTCGGGGTTGATCTTGCATTATCTGTCCTGGCGCTTCATGTTCTTGCTGGTGCTGCCGGTCGCGCTGGCCGCCCTGGCCTACGGTGCCCTGCGACTGGCCAATGTCGGGGAGGTGGGCACCAAGTCCCTCGACGTGACCTCGGTGCTGTTGTCCGTGCCGGCTTTCGGCGGGCTGGTCTTCGGGTTGAGCAGGATCGGAGAGTCCTCGGGTGGCCAACTCGTGGTGCCAGTCGCAGCACTGGTTCTCAGCGTGATCTGCCTGGGGCTGTTCGGCTGGCGACAGATCACCCTGCAGGCCCGCGGCAACCCGCTCCTGGACCTGCGCGTGTTCGGCTACCCGATGTTTCGGGTGGGGACCGCCTTGTTGGTGATCACCATGATGGGGCTGTTCTCCGTGGTGGTCTTGCTGCCGCTGTACCTCCAGAACATTCACGGCCTCGGCTCGCTGGCCACCGGCCTGCTGCTGCTGCCCGGTGGCCTGTTGATGGGTCTGCTCGCGCCCGGCGTGGGGCGCCTCTTCGACCGCTACGGGCCGCGCGGGCTGACGACCCTCGGGGCCACCTTGGTGACCGTAGCCCTGTGGCGGTTCAGTGCGGCGACGCCGCAGACGCCGATCTGGCTGCTGCTGGCGATCCATGTGCTGTTGTCGCTCGGTTTGGCCTGCCTGTTCACTCCGGGGTTCACCACGGCACTCAACCCGCTGCCTCCGTCGCTGTACTCCCACGGCAGCGCCACCCTGACCACGTTGCAACAGGTGGCGGGCGCTGCCGGTACGGCCCTGCTAGTCACCGTTTTCACCGCTCATGCACTCCGACTCAGCGCTCAAGGCGCTCCGCAGGCGGCGGCCCAAGCGGCCGGGCTGCAAACCGCATTCCTGCTGGCCGCCGGCATCGCCTCGATCGGCATCGTGTTGGCGCTGTTCTTGCGCTCTCCGCGCGAGGGCGAGCAGGGCGCGCCCTCGGAGCGCTGAGCTGGCGGCTTGGCGGTTGGCCTGACGACTCCTCCCTTGCTGTCTAAGATGGCGCACGTGACGTCGTGGCGCGGTGTTCGCGTCGCCGTACACCCGGAGGGCTGGAGGTCCGATGACCATCGCGGTAGCGCAGGACGACAGCGCTGAAGGCGCCGCGGCCCTGCTGCACGCCGCTCGAGAGGCGCAGTTCCAGCAGACCCGCCTGGCGGTGCTGCACGTGCTCGACGAGTTCTCGCCAGGGGTAGGAGAGCAGCAGCTGGCCCATGAGGTCGGGCAGGCACTGGCCGCCGGGGGCTACGGCGGGCTGGAGTGGACGCTGCACACGGCGCCCGAGGAAGACAATCGAGCCACCGCCCTGATCGAGCTCACCGAACAGGTGCAGGCCGATCTGCTGGTGGTGGGCTCTAAGCGACGCACTCCGATCGGCAAGTTCCTGCTCGGCAGCACGGTGCAGCGGGTGGTGCTGGACTCCCCCGTGCCGGTGCTGGTGGTCAAGGCGCCCGCTCCGCAGTGATGACGCGGGCCTGGCTCGTACGACCCGGTATCCGGCGATCGGTCCACCATGCACGAGGCTCGAACGGCCAGCTCAAACGAACAGGGGCTGCATTCCCCAGCTTGCTTCCAGCGTCCGCATGGCCTCGTCGTCGGGGCGGGAGGTGAACCGCTCCGCCGCGTCCAGCACCTTGGGCAGCAGGTCGATGTCGCCGACGGTGTTGAGGAACACGTCCGGTCGGCCGAGGACCCAGCCGACCGCGGTGTCGATGGCCGCCTGGTCCTCGAGCGGCTGATACCAGGTGTTGGCGGTCTGCTCGCGGTCTCCCCAGGGCGCCCTGGTGATCGACTTGATGGTCTGGATGGCCACGTTGCGCTCCCGACAGGTCTCCGCCAGGGCCTCGAAGTCGGCCAGGTACTGCGGATTCAGCGACATCGGATAGTTGTACGGCAGCAGCACGGAGTCGAAGTCGAACTCCGCCAGCGAGCGACGGTGCTGCGCCGCCACGGTGACCCCGTGCCCGGTGACTCCGATGTGGCGCGCCAGGCCCTCGTCCCGGGCCTGCACCACGGCCTCCAGCGCACCGCCGGGCGCATAGGCGGTCCGCCACTCGTCTTCGTCGACGAGGTTGTGCAGCTGGATCAACTCGACGTGGTCAGTGCCCATCCGCTCCAGCGACTCACCGATCTCGCGCCAGGCCGCCTCGCGGGTGCGCTCCCCGGTCTTGGTGGCCAGGAAGTAGTCCTGCCGGTAGGAGGCCAGAAACGGAGCCAGACGAAGCTCGGCGTCGCCGTAGCTGCGAGCGGTGTCGAGGTGGTTGATGCCGTGCGCGCGGACCAGCTCCATGGTGTGGTCGGCCTCGTCCTGGGTGACGGCGCCGAGGGCGGCGGCGCCAAACAGGATCCGAGTGCTCTGATGCCCGGTACGACCGAAGGTGAGTGTGGGGATCATGAGGGCCATTCTGCACCCGTTGGCTGACCGGGGCACACGCCCCCGAGAGCAGAGGCGCTACCGGATCGACCGCGCCCCGCTGGGCAACTCCTCGCCCACCTTCAGCCCGGCGGTCATCGCCGCCGCCGCCGCCTCCGCGAGCACGTCGGCCTCTGGCCGCTGCTGCTGCGCCGCCAGTGCCGCCACCGCCTCAAACTCCGGCGTGACCTGCACGATCTGCCCGTTGCGGTGAGCGATCTTGACCGACACGTTGCCGCCGACCACGGCAAGGTCGACCCAGGCCCGCGGCAGGGCATGCCGGGTGAGCTCGTGTCGGCGGATGCCGACGCTGCTGGTCCGCGCCAAGATCGCCTCGCTCAGCTGACCCGCCCGCTCGGGCGGACCCAGCACGCTGAGAGTGTGCGCCGGTCGGCCCTTCTTCATCACGATGGGGACCAGCCATGCGTCGGCGGCCCCGGCCTGGAGCAGAGCGGCCAGCACGCCGGGCCACAGCCGCGGGTCGAGATCGTCCACGTTGGCCTCGAGCAGCACCATCGCATCGCCCGCGAAAGGCTCACCGGCCAGGACCTCAGGTGAGCCGATCAGCACCCTGGTCACATTGGCTCGCCCGGGGAAGTCCTTGCTGCCTGCCCCCACGCCCACCCGCTCCAGCGCCATCGGTGGCAGCTCCGTGCAGGCGCTGCTCAAGGTGGCGATCAACGCCATCCCGGTCGGTGTGGTCAGCTCTCCCGTACCGGTCGCGCTGACTCGCCAGCCACGGGCCAGCTGCACCACCGCCGGCACCGGAACCGGAATCTGCCCGTGCGCCGTTCGTACCGAACCAGAGCCGAGCGCCACCCGGCCGGCGCTCACGCTGTCCACCCCGAGGTCGTGCAGTGCCGCGCACACCCCCACCACGTCGGCGATCGAGTCCAGCGCGCCGACTTCATGGAAGTGCACGTCCTCGGCCGGCACTCCGTGCACCTGCCCCTCGGCGTCGGCCAGCCGGGCGAACACCGCCAGCGCGCGGTCACGGACCGGCTCGGCCAGCGTGGCCTCGGCCAGCATCGACCGGACCGCCCGCCAGGTCCGGTGCGGCGGGTCGTCGACCAGCATCTCGACGTCGACCTTGCATGCCGCCAAGCCGGCCCGGGTGACTTGGGTCGCGGTCAAACCGACGCTGGCCGGCACCACCGCCTCCACGGCTGCCTGCAGCTCGGCGAGATCCGCCCCGGCCGCCACCAGCGCACCCAGCAGCATGTCTCCCGCCACCCCAGCGGAGGCGTCGATCCACGCCTGCCGGCCACTCACGGGCACGAGGCAGCTTCGGGCGCGGCGATCTGGGCGGCCAAATGGCCGGCGCCGTAGCCGTTGTCGATGTTGACCACGCCCACCCCAGGCGCGCAGGCGTTCAGCATGGTCAGCAGCGGGGCCAGTCCGCCGAAGGCGGCACCGTAGCCGACCGACGTGGGCAGCGCGACAACCGGCGCGCTGATCAGGCCAGCCACCACGCTCGGCAGCGCACCGTCCATACCCGCAGCGACCACCACCACCCGGGCCCTCCGCAGCACCTCCAGCCGGTCGAGAATCCGGTGCAGCCCCGCCACCCCGACGTCGACCACCAGCTCGGTGGGGCGGCCCAGGTAGTGCGCGGTCAGCAGCGCCTCTCGGGCGACCGGAAGGTCGGACGTCCCGGCCGCGGCCACCACCACCAGTCCGCCGCTGGTGGGGGGCGGCTCAGCCGGCCACGCCAGCAGCCGGGCCTGCTGGTCATAGCTGGCGTCCGGCAGCTCGGAGCGGACGGCCTCGGCGTGCTCGGGCCCGGCACGGGTGAACAAGGTGACGGCTTCAGGGTGGGTCCTGAGCGCCGCCGCGATGCCGGCCACCTGCTCGGGGGTCTTGCCCTCGCAGTAGATCGCCTCCGGATATCCCCGACGGGCGGCCCGACCGACGTCGAGGGTGGCGTACGGCAGGGCCTCGGGACCCCAAGCGGACGTCATGGCTGCAGCAGGGTCAACGTGAAAGCGCCGGACTGCATCCCGGCCAGGTCGACCACCGCATACCGGAACCCGGCCTGGCGGACCGCGCCGCGGATCTCGGTACGTAGCGGTTCGCTGACGGCGCGCAGCAAGTCCTCGGCGGGCAGTTCGATCCGGGCAATGTCGCCGTGGTGGCGCACCCGGAGGTCATCGAGGCCAAGCGAACGCAAAGCCGATTCGCAGCTGTCGATCTGCCGGAGCTTCTCCGGGATGACCGGCTCGTGGTGCGGGATCCTGGAGGCCAGGCAGGGCGCGGCCGGCTTGTCGGCACACGGCAGTTCCCACGCCCGGGCGAGCCGCCGCACCGCGGCCTTGTCCCATCCGGCATCGGCCAGCGGGCGCAAGACCCTGTGCTGGCTGGCGGCCCGAGAGCCCGGGCGGTCCGGGCGGCGGGCGTCGTCGGCGTTCTCCCCATAGGCCACCGCGTCCAACCGGTGGGTCGCGACCACCTCGTCGCCGATGCGGGTAAACAGCTCGTCCTTGCAGTGAAAGCAGCGATCAGGCCCGTTGGCGCGGTATTCCGGGCGGTCACCCTCAAAGGTCTGCACCTCAACCACCGGCACCCCGACGAACCGGGCCACCTGATGGGCGGCGCCACGCTCGGTCTCGGCCAGGCTCGGCGACACCCCGAGGATGGCCACCACCCGGTCCGCGCCCAGCACCAACACCGCCAGCTGCAGCAGCACCGAGGAGTCGACTCCACCCGAAAATGCCACGCCGAGCCGGGAGACGCCGCTCAGCAGCTGTCGGCCGCGGTCAACGGCCGCCTCGGCCAAGGCGACGTCGGCCTGCTCGGCAGTGCTCGTCATGGGTCCGTTCCGGTGGCAGGGGCTAGAGCGCGCTCATAGTCTGCACCGTCAAAGGCCGCAGGCGGAATTTCACGGCCCCTAGCCTGGACGAGGTGACCGAGTTCGGCCCCGAGCACGCCCGCACCTGGGTGCTGTTCTGAACCATCGACTGCTGGTCTGTTCCATCGACTACTGGTTGTGGGGGGCTGGACCGCGGGGTCACCGAGGATGCGCTGCGCTGCGCGCGTCCGGTTGACCACTTCGGCTGAGCCGGCGCTGCTCGGCACGCGCCGCAAGGCAGACCCTGTCCGCCAGAGGTGCTGCCACCTGGAATCATGGGGAGAGTTCGCGACCTGGACGACCCGGGTCATGATGACGACTCACTGAGGACGGCCACCATGCCCGCTACCAGCACCAAGCTCCGCTACCCTCCTGCCGACCAGACAGCGCCGCCGCCCTTGTTCGGCGTTTTGGTGCTCGCCGCGCTGGTGATCGTCTGCGTCGGTCTCAAGAACATCTCCAGCATCGTCGGTCCGCTCTTCTTGGTGCTGACGCTGGTGATCACCGTCTATCCGCTGCGCGCCCGCTTGGTCGCTCGCAAGGTGCCGCAGGTGCTGGCCAGCATCGCGGCTCTGTTCGCGGTCTACGCCCTGCTGATCATCGTGCTGGGCTCGGTGGCGTGGTCGCTGGCCCGGTTGGTGACGGCACTGACCGACTATTCGACGGAGTTCAACGCCCTCTACCAGCAGTCTCTGGGTCTGCTCGGCCGGTTCGGGGTCAGCCAGGGCGCCGTACAAGACGCTGCCTCCGGCCTCAATCTCTCCTCCTTCGCCGGCGTGGCGCAGTCACTGCTCAACGGCCTGACCAGCGGACTGTCGTTGCTGGCGCTGATGGCCGCTCTGGTGTTCTTCCTGGTGTTCGACGCCGCCGGCATCGAGGACCGGATCGCCCTGATCCGGATGGAGCGGCCGCAGGTTGCTGACGCGCTGACCGAGTTTGCCCACAGCGTGCGGCTCTATTGGGTGGTGACCACGGTCTTCGGTCTCCTGGTGGCCATCCTCAATGTGATCGGGCTGCTGATCATCGGGGTCCCGTTGGCCCTGACCTGGGGGGTGCTGGCGTTCGTGACGAACTACATCCCCAACATCGGCTTCCTCATCGGCCTGGTGCCGCCCACCCTGATCGCGCTGCTGGAGGGCGGGTGGGGCGATGCGCTGGCGGTGATCATCGTCTACACCGCGCTCAACGTCATCGTGCAGACCCTGGTGCAGCCACGGTTCACCGGCGACGCGGTCGGCATCACCGGCACTGTCGCCTTTGTGTCCCTGATCTTCTGGGCCTACCTGTTGGGAGCCCTCGGGGCGCTGCTCGCGGTGCCGGCCACGCTGCTGGTCAAGGCCTTGCTGATCGACAACTCCAACGCCGGCCGTTGGCTGGGTGCCTTGATCAACAACGCGCCCAAGGGTGCGAGCAAGGCCCGACCCGGGATCGGGGTGACCGGCGAGCAGACCGACAGCCCCCCGTTGGCGCCGGCCGAGAACGTTAACCCGACCTGAGCCGGCCGGGTCCCGACGTCGAGCCGGCCAGCGGCCGGAAGCCCCGCAGTCTCAAGCTGTTGCTGACCACGAAAACCGACGACAGCGCCATCGCCGCCCCGGCCAGCATCGGGTTGAGGAGGCCGGCGGCGGCCAGCGGCAGGGCAGCCACGTTATAGGCGAAGGCCCAGAACAGGTTGGCCTTGATGGTGCCCAGCGTGCGACGAGCCAGCCGGATGGCGTCGGCGGCCACTCGCAGGTCCCCGCGGACCAGGGTCAGGTCGGAGGCTTCGATGGCCACGTCGGCGCCGGTGCCCAGAGCCAGCCCGAGGTCGGCCTGGGCCAGCGCAGCGGCGTCGTTGACCCCGTCCCCGACCATGGCCACCTGGTGGCCCTGCTGCTGCAGCTGCCGGACGGCGGCCACCTTGCCAGCAGGAAGCACCTCGGCGATCACTTGGTCGATGCCCACCTGAGCCGCAACCGCCCGAGCCACCACTGCGTGGTCTCCGGTCAGCAGCACCGGAGTGAGCCCGAGCGCTCGGAGCTGGGCGACCGCCTCAGCCGAGGTCGGCTTGACCGCGTCGGCCACTACCAGCACACCCCGGGCATGGCCGTCCCAGCACACCGGCACCGCGGTCCTGCCCTCGGCCGCCGCCGCGGCCAACGCCTGCTCGAGCTCGTCCGGCAGCGGCGCCGCGTGTGCGGCCAGCCACTGCCGATTGCCGACGTAGACGACGCGGCCGTCCACCACCCCCTGAGCTCCCCCGCCCGGCGAGCTGTGGAACTCGGCGACCTCTGGCAGGCCGCCGGATCGCTGTCGCGCCTGATCGGCGATGGCCCGCGCGATCGGGTGCTCGGAGGCGTGCTCCACGGCCCCAGCCAGTCGCAGCAGGTGATCGGCGTCTTGGCCTTTGACGGTCAGGACGTCCACGAGGGCCATTTCCCCCGTGGTCAGGGTGCCAGTCTTGTCCAGCACGACGGTGTCGATCCTGCGGGTGGTCTCCAGCACTTCCGGGCCCTTGATCACGATCCCCAGCTGGGCGCCACGGCCGGTACCGACCATCAGCGCAGTGGGGGTGGCCAGTCCCAAGGCGCACGGGCAGGCGATGATCAGCACGGCCACGGCGGCCGCCACGGCCGTGCCACCGGAGGCGTCGAGCAGCAGCCAGGCGGCCAAGGTGACCAGCGCGAGGCCGATCACCACCGGTACGAAGACGCCCGAAACCTGGTCGGCCAGACGCTGCACCTGCGCCTTGCCGTTCTGCGCGTCCTCCACCAGGCGGGCCATCTGCGCCAACTGGGTGTCGGCGCCGACGCGAGTGGCCCGGACCACGAGACGTCCACCCGCGTTCACGGTCGCGCCGATGACCGGGTCCCCTGGGCCGACCTCGACGGGCACCGACTCGCCGGTCACCAAGGAGACGTCCACGGCGGAGAGGCCGTCAGCAACCACCCCGTCGGTGGCGATCTTCTCGCCGGGACGCACCAAGAACAGGTCGCCGGGGACCAGTTGGGCGATGTCGAGCCGCTGCTCACCTCCGTCGCGTAGCACGGTGACGTCCTTGCTGCCTAGCTGCAGCAGTGCCCGGAGCGCCGCCCCCGCTTGCCGCTTGGAGCGGGCCTCCAGATAACGCCCAGCCAGCAGAAACGTGGTCACCCCAGCCGCAGCCTCCAGGTAGATGTTGCCACCGGCGTCGGTGCGGTCGAGCGTCAGCTCGAAGGGGTGCCTCATCCCGATCATCCCCGCCATCTCGAAGACCAAGGCGTAGAGCGACCAGCCGTACGCGGCCAGGGTGCCGACCGAGACCAGCGTGTCCATCGTCGAGCTGCCGTGCCGCAGGTTGGTCCAGGCGGTCCGGTGGAAGGACCAGCCGCACCACAGGACCACGGGGGTGGCCAGGGCCAGCGACACCCACTGCCAGTAGGGGAACTGCCACTCCGGCACCATCGCCAGCGCCACCACCGGCAGGCTCAGCGCGATCGAGAGGGCCAGCCGCCGGTGGAGCGCGTCGGCAGGCTCGGCGCCTTCGGCCGGCGAGGTCTCGAGCGTGGCGGAATAACCCGCCTTCTCGACCGCAGCCACCAGCTGCTCCTGGCCCAGTTCGACCCGAAACCGCACCCGTGCCTTCTCGGTGGCGTAATTCACGGTGGCGGTGACCCCGTCAAGGCGGTTGAGCCGCTTCTCGATGCGAGCCGCGCAGGAGGCACAGGTCATGCCGCCAATAGCGAGCTCGACCTGGGCCTCACCCGTCTTCGACCCGTGGCCTCCGGTGGTCGGCATCCTCATCGACGCACGGCTCAGGTCACGAGCTCGTAGCCGGCCTCGGCCACGGCTTCCCGGACGGCAACCGGGTCCACAGCGGCCGAGCCGGTGACGGTCAGCGCACCGCTGTCCAACTCGACCTCGACGTCCTCGACGCCGGGCACCGAGGACACCTCCTCGGTCACCGCGGAGACGCAGTGGCTGCAGGTCATCCCGGCCACGGTGTAAGTGGTGGTGGTGCTCATGTCGATCGACTCCTTGGGTCTGCGGATCTGGTGCGCTCAGGACCGGACGAGGCGCGAGATGGCGTCGGACGCTTCCTTGAGCTTGACCTCGGCCTCCGGCCCGCCCGCGGCCACGGCCTCCACCACGCAGTGACTGAGGTGTTCCTCCAGCAGGGCCAACGAGACCGACTGCAGGGCTTTGGTGATGGCCGAGACCTGGGTGAGAATGTCGATGCAGTACTGCTCCTCCTCGACCATCCGCTGGAGCCCGCGGGCCTGGCCCTCGATGCGGCGCAGCCGGCGGAGGTAGTCCGCTTTCTGATGCAGATATCCGTGCGGGCTGGCAGGCTCGGTCATCGTTGAGTCCTTGTCGTTGGCGGTCCTGTCCTAGGATACCCCCATTGGGTATCCGGACAACCCCGGGGGTCCCGTCGAACACCCACGTGTCCGGCGCTCCCTGAGCTGACGCGCACTCAGTGCTGCATGTCGGTGAAGCGGGAGTAGTGGCCCTGGAAGGCGACGGTGATCTCCTTGGTGGGCCCGTTGCGGTGCTTGGCGACGATGAAGTCGGCCTCCCCTGCCCGCTCTGACTCCTTGTCATAGAGGTCCGGGCGATGTAGCAGCACCACCATGTCGGCGTCTTGTTCCAGGGAGCCGGATTCGCGCAGGTCGGACAGCATCGGCTTCTTGTCGGTGCGCTGCTCCGGGCCACGGTTCAGCTGGCTGAGCGCCACCACGGGCACGTCGAGCTCCTTGGCCAGCAGCTTGAGCTGTCGGGAGAACTCCGACACCTCCAGTTGACGAGACTCGACCCGCTTGCCCGACGTCATCAGCTGGATGTAGTCGATCACCACAAGCTTGAGGTCGTGACGCTGCTTGAGCCGGCGAGCCTTGGCTCGGATCTCCATCATGGTCAGGTTGGGACTGTCGTCGATGAACATCGGCGCCTCTGACACCTGGCCCATCCGCTTGGCCACCCGTGACCAGTCGTCGTCACTCATCTTGCCGCCGCGGATGTGGCTGAGCGGGATCGACGCCTCGGCCGACAGCAGTCGCATGGTGATCTCGATTTGACTCATCTCCAGGCTGAAGATGGCCGACGTCAACCCGTGTTTGATCGAGGCCGAGCGTGCCAGGTCCAGGGCCAGGGTGGACTTGCCGCAACCGGGACGTGCGGCCACGATCACCATCTGCCCCGGGTGCAGGCCGTTGGTGAGGTCGTCCAGTTCCAGGAAGCCGGTGGGCACCCCGGCCAGCTGTCCACCACGCGACGAAATGGCCTCCATCTCGTCCAGGGTGGGCTGCATCAGCTCCGACAGCGGCTTGTAGTCCTCAGAGGCCCGTCGCTCGGTGACCGCATAGACCTCAGCCTGGGCCCGGTCCACAATCTGGTCTACGTCGCCCTGAGCGGCATAGGACATCTGCCCGATGCGGATGGAGGCGTCGGCCAGCCGCCGCAGGATGCCCTTCTCCCGGACGATCTCGGCGTAGTAACCGGCATTGGCGGCCACTGGGACGCTAGCCAGCAGCGTGTGCAGATAGGGCGCACCGCCAACCCGGCCTATCTCTCCCCGCTTGGTCAGCTCGGCAGCCACCGTGATGGCGTCCGCCGGCTCGCCCCGGCCGTAGAGGTCAAGCACGGCGTCGTAGACCTGCTCGTGAGCCGGTCGATAAAAGTCGGCGCCGCGCAGCGACTCCACCACGTCAGCGATAGCGTCCTTGGACAACATCATCGCGCCCAGCACGCACTGCTCGGCCGCCAGGTCCTGGGGCGGAGTGCGGTCGCCCGAGCGGAGCACCTCGTCACCGAACGGCATGACTTCGGCCAGACTCACGGTGCCCCCTTCTCGCAATTCCTCATGCTCGCCCAGCCCCCGCCCTCAGCCGTGGACCGGCTCTTCGCCGATCGCGCGGCGGCCGGCTGCGAGCTCGACGGTGACGCTACGACCCGGCTCCGACAGTTCTTGTGCGTCGCGGATCGCCGGGCAACTCGTGTCACCGTACGCGTCGGTGACGGCCTTGGACAGGGTCTTATCCACAGGGGGTGTGGACAAGCACCAAGCGTTTGTGGGGGACACGCCAAGGACCTGTGCGTTTGCTGGGTACGACACTGTGCACAACGCCACCGAATCTCGCGAAACGGGCCGCTGACTAGGTCTTTCGCTATCCACCTGTGGTGGACAACAATCGCCGTGAGATCTTTCCTGGCTCGGCTTGGCGCGCTCTCGCAGGGTTGACAGCAGTGGAGTCGTCTGCATTTACCCACAGCCGCTGGGGAAAACTATGCCTCAGTCGGAAGGCTTGAGGTTTACCGCAAAGTCGTGTATCGGCAGCAGGCAGTTCATTGATGCGCACAAGAAAAAGGCACCTGCTGAGTGAATCAGCAGGTGCCTTTCGGCGAGCGAGGAATGCCCATCCCGGTCCCCCGGCGTCAGCCTTCGTGACCGAAGCGGTCTACCTTATGGTGGAACCGCATGCCGGACAGACCGCCCAAGATAGCGCCAAGCAGGCTGACCAGTGCCACCCCGACGGCCACCAGGATGCCGGCTGTGGTAATTCTCCCGTCGTTCATGGCGACACTGGGAACACTGTTGAGCTGTGCGCCGACATTGAACCTGGAGCCGGCGATGGCCCCGATGACGCCGAGTACCACCGCGACCAGGATCGCCCACAGCCACACCGCGACGCCCTGCTTTGCACCGTTGAAGCGCGCCATTCGGCCCGCGACGTACCCGCCGCAGAAATAGGCGATCAAGATGATGACCAGCAAGACGATGCCGCCCACCAGTCCGGCGGTTTGGAAGGCACCGGATGACGCTGTCTCGTCTGGGAGGGTGCCGGTCTGCCTCAAGGCGGCGAACACGCCGGCCGCGATCCCAGTCAAGAGCACCGCCATCCCGGTGGCCGCCAACCAGCCGAAAAAGGCGGATCCGAACTTCATCCCGCCGAACTCTTCCTTCTGACGGGCGACTACCTCTCGGTGGCCGGGCCCCGGACGACCATCCGCGCCAACGCGCGGAATCTCCCTCGTCCGGTAGCCCGACTCACCGTCGGGTGGAGTTGTCGATGAACTCATGGCTCCATCATCTCCCCCCGTTGGCCGTTAGGCCGGTAATTCAGCGGGCAGTGCGGTCGTTCCCGAGGTTGTTGTCGCCGTCGAGGTCGGTGTCGACCTGCTCCTTGCGGACCTCCTCGTTCACGGTCACGTTCTCGGTCACCGTCTCGGTGTCGAGGCGAACGCGCTCAACCGGGACGGCTTCCTTCTGCACCACGGGGCGCTCCTCGTGCAGGACCACCTCGTGCTCTTCCTCGCTGATCGCGGGGCCGGAGGTGGCGTTGCCGATGTTGGCGTCGGTGATGGGCTCGCGCTCGACCCGCACCTCCTCGCGGCTGACCGGGACGGTCTGGGTGACATTCTCAGTCACCACATACTTGCGCAAACGGGCACGCCCGGCCTCACGCCGCTGGACGCCGACGTTGACGCGCTCCTCTGACAGGGTCATGGCGTCGTCGGTGGTGGGGCCGGAGGTGTCGTGGCCGACCGTGTCGCGGTCGCTGCTGAAGTCACGATCGTTGTCGTTGTCGCGATCGTTGTCGCGGCCCCCGAGCTTGGCCTTGGCGCGGTCGATCAGGCCAGCGTCCTTGTCACCGTCCTTGTCGCGGTCACCGTCGTCGCCGCCGCCGACAAAGCCGCTGGTGGTGTCGTGGTCACGATCGGTGGTGACGTTGTCGTTGTCGTAGTCGCGACCGGCGGTGTGCCCACCGGAGAGCCCGTAGTAGCTGTAAAGGGTTTCCTCCTCCTCCGGGCTCAGGGCGCCGTCGGCGTCGACGCGCGGGGCGTCCTTGACGGTGGCCTTGTCGTAGTTGACCTGAACGTTCGA
>DASQDG010000093.1:0-35170 GCA_035634295.1 Propionibacteriaceae bacterium | reverse complement strand
AGATAGAAGATCGAGAACGTGACCAGGCTGAGGACAAACAGCAGCCCGATAGCGGCGACGAGCCGACGCACGATGTAGGTGAGCACACCCCTCCTTCAGGCCTGCCAATGCCGGCGCGGGAGAACACCCGCGCCGGCACCGGCAAGCGTTGGCAGACCTACTGCTGCGCACCCATGGCGAGGTAGTCGTATCCTGAGAAGGCGTCGCTGACAAATACGTTGGTCGCCTTCTGTGGCCGGAGCAGCAGGCTCTTGGCGTAGACGCCCGGATAGATGACCGCCTCCTCCATCACCCGCTTGTCAATCGCGCCCCATTGCTGGTTGCGCTTGTCGGCGTTGAGCTCGAGCAGGGCCGCGTCCAGCATCTTGTCGACCTCGGGGATGCGCACGCTGGTGTTGGACGAACCACCGGTTTCCCGGATGACCCGGGAGTCGACGATCTGGGACAGGAAGCCGAAACCGTCATTCCAGTCCGCACCCCAGCCGTTGACCGCGAGACCAAGGTTGTTCTTCCTCACATACGGCGGGTTGCCCGCGTAGGCGGAGAAGTAGTCGCCCTGGGGAAAGGGCCGGAGCGTCAGCTTGATGCCGACCCTTGACAGCGCCTGCTGGAACGCCTCGGCGGTCGCCTTCTCCTTGGGCCGCTCGGCGCGGTACGCGATGTTGGTCGCGAAGCCGTCTGGCTTGCCGCACGCCTGCAGCGACTTCTTGGCCGCCTCTACGTCACCCTTGTTGTCCTCGCCGTTGGGGTAGAGGTCGGACTGGGCGTAGCCGGGGATCTGCGGCGGCATCAGGGTCGTGGCCAGCTCACCGCCGGCGAACACGCCACCGTAGGCGGTCTGGTAGCCGGTCTGGTCCATGCCGTACATCACCGCTTTACGGCACTCGATGTTGTCGAACGGCGCCACGGTGGGGTTGATGGAGGTGTACCAGAGCCGGGAGATGATCGGGTTGTCCGCGTTCGCCTTGAGCTTCGGGTCCTGCAGCACGCGGCTCAGCGAGGCCGGCTGCGCCCCCGATCCGACGATGTCGACGTCGAGGTCACCACTGATCACCCGGTTGTCGATGTCATCGGCGTTAACGTTGAGGCTCACCTCATAACGGTCCGGAAGCGCCTTGCGGTTGGTGTCGGTGGCGGCGTCCCACTGGTCGTTGCGGACCAGGTTGAAGCTCTTCCCCGGCTGAAGGTCGGCGAACTTGTAGGGCCCGCTGGACACGATGGTGTTGCGGTACTTGGCGCCGGTGTCCTTGGCCTTGGGCACTGGCATGGTCTGGGTCAGCTGTGCTAGGTAGTCGAAGCTCGCGAACGGCTGCTTGGTGTGGAACACGATTGTGTAGTCGTCGGGGGTTTCGATCGCCGAGTCGGTGTTGGCGTTCGGCGACTTGTACGGGCCGGCGTAGTCCTTGGGCAGGTTCAGGATCTGCTCGAAGTAGGCCGGTCCGTTGGGAAAGGTCTTCTTGTCGGTCGAGCGGAGCACCGCATACTTCACGTCGGCGGCCTTGATCTCCGTGCCGTCGTCGAACTTGACGCCCTTGCGGAGCTTGTAGGTCCAGGTCTTGCCACCGTCGCTGGCCTGTCCTAGGCCCTCGGCGAGGTCGGGCACCAGCTCGTTGCTCGCCTTGCCCGGCGCAACCTTGAACATCAGCAGCGCCCGACCGTAGAGGCGGGCGAAGTTCCAGGAGTAGCCGTAGTAGGTCTCCCCGGGATCCAGACTGTCCCATTCACCGGGGTTGGCGAACTTCAGCGTGCCGCCCTTGGTCTCTGACGGGTTCACCACGCCAGTCAGTGCCGCGTTGAAGGCCGCGTCGCCAGTGCCGCTGCTGGAGGCGCCGCCGGTCGATCCCCCGCCGCCACCTCCACACGCCGTCACCAGCAGCGTGGTGGCCGCGCCAACAGCAAGCAGCGCCTTTCCTCGCCAGTACTTCGTGTGTCTCATCTTCTCTCGCTCTCTGCTTGGTCGAGGATCACCCGACGTGGATCGCTAACGGTTCGCTCGCGGGTCGAGGGCGTCGCGCAGCCCGTCCCCGAACAGGTTGAAGGCCAAGACGGTGATGAAGATGGCCAGCCCTGGCCAGAGCATGAAATGCGGCTGGGTGTAATAGGCGACCGCGTCGGACAGCATGCCACCCCAGCTGGGCGTCGGCGGGCGAATGCCGACTCCGAGGACGGACAGGGCCGCTTCGAAGAGGATGTTGGTCGGGATCAGCAGGGTGGAATAGACCAGGATCGGCGCGATCAGGTTCGGCAGCATCTCGGTGATCAAGATGTAGGAGCGTCGCGCGCCGAGGCTCCGCGCCGCCTCGACGTACTCCCGCTCCCGCAGGGACAAGGTCTGGCCCCGGACGATCCGCCCGATGTAGGGCCAGTTGAAGAATCCGATGATGAAGATCAACAGCCCGATCCGCAGCCCGTTCCCGGACAGGCCGAAGGCCGCGTCGGGGAACACGCCGGCCAGCGCAATGGCCAGGACCAAGATCGGGAAGGCGAGGAATATGTCCATCACCCGGCTGATCAGGGTGTCCACCCAGCCGCCGGAGAAGCCGGCGAGAATACCCAGGGTGGTGCCGATGACGACCGAGAGCAGGGTGGCGAGCAGCGCGATCAGCAGCGAGATCCGGCTGCCGTAGACGACGCGGCTGAAGATGTCGCGCCCGTTCACCGGCTCGATGCCCATCAGATGGTCCCAGCTGATCCCGCCGAAGCGACCCAGCGGCGTCAGGGTCCCCCCGGCGGTGTCGATCAGGTCCTGGTGAAACTCGTTGGGTGGGCTGCCGAGGAGCCGGACAATCAGCGGCGCGAACACCGCAACCACGATCAGCAGCACCAGCACCGCGGCACCGGCCAGGGCGACCTTGTCCTTGCGGAGCCGCATCAGGGCGATCTGCCCAAGCGAGCGTCCCTCGGTCCGTCCCACGCCGGAGAGCACGGCCTCCGGGCTGGCCTGCACAGCCTCAGCGCCGGAATCCGGCGGAACCGTCATCCCTGTCCTTCCCCCATCGGCGCGGCTCTGGTACCGGTCGGGCACAGTTTCCGACCGCTGGCCGGTGTCCAAGACCGGCACCCTAGCGTTCAGGCGTCGACAGGTCCGTGCGGGACCACAAGTCACAGGCTGCGGTGAACATACCTCAGGTGCACGGAAGGGTGCTGCACGCGCGCCGGAGTTGTAACCGCAGTGACACGCACCGGACGGGATCCGGCTGCAACGACAACTCGACCAGCTTTAGCTGATGATCGACTCCCAAGGAGCCACCAGTCCTAGAGGGTCAGGTCGTGGGCAACGCCGCTCTGGCCCTGCTGAGGTGGAGGATTCTTCCCCCGCACCGCTTTAGCCCCTAGGAAATGACACAGCTCGACGGTGCTGCCCTGGGTTCTGTGCAGGTCCAGTTCAACCTTCACTGGGTCCTTGAAATTGTAGACACTGAACCACTGCGTGCCCTTGGCATATAGCAGCCCCTTGACTCCGTTTCCGAAGTAGAGGTTCCCGCCAACACTCCTGCTCTTGAGGTCCTTGCCGTTCTTGCTCACTCGGCTGTAGACGGGCCCAGCCAGGTCGAGCTTGACCTTCTGGCGGTTCTTGGCGTTGGTGATCGTTGCCGTCGCGTCCGGACTCTCTTGGACCACGAGGTCACCGGGCTTCGGGCCCTTCCAGTCCTTGGGTGGCAGCTTTCCATTGACCGTGACCCGCACGTGGCCCTTGACCCGGGCTTTGAAATCAACATTGCAGACGTAACCCGCGCGCAAGGTGTCATTGAAGTTAAAAATTTGCCACCCCTCGCTCTCGGGATACGGGTCTTCTCCACCAGCCGATGCAGGTGCCACTCCTGTCGTTGTCATTGCCAGAGCTGCCAACGCACCCAGCCCGGCCGCCAGTCGCTTGTTCATGCTGCTCCCCTTCCGAAGGCGCCCCCCCTGCGGGGATAACTTCACTGCCTATCAGGCCGAAATAGGCATGTCAACGACTATTTTGCGGCGTTGGAGAGAGTTTTTGTCGCTTTCCGAGAATCGGGCACGAGGTTCCATTTAATTGCTGGTCGCGGGAGACCAACTTCTTGACCGTGGCCGGTTCAACCGCAGATACGAGTTCCCAAGGCCGGGCTGGAGGTGACGAACTTTTTGCCACAGGGTGCCCTGGGGCAGGCGGACAACTCAGTCAGAGCCGGTCCGTGCTCGGCGGTGCGATCTCCACTGTCCGTAGCGCTGTAACAACCAGCCGTCGTCGCCAAAAACATGCTCGCGACGAATGGGCTGAAGAGCAGCCAGCATGCCGAAACACCGCACGCAAGGCAGCCTTATCCCGACACACCCGCCAAGGATTTCTCACGCAACCACGTCTCAACAAACCACGAGGTGGAGCTTAGGGGATTCGAACCCCTGACCTCTTCCATGCCATGGAAGCGCGCTACCAACTGCGCCAAAGCCCCTCGCTGCGCTCGTTGCGGCCCTGACCGGCCCCAACGCGACCCCGAGATACTACTGCCAGAGCACGCACCTCACGAAATCGGATCCGCCGTCGTCGGGCCCACGGTGACGTTGTAGGCCTCGATTCGCCAGTAGCCGCCTGTCCGGTGCCGAGTCAGTGAGATCCAGCCGCAGTTGTCCATACCGCCGAGCAGCCGCCAGGCCTCCGGCGGTATGCCCACGAGTCGACAGGTGCCGACCCGGCCGGCGAGGCCATGCATGACCACCACCACGATCTCCCCCTCCTCGCTTCGGTCGGCGATCTCGCTCAGCGCCTCGGCCACCCGCTCGGCCACCTCGCCGACGGTCTCGCCCGTCGGCGAGCGCCGGACGTCCTCACCCGCCAGGTAGCGCCGGGCGCTGTCGGGATCGATCTCAGCGACCTCGTCGGCCGTCAGCCCCTCCCAGGAGCCGACGTGGATCTCGCGCAGCCGTGGGTCGAGGCTCACCGGCAGCCCGGCTTGCTCCGCAAGGTGCGCCGCCGTCTGCTTCGCCCGAGTCAGGTCGCTGGCCACGATCCTGCCCGGGCTCATGGCCGCGAGCACTGGAGCCGCGGTCTTGGCCTGCACCTCACCCAGCTCGTCCAGCGGGATGTCCGCCTGGCCTTGAAACCGACCGGTCCGGTTCCAGGTGGTCCGGCCGTGGCGCCAGATCACCAGCCGACGGGCCGTCATCGGCGCACGTCGACGCCGAGCTCGATCTGCGGGCAGTCGTGCCACAGCCGCTCGAGGGCATAGAACTTGCGCTCCTCGACGTGTTGGATGTGCACCACGATGTCTAGGTAGTCCAACAACACCCACCGCTGCTGCCGGTCACCTTCGCGCCGAACCGGCCGGGCGTCGAGGCCTCGAAGCGCCTCTTCGACGCCGTCCACTACAGCTCCGACCTGGCGCTCGTTGGCTGCGGTGACGACCAGGAACACGTCGGTGATCGCCAGCTGCTCCGACACGTCGTAGGCGATCAGGTCGGTGCCGAGCTTGTCGGCGGCAGCCTCAGCTGCGACCCTGGTCAGTTGCAGGGCATGTTCGGTGGCGCTCAACTGGTCCTCTATCCGTAGGTGGCGTTCCGGCGGCGGCTCGTCAGTGCTGGTTCTCCAGCGCCGGCTGTGGGCTGTAGAGACCCCGCTTGGCGATGTACTGCACGATGCCGTCGGGCACCAGATACCAGATGGGGTCGGACTCCATCACCCGTCCCCGGCAGGCCGTCGACGAAATAGCCAGCGCGGGCACCTCCATCAGCGTGATGCGCTCGGCCGGCAGCTGGTTGATGGCCAGCGAATCCCACTCCACGCCTGGCCGGGTGCAACCGACGAAGTGGGCTAGGTCGAACAGCTGGTCGACGTTGCGCCAGGTGAGGATCTGCGCCAACGCGTCCGCACCCGTGATGAAGAACAGCTCCACGTCGCTGCCACGCTCGGCGCGCAGGTCAGTCAGCGTGTCCACCGTGTACGTCAACCCCGGCCGGTCGATGTCGACCCGGCTGACGGTGAAACGCGGGTTGGACGCGGTGGCGATCACCGTCATCAGATAACGGTCCTCGGCTCCCGAGACATCACGGTGGGTCTTCTGCCACGGGTGGCCCGTCGGCACGAACACCACTTCGTCGAGCCCGAAGCGGGTGGCCACCTCGCTGGCGGCCACCAGGTGCCCGTGGTGGATGGGATCGAACGTGCCGCCCATAACGCCCAGTCGGTAGACCCGGTCCTCTGACAGGCGAGGGCGCGCCAGACCAGTGGCGGGCGACCTGGGCAGGTCGCTCATCTAACTGTGCGGACGGCCCTTGCCGATGGCCATGGTGATCCACAGCAGAGCGACCAGAAGACCGAACCCGATGACGCCGAACAGCCACGCCGGCATCGGCAGCTTGTGCTCGACTTCCAGCAAGATCAGTCCCAGTTCCATAGCCGCAGCCTAGCGGGCTCTCCGCGTCGACGGGCGCATCGCCGGTCAAGGCCGGGTTTGACCCTGCCCGGTGACTACATACTTGGTAGAGGTCATCTCTGCGAGCCCCATCGGGCCGCGGGCGTGAAGCTTCTGGGTGGAGATGCCGATCTCGGCCCCGAACCCGAACTCGCCGCCGTCAACGAACCGGCTGGAGGCGTTGACCAGCACGGCGGCGGCATCGACCCCGGTGATGAACCCCTGCGCGGCCGACTGGGACTCGGTCACGATCGTTTCGCTGTGCCCGGTCGAGTAGCGCCGGATGTGGGCCAGCGCCTCCTCGAGCGAGTCCACGACGGCCACCGCGAGGTCGAGCGACAGATACTCCTGCGTGAAGTCCGCGTCGGTGACCGGCAGCACGTCGGCGTAGGTGGCCGTACGGTTGTCACCGTGCACCTGTACGGCTGCCGCAGACAACGCGGCCAACGCCTGAGGTAGGAACCTGTCGGCGACGTCGGCGTGCACCAGCATGGTCTCCACGCTGTTGCAGACCGACGGTCGCTGCACCTTGGCGTTCAGCAGCAGGTCCAGCGCCATCTGCGGGTCGGCGCTGGCGTCGACGAACAGGTGGCAGTTGCCGACCCCGGTCTCGATCACCGGCACCTGACTGTCGCGGACGACGGCCTCGATCAGTCCCGCTCCGCCGCGCGGGATGAGCACATCCACCAGACCGCGCGCCGCCATCAGCTCCGCCGTCACCTCCCGCGGCCCAGCCACCAGCTGGACGGCGTCGACCGGCAGCCCGACCTCGGCCAGGCCGGCGCGCAAGGCCGCGACCACGGCCGCGTTGGAGCCGGCGGCGCTCGAGGAGCCGCGCAGCAGCACAGCATTGCCGGACTTCACGCAGATGGCCGCGGCGTCGGCGGTCACGTTCGGGCGCGCCTCGTAGATGATGCCGACGACCCCGAAGGGCACGCGGATCTGCCGGATCTGCACCCCGTTCGGCGTGGTCCAACCGCGCACCACGTCGCCGACGGGGTCGGGTAGAGCAGCCACCGCGCGCAGCCCGTCGACCATGCCCGCCACCCGATCCGGGGTGAGGGTCAGTCGGTCCACCAGTGCCACCGGCAGTCCGCCGTCGCGACCTCGGCGTACGTCTTCGCCGTTGGCGTCCAGCACCTCGGCCTCGGCCTTGGCCAGGGCGTCGGCCATCGCGTGCAGGGCGGCGTCTTTGGTGGCCCGGGTGGCCGCGGCAAGCCGGATGGAGGCTTCGCGGGCAGTCAGGGCCTGGTCCCGAATCGTCACCCGCAAAGACTAGTCTCCGACCACCCCGCTGAGCCTCTGCGCCTGCCCTGAGCCGGCTGCAGCGGCCTCACGGTAGCGGGCGGGGCTCAGCGTGGCCGCTGCGGGACTGGCTAGGTCAGCCCGCGTGCGGGGAAGTCGGACCCAGGCCCGGTCAGGGGCGCAGCAGGGCCAGCGCGTCGCGGTGCACCACCGTACGGTCATAGCCCGCCCCCAGGGCCGCCGTCAGCTCCTGAGTGGTCCGGCCGAGCAGTCCGGGCAGCTCATCGGAGTCGTAGTTGGCCAGCCCTCGGGCGACCACAGCACCGTCGGGCCCGACCAGGTTCACCGGCTCGCCCGCGGAGAAGGAGCCGGTGACCGCGGTGATCCCCGCCGGCAGCAGGGACGCGTGACGCTGCACCACCGCTCGTACGGCCCCGGCGTCCAGCACCAGCTCACCCCGGGCGTCGCTGGCGTGCTCGAGCCACAGCAGTCGGGTCGAGCGGCGCTTGCCGGTGGGGTGGAAGCGGGTGCCGACCGGCTGACCCGACAGTGCCGCCGCCGCGCGCGCCGCGTCGGTCAACACCACCGGGATGCCGGCGGAGGTGGCGATCCGGGCGGCGTCGATCTTGGTCACCATGCCGCCGGTGCCGACCGCCGAGCCGCGGCTGGCCACGTCGATGTCGCCAAGGTCGGCGTCACCGTAGACGTCGGCGATCCGGCGCGCGCCCGGGCTGCTCGGTTTGGTGGTGTAGAGCGAGTCGACGTCGCTCAGCAGCACGAGCGCGTCGGCGTGCACCAGGTGCGCCACCAGCGCCGCCAGCCGGTCGTTGTCGCCGAAGCGGATCTCGTGGGTGGCCACGGTGTCGTTCTCGTTGACGATCGGCACCATCCCCAGCTCCAGCAGACGGCCGAAGGTCTGGTACGCGTTGCGATAGTTGCTGCGTCGGGTGACGTCGTCCACGGTCAGCAACACCTGCCCGACGGTCAGCCGGTGGCCCTCGAACAGCCGGGTGTAGTGGGCCATCAGCAGCCCCTGCCCGACGGAGGCGGCCGCCTGCTGGGTGGCCAGGTCACGCGGCCGGGTCTTCAGGGCCAGGGGGGCCAGGCCGGCGGCGATGGCCCCAGAAGACACCAGCACAACCTCACGGCCGGCGTGCCGGACGGCGGCGAGGGTGTCGACCAGAGCGGCGATCCGGTCGGGGTCGATGCCGCCGCGAGTGGTGGTCAGTGACGAGGAGCCGACCTTGACCACCACGCGGTTCGCGCCAGCGATGGCCCAGACACGTTCAGCGGTTGCGGCCACGTACGCTCACTCGACGTCCTCGTCGCCGGGTCCGTCGACGCGCGCCTGGTGATACTCGAGGTCCTTGGCGCGTCGGCGTTCGACGGCGGGCCGCCGGGTCTCGAAGCGCTGGTCCTCGCCGCGCCGGCTGAGGATCTCGGCACCCACCTCGACCTGGGGAGAGAAGTCGAAGACGACCGCGTCCTCGCCGCCGATGGCCACCGCGTCGCCGGAGCGCGCACCGAGGTCGAGCAGCTTGTCCTCGATCCCGATCCGGTTGAGCCGGTCGGCCAGATAGCCAACCGCTTCGGCGTTGGAGAAGTCGGTCTGGCGCACCCAGCGCTCCGGCTTCTCCCCCCGTACGCGCCACATCTCACCTTCGGCGGTGACGCTGAACTCGTCGCGGCCACCGGCGACCGGCTTGGGCCGCAGCACGATCCGCCGGGGCTCAGGTGGCGGTGCGGCAGCTCGCCGGGCCGCAACCAGCTCGGCCATGGCAAAGGTCAAACCCTGCAACCCTTGGCCGCTCTTGGTGGAGACCGAGAACGCTCGCAGCCCGCGGCTCTCGATCTCTGCGGTGACCATCTCGGCGAGCTCTCTGGCGTCGGGGATGTCGATCTTGTTCAGCACCACCAACCGCGGCCGGTCCTCCAGCCCGCCGTGAGCGGCCAGCTCTGCCTCGATCACGTCGAGGTCGGACAAGGGGTCGCGGCCAGGCTCAAAGGTGGCGCAGTCGATTACGTGCACCAGGGCGGCGCACCGTTCGATGTGGCGCAGAAAGTCGTGCCCCAGCCCCCGGCCTTCGCTCGCCCCCTCGATCAGGCCCGGTACGTCGGCGACGGTGTAGGTGACCTCGCCAGCGACCACCACTCCCAGGTTCGGGATCAGGGTGGTGAACGGATAGTCGGCGATCTTCGGCCGGGCCCGCGAGATGGCCGCGACCAGAGAGGACTTGCCGGCGCTGGGGAAGCCGACCAGCCCAACGTCGGCGATCACCTTGAGCTCCAGGGTGACCGTCCGGGTCTCGCCCTCCTCACCCAACAGGGCGAAGCCGGGCGCCTTGCGCGTGTTCGACGCCAGCGCTGCGTTGCCCAGACCGCCACGGCCACCTTGGGCGATCACGATCTCCGCCCCTTCGCCGGTCAGGTCGGCCAGTTGCTCACCGGTGTCGGCGTCGGTGACCACCGTGCCGTCGGGCACTGGCAGCACAACGTCTTGGCCCTCGGCACCGTTTTGATGGTCGCCGCGGCCTGGTATGCCGTTGGTCGCCCTGCGGTGGGACTGGCGGTGGTAGTCGACGAGAGTGGTCAGGCCGCTGTCAACCCGCAGGATTACCGACCCGCCGTGTCCGCCGTTGCCGCCGTCGGGACCGCCGAGCGGCTTGAACTTCTCGCGATGGACTGACGCCACCCCGTGGCCGCCGTTGCCGCCGTAGACGTGCAGCGTCACCCGGTCGACGAAGCTGGGGATGGCCACGAGCACTCGATTCGTTAGGAAAACAGAAAGGGCGGCCCGTTGGGCCGCCCTTCTCGTCGATCTGGGAAGGCTCGACGCGTCGAGCCCTCGATCACTCAGCGGCGGCTGAAACCGCCTCTGGGGTGGTGATATTGACGACCCGTCGGCCGCGCTTGCTACCGAACTCGACGTTGCCCGGGATCAGGGCGAACAGTGTGTCGTCCTTGCCGCGACCCACGCCGTCACCGGGGTGGAAGTGAGTACCGCGCTGCCGAACGATGATCTCGCCCGCGTTGACCAGCTGGCCGCCGAAGCGCTTGACGCCGAGGCGCTGTGCGTTGGAGTCCCGCCCGTTCCGCGTCGAGGACGCGCCCTTCTTGTGTGCCATCTCAGCCTCAGCTCTCGATCCCAGTGACCCGGACCTGGGTGTAGTGCTGGCGGTGACCCTGACGCTTCCGGTAGCCGGTCTTGTTCTTGTACTTCAGGATGTGAATCTTGGGGCCCTTGGTCGGGCCGACGACCTCGGCGGTGACGCTGACCGAGTCGAGCCCGCTCTTGTCAGCCGTCACCGAGTCGCCATCGACGACTAGCAGCGCCTGCAGGTTGACCCGCGCGCCCACGCTCCTGTCATCGACCTTGTCGACCTCGATGAGATCGCCCACGGCGACCTTGTGCTGGCGGCCGCCACTACGCACGACTGCGTACACGCCTGACCTACTCTCTATGGTTCGTCTCCGCTGGTGTGCGCTGAGCCATAAGACCGACTGAGCCCGGCAAGGGCCCGACTCGCGACACGCCACAGGCACGCGGCAGAGCGCGCACCGAGGGACAAGGTTACGTGGCCGCTGACGCGTGGGTCAAACGCCGGGGGCAGGTGCCCGCTACGCCGACCCGCGGCGACCAGATCAGGGGCGCGCCTCGAGGATCAGGTTGAAGGGCGTCTCTGCCGCGCGCCGGACACGGCTGAACCCGCCGGCCGTGATCACCTCGGTGAGGGCCGCCTGGCCGGCTTGAGCACCGAGCGCCAACCCGACCTCTTGAGACAGCGAAGCGGGCGTACACAGCACGGTCGATGCGTTGTAGAAGCAGCGCCCGACCGGGTTGAGGTTGTCCTCCACTCGGTCGCCAGCCATCGGCTCCACGATCATCCAGGTGCCATTGGGAGCGATCGCTTCTCGGGCGTGCCGGGCCGCACCCACCGGATCCCCCATGTCGTGCAGGCAGTCGAAGTGGGTAATCAGGTCGTAGTCCTCTCCCGGGAAGTCGTGAGCGTTGGCGACCTCGAAGGTGCATCCTGAGGCCACCTGCTGTTCGGTGGCTCGCTCGCGGGCGCGGGCGATGGACCCGTCGTGATAGTCGAAGCCCCAGAACTCGGAATTCGGGAAGGCACGAGCCATCAAGAGGGTGGACGCGCCGTGCCCACAGCCCACATCGGCGACCTTGGCCCCACGAGTGAGCTTGTCCACCACGCCCTCGAGCGCGGGCAGCCAGACGGGCACCAGGTTTGCGGTGTATCCGGGTCGAAAGAAGCGCTCGGTACCGATGAACAAGCCAGGGTCATGCTCGTGCCAGCCGAACCCCTGTCCGGTGCGGAACCGGTCGGTCAGCGTGTCGAGGTCGGAGAAGATCGAGGCGATGGAGCTGTAGACCCCCAACACGTAGTACGGGCTGTCCTCGTAGGCCAGCGCGAGGGCCTGCTCGTCGGGCAGGGTGTAACAGTCGCTCGCGGCGTCGTAACTGACGTAGCCGCCTGCGGCTTGGCCGCGCAACCACTCGCGGGTGTAGCGCTCCGCCACCGAGGCGCGGTCGGCCACCTCGGCCGAGGTCAGGGGTCCGGCACCGGCCATGGCCTTGAACAACCCCAGCCGCTCGCCGATCAGCAGCAGCGGGGCGGCCATCGAGGTGGCGATGTCCACCACGGCCTGGCCCATGAACGCCTCCAGCCTGGCCCCGTCGATTTCGCTTGGGTCGACGGTCAGTTCGGCCTCAACTGACTCCTGCCTTGACATCTCCACCGTGCTCACAGGTCAGCTCCTTGTCCGTGGGTTGACCACCAGCCTCATAAGGCGAGCCAAGGACGGCATCGGCAATTGTGCCTAACTTCCCACGCGTAGAGCACAGCGGCGTTAGACCAGGTTCAACGCTGCTGCCTCATGTGCCGCGGCCGTCCGAGTGGACACTCCCAGCTTGCTGTAGATCGAACGGAGGTGGGCGTGCACGGTCCGCGTGCTGACCACCAGTCGAGCGGCGATCTCGGCGTTGGTGAGTCCGAGCGCCAGTGCGTGCAGGACCTCCAGCTCGCGCTCGGTCAGGCCAGTGTCGTGCGCGGCCAGTACCGAGGCCAGCTCCGCGGCGCACCCCTCGGCGTCTGCGACCGCCTGCTCCGGTGTCAGCCGACGGCCACCGTCGTAGTTGGCCGCCCAGGCGTCTGCCGGCAGCTGCCGACGCAGAGCCTGGAGGCGCCGCTCGTACGCCGGGACGTGCGGGGCACCGCGTACGACACCGAACGTCCGACGCCAACCCTCCCCCGCTCCCAGCAGCCGTGCCGCAACATGGGGTCGATGAAGCCCCAGCGCTACCGCCGCGAGCCCCTCGAAGATCTCCCCGCCCCGGGCCACGAAGTGGCTGCGCTGCTGTCGGGCTAGCGCGTCCTGGTAGTGGGTCAGCGCCTGGAGCCACTCACCAGTTCGGCCGGCGATATCGCCTAGCAGCGCGACCGCTCGGTAAGCACCGAAGGCCAGTCCCTGCTGCTCGAACTGATGAAGACCTTGAGTGACCAGCTCGCGCGCCCGGTGAAGATTGCCCCGCGCAAAGGCGATCTCACCGAGGTCGTAGGTGCACCAGGCCAGCCCGGGTGCGTCGTTGATCGCGCGACAGATGGCGAGGCTGCGCTCTTCGTCTTCCCCCGCAAGCTCGGCGTGACCCGCCAGTCGGTTGGCGAAGCTCCTGCCCCGCAGCGTCCAGGCGACCGCGGCGCTGTCGCCCAGACCGTCGCTTAAATCCAGTCCTTCGTTGAACAAGCTCAGCGCCCGGAAGTAGTCCCCGGCGGACGTTGCCGCATAGCCGGCGACGTTCAGGGCACGAGCTCGCGCGCGGGTCAGGTCCGCGGTGGGGTGCTTGTCGGGCAGCGACAGCGCCCGCTCCAGCAGCGCGCGGTAGACCTTCATGGGAGCGCTGTAGATCCAGAAGGCGAACAGTCCGGCGGCGAGACGCAGCGCCTCCTCAGAGAGCTGGTGGTCGAGCGCAAACTGCAACGCCGCGTCGATGTTGGCGTGCTCGAGGCGCAGCCGGTCCAGCCACTGCTGCTCGCCGGCGGAATCCCAGGCGTCTTCGGCCTGCTCCACAAGCGAGAGGAAGTAGCAAAGATGTCGGTGCTGAGCTGCGTCGTCTGCGTCCCCGTGCGCCAAGGCATATTGCCGGATGAGCTCGTGGATGTGATAGCGGGTGTGGTCGGCGTCGGGGAGCCTTGAGAGCAGCGACTTCTCCGCCAGCGACGACAGGGCAGCCAGGTCTGCTTGGCCCACCACCTCTGCCGCGTCCCGGCTGAAGCTCCCGGGGAACACTGACAGCGCGCTGAGGACCTGCCGGTCACGGTCGGTGAGTCGCATCCACGAGCTGGCCAGTACGGCTTCCATACTGCGGTGCCGGTCGTCCAGTCCCGGCGAGGTGGAGGACAGGAACGACAGGCCACGGTCGATCTCGGTAAGGAGGTCTCGCGCGGTGAGCACCCGCATCCAGCTCGCCGCCAGTTCGATTGCCAGTGGCAGGCCGTCGAGTCGTTGACAGATATCTGCGATCGCCCGCGCCGCAGCCGGGGTGGGCTCCTGCGCCGGTGCCACCATGGCCGCCCTCTCCAGGAACAGCGTGGTGGCTTCGTCCTCGACCGAGCCGGCTTCCGCAGAGGTGACGGACCGCATCCGCAACGGTGGTACGGCAAAGACGTACTCGCCTGGCGTGTTGAGGGGCACCCGGCTGGTGGCAAGGATCACCAGCTGGGGACATGAGGCCAGCAGCGCGCTCACCAGCTGCGAACAGCCCTCGACCACGTGCTCGCAGTTGTCCAGGACAAACAACAGGTGGTGATCACCGACCTCACCAGCCACACTCGCGGTCGGGTCGGTCGACATCGCGACGGCAGAGCCGAACGCCGCTCCCACCGCCTGTGCCACCCGCCCCGCGTCCGGCACCGGCGCCAACGCCACCCAGTAAACGGCTTCGAAGGAGCTCGCCCTGTCAGACGGGCCCATGCCGACCAACACGTGGGCCAATGCGAGTGCCAACCGGGTCTTGCCGCTCCCACCGACACCGCACAGCGTGACCAACCGCCGCCCAGAGCCCGGGGCCGCTGCAACGCCCCCGCCACCTCTGGTGACCAATGCGCTCAAGGCCGCCACCTCGTGCTGCCGACCCACGAACCGGGTCAGGTAGCCCGGCAGCCGGCTCCCCCGACGACTGTCTGCTGTCGGCATGGTCCGCTCCCTCGCTGCTGCTCTTCAGGGTGTCGCATCTGGTGCGCCAGCGCCAGCAGAATCTGTCTCGGCGTTAGCCTGACGTGCGTGCTGGACTCCATCGCGGCCACCGCCTATCTGACGCCGCTGCGCGAGGGCGGGTCACTGCCCGGTCTGGTGGAGGCCGACGACTCCGGCACCTACGTGGTCAAGTTCACCGGCGCCGGTCAGGGGCCCAAGGCGCTGGTCGCCGAGATCGTGGTGGGCGAGCTCGGGCGGGCGCTCGGCGTCCGGGTCCCCGCGCTGGCCCTGATCGAGGTGGACCCTGAGATCGGCCGTCGCGAGCCCGATCAAGAGGTGCAGGAACTGATCACGGCCAGCGCCGGACTCAACCTGGCCATGGACTTCCTGCCCGGCTCGGTTGGCTTCGACCGGCACTTCGATGTCGCTGCCGAAGACGCCGCGCGGATCGTCTGGCTGGACGCCTTCGTGGCCAACGTGGACCGCAGCACCCGCAACACCAACCTGCTCATCTGGCACCGCAACCTGTGGGCGATCGACCACGGCGCCTGCTTGCGCTTCCACCACTCCTGGGGCAGTCCGGAGACGTTCGCGCGGTCGGGCTATAACTACCGCGACCACGTGCTGCGTGCCAAGGGTGACCCTCGGCGGGTGGCAGACCAGCTCACCGCCCTGGTGACGCCGGAACTGCTCGAGTCGGTGCTTGCGTTGGTCCCGGATCCCTGGCTGGTGCCCGACCCCACGCGACCCGACCCGAAGGCGCCGGGCGACGCCCGCTCGGCCCGAGCCGCATACGTGGAACATCTGCTGACCCGGCTGGCCGCCGCGGAGAGCTGGCTGCCGTGAGCGGGGGCAAGCACGCGTTCCAGTACGCCGTCCTGCGGGCGGTGCCGCGGGTCGACCGCGGCGAGTTCATCAACGTCGGGGTGATCCTCTACTGCCAGGACCGGGAGTTCCTGCAGGCAATGGTGGCGCTCGATCCGCCGCGGCTGCAGGCGCTGAACCGCGGCGTGGACGTGGGGGCGGTGCGGACCAGCGCCCAGGCCGTGGTGGACGCTTGCGCCGAACCGGTGGGCAGCGCCCGGGAGAACGCGGGCCTGGCCACCCGCTTCGGGATCTTGACCGCTCCGCGGAGCACCGTGGTCCAGCCCTCGCCTGTGCACGCGGGGGTGACCGCCGACCCGGCCGAAACGCTGGCGGCGCTGCTGGCCCGGCTGGTCAGCTGACGACTGCGTCCCCGTCGGCGGCGGCGAGCAATTGGCTCCGATGGGCGAGCGTCGTCCGCTGGCGACCACGGCTGGCCCCCAACGAGATCTCGGCCGCGTCGATCCGGTGCCAGGCCGGCATGCCCAGGGGTCGGATGCCCCGGCTGGCCAGCAGCCCGTCGAGCTCGTGGGCACCGTGGCTAGGCCGCACTGCACCGTCGGAGATGTCCGACAGCAGAGACACCACCGTTTCCACCGCGTCGGACTTGTTGGTCCCGATCACCCCGGTGGGGCCGCGCTTGATCCAGCCGGTGACGTACTCATCTGGCGAGAAGCCCCCGTCGCGGATCACCCGGCCTTCGGCGTGCGGCACCCGCCCCGTGCTCTCGTCGAAGGGCAGCCCCGGCAACGGGGTCCCGCGGTAGCCGACCGAACGGACCACCAGTTGCGCGTCGATCCGGTACGGGTCGCCCACCCCCTCGACGTAGCCGTCGGCATTGAGCCGGGTGCGCTGCACCTCGACCCCCTCGACCCGGTCACCGCCCACTATGCGGCTCGGCCGCGTCCAGAAGTGGAAGTGGATCCGACGCGCGGCCGCGGTCGGCGTCCGGGCGGCGAACTCGGTCAGCACGGCCAGATTCCGCGCCGCCACCTTGTCCTGACCGATGACGGCCTCGCTGGAGTCGTCGAGGTGCAGGTCAGCGGGATCCACCACCAGGTCAACCCCGCTCAGCTGCCCGAGCTCGCGCAGCTCCTTGGTGGTGAATGAGGTGTACGCTGGCCCGCGCCGCCCCAGCAGATGCACGTCGGTGACAGTCTTGTCGGCCAGCGAGGCCAATACGTCTTCGGCCATGTCGGTGTCGTCCAGCTCGGCCGGACCCTTGATCAGCACCCGCGCCACGTCTAGGGCCACGTTGCCCACCCCGACCACCACGGCCTGCCGCGTGCTGGCTACTAGCTGCGCCGACTGCTCCGGCGCCAGAGCGGCCGCCCCGTCGACGTCGGGATGCACGTCAGGGTGACCGCAGTACCAGGCGACGAACTCCGGCGCGGCGATGCTGCCCGGCAGATCCTCCCCCTCGATGCCCAGCCGCTTGTCACTGCCGGCGCCGTAGGCGTAGATCACCGCGTCGACCGCCCCCCGCAACTCGTCGATTGTGAGGTCCTGGCCGATGGTCACGTCACCGTAGAAGCGCACCTGCGCCTTCTCCAGGGTCCGCTCCAACGTGTTGCGAATGGAGCGGATCGAGTGGTGATCGGGCGCGACCCCGTAGCGCACAAGGCCGAAGGGCACCGGCAGCCGGTCCAGCACGGCCACGGCGACGTCGACCTCGCTCTGCTGGCTGAGGGCTTCGGCTGCGTAGATGCCAGACGGGCCGGCCCCCACGATCGCCACTACGTAGGGGCTGTCGCTGGCCGTCACGGCAGACATTATGGCCGACCACACCTCGCCCTCGCGGCAGCCGGCTTAGCCCGACGTCACCGGCTCGGCTGTTGTCTCCACTTGTGGCTCGGGGTTCGGCTCGGACGCGCCGGGCTCGGTCGCCTCACCCGCTGGCTCGCGGTCGGCCGAAGCACTGCGGCCGCGTCGGCCGCCACGACTACGTCCGCTCTGACCCGATCGCTCACCCTGGTCAGAGTTCCCGCCGACCGCTCCACCCGAGTCTGCTCCGGCTGCCTGGGCGTCCTCGGTGACCGGGCTAGCGTTGCGAGAGCTTCCATTGCGTTGGCCGCTGTCGTTCTTGGAGCCGCTGTCCTTCTTCGAGCCGCTGTCGTTGCGTCCGCCATGGTCATTGCCTCGGCTGCGATCTCGCCCACGCTGCTCGCGGGTGCCGCCGTCGGCCTGCTGCTGGCTGTCGACGGGCTGATCATTGAGCTCGTAGCCGCGGCCGTGGCAGTGCGGACACTCGGTGCCGAACGCCTCGAGGAGGCCCGTGCCAATCTTCTTCCGGGTCATCTGCACCAAGCCGAGGCTGGTCACTTCGGCGACCTGGTGCCGCGTACGGTCGCGGCCGAGGCACTCGACCAGCCGGCGAAGCAGCAGGTCGCGGTTGCTGGGCAGCACCATGTCGATGAAGTCGATCACGATGATGCCGCCGACATCACGAAGCCGGAGCTGCCGGACGATCTCCTCGGCGGCTTCCAGGTTGTTGCTGGTGACCGTGGCTTCCAGGTTGCCGCCGGTGCCGGTGAACTTGCCGGTGTTGACGTCGATGACGGTCATCGCCTCGGTCCGGTCGATCACCAGCGAGCCGCCCGAAGGCAGGAACACCTTGCGCTCCAAGGCCTTGGCGATCTGCTCGTCGAGCCGGTATTCGGCAAACAGGTCATCCTCGCCGGTCGGCTCCCAGCGGCGGATCCGCTCCTGCAGGTGCGGTGCCACGTGGCTGACATAACCCACGACGGCGTCGTAGGCGTCGGTCATCGAGGCGTTGCCCTGGATGACGAGCTCGGAGAAGTCCTCTGTGAACAGGTCGCGGACGATCCGTACGGTCAGGTCCGGCTCGCCATAGAGCAGCTGCGGCGAGTTGCCGGCCTTGACCTTGCGCTCGATGTCGGCCCACTGGGCCTTCAGCCGGTTCACGTCGCGGACCAACTCGTCCTCGCTGGCCCCTTCGGCGGCCGTACGGACGATCACGCTGGCCGACTCACCCACCAGGTCGGCCAGGATGTCCTTGAGCCGGCGGCGCTCGATGTCGGGCAGCTTGCGCGAGATGCCGGACAGGTGACCGCCGGGGGCGTACACCACGTAGCGGCCGGGAATGGACACGTGGTTGGTCAACCGAGCGCCCTTGGCGCCGACCGGGTCCTTGGTGACCTGGACCAGGATCATCTGGCCCGACTTGAGGACCTTCTCGACCTTCCGGTTGTGACCGTCGGCGCCGAAGGAGTCCCAGTCGACCTCACCGGCATAGAGCACGGCGTTGCGGCCCCGCCCGATGTCGACGAACGCCGCCTCCATCGAGGGCAGGACGTTCTGTACGCGACCGAGGTAGACGTTGCCGATCAGCGAGGCGGCAGAGTCCCGGTCGACGTAGTGCTCGACCAGGATGCCGTCTTCCAGCACCGCGATCTGGGCCAGCTCTGGTCCTTGGCGGATGATCATCTGCCGCAGCACCGACTCGCGGCGGGCGAGAAACTCGGCCTCGCTCAAGATCGGAACCCGGCGCCGACCGGCGTCTCGACCCTCCCGGCGGCGCTGCCGCTTGGCCTCCATCCGGGTGGAGCCTTCGATCCCGGTCACCTCGGAGCTGCTGGTTGCCCTCTTGCGCGTCCTCGGCTCGCGCACACGTACGACGACCTCGGCGGGGTCGTCGGGCAGGGTGGCAGTGTCTTCGCCACGGCGGCGCCGACGGCGACGCCGACGGCGCTGGCCTTCGGAGTCCTCGCCTTCGGCGTCGTCGGCCTCCTCGCCGCCGGCCCCTTGAGCCGGCCCGGACACATCGGTCGCGATCGGTTGAGTGGCCTGCTCGATGTCGTTGTCCGGCTCGGAGTCGGCGTCGGACTCGTCGGTGGAGTCGTCGCCCGCACCGCGGCGACGACGTCGACCACCTCGCCGGCGGCGACGACGGCGCGATCCATCACCGGGCTCGTCATCATCAGCGGCGTCGGCATCGGCGTCGGTGGCGTCAACGTCACCGGTGTCATCGGTGCTGGAATCGTCCGAGACTTCCTCGGGCGAATCGTCCTGATCCACAACGGCGTTGTCCGCGGCGGCAGCGGGAGCGGCGAAGGGGTCGGCGAGCCAGCTGTAGTCCGGGGTGACTGCCTGCGACGAGTCGTCGGCGTCGGAGTCGGCGGTCGGCTCGTCGGTGTCTGACTCGTCGTCGTTCACGGCCAGCGTGCGATCTGAGCTGTCGCGAAGTGACGCGGCCAGCACCGGATCGTCCGTCTGGGTCCGGGATGGCGCGTCGGATGAGGCCAGCTCGACGTCCAACGTGAGCGTGGTGCCCAAGCTGGCCTCGTCGCCGCGCTCGGCAGCGCTGGTGGCGTCGGCATCAGGGTCGTTTTCCCCCTGCACGGACGGCTCGCTGCCGGGAGCGACCCAGCCGGCGGGACTCACATCACCGGGAGCTGAAACCGCGGCGTCGGTCGAAGCCTCGGCGGTGCGGGTCTGGTCGGTGGGCGTTTCGTCGGTGGGCGTTTCGACTGGCTCAGGCGCTAGCACCGGCGGCTCGGCGGCTTTCCTGGGCGTCCGCTTGCGCGGCGCCCCGTTCTGTGGTGCGGCCTCGACCGGCTCCGCGTTGGCCGCGGGGTCCTCGGCGGCCCTCTTCGCGCTGGCCTTGCGGGGCGCCCGCTTGGTCGCCGTCTTGGCGACCGGACCGGTGCCAGCACCGGTCAGATCAGCGGCGGCCACCTCGGACTGCGACGCCTCAACCGGTGCGGCCACCTCCTGCTGGGACGCCTCAACCGGTGCGGCCACCTCGGACTGCGACGCCTCAACCGGTGCGGCCACCTCCTGCTGCGCCACCTCGGGGGCCGCAACTACATCCTGTGTGGCCGCAGGTGGCGCAGCGGCGGGGGCGGCGTCGACGTTCTCGACGGCGGGAGCGGGCTCGGGGGGCGGCGGCACCGTCGTGGCGGGCGGACCGGCCGGGCGGCTGGCGGCACGACGCCGCCGCGGCGTCGGGGCCGGCTCCGTACCGTCGGTCGTTTGACTTGCGTCGGGCTCGTTGTCGAGCATCCGGGACTCCTCTGCGACACGCATCGGCGTGCCTCTTTCGTTCGCGCACCAGGCAAAGCTGGGCGGCGGAAGCTTCCATGGCCGATGGGGCGGTCACGGTCCTCCCGCGGTCAAACGGACTGTTGTCACACACTCGAGTCACGTTCGTCGCGGTGAAGAACCTGGTCACCACCAGTGCGGCGAGCTGTCACCTCGCCACGGCCCTCATCGCAGTGGAGCGCTGGCAGCGCCCTCACCGAGGCCCAGTATCCCACACAAACGGCAGAAACCCGCAGAACAGCCTCAGGGCCAGTTCGAGCCCCGAGCGCACGCTTCGACCGCCCTGCAGCATGGTCGAAGCAGCCAACGGGGCTCGAAGCACGTTCCCCACAGGCTCAGGCAACCAGGCGACAGCCGTCCACAGAAGCCGGACGACGATGACGCTGAGCCTTCGCCGGCGCCGAAACTGCTGACATGACCCCGGTTCGATTGACCCGCGACCTGCTTGCCGCCGGCTACACGCACAACGAGCTGGCGCGGCTCGCCCACACCGGCGAGCTCGAGCACGTCAGGCGCGGCGTCTATGCCACCCCGATCGAGGATGCCAATCTCGCCGCCCGTCACCTCCGGCTGATCGAGGCCACCGTACGGCTGACCGCTGCCGACAGCGTGGTGAGCCACCTGTCGGCGGCCGTCCTGCACGGCCTGCCGGTAGCGACGCCCCGCCTCGGTCCCGTGCAGCTGACCAGGCCTGCGATCCGCGGGGGCAAGCGGCGTAGCGGAGTCCACGCTCACGTGGCTGCGCTGAGCGAGGAGGACGTCACCGTCGTGCGTGGCATCCCGACGACGTCGCTGGCCCGCACCGTGGCCGACCTCGGGCGCTCCCAGCCCTTTCGGTTCGCGGTGATGGGCGGGGATGCGGCCATGCGTACCGGATTGACTCCAGAGTCGCTCGACCGCTGCCTGCTCAGGGCCAAGGGGTGGCCCCGCGTCGCTGCGGCCCGACGGATGGCGGCGTTCCTCGACCCGTTGAGCGAGAGCCCCGGCGAGTCCCTGAGCCGCGTGGCGCTGCACGAGACTGCGGTGCCAGCGCCCGCCCTGCAGTACGAGATCTGGGACCAAGCGCGGCTGGTGGCTCGGGTGGACTTCTGCTGGGAGCAGCAGGGGACCATCGGCGAGTTCGACGGTCGGGCGAAGTACGGTCGGCTGCTCAGGCCTGGGCAGGGAGCCGAGGATGCCGTCTACCGCGAGAAGCGCCGCGAGGACGCGCTCCGAGACCTCGGCTGGCAGGTCGTCCGCTGGGTTTGGGCCGACCTCGAGACGCCGGAGGTAATCGCGGACCGGGTCTCGCGTGCCTTCATCAGAGCGAGGCGCTGATCGCGCATCGAGCCCCGTGCTCCCGCTTCGACCCTCCTGCAGCGGAGTCGAAGCAACGTGCGGGGCTCGAAGCCGGGCACGTGGGCCGACCGCTCGAGCTCGACGAGCTGCTCAACGGTCGTGATCTCGGCCCAAGCCATGACGCGACCCTACGGTGGCAGGCCCGCCGCAACTCAGGCTTAACCCGAGCGAGCTACTAGCCGGCGAGCTCGGGGAACCAGAGGGCGATCTCCCGCTCGGCCGACTCCGGTGAGTCTGAGCCGTGCACCAGGTTTTCGCGGTTGGACAGCGAGAAGTCCCCGCGGATCGTGCCCGGCGCGGCCTTGCGACCGTCGGTCGCGCCGTTGAGCGCCCGAACGACCTCGATCGCCTCGTCGCCCTCCACGATGATGGCCACCGAAGGTCCGGAGGTGACGAAGGTCCGCAGCGGAGGGTAGAAGGCCCTGTCGACGTGCTCGGCATAGTGCCGGTCGGCCAACTCGGTGTCGACCTGACGGAGCTCGAGAGCAACGAGGCGCAGCCCTTTGGCCTCGAAGCGGCTGAGCACCGCACCGACCAGGCCACGCCGCACGGCATCAGGCTTGAGCAGCACGAACGAGCGCTGGGTGGGCGGCGGCGGCGGGGTCACGTCGGTGGTCATGGCCAGACCCTACCGAAGCGGGCCGACGCGGGGCCGCGTCAGGCTGCTGCCTGGGGCGGCATCGCGTCCAGCTTCTTTCCCAACACGAAGGTGATCACCCACAAGGCCAAGAACAGCCCGCCGATGGCGAACATGGCCGAGATCACCAGTCCGAGCGCCACTCCGGCGACCTGAGCGACCCAGCCCACTAGATAGCCGACCGGACGCCGGATCAGCAAGGCGCCGGCCAGGGCGAGCAGCGCCGCTGCACTCCCGTAGGCGACGGCGGCGCCGGTGGACACCTCGGACTGGAAGATCATCACCGGCACCGCCAGCCCGAACACGACGATCTCGAAGAACAGCAGAGTCATCAGCACCGAGCGCATCGGATTGGTCGGACTGAGTGTCATCGCAGCTCCTCCTCAGCGAAGGGGTCGTCGTGGCCCGTGTTCCCGTTGTGCCCGGTGTCCCAGGCTTGGTCGCTGTCCCAGCCGTCGTCGGCGTCGGCGGCGGATCTGCGGTCGCTGGCCACCGGCTGCTCCGGCTTCACCAGCAGCGTTCGGGCCTCCCCCACCGCCACCACCGAGCCGGTGACCAGCACGCCGGGGGCACCGACGCCGTCCCCTTCGGCCATCGCCATGGCGGTCTCGAGAGCGTCGTCGAGGCGGCGCACGACCCGTACGCGCTCGGCGCCGAACACCTCCGAGGCCAGCTCCCCCAGCTCGCTGGCCGGGAGACCTCGCGTACTCGAGGCCATCTCGGTGACCACCACGGAGTTCATCAGCTGCTCCAACTCCCGCAGCAGGCCTTCGGCGTCCTTGTCCCGCATCACCGCGACCACACCGATCAGCGGCGACAACGCGAACGCCTCCGTCATGCCCGCCGCGGCCGCCCGCGCCCCGTGTGGGTTGTGCGCGGCGTCGAGCACCACCGTCGGCGAGCGCCGGACCACCTCCAGCCGCCCCGGGACCCGTACGTCGGCGAAGCCGGCCCGGGCAACGTCGGGGTTGACCGCCTTGAGACCGAGGAACGCCTCGACCGCAGCGAGGGCCTGAGCGGCGTTGGCGGCCTGATGAGCGCCGTGCAGGGGCAGGAAGATGTCCTCCACCGGACCCCCGGCGCCGTTCACCCGGATGAGCTGGCCGCCGACGGCGACCGAGCGGTCGATCAGCCCGAAGTCGACCCCCTCGCGGTGGGCCAGCGCGCCCACCTCCGCGCAGCGCTCCAGCAGCACCTGCGCCGCCTCGAGGCCCTGTCCGGCCAGGATGGCGTGCGCACCGGGCTTGATGATGCCGGCCTTCTCGGTGGCGATCTCGCGGATCGTCCCCCCCAGCAGCTGGGTGTGGTCGAGGTCGATCGGGGTCACCACCGCCACCCCGGCGTCGGCCACGTTGGTCGCGTCCCAGGTGCCCCCGAGTCCCACCTCAATGACGGCGACGTCGACCGGCGCGTCGGCGAAGGACGCGTAGGCCATGGCGGTCACGATCTCGAAGAACGTCATCGGCACCTCGTCGATCCCCTGGGCGTCGACGAGCGCGACGTAGGGCTCGATCTCGCGCCACACCTCGTCGAAGCGCTCGTCGGAGATCGGCTCGCCGTCGATGGCGATCCGCTCGTTGACCGACGTCAAGTGCGGGCTGCTGAACCGGCCGGTGCGAAGCCCGAGAGCCCGCAGCAGGGACTCGATCATGACACCGGTGCTGCCCTTGCCGTTGGTGCCGGTCACCTGGATCACCGGGTAGGCCCGCTGCGGGTCTCCCAGCATCTCAGTGAGGGCTCGGATGCGGCCAAGGCTGGGCGCGACGCGGTGCTCGGGCCAGCGAGAGGTCAGCTGAGCGACGATTTCGGCGTGCGTGAGTGGCGGGGACATAACGTCGCGAGTCTAGGGCCCGGCTGCGACAGTGGCGGCGCTCTCGGGACTGGCTGCGGACCAGCTCGCGCCAGCGTGGCTGTGACCCTGTGTCGTCGGTGTCTAGGATCTCCAGCATGACCAACCAGCTCACCGACGCTCCGTACGACGCACCTGCCGGTGCCCCCGTCGTACCGGAGAAGCCGGCGCTTGAGGGGCTGGAAGCCAAGTGGACCGAGCGCTGGCGGGCCGAGGACACCTACGCGTTCGTCCGGCCGAAGAGCCGTTCGGCGGTGTTCAGCATCGACACTCCGCCGCCAACGGTGTCCGGCTCGCTGCACGTCGGCCACGTGTTCTCCTACACCCACACCGACCTGATCGCCCGCTACCAGCGGATGCGCGGCCGGCACGTGTTCTATCCCATCGGCTGGGACGACAACGGGCTGCCCACCGAGCGCCGGGTGCAGAACTTCTACGGGGTGCGCTGCGACCCCACCGTGCCGTACGAACCGGACTTCACCCCGCCGGCCAAGCCGGACCTCAAGCGGCAGCTGCCGATCAGCCGGCGCAACTTCGTCGAGCTCTGCCACGAGCTGACTCACGTGGACGAGAGGGCGTTTGAAGCCCTGTGGCGCCAGGTGGGCCTGAGCGTCGACTGGTCTTCGCTCTACACCACCGTCTCGGCCGACTCCCAGCTGGTCGCCCAGAAGGCGTTCCTGCGCAACGTCGTGCGGGGCGAGGCCTACCTCTCCGAGGCGCCGACGATGTGGGACGTCACCTTCCAGACCGCCGTCGCTCAGGCCGAGCTGGAGGCGCGCGACTATCCGGGCTCCTATCACCGGGTGGCCTTTCACACCGCGTCCGGCCCCGTGTTCATCGAGACCACCCGGCCCGAACTGATCGCCGCCTGCGTGGCGCTGATCGCCCACCCTGACGACGAGCGATACGCCCACCTGGTCGGCACCACGGTGACCAGCCCGGTGTTCGGGGTGGAGCTGCCGGTGCTGGCCCACCCCGCCGCCGAGCCGGACAAGGGTTCCGGTCTGGTGATGTGCTGCACCTTCGGCGACCCCACCGATGTCACCTGGTGGCGCGAGCTGCAGCTGCCGGCCCGGGTGATCATCGGCCGCGACGGCCGGATTCTGCGCGACCTGCCCGGCTGGGTGCCATCCTCCGGCGCCGCCGCATACGAGAGCTTGGCCGGCCTGACCACGTTCAGCGCTCGCGAGCAGATGGTGCGGCTGCTGCGCGAGTCCAGTGACCTGGTCGGCGAGCCGACGCCGACTCAGCGCAAGGCCAACTTCTACGAGAAGGGCGACAAGCCGCTCGAGATCGTGTCCACCCGCCAGTGGTATATCCGCAACGGCGGGCGTGACGACGCGCTCAAGCAGGAGATGCTGCAGCGCGGCCACGAGCTGGCTTGGGTGCCGGAGCACATGAGGCACCGCTACGACAACTGGGTGGGCGGGCTCAACGGCGACTGGCTGATCTCGCGTCAGCGCTACTTCGGCGTCCCGTTCCCGGTCTGGTATCCGCTGGACGACGACGGCGAGCCGGACTACGCCAATCCCATCCTGGCGGGCGAGGACACGCTCCCAGTGGACCCCAGCTCGGATGTGCCGCCCGGCTACTCGGAGTCTCAGCGCAACGCTCCCGGCGGGTTCATGGCCGACCCCGACGTCTTCGACACTTGGGCCACGTCGTCACTGAGCCCGCAGATCGTCTGCGGTTGGGAGCGCGACCCCGAGCTGTTCGCGTTGACCTTCCCGATGGACCTCAACACGCACGCGCACGAGATCATCCGGACATGGCTGTTCTCGAGGGTGGTGCGGGCGCACTTCGAGCACCACTCGCTGCCCTGGGCTCGCTCGATGATCTCCGGCTTTGTGGTCGATCCTGACCGCAAGAAGATGAGCAAGTCGATGGGCAACGTGGTGGTGCCTCAGGACATCCTCGACAAGTATGGCTCCGACGCGGTCCGCTGGCGGGCCGCCAACGCGCGTCCGGGTCTGGATTCTCCGTTCGACGAGGCGCAGATGAAGGTCGGCCGGCGGCTGGCCACCAAGGTATTGAACGCAAGCAAGTTCGTGCTCGGGCTCGGTGCCGCCGGTGACCTGCAATCGGTCACCGAGCCTGTCGACCTGGCCCTGCTGGCTGAGCTGGCGGTAGTCGTGGATGGCGCCACCGCGGCGTTCGAGGCCTACGACTACACAGGCGCGCTGGAGGTGACCGAACGGTTCTTCTGGTCGTTCTGCGACGACTACCTCGAGCTGGTCAAGGAGCGGGCATACGGTGCGGCCGATACCTCGGCGCGCGACTCGGCCCGGGCCACGCTGGCGCTCACCCTGGACGTGGTGCTGCGGCTGTTTGCGCCGATTCTGCCGTTCGTCACCGAAGAGGTGTGGTCGTGGTTCAAGTCCGGCTCGATCCACCAGGCGGGGTGGCCAGCTGCCGCTGAAGTGGCCGGCGAGGGCGAACCGGCCCTGCTGGGCGACGTGGCGGCAGCGCTGATCGCCATTCGTGGCGCCAAGTCGCAGGCGAAGGTGTCGATGAAGACCGAGGTGGCCTCGGCAGCGTTCAAGATCCCGGCGGTGGCGCTGAAGCGACTGCAGGCCGTGGAAAGCGACCTGCGAGATGTGGGACGGCTCGTGGGCGAGATCACCTGGACCGAGGCGGAGGGCCCGATCCAGGTCGACGTGACGCTGGTGTCGCCAGCGGGCTGAGCCTCCGCCGCAGGGTCCGGCGGTCACCGGAGCACGATAGCGAGCATCTGCAGATCGACTACGGCGTGTCGCCCTGCACATGCTCGCTATCGACGCCTGAGTTGGGCGTTCGGGGAACGCCCGCGTACGGCACGAGCGTCAGGCGCTCCGCTCGCGCCGCTCGCGCTTGGCCAGCTTCTCGCGCGGCACCAGGGTCGGCAGCACCGAGTCCTTGACCACCTCGGCGGTGATGATCACCTGAGCGACGTCGTCGCGGCTAGGCACGTCGTACATCACGTTGAGCAGCACCTCTTCGAGGATCGCCCGCAGGCCGCGGGCTCCGGTCCCGCGCAGCAGTGCCAGGTCGGCGATGGCCTCGATGGCATCCGGTGAGAACTCGAGCTCGACGCCGTCGAGCTCGAACAGCTTCCTGAACTGCTTGACCAGTGCGTTGCGCGGCTCGACCAGAATGCGGATCAGCGCGTCCCGGTCCAGCTGGTTGACCGAGGAGATCATCGGCAGCCGACCGATGAACTCAGGAATCAGCCCGAACTTGACCAGGTCCTCGGGGCGGACGTCCTCGAACGGGTCGTCCGAGCCGGGCTTGCGGGACTCAATAGCGTTGTTGAAGCCCAGCGGGCGCTTGCCCACCCGGGCGGCGATGATGTGGTCCAGTCCGGCGAACGCGCCGCCGACGATGAACAGCACGTTGGTGGTGTCAATCTGGATGAAGTCCTGATGAGGGTGCTTGCGGCCCCCCTGCGGCGGCACCGAGGCTGACGTACCCTCCAGGATCTTCAGCAGAGCCTGCTGGACACCCTCGCCCGAAACATCGCGCGTGATCGACGGGTTTTCGCTCTTGCGAGCGATCTTGTCGACCTCGTCGATGTAGATGATGCCGGTTTCGGCCTTCTTCACGTCGAAGTCAGCGGCCTGAATAAGCTTCAGCAGGATGTTTTCCACATCCTCGCCGACATATCCAGCTTCGGTCAGCGCGGTGGCGTCGGCAATGGCGAACGGGACGTTGAGCATCTTGGCCAATGTCTGAGCCAGATAGGTCTTGCCGCAACCGGTCGGGCCAATGAGCAGGATGTTGGACTTGCCCAGCTCGACCCCGTCGTCCTCGACTCGCCGAGCCGGGTTTGCGGTCTGGGCCTGCACCCGCTTGTAGTGGTTGTAAACCGCTACGGCCAAGGCCTTCTTGGCGTTGCCCTGGCCGATGACGTAGCCGTCGAGAAACTGACGGATCTGGTGCGGCTTGGGCAGCTCTTCGAGCAATCCGACGTCAGATCCCTCGGAGAACTCCTCCTCGATGATCTCGTTGCACAGGTCGATGCACTCGTCGCAGATGTAGACACCTGGACCTGCGATCAGCTTTTTGACCTGCTTCTGACTCTTTCCGCAGAACGAGCACTTGAGCAGATCGCCGCTCTCTCCGATGCGTGCCACTACGTCGCCTCTCTGAGTGGTGCTGATCTACAAGGCCCGGTGCCGACGCTGATCGACCCACGAAAACCCGAGGGATTGAGGTGGAGCATAGTTCCTCGCTTCCTCGGGCCCCGCGAACGACGCGTCAGACCGGCAGTGCCTTCAAGGAGGTCAGGACATCATCGATGATCCCGTATTCCTTGGCCTGCTCGGCGGTGAGGTATTTGTCGCGCTCGATGTCGTGACTGACCTCGTCGATGCTCTTGCCGGTGTCTGTGGCCAGCATGTCCTCCATCAGCGAGCGGATCCGCAGGATCTCCCTCGCCTGAATCTCGATGTCGGAGGACTGGCCGTAGCCACCTTCGGTGGCGGGCTGATGGATCAGGATCCGGCTGTTGGGCAGCGCGAGCCGCTTGCCCTTGGTTCCGGCAGCCAGGATCACGGCCGCCGCAGAAGCGGCCTGGCCGAGGCAGACGGTGCGGACGTCAGGCTTGATGTAGCGCATCGTGTCGTAGATCGCGGTCAGCGCGGTGAACGAGCCGCCCGGGGAGTTGATGTAGATCTCGATGTCACGGTCGGCGTCCATCTGCTGCAGACACAGCAACTGAGCCATCACGGCGTTGGCGATCTCGTCTGAGATCGGCGTGCCGAGGAAGATGATGCGGTCCTCGAACAGCTTGGTGTACGGGTCGATCCGCCGCATGCCGTAGGAGGTGCGCTCCTCCCACTGCGGAATGTAGTAGTCCATCGTCGGAGCGAAGCGAGGCTCCTGTGAGATCGGCGCGAACTGCTGCCCCTCGGCAACGGGGGCGCGAAAGTGTGCAGTCATGAATGTGCTCCGTTACTGGTTCGGTGCTTCGTTGGGCAGCTGCGACGCCTGCGTGTACACGTGGTCGATCTGTCCGTATTCCAGCGCCTGCTCGGCGGTGAACCACCGGTCCCGGTCGGAGTCGGCTTCGATCTGCTCCAGGGTCTGGCCGGTGTGCTCGGCGATCAGACGTTGCATCATCGACTTGATGTGCAATGACTGCTCGGCCTGGATGCGGATGTCGCTGGCCGTGCCGCCCAGCCCACCGGAAGGCTGGTGCATCATGATGCGGCTGTGCGGCAGCGCAAAGCGCTTGCCCTTGGTGCCGGCGCAGAGCAGGAACTGACCCATCGAAGCCGCCAAACCCATGGCGACCGTAGCGACGTCGTTAGAGATCCAGCGCATGGTGTCATAGATCGCCATCCCGGAGTCGACCGAGCCGCCGGGAGAGTTGATGTAGAGGTAGATGTCCTTGTTGGCGTCTTCGGCATTCAACAGCAGCATCTGCGCGCAGATGGCGTTGGCGTTCTCGTCCTTGACTTCGGAGCCCAAGAAGATGATCCGGTTCTGCAGCAGGGCCTGGTAGACGTTGTCGTCGAGCCCGATGTTGCCGGCTCGGACGGCGGCGCGTGGGCCGGGGACGCCGGCCGCTGGAAAGCTCTGAGATGCGTTCACGAGTTCGAACCTACCCCGGCTATTACGGTGAATTCGCGGCTCGCCGGGCGTGTTCGCTGTCGGCGCACCAGGCCCGAGCCGACAGCAGTAGGCCAGGTCAGCGTCCCCCTCGCGCCGACCTGGCCCCCGCTGTTGCTGACTCTTCCTCCGACGTAGAGCCGTGTCCCGCAGCGCTGCAGCCGTGCCTGACGTCCTCCCCTGACCTGGATCGCCACGCTCTGCTGCGGTGCTGCAGTCCCCTTCGTCTGGGCTTCGTGCTGCTCTCTGCCTGACATCTGTAACTTTGGCGGAGCGACCTCGGCGCTGTGTCAACCGTTGTGCTCGGTCTGCTCAAAGTCGGATCAGGACCGGCGCTTACCCGCAGGGTTGGCTCAAGCGCCGCGCCTAGGCTGGTGGAATGACCACGCTTTCCGACTTCACCGCAGACTCCATCGCCGGGCAGGAGCTGCCACTCTCCCGATACGCCGGTCAGGTCGTGCTGGTGGTCAACACGGCGTCGAAGTGTGGGTTCACCCCGCAGTACGAAGGGCTCCAAGCGCTCTACGAGCAATTCGCGTCGGCAGGGCTGGTCGTCCTAGGCTTCCCGTGCGACCAGTTCGGACACCAGGAGCCCGGTGACGAGGCGACCATCGACGAGTTCTGCCGGCTCAACTTCGGAGTGACGTTTCCGCTGTTCGCCAAGATTGACGTCAACGGCGAGCAGGCGCACCCGCTGTTCCGCTGGCTGCGCCAAGAGCAGTCAGGGGTGCTGGGAGACGCCATCAAGTGGAACTTCACCAAGTTCCTGGTCGGTCGCGACGGCACTGTCTTGGGCCGGTACGCCCCCACTACCGCGCCGGACAAGATCGCCGACGACATTGAGGCCGCTCTGGCGACCAGCGCCTAGGCCAGACGCGCCTTTCCCTGGAACGCACTCGACCCCTCGCCCGGCAGAGGGTGAGGGGTCGTGGCAGGCTCGATCAGGCCCGGTTGTCGTCCTCGGTGTCTTCGGTGCCCTCAATTGGGGCCTCGAGCACGGTGCCCTCGACAGCATCGTCCTCGTCGCTGGCCAGCGTGCCGTCCGGGCGAAGCCGGGAGAGTTCGACCGGCTGGCCCTCGGTGTCGGTGACGGTGGCCGACTCGACGACCACAGCGAGCGACTTGCCGCGACGGATCTCCAGCATGTACTCGTCGATGTGGTGCGGGTGCTCCTGCAGGTGCGCGGCGATCTCCTGCGGGGTGGTGTTGTCCTGTTGAGCCTTGCGGATGATGTGCGAGGTCAGGTCGTTCTGATCGACCGTCAGCTCGCGCTCCTCGGCGACCTTGTCCAAGATGATCTGCGCCTTGAGGGCGTCGGTGGAGCGCTTCTCGACATCGGCCCAGAAGGCCTCCTCGTCCGGTGCCTCCTCGGAGTCGCGGAGGTAGTCTGCCAGCGTCAGCTGGGCCGAGGCCAGCTGGCTGGTGATCTGCTCGCGACGGGCTTCCAGCTCGGTGTTCAACAGGTTGTCGGGGATGTCGATCTCGAGCTGGGCAATCAGATTCTCCAGGACCGCGTCTCGGGCCTGGGCGGCCTGCTCGAGCCGGGCCATCGCCATCAGCCGGGTGGACAGGTCCGCCCGTAGCTCCTCCATGGTGTCGAACTCGGAGGCGAGCTGAGCGAACTCGTCGTCGGCATCCGGGAGCTCCTGCGTGGCCACCTTGGTGACCTGCACCTCGACCTCGGCCACTTCGTCCTTCAACGGACCGCCGACCAGCGTCGAAGTGAAGGTCCGGGACTCGCCGGCGGAGAGACCAGCGACGGCCTCGTCGAGCCCGTCGAGCATCTGCCCCGAACCGACGGTGTAGTCGAGGCCCTCTGCGGTGGCGTCCTCGAGGTCTTGTCCGCCTTTGCGCGCGGCCAGGTCGATGGTGACCACGTCACCGTCCTGGGCGGGCCGCTCGACGGTCTCCCGCGCGCCGAAGCGGTTTCGCAGCAGGTCGACCTGCTCGTCCACCAGCGACTCGGGCACTGCCACGGCGTCGACGGTTGCGCTGAGGGTGGTGAAGTCGGGCAGGTCGAAGTCCGGGCGTACGTCCACCTCGGCGGTGAACTCGATCAGGTCGCCGTCCTCGAGCCGGGTCACCTCGACCTCGGGCTGGGCCAGCGGGCTGAGCCGATTCTCCTCCACCGCCTTGCCGTAGAAGTCGGGCAGCGCCTCGTTGAGGGCCTCTTGGATGACCGCGCCGCGCCCGAACCGCTGGTCGATCACCATGGGCGGGACCTTGCCTTGACGGAAGCCGGGGATGTTCACCGACTGCGCGATCTGTCGGTAGGCCTTGTCCATGCTGGGCTTGAGCTCGGCGAACGGCACCTCAACGGTGATCTTGACCCGCGAAGGGCTCAACTGCTCGACAGTGCTTGGCACTTGACTAACTCCTGATGGTGTGACGCGGGCTGCTGACCAACCCCGAATTACGGCTCTCGCTCGAAGCCCCGGCAATCCTATGGTCGGCCTTAGTGGCCACCAAATCTCTCCCGCAGTGATGGCGCGTGCTGCGTCCTGTTGTAGACATGTCCTCAAGTGGACGCCCCAGAGCTTGCAGTGAGGTGCCTGGGTCAGGCAGAGTTAATCCCAGAGAGTCCGTGGTTACCTGAACCCCCGAGCAGGCAACCACGGACTTTCTCTATGCCTGGGGGCCGCTAGGTTCGACTCGTGACCCTGCCCGGCCGTGCCCGCCTCTTACTCGAACTCCACGCAGCGCCGGACATTCTGGTGCTGGCCAACGTATGGGACGTGGCCTCGGCTCGCGTGGTGGCCGCGACGCCCGGCGTTCGAGCACTGGCCACTGCCAGCCACGCGATCGCTGCAAGCTTCGGCTACGAGGACGGGGAGAACATCCCGCTCGAGTTGCACCTGGACATGGTGGAGCGGATCGTGCGCGCGGTGGACCTGCCGGTGACGATGGACTTCGAGGCCGGCTACGGCGACCCGGGCCAGACCGCTCGGCGCGCGATCGCGATCGGCGTGGTCGGCGGCAACCTCGAGGACCAGATGCGGCCCCTGGACGAGGCCGTCGCGGCGGTGGAGGCGGTGCTGGCTGCGGGTCGGGACGCCGGGATCGACTTCGTGCTCAACGCACGGACGGACGTGTTCGTCCGGGCCGAGGCTGACGCGGACCGCGGCGGCCTGCTGCGCCAAGCCGTGGATCGTGGGCGGGCGTTCCTGCAGGCGGGGGCGCCAGTGGTGTTTGTGCCCGGCGTGGTGGCCCGTGAGGAGATCGAGGCTTTGGTCGCGGAACTGGGGCCGGGCAACCTCTCGGTGATCACGGTGCCCGGGCGGTCGCTGCCGGTACGAGAACTGCAGGATCTGGGGGTTGCTCGGGTGTCCACCGGACCGTTCACGCAACGGGTCGCGCTGACCGCGCTTCAGGACGCCACGAGCGTGCTGGTGGCCGGAGGCGACTTGCCCCCGGGAACGCGGGCACTGAGCTGAGCAATCCGGTGAAGGATTAGCCAAGGTTGAGCGCTGCCTCTAGAATCTGATCGCGCACGTGGTCGCTTCCTGCACCAAGGGTCGGCGGCGGCGCGGGGCGTAGCGTAGTGGCTAGCGCGTCTGCTTTGGGAGCAGAAGATCGCAGGTTCGAGTCCTGTCGCCCCGACTTCGTGGTCTGACCGGAGATGGTGGCTGGTCAGTCTCGAAACCTGCGGGTGTAGCTCAATGGTAGAGCCCCAGCCTTCCAAGCTGGTCATGCCGGTTCGATCCCGGTCACCCGCTCCACAGTAGAAGGCCTAGTCAGAGAGGCTTTCTCAAGCGCACCTGCCGCTTCGGATTGTTCCCGCTGCCCTTGGCGTGCCCCACAACGTGCCCAAAACTCACGGCACGTCGCGGTCACTCGCAGTCACTCACTGCCTCGAATGAGTGCGTCGAGCGAGTCGGCGATGGCGCGGTCACGCTCCCTGGTGCGGTGCTGGTAGATCAGGGCGGCACGCATGCTGGCATGCCCCATCCGGCCCATCAGCTCGCGAGTGCTGGCGCCCGAGGCCGCGGCGAAGTGGTTGCCGGTGTGCCGCAGGTCGTGAAAGTGAAGATCCGACTGCACGCCAGCCAGACTCTTGGCGCGGCTCCAGGTCCTCGCGAAGTTCCTTCGATATGGGGTGGCACCCCGGGAACCAACGAAGACGCGTCCCTCGGAACCTACCTCGGAATAAGTGAGGAGATGGCGGCTCAGCTCCGGCACCAACCACCGCGGGACGGCCACGACGCGTGCACCAGCCGCAGACTTTGGTGCTTTGGTTACCAGCCGACTTCCGACCTCCGCCACCGAGCGCTCGACGCGCACCAGTCCCGCGTCGAGATCCACGTCTTCGCGCTGGAGCCCCATCAGCTCGCCCCAACGAAGAGAGCCAAACACCGACAGCAGCACCAGTACGCGGTACCTCGGCTCTATCGCCTCAGCCAGAGTCACGACCTCAGCCAGCGTCGCGATGGGACGTTCCGGGGTGGTCTCGACTCCGCCACCCTTGATCCGGCAGGGGTTACGCGCGATCACCTCGTCCTCGACGGCCGTATTGAGAATCGACCTGAGCAGGCGGTAAGCCTTAGCCACAGTGCTGCCGCCCACGCCGCGGTCCAACAGTGACTGCCGCCAGGACCTGACCCGGGCTGGAGTGATGCTTCGGAGATCGACGTCTCCCAACACCGGCAGGACGTGTCGCTTCAGCAACCCTTCATAGAGCTCCTTGGTCCGCTCGGAGAGCCCTGAACGTTCTGCTACCCAGCGCACGGCAAAGCCCCGAAGTGGTTGGACGACCACGTCGGGCTTTCGCCAAAGGCCCTTGACCATGTCGGCCTCGAGAACGGACAACCATCGTCGGGCCAACGTCTTGCTGGAGAAGGTTTGCGGGGCTGTGCGTCGCTGACCATCAGGGTTGTCGGCGGCCATGGAAAAGTGCTCGTAGGCGGTCACGTAACTGCCCACTGGCGGCCGTGAGAACTGCCCATTGGTGGCCGTGAGATCTGCCCACTTCATCTATTGGTTCTGACCTGCGCTTGGCGG
>DASQDG010000092.1:0-16186 GCA_035634295.1 Propionibacteriaceae bacterium | reverse complement strand
AGCACCCGGGGTGGTTCTTCGAGGAGGGCATGGGCGAGAAGAGGCGCACCAGAACCCCTGTCAGCGCCTCCGATCAAGGCCTGTAAGCAGCGGCCCCTTCTGGTGGTCCACCGTTGTGCGGGACGCACGCAGTGGCCGACCCTAATGGGGGTGCAGCAGGTCTGCTGGTCAGACTTGGTGTCTGAGCCGCTGTCTGGGTGAGCACTGTTCGACCCGGGCCTTTGAGGTCTAGCACGAGATTGTGCCCCTGGGCGGTTGGCGAGGAGGTTGTAGGCCTGGTGGGATGACGTGCCGCCTCGAGGTCGAGCACTGAACCATTAGGGCGTCCAGGTCTCCTCGAACGGTTCGTCGGTGCAGGTCGAGACGCGGGGAGGTCGATTGATGCTGTTTGTTGGCGATGACTGGGCCGAGGCCCATCACGACATCGAGATCGAGGACGACCAGGGCCGGGTCCTGGTCCGGCGTCGACTCCCCGAGGGGGTGGCGGGGCTGGCCGCGCTGCACGCCGTGATCGGGGACCACCTGCAAGAAGGTGCCGAGCCGGAGCAGGTGCTGGTCGGGATCGAGACCGACCGGGGCCCGTGGGTCCAGGCGCTGATCGCGGCCGGTTTCACCGTCTACCCGATCAACCCGTTACAGGCAGCACGGTATCGAGAACGCCACGGGGTGTCGGGGGCGAAGTCCGACCCCGGCGATGCGCACGTCCTCGCTGAGATCGTCCGGCTCGACCGGGCCCACCACCGCCCGGCGGCCGGCGACAGTGTGCTGGCCGAGCAGGTCCGGCTGGCGGCGCGGGCGCACCAGGCGATGATCTGGATGCGGCAACGCGCGGCGAACACGCTGCGCTCGCTGCTGCGGGAGTGCTACCCGGCCGCGCTTGAGGCGTTCGGTGACGACCTCGCCGGTCGTGACGCGCTCGCCGTCCTGACCGCCGTACCCGACCCGGCGACCGGTCGACGGCTGACCACGGCCCGGGTCGCCGGCCTGCTCCGCAAGGCCGGACGCCAACGCAACCTCCAGACCCGGGCTGAGGAGATCGTGGCGGCGTTGCGCAGCGAGCAGCTATCGGTGCGCGTCGAGCTGGAAGCGGTGCACGCGGCCAGCGTGTCCGCGCTGGTCGCCTCCGGCACGAAACGGGTCGTCCTGGCCCGCTACACCAGGAACCGGCGCCTCGCCGACGCCCTCTACCATCAAGCCTTCTCCGCGCTGAATAGCTCCCCGGGCGCCCGCGCCTGCTACGACCGACACCGCGCAGCCGGCGACACCCATCACCAAGCCCTCAGAGCCCTCGCCAACCGACTCGTCGGCATCCTCCACGGCTGCCTACGCCATCACCAGCCCTACAACGAGGCCACCGCTTGGGCCAGCCAAACCGCCCAAACCACCATCGCCGCTTGACGACTTACAGACGTGGGATGTCTCGTGCGGAGCAGGTCAGTAACCGACCGTTGTGCGGTACGCGCGCAGTAGTCGATCGTCACCTCGACTTCTGCACAACCTCGCTCGTTCGGGTCTGCTCGAGTGTCAGGCGCGACGTGTTCCGTTTAGACGCGCCGGCCTTGGGGCTCTGTACGGGCGGCGGGGGCGGCCCGGGCGGGTGTCCCGTTTGGCCCGCCCGGGGTCTTGGACGTAAGCGGGAGATCTGTCAGGGCATCCGCGCGGGTGAGAACGCCGGCCAGCCGGGCCTCGGGTCGTTGAAGCTGGAGTCTTGTCACCGGGTACTATGCCACTCTAGCAGCAGATCGAACGCGCGCCTGCAACGAACTGTTGAGTCGTGGTGCAGTCACGGACCCCTGGACCGACGCCCTCGCCGGGGTCGGGAACTGCGTTCGCCCCATCCGGCTCCGCGGCACGTCGGACCGGGTCGACCCGACCATCGGTGAAATGTTGTCGAGCCACCCACCCGCTGCGGAAGAGGCGACCGTTCAGTACGCAAGGTGGCCGAGTTCCCACGCCGCGGCGCAGTCCACTTCCACGCCCTGATCCGGCTTGACGGCCCTCCCACGGCTGACGGCTTCTCGGCGGCGCCGGCCGCCGTGACCGCCGAACACCTCGCGGATCTGGTCGCCGAGGCCGCCCGCGCGGTGCAGCGGCAGGTTCCTGCTGTTGACATAGAGGACGTGCCGCGGCGGTTGGTGTTCGGCCAACAGCTCGACGTCCGGATCGTCTGGAGCCAGCGGCCCGATGACGACCAGGCACTTGGTGGCGCCCAGGTCGCAGCTACCTGGCGAAGTACTCGACCAAGACCGCGACCGACGACGTCGCTACCACCGCCCACCACCGGCGCCTGCAGACCACGATCGTTGACCTCGACCTCCGCGCGCAGGTCGCCACCTGCTTCACCGGGAACAGCGACTACGAGTTCTCGGGCACTGGGGCGGATGCTCGGATTCCCCGGCCACTTCGCCGCCATGTCCCGCCGCTACTCAGTCACCCTCGGTCAACTCCGCGGGCCCGGCAACTGGGACACAAATCGGGCTCAGTCCCGCCGAAGCTTGACGACCGGAACGGCCGCCTGGAGCCCCAGCATCAAGGCGTATCTCCTCTTCGTCGGCAAGGAGGTTGGCCTCAAGGCTGCCGAGGTCGAGCGGGTATCCCGGAGGCGCCGCTGGCGGCGATGCGGGCCTGGGCGGGCTCGCGTTGGGTCGACCTCCGGCCTGTCGGCCGGTCACAGCGGCGTGCCTAGTCGACTGCACGTTCAATCAGCATCCCCAACGGTATTCGAACCCGCGCTTGCCGCCTTGAAAGGGCCATTCCGGCAACTAGGGCAGGGTAGTGCTTGGCGATGCATTGCGTGGCGGAAGTGGCTGTTCACTAGCGTAATACCACTCGCTGACTTGGTGCGCAGGAGTGCGTCGCGGGCGCCGTGGTGCACGCCGCTCTCCTCCGAGACGCACACAATATGTATAAGGCGCTGAATGCAGTGGGCGTGCTCGGCGCCAGCTCGGGCAAGCGGCATTGTGCGGACAGCCCCGGTAGCCCCAGGGTACAGGCGAGGGAGCAACCGGCCCTTCACTGACCGCCGCCGAGCGCCCGGTCCATCGCCGCAGCAGCGTCCCGCAAGGCGCTTGGCATGACGTGTGAGCAGAGATCCATCGTGATCGACAGCTGCGAATGACCCAGCATGTCCATCACCACACACCGGTCCTCCCTTGCTGTCAGGCTGCTCAGCGAGCAAAGGTAGCGGCGAGTCCCACCCGCAGGGCTAACTTGTCGGCCAGAGATGTTCCGTAGAACCACGGTCAGGCGGACGGCAGCGTCGGTACGGACCCGCCGAGGGACTGTTGCGGTGCGATCCAGCGGTAGGTCGTGTTCGAAGGGATCTTGACGAGCCCGGACCGCTCCAAGATCGGCTGGGACAACTCGGTGGAACTGCTATGGAGCAGCAACTTGCCGTGCGCCAGCGCCGCCCGATCCCGGACGGCGGTGAGAGCGCCGTAGATGCCTTGACTCCGCCATTGTGGCTTGGTGGCGCCGCCGCAAAGCCCAGCGAAATCGATGCCTGCGACCGGCTCCATCCGACCAGCGGCTACCACCTCACCGTCTGCCTCGGCGACCCATAGCTTCATCCCGTCGCTGGCCGCGAGTCGCCGCATCATGACTCGACGCGTCGTCGCCTATCCGGGTCACCGAACACCTCAGCCTGCATCGCCTCCATGGCGGTCACTCGCCGCAGGGTGACACCTAGAGGCGGCTCGACGCTGGTGGGAGTGCAGTCGACTCGCCTACCATGACCGACTCCTGCGAGTTGACCGCGAACCCCCGCGCGCTGGGACGATCAGGATGGCCGCCGGGGGCTCAGTTCTCGTGGTCGGCATGGACGGGGCTCCGATCGCTGGTACGAGCGGGTGCGGTCAGTCTTGGTGCTGGGTGGAGCGAGTTCGTTCTCAATCGGCCAGGGTGGTCGGGCTCAAAGATGGTGTCGAGATACTCCGCCACGGTCGTCAAGTCCCAGGCGGAGCAACTCATGCCTACGTAGCCGTCGGGTCGGAGTAGGTACAGCGTTTCCGCTGAGACTCCGTAGGTGCGGTGCGCCTTTCCGTCGAGGTCGAGCAGCACGGGGGAGCGCGGCTTTAGGAACTGCTGACCTGTGGACCCGGCTATCACCACCCGCGTACGAACGTCTGCGCCTGAGCGCTGTTCCATTGTGGCGGCGAGCGCTTGCAGCTGTTGAAGTCTCGCCGGGGTGTGGGATTGGCCGGTGAAGATGAGCAGGGTGAACTGGGGCCCATGCAGCTGATTCAGAAGCCGGGTCGGTGCTTCGTTGGCGTCGTGCAGCTCCGCATCGGGTGCTCGGTCGCCAGCCCGAGGTCGAGATCTGGACCACAGCAGCGTGCCCGCGCCGGTGGCGTTCAGAAGTCGCCGTGGACGGATGTGCTGAGCCGCTGCACTTCGTCCGGCGAGCGAACTGTTGCGGTAGTTGACGTCGAGTTGGTTGCTGGTGTTCAGGATCGCCCGTTGGACGGCAGGTATTTTCAGCAGCGGCACCAGGATCCGCTCCCGGACGGCTGTGATCAGGGGGTTGGGCGAGAACATCGCCGTGTATCCGATGTCGCTGCCCTTGAGCACCGAGCGCGCGACTGGTAAGCGTTCTTCCTGGTAGGTGTCCAACAGGCCCTCTGCCGCTCGGCCGCGGAGGACGAGGTCGAGCTTCCAGCCGAGGTTGTAGGCGTCCTGGATGCCGGTGTTCATCCCTTGGCCGCCGGCGGGGCTGTGGACGTGGGCTGCGTCGCCGGCGAGGAAGGCTCGGCCGACCCGGTAGCGGTCGACCATGCGGACGTTGCTGACATAGTTGGACAACCAGGTCGGGTTGGACAGGTGGATGTCGCTCCGTCCCGTGCGCTCATTGACGAGTCGCTGGAAGAGCTCGAGCGAGCCGGGCTCGAAGCGCCCCTGGGGGTCGGCGTGCACGGTGGCCTGGACCTGCCAGGACCGCTGCCCGGGAAAGGAGCTGGCCGCGAGATAGCGCTCGGCGTCCACCCACACGTACGCCGTGCTCGGGTCCAGTCCGTCAATCTCCACGTCACCGAAGACGAAGTGCTCGCCATGGGTGTCCCCGATTAAAGCCAGCCCTAGTGCCTCCCGGACACGACTGTGGCCGCCGTCGCAGCCAACGAGGTATCGGCTGCGGATGGTTCGCCGGTCGCCGGCGCTGACGTCGCGGACAGTGGCTGTCACCTCGTCGTCGTCCTGGGTGAGGTCCTCGAGCTCCCAGCCCAGCTGGACGCTGCCGCCCAGCTCGTGCAGCCGGTCCCGTAGCGCCTGTTCGGTGCGCCACTGTGGCACCAGGAGCACGTTGGGGTAGGGCACTGTCGGCAGCGGGTCCCGGCCGGGCAGCCACAGGTCGGCCAGCAGCTTGCCTGCCACGTGCCAGCGCAGGCGGATGTTTCGGGACCACCCTGCTGCCAGCAGTGGTTGCAGGGCGCCGAGGTCGTCGAGGACTTCCAGGCTACGGGGCTGGAGCCCCTTGCCTCGTGAGCTTGTCGGGTAGCGAGGTGCTCGGTCGATCACCTGGCAGTCGATGCCTCGGCGACGCAGGTCGCAGGCCAGGGCGAGTCCGGTGGGGCCGGCGCCAACCACCAGCGCCTCGAACTCGTCGTTTCCGCTGATCATCTCGTGCCTCCTTGGTGCATCAAGGGCTGTTGTTGGTTCGTCTGCTGTTTGTGTAGATGAGGCAGGTCTCGACGGCTGTGGAGGTAGCCGGCCACCGCGGCGGTGACGAGGACCAGCGCGATCGGTGCGGTGAGGTTTTGGTCGGCACCTTCGAGCAGGCCGTCGATCAGGCCGCCTGCGTTGTTGCTGGCGTTGTAGACCCCGTGCAGCAGCCCGACGGCCAGCACGCTGCCGGTAGCGCGCAGGAACACACCGACCATCAGCCGCATGCCGACACCTAGGGCGAGGAGCTTCGCCACTCCGATCAGCAGTCCGGTGAGCGATGTCTCGCCGATCAGCAGCAGCGGCATGTGGATCGCGGCAAATGGTACGGCGGCGATCAGCGCGGCGACCATGAGGCTGTGCCGGCGCTCGAGCCGGGTCTGCAGGAAGCCGGCCCAGACGGTTTCCTCCCACAGGTGGATAAGTAGCACCGCGGTGAGCAGGGACATGACCCCGCGCAGGATGACGGTCAGCACTCCCGCGGTGGCGAGCGAACCGCCAAGCGTGAGCCCGACGACGATCGTCACGACCGGGAGGGCGAGCAAAACGACCGCCCACCAGACACCCAGCCGCCAGCGGAACGCCCGGCCCAGCAGCTGGCGCGCCGCACTGCGGCCCTCGCTGACCGCTGTCACCCACAACGCGGCTGGCAGCATCACGAACCAGGTCACGCCGAGTGCGAAGAACTCCACCGGAACCTGACTGCCACCGATTAGACCGCGGTCAGCCAGCACGGGTAGGGCGAGGACCGGCCACCCGATCCCGAAGACCAGGATCAGGAACATCGAGATCGGACGGCGTCGGGCGAAGCCGGAGACGCCCCCGGTTCGGGTCTCGCGCTTGTGGTCAGACATGTGCGTCACCGCGTGCGTGCCGGACGGCCCAGTCCGAGAACGTCAGTCGGCCGACCGCTCGATCGGGGTTGCACAGCGCACCGTCGCGCAGCCGGCGGCCGTACTTGGTGGGCAGCGGGAGGGCTACCGCTCTCTGGTGTCGGCCCTGCGCCTGCAACCAACTCCGTGCGAAGTCGACTAGGGGCAGGGCCTGCGGACCGGCGAAGTCTGGAAGCCGCCCGCTGGGTCCGGCTTCCACCGCGTCGGCCATCGCCACCGCAACCTCCCCCCGATCGACCGGCTGGAACCGGATGCCCGGGGCGATGAGCACGGGAAGCCGGGCCAGCCCGGACACCATCGGGGCGAGGAAGTCATGGAACTGGGTGGCTCGCAGCAGAGACCACGGCACCTCCCCCGCCTGCACCACCTGCTCCTGAGCCAGCTTCACCCGGTAGTAGGACACCAGCGGCGCGATCGACTCCGCGCCCACGATGCCGATCTCGACGATGTGAGCCACCCTTGCAGCCGCTGCCGCGTCCAACAGCCGGCGGGTACCGGCGACCATCACTGCTTCGGCCTGGCGGGCGGCGTTCACGGCGTCGACCACAGCATCGACGCCGGAGACCGCGGCAGCAACACCGTCCCCCGAGGACAGGTCACCGTTCACCAGCTCAACGCTTGGAGCGGTCTGCGCGGTCTGCGCGGTCCGCTGGGGCTGCCGGGATAGCACCCGGACCTGATGGCCGCGCCCCGCCAGCTCCTGAACCACCAGCCGCCCGAGACCCCCGGTGCCACCAACTACAAGTACACGCATGAGGAAAGTCCTTTCCGTTTCAACCCTTGCGACCCATCCTTGGGGGTCACTGGGCCTGCTTGAAGGTGGTTGATGTTGTCGACTTGAAGTCTCGGCTCGCAGGGGCAGGCCGGCATCCGGGCACCGGAGGTGCGTGCTCGTTGCAGATGTCGATCGCCGGGGACCGGGGGACAAGCGGCGGGCCGGGCTGATCCGCGCCAGCACAGGCCTGGGCCGGAGGCACCGTGGGGGTGCCGTCGCGGGAAACGGCGATCAGCTGCCGCTGAGCGTCCAACTGGACCCGCTTGGTGACTGGGTCGGTAGTGCTAGAAAGGTCATCCCTGCTCATAAGCGTTCCCTTCTTGTGGCCGCTTCAGGTTTTGGCACGAGCCTGGAGCACGATGGGGTGGGGCCGCACCACCCCACCAGCAGATCCACCCGGGGTGGCCGGTAGCGTCTGTGAACGGGGGCGACCCCACGAGCGGCAGGCCTGACGAAGCTCCGGTTGATGCCGGCAGCAGGGTCCTTGGTTGTAGCAGCGGCCACGCCGGACAGCGTCGCGTGGAGGGGGCAAGATGCGGGTCGGCAGCGCCCGGCCGATGCTGCGGGCCAAGATGCTCGTGCCTCGGCTGCCGCCCACCACAGTCGCTCGCTCGCGGCTGGAGGACCGCTTGACGAGTGCCCCTCACGTACGGCTGACCACAGTGGTGGCCCCGGCGGGCTGGGGAAAGACCACCCTGCTCGCCGCCTGGGCCGGGAGCGAGGAGTGGCGTAGCAGGGCTGCATGGCTCTCCCTCGACGAGGCTGACGACGAACCCGTCCGGTTCTGGACGTACGCCCTGACCGCACTCGAACTGGTGGCACCGGACCTGACTCGCGAGTCGCTCGCCGCCCTGCAGGCGCCCGGGATGGATCCCATCGGCGTTGCTTTGGCTGCGTTGCTTAACGCACTGACGACCTCAGCTGACAGGCATGTGCTGGTCCTCGATGACTACCACGTCCTCACCGACCCGCTGATCCACCAGAACGTCGAGTTCCTGCTGTCCTACCTGCCGTCGGCCATGCACCTGGTGATAGCAGGCCGGGCTGACCCACCGCTGCCGCTGGCTCGGATGCGGGCTCGCGGCGAGCTCAACGAGATCAGGGTCGCTGAGCTCCGATGCACCACTGCCGAGGGCGTGGACCTCGTCAGCGGCGTCAGCGGGCTGTGCCAGCTGCCGGCCACCACTGAGTCGGTGGTCGAGCGGACGGAGGGCTGGCCGGCAGGGCTCCAGCTCGCGGGACTCACCCTGCGTGAGTCCGGTGACCTCAACGGCGCGGCCGCGGAGCTGGGCGGCGACCGGCGGCACATCCTCGACTACTTCGCCGCCGAGGTCCTTCCCGGGCTTGGTGACGGACAACGGAACCTTCTGGTGAGGTGCTCGGTGCTGGAGCGGCTGTCGGGTCCGCTGTGCGACGCCGTGCTGGGGACCGACGACGCAGGCGATGTGCTGGTCCAGCTCCACCAGGCAGGCTTCTTCCTCTCCGCGCTGGGCGGTGGTTGGTATCGCTGCCACCGGCTCTTCCGGGACGTGCTGCATCGGCTGCTGGACAAAGAGGCGCCGAAGGAGGCTCCAGCCCTGCTGAGTCGTGCCGCCGGTTGGTTCCTCAGCCAGGGCCGGCTGGAAGAGGCAATCGAGCATCGGGAGTCAGCCGGCGACATCACCGGAGCCGTGCAGCTCCTCCTCAGCGGGGACCGGTGGTTCATGGACCGCGGTGCGACCGCCACGCTGCTGCACCTGGGCGAGCGGCTGGCCACCTCGGTCACCGACCCCCGCCTGTTTGTCGCCCTGGCCGTTGCTGCGGGGGAAAGCGGATACTCGGACCGGTGCGTGCACTGGCTGGCGGCAGCCGACCCACTGATCGAGACCGCCAGCGAACCACTTCCGGGCTGGCGAACGCTGCGGGGGCAGGCGGACACGATCTGGGCGACGTTTCCTGCCGCCGGGGATGCCGAGGGCGCCCTTCGTTATGCGACTCGTGCGTCGGAGCTCGAAGACGACCCGACGCGGTACGGCCACCTTTTCGCCCGCCATGTTCTCGGTAGTGCTCTGCTGAGCGCCGGCCAGCTGTCGGAGGGGCTTGAGCTACTGCGGGAGTGCTGGAAGTCCCCGCTCCGCCGGGAGCTGCCGTCGCTGCTCGCGCTCCAGTCGGCCGGACAGCTCGCCCAGATTCTGATCGAAGCCGGAGACCTCGCAGGCGCGAGCCGCATCGCACAAGAGGTCCGAGACCTGGCAGCGGCGGCGGAACGGGCCTGGGGACCCGGTGCTGCGGCGGCTCTGGCTGGCCTGCGGCTAGCTGAAGCGCGACTCCTCCTGGCCACCGACCCTGACCAGGCGATACCTGCCCTTGTACGAGCGGTTGACCTCGCCGAGGGCTGGGGGTGGCCGACCATTGTCGTGGCCGCACTGTCGCAGCTAGCCACTGCTCAGTGGGCCGCAGGCGACCGGGCGGGCGCCCGCGCGACTCTCGAAAGAGCCAAGGATGCCGCCGTCACGGGCGAGGCCCGACCCGGTGTCGTGCAACGGCTCGAGGCCCTGGAAGCCCGCATCGGCCGAGGCGCCACCACTGAAGCGCATGCCCGGGGAGCACTGGCTGAGGAGCTGACCGACCGAGAGTTGGCCATCCTCCGGGCCCTGCGGGGACCGTTGTCGGCCCGGGAGATCGGCTCGGAGATGTATCTGTCGCTCAACACCGTAAAGGGCTACACCAAGAGCCTCTACCGCAAGCTCGGAGTGGCCACCCGCGCGGACGCCGTCCGCACGGGACACGAAGTCGGCCTCATCTGACCCTTTGGGGGGGATCGCGCGAGGGTGGTGCGTAGCACCCCACACAGCCCGACCCTGAAGGCATGCGCCCAAGAAGCTGCTACCGGGTCGTAGTGACCCGGTTCCTTCTACGCAGCAGCCTCTCATCGACGTCCGGCTCGGACACGCCGCCGTCTTCCACGACGGCGGGACCGCCACCGCGTTTACCTGACTGCTGACCAGTAGGCACTGCGTGCCCCGCTCACGACTGGGATCTGGGGCACGAGTCAGCGATCCTCCAGCCCACCGAGCCGACGGCTTCGAGGACTGCTGACGCCGCCACGAAAAGCACGGCCACCCACTTGGTGCGCCCCGCTGACAACTCCACAACTGCCAGCGCGTCCCTTGAAGTAGGCCAGGTTAACCGTAGGAGGTCTGCTCTCCGGCAGGGCGATGCCCTCCTCCAGGTACCGCCGTGCACGGGCGTGGCCACCGCCGGCGATTCCCGCAAGAGAGAGATCCGAAGGGGCGACGTAGGCGGCGAGGCGGTCACCGCCGGTGCGCGCGGAAGTGGCCGAGGGCTTGGGAGTGGCCAACCGTCGTTGTGGCAGGGTTGCTTATCTCGCCGCCGCTCAGTGCGCGGTGGGTGACCGAGCAGTCACCGGCCCGACCATCCACGAGCGATGGATGTTGCCTCCGCCGGCAAGGAGCGAGGCGTGGTCGTTCCGCGGCCTGAGGAGTTGGAAAGCCTGAATAAACCGCGGCGCCACCAAGGCTGCGCACGCTCAAGGCGCTTAGCCGAGGATACTTCCGCCCGCGAGCTCGCCATTGCCCAAGCCCACCTGGACCGCTGTCCGCCTACGGAAGTGGGTCCGACTGTGGCTGCGGAGCAACCCGGTGAAGTGCTAATCGAAAGTCGCTACCGCAAACCTGGGGTAGTAACACGGGCAACGCTTTCGCCGCGTCAGCAACTTGGCGCATCGGACTCCACTCGACTCACCCTGGGTGGTATCGCGCGCGGGGTGGTGCGGTGCCACCCTAGTGACCAGAATCATGCTCGCATGACCCCCGACAACTGCTATCGCCTTATCGTGGCCGGACCCCTCTCCCAAACGGCGGCGCAAATCATCGACGCCAGGTTCGGTCCGGCAGCCTCCATTGGCCTCCACGGCAGTGACAGCGAGGTCCACCTCACGGCTGACCAGCCGGCGCTGCGGGCTCTGCTCACCTTGCTCTGGGACCTCGGTCACGACCTGGTGGCGATTCACGATTGCGCCGACTCGTCCGTGCCGTCGGTGACCTTCTCCACTCGCTCAGCGACCATCGAGGCGGACTCGCGTCTTGGGCCTGAGCCCGAACTATCCGAAACAACACGAAGGAGCGCCCACCATGACGAAGTCTGACCTGGCCGTGTCAGGGACGGCTTAACGCGGAACTGACGCCATCCTGACTGCGACCGGTCTGGTGCTGCTCGTATGGGCAACGATATGAACTTCGAACCCGTGACGGTGTCCGCACACAACCTCATGTGTCGCTCCGCGTACACCTGACGTGTAGGTCGGTCTCGGCGAGTTGAGTCCTTCCTCGCCCTGAATGGAGGTCACCTTTCAGTTCGTCCACCGCCAAGTAGACGAGCCCGAAAGGGTGGCGCTGTTACATGGAAAGCTGCTGCTAGCTGCTGCTGCGTAAGATCGTCCGCGATCACCGCGCGTGGGCGACCCCCGAGGAGTTGCGGATCGCGATCGTGACCGGGATCGAGGGGACCTACCACCGTCGCCGGGGGGCAGGCACTTCAACAAGTTGATACCAGTCGGATACGGGCTGGTCATGAACACGACCGCCGCCCAGGCGGCCTAACCGTACTTGCCACCCGTCCTGCAGCAGTCCCCAGCTCGTGATCGTGCCGCCAAGACGACGCTGGACGCAGCCACCTAGACCTTGTTCAGAGGGGAGGGGTGGGGGGTTCGCGAGAGGGTGGTCAGTAAAGCGAGGGTCGCCGCCACCAACTGGATCGCGAAGCCGGTCATCTGGGCCACAGCGTCGATATCGGGGAACCCTTCGAGGTGCAGTCCGTGGAAGACCGTGTGCGGAATCGCGTAGACCGTGTAGGCGGTCACTGCGACGCGGATAAGCGAAGGAGTCGGGACTACGGCGGCCGCAGTAAGCAGCACAGTCACCGACAGGCTCAGCGCGCCGACGTCGCGCACCAGATGCTCGTTGTAGGGGGGCAGCAGCGCGACCCAGGCGTGACCGGCAGCAGGGAAACTTTGGTAGAAGCTGCCTGGTGCAAGCAGTGCCCACACTCCGACCACTGCCTGGGAGATGGCCAGGGCGCCCAGGGTGATGCCGGCGATGAGCCGGCGTTTACCGGTAAGGCTCGATTCGGTTTGCGCGCGCATCAATGCACCTCGGTCAGCCACTGGTCGAACGGGTGTTCGCCGCCGACGCTTCTGGTTGGGCGGAGGACTCCGGCTTGGTTGACTCGTCGGGCTGCCCCGAACAGAGGTGCCCGGAGCACCCGTACCGTTGGGTCGACTGTCTGGGCGTACGTGCGCACCATGTCGAGGACCTGCAGCGGCTGGGGACCGCCGAGCTCAGGGGCGTGACCGGCGTTCCGTCCGTCAGCACGCCGAGCAGGTGGTCGGCGACATCGTCGAGGTGCACGGGTTGACTGTGCAGCGGTGGTGCGAGCACCAGGCGGCGGAAGCGGCAGCGCTGCAGGACCAGCGCCGCGAAGTCGTGGAACTGGGTGACCCGCACGATGCTCTAACCCACCCCGGTCCGGGCGGAGGCCGCGGTGGCGGCGGCCTCGTGGTCGAGCTTCGCCCGGTAGTAGGGGGAGGGAAACCGGTCCACTTCGACGATGAACCAGGGTGAGGTGGTGCGTGACGCCCGCGCGCTGCTCAGCCGAGAACAGGTGGTCGGTTGAAGTGGTGAAGAATTCCGCCACCGGCTGGTAGCGGGCGGTGCTGATATTGCTGAGGTCGACGACGGCGTCGACGCCGTCGACTGCCTCGTCGAGGCCAGCGCCGGTGGTCAGGTCACCCCGGACGAGGTGCTGTCCCTCAGGCGTCGGTCGGCTGGCACCTCGGGTGAGGATGCGAGGGTGGTGGCCGGCGGCTGCGGCGCCCCGGGCCAGGACGCGGCCCGAAGTTCCGGTGCCGCCGGCTCTGACGAGTTGCATAGACGGGGTTCCTTTCGATCTTCGGCGGTGATTAGGACCGAGGAAGCCGGCGACGCTTGCCGGCGAGGGAGACCAGGGCGGCGATCAGCCATAGCGTGCCCGCGGCCAGCACCCATAGGCCCACGGTGCCGATGAGCAGAGCAGCGTCACGTTGGCCCACGCCTCCCTGGTCGAGGACGAACGCAATCCCGACGGCCACGGCAGCGACCACTACGACGACTACAGGCGGGAGTAGCAAACGGCTCATGACAGACAAACTCCTTGAAGTATCGTCCCGATTACTGGGTGGTTGACGGTGCGCCGCGGCGCCGCGGCGGCTGACGTGCACGAGCCAAGGGCGACGATGGGCGCGCCAGCTCGGCGCGGCGCCCGTTCCGGTGTCGTGCACGGCGCGAGGTACTGACTCGGTGGTCCCGCCGTGTGGCTCAAATCTGCTGCCACATCTGCCAGGGGAGTAGACAGTCTCGCTGACGCGTGAATCACCGGAGTCCCCTGGGCCCTGCCATTGTCGGCAGAGATTCCGCGTCCGGGCCCTGGCTGGCGCTGTCGGCGGGGTCATGGGAGCGCTCGCGCGCGGAGCGGTGAATGCGCCGGCGCATGGCGTAGAGGACAGCGCCGTTACAGATGATAAGACCCGTTATGGCCGGGATGAGCATGGCCCAGCCGGTGCCTCGGCCCTCGATGACTCCCCAGGCCATTTTGCCGAGCGCGAGGGTGGTGATGACTACCAGACCGTACGCCAAGGACCGCTTCCAAAACGCTAGGCAGAGCGCCGCAAGGCCAACAAAGGCAAAGCTCCACGACAGCACCTTCTCCGGGGTCATCCCGGAGGTGAGCCAGTCTCGCTCGAACGCCAGGAATTCCGCAACCTCTGGTTGAACGCGCTCAGGCGCGGGGAACCAGGCCATGCTGGTGGCCAGGGCGATGAGGGTGAGAACGATTCCAGCGAGCGATCGCCTGTACGCGAAAAAGGCGAGGGGAAGCAGGAACAGAGGCCGGATGTACCAAGACAGTATGTTCGCGTGCCGCTCCCACGCCCAGTCCAGCACCTGCGTTGTGGTCCCTGTGACGGCTAGCACTGCCCCCGCAATCAGAAATAAGGCCAGCACTGCCGCAGTCAGCATCAGATCTGTTCGCCTGCTGATGCCTGTTGTCGCATCGGTCGATCCCAACCGGGTCATGATGTGCGCTCCTTCGCTTAGTGATGGTGCTTGCTTCAAAGTCCACCTCGGCCGACCATGCGTGTCGGTGGTCGTTACCTGTTCAGATTCGGGCGTACCAGGGTGGTGGCGCACCACCCCGGCGGCAAGAGCACCCGGGGTGGTTCTTCGAGGAGGGCATGGGCGAGAAGAGGCGCACCAGAACCCCTGTCAGCGCCTCCGATCAAGGCCTGTAAGCAGCGGCCCCTTCTGTTGGTCCACCGTTGTGCGGGACGCACGCAGTGGCCGACCCTCGTGCGGAGCACGCTGAGCGACGGTCGTGCGGAGCCCGCTGAGCGACCGGCGTGGTGCTAACCAGGTGCCGTTGTAACGGCAGAACGTCTGGCCCCGCTGATTCAGTTGAACAGCTTGGTGGGCCCCTCAAGGCCGCTACGCGGTGGACTTCGTCCAGCCTTGACTGACGCACCCAGGCGTGCACGCGCGCTACTGTGACGGCGTTACAACCGACTGACGTAGGAGGCTGGATGCTGGTCCAGGTGGTTGCCGACTACGGGCTTGCTGATTTGGCGAACGCCGAGGTGCGTCAGCGGCTGGCTTTGCACGTTCCCGGCGCCGACGTGGTCTACACCCCCGTCGGTCCTTTCGACACGCTGGCGGCCGGGTTCTGCGTGGCGCAGCTGGCCCTTGGCGACGGGGCTCGGGATCGAATCGTTTATCACAATGTCGCGCCCCGGCAAGACGACGACAACCCCCGGCCCGGCAATGAGGGGGAGCGACTGCTGGCGGGCTGGGTGCGGGGAGCTCTCGTTGTCGGCGTCGACGCGGGTCACACGTTCTCATTCCTGCGTCAGGAGCTAGACGACCTGATCGCGGTGGCAATACCAGACTCTGGCTCGCAGTTCCGGTCCCGGGATGTTTTCCCACCGCTGCTCCCTCGCCTGCTGGCTCGAGACCCTGATGTTGTTGCTGCAGCGGTGGCCCCGGACACTCTTGCACCGGCACCAGAAGGTGTTGTCGCGTACGTGGACGGCTATGGCAACCTGAAGACGACGTGGGCGGACCCGCCTGTGACCGTTAGTGGTGAAGTTCAGGTTCGGATCGGTGGAGTTACCGGCACCGCCATCGCCGGGGAAGGCACCTTCGACGTGCCGGCAGGCCAACTCGCCTTCGCCCCAGGCAGTTCCGGCTGGACCCGCCGCGAGGGGCCCGACCTGCGGTGGTGGGAACTCCTGATCCGCGGCGGCAGCGCCTACAACTACTTTGACCAACCACCGACAGGCACCCAGGTCGAGCTCGTGGTTTGAGCCAACATTGCGCTGACTAGCGAGTCGAGCCGGACTCGCCCAACCTTCGTTTTTGGCTAACTTCCTTCGCGGCGCACCCACAGCACGGCGATGTGCAGCGGCCCGGCGTAAAACACGACGTCCTCCGTTGACTTCTTGTCGCCAGTCCCACGACCGGTCGGGTGGTCACTAACGAACGTTTGCGGCCAGCGCAGCCGCCGCTGCCCACAACTGATGCGCTCACGCGGGGAACGTGTCGCTTTGAGGGGGCCATCAAGGTGGCCGAAAGCCCAACCCGACTTCTGTGGGTTTCTACCGTTTACGGTGACAGAGCCCCGCTGGGTGGTGGGCTTGAGGTGGTCCTCGGTGCCCTACTCGCCGCTCTCGATAGCGGCGCGAGTACCAGTATCCATGCCGTCGTCGAGTAGGGCCATGGACTCTTCTGAGAGGTAGCGGCGGTCGCCGGCGATCCACTCGTCGTGCATGTCGATC
>DASQDG010000091.1:0-32335 GCA_035634295.1 Propionibacteriaceae bacterium | reverse complement strand
ACCGCTGGTGACCGACGCCTTGGAACACCCGGCCGAGGGCGGCGACCAGGCCGGCGTGCTGGTCGGAGATCACCAACCGGGTGCCGGTCAGCCCACGGTTCTTCAGGCTGCGGAGGAACGCCCGCCAGAACACCTCGTCCTCGGAGTCGCCGACGTCGAGACCGAGCATCTCCCGGCCGCCGTTCGCGGTCACCCCAGTCGCGACCACCACCGCCATGCTGGTGACCTGCCCGCTGCCGGGGCCGTTGGTGCCGGTGCGCCGGACGTGCAGGTAGGTCGCGTCGAGGAACACGTAGGGGAAGGTGGTGTGGTGCAGCGGCCGAGATCGGAACGCCTCCACCGTCTCGTCCAGACCCGCGCAGATCCGTGACACCTCCGACTTTGAGATCCCCGAGTCCACGCCCAGGGCGGTGACCAGGTCGTCGACAGATCGGGTGGAGACGCCGTTGACGTAGGCCTCCATCACCACCGCATACAACGCCTGGTCGATCCGCCGCCGGGGCTCCAAGATGACGGGGAAGAACGACCCCTTCCGCAGCTTCGGGATCGTCAGCTCGACGTCGCCGGCTTGGGTGGCGAGCAGCCGGGGCCTCGACCCGTTGCGGTCGGTAACCCGGGTGTCGGTGCGCTGGTAGCGGCCGGCGCCGATCCGCTCAGTTGCTTCCGTCTCGATCAGCTCCTGCATCACCAACCGGACCGACTCACGGATCAAGTCGACACCTTCGCCGGCACGGAACGCCTCGAGCAGCTCGGATGCGACAGTATTGGACAGCGTCATCGGTGAGGTCTCCTTTGTGACTACTTGGCGGTAGACACCGAGAATCTCGCCGATGACGCACCCACGTCCGAACGACGCACCGACCACCCAAAACCCCACCACTCCTAGGGACTCTCACTGGCCGCGCCGCTTTAGGCGACTTGTGCGTGGAAACGCACCTCGTGGCCGGCTGGCCGCGCCGCTTCTGGCGACTTGTGCGCGAAAACGCACGAGTGGGGCCGGTGGCCGCGCCGCTTCTGGCGACTTGTGCGCGGCAACGCACGTGTGGGGCCGGTGGCCGCGCCGCTTTTGGCGACTTGTGCGCGACAACGGTCTCAAGCTGTGTCCAGGTTGTCGATGGGGACGGTCGGCAGGTCGTCGTCTGGCGTGAACCCGAAGACGCGGCCCAGGAAATAGAGCTCGGCCTCCATCGCCGTACGGATGTTCTCTGCCCGGCGGAATCCGTGTCCTTCACCGGGGAACACGATCAGCGCCACCGGCAGCCCCTTGGCCCGGGCGGCGGCGGCCATGGCCTCGGCCTGGTTTGGCGGCACCACTTGGTCTTCGGCGCCTTGCAGCAGCAGGATCGGCGCCGACAGCTCGTCGACGTGGTGCACCGGTGAGCGGTCACGATAGACGTCGACGGCCGCCGGGTACGGGCCGACCAGACCGTCGAGATAGCGCGCCTCAAACTTGTGGGTGTCGCGAACCAGCCCTTCCAGGTCGCCGACTCCATACCGGCTGATGCCGGCGGAGAAGACGTCGGTCGCGGTCAGCGCCCTCAACGTGGTGTAGCCGCCCGCACTGCCGCCGGCGATGGCCAGTCGCCTGGGGTCGGCCAGCCCGGCGGAGGCCATGGCCGCGGCTCCGGAGGCGCAGTCGGCGACGTCCACCAGCCCCCAGCGGCCCCTGAGCCGCTCACGGTAGGCCCGCCCGTACCCGGCGCTCCCTCCGTAGTTGACGTCTAGGATGGCCACCCCGCGTGAAGTCCAGTACTGCACCTGGAGGTTGAAGTCGGCGCTGGCGAAGCCGGTGGGGCCGCCGTGTGACAACGTGATTAGTGGCGGCAGCGTGGCGTCAGGCGGGACGAAAGCGGCGTTGGTGGGCGGATAGAACCAGCCGTGCACGGGCCCAGCGTCGCCGGGCCAGGTCACCGGCCGGGCCCGTGACAACACTCCTGGGTCCAGCTCGACCACGCTCGAACGGCGGAGCTGGGTCCATCGGGGACAGCTGCCGTCGAGGCTCAGGTCCGACGCCGCCAGCCGCGGTGGTGACTCTGGACTGGTCAGCACCGCTGCGGCACGCCCGGCGTGCACGCTTACCGAGGCGGTGCCAGTCCCCAGCGGGGCGATAAGGGCCAGCTCGTTTGCGGACACTCTCAGCATCCCCACCGAGGCGACCCCTTCGTCGTGCCAGGTCACCAGCAGCCGGTCCTCGTCGACCACCGCGTACGGGTGCTGGCCCAGCCGCCACGGCGCCAAGCAGAAGTCGTGCTCGGCCGGGTGCAGAGCTGTAGTCGCCGAATCCGTGTGCGCGTAAAGGTTCCACCAGCCGGTGCGGTCGGACAGGAACACCAGCCGCCCGTCCCCGGCCCACTGGGGATGAATGGCCGACTCTTCCGCGCCGCCGGCGATCTCGCGGATCGCTTCGATGGTGTCGCCCGCAAGCCGTCCGGCACGGATCCGGGTGGCGTCCCAAGGCATGGCGGGGTGGTTCCACTCCACCCAGGCCAGCTGTTGGTCTGGGCCCAACTCCGGCCCGGCGTAGAAGTCGGCCCCCCAGCACAGCACCGTGCCGCCGTCGGGGTTGTCGCCGCTCAGCTGCAGGGCGACCAGGGTGTTGACGGGCTCGCCCGGTCCGCGATGGTCCTCGCGGACGGCGAGCACGAGATCGCGCTCGGCGTACACCCGGAGATCGGCGAAGCGCAGCCACGGCTGTCCGTCGGGGGCGCTCGGGCTCAGCGGGGTCGGCGGTTGATCGCCGCGCACCACGTACAGCCGGCCGTCGGTGAAGTTGGAGAACACCGCGACGCCGGGGCCGACCGCGTACTCTCCGCCGCCGTACTCGTGCACCCGACTGCGGACGTTGTACGGCTCCGGAGTGAGCTCGGTACGCACGTCGCCGGACAGCCGGACCAGCGTGGTGCGACCGCCTTGGTCGGCCCGCGACTCCGTCCAGTAGAGATCCGGCCCCAACACGGTGGGTGATCCCAGGGTGACCGAGGCGCCGGTCATGGTCGCGATCGTCACGGGCGAGGACCAGGAGCCGAAGGGCGCGGTGATCATTGCAGCACTGTAGTGAGCAGCTGCAGGACGCCGCGCTGGCTCTGGATCCTCGCGGGTTGATGAGGCACAATGGAGCTGGATCCGCCGGGTGACAGGCCAGCGTGAGGATGTCGGGGAAGGCAGCCCTCAGGTTGTCTGGTCTGGCCCAAGGAGGATCCATGAGCACGACCCGTGGAGTTTTGTTCGTCCACTCTGCGCCGTCAGCATTGTGCCCGCACATCGAGTGGGCGGTGGGCGGCGCCTTTGGCATGCCCGTGCGACTCGACTGGACCCAGCAGCCTTTGGAGCGGTCGACCTATCGCACGGAGCACGCCTGGGTCGGTCCCGCCGGCAGCGCCGCCAAGTTGGCCAGCGCCCTCAAGGGCTGGCAGCGGATCCGCTTCGAGGCGACTGAGGAAGCTACCGCAACCACCGAGTCAGAGCGATACTCCTACACCCCGGCGCTGGGTATCTTTCGTGCCGCCACCGGGCTGCACGGCGACATCGTGGTGGCTGAGGACCGTCTCCGATTGGCGATCGCCAGCGCAGGCCGAGACGGCGCGGCCCTCTCCGCTGCGCTGGAGAACCTGCTGGGTCGACCCTGGGACGACGAACTGGAGCCGTTTCGCCACGCCGGCGCTGACGCAGACGTCCGCTGGCTGCACGAAGTGGTCTAAGCACCAACCGACGTCAGAGCTTCTCCAGCGCTGACTCGGCGTGGGCCGCCTGTGCTCCGGTCTTGGCGCTCTCGACGATGAACTTGGGCTCGTCCTCAGAGGCCTTGAAGTGTTGCTTCTCGAGCTGGAAGTCCTTGGTCTTGCGCTCGACGATCTTGCCCTCGGTCTTGCCTTGAGGCGTCTTCCAGCTGACCTTGTCTCCGACCTTCACGGACCACTCTCCCTATTCTTGGCGAGTCCTTGTGGCTCGCTCTCCTACCTTCTGTCCGGGTCGACGGTTGGACGCAGGGGCTACGCGATTGGCCGGCCGATCGATCACCAGCTTGCGGTCAGGCGATGTGCAGCGCGAGGGCGGTCACAGTGGGATGTTGGTGTGCTCGCCCCGTCGCCCGTGATCGGCTTTGCGCAGGGCACCCGCCAGCGCCGATCTGGTTGCCTTCGGCGAGACGATCTCGTCCACGACTCCAATCTCGACGGCCTTTTCCACTCCGCCGGCGATCCGTTCGTGCTCGGCGGCAAGCTCGGCTTCCATCTGAGGGCGGGCGTCGTCAGCAACCCCAGCGAGCTTGCGACGGTGCAGGATCCGGACCGCCGCCACCGACCCCATCACCGCTACCTCGGCGCCGGGCCAGGCGAACACGTGCGTGGCACCCAGCGAGCGAGCGTTCATGGCAATGTAGGCGCCGCCGTAGGCCTTGCGAGTTACCAGCGTGACCCGAGGCACCACCGCCTCGCCGAAGGCGTGCAGCAGCTTGGCGCCGCGACGAACCACCCCGTCCCACTCCTGCCCGACCCCGGGGAGATAACCCGGCACGTCGACCAGCACTACCAGCGGCACGCCGAAGGTGTCGCACATGCGGACGAAGCGGGCCGCCTTCTCGGCACTGAGGGAGTCCAGGCAGCCGCCGAGCCGCAGCGGGTTGTTGGCGATCACGCCCACCGTACGACCGGCCAGCCGACCGAGCGCCACGGTCACGTTGGGCGCCCAGCGGGCGTGCAGTTCCAGCATGGAGCCGTCGTCGAGCAGCCCCTTGATCAGCGGATGCACGTCGTAGGCCCTCTTGGGCGACTCGGGCAGCAATGACGCGAGGTCGTCGTCGGCGACCTCGGCCGCCACCTGACCCTGGCTGGCCAGCAGCGTGGTCAGCCGCCGTCCTTCGGTGATGGCGTGCTGCTCATCGTCGGCGACCACGTGGACGACGCCGGACCGCCGGCCGTGGGTGTCCGGGCCGCCGAGTCGCAGCATGTCGACGTCCTCGCCAGTCACGGAGCGGACCACGTCGGGCCCGGTGACGAAGATCCGGCCCTCGGGCGCCAGGATGACCACGTCGGTGAGCGCTGGCCCGTAGGCCGCGCCTCCGGCCGCGAAGCCCAGCACGAGGGAGATCTGCGGGATCTTGCCCGAGGCCTGGGTCATGGCATGAAAGATCTGACCCACGGCGTGCAGGGACAGCACACCCTCGGCCAGCCGGGCCCCGCCGGAGTGCCAGATACCGATGATGGGCACCCGGTCGGCCATCGCCCGCTCGTAGGCGCGTACCACCACATCGCAGCCCTGGACGCCCATGGCGCCGCCCATCACGGTCGCGTCGGAGCAGAACGCGACCACCCGACAGCCGTTGATGGTGCCGACGGCCGCCAACATGCCAGAGTCGTCGTCGTCGGTGATCAGCTCCACCGACCCGTAGTCCAGCAGCGCTTCCAGCCGGAAGTTGGGGTTGCGCGGGTCGAGCTCGCGGGGGAGCTTCTCCTTCTTCGGCGGCGCAGCAAGCGCCGGGGCAGGTGACACGGCGGGGACGGTGGCGGTCATGTCAGGCTCCCGAGACGAGTGCGGAGGAGGAGGGCGTCAGATCGAACGACGTGGCGTACCGGTTGGAGAAGGCGACGGCGACGTTGTGACCGCCGAATCCGAAAGAGTTGTTGACCCCGACCAGGTCACCCTCGGGCAGGTCACGCACCTTGGTGGCGATGTCGGCGCGCAGGTCGGGCTCGGGGTTGTCGAGGTTGATCGTCGGCGGCACCTTGCGGGTGTGCAGCGCCAGCAGCGTGGCTATTGACTCCAGCGCACCGGCCCCACCCAGCAGGTGACCGGTCATCGACTTGGTCCCGGTCACGATGGCCTCAGTGTGCTCTCCGAGGGCCATCCGGATGGAGCTGAGCTCGGTCAGGTCGCCAGCCGGGGTCGACGTCGCGTGCGCGTTGACGTGCACCACGTCGGCTGGGTCCAAGTCGGCCTCGCGGAGCGCCTTGGTCATCGCGGCCGCTTGTGTCTCGCCGGTGGGGTTAGGCTGGACGATGTCGAAGGAGTCGGCGGTGATGCCGGCCGAGGCGAGCTCGCCGTAGATCTTCGCCCCGCGAGCCTGTGCATGATCCAGCCGTTCGATCACCAGAACGGCGGCCCCTTCCCCGAGCACGAAGCCGTCGCGATCCACATCCCAGGGGCGCGAGGCTCGCTCAGGCTCGTCGTTGCGGCGGCTCATGGCCTGCATCTGTCCAAAGGCGGCAATCGGCAGTGGGTGGATCACGCCCTCGGTGCCGCCGACCAGCACCACGTCGGCCCGGCCCAGCTGAATCATGTCCAGACCCACCGAGATCGACTCGTTGCTGGAGGCACAGGCCGAGACCGTGGTGTGCACCCCGGCCCGGGCGCCCAGCTTGAGGCTGACGTTGGCCGAAGGTGCGTTGGCCATCAGCATCGGGATGGCGAACGGGCTGACCCGGCGCGGGCCCTTGTCCTTGAGCACGTCCCAGTTGCCCAGCAGGGTCTGCATGCCGCCGATCCCGGAGCCGAACGAGACTCCGAGGCGGTCCCGGTCGACCGGGTTCTCCCCGGCCAAGCCGAAGCCCGCGTCGGCCCAGGCCTCCAGCGCCGCGATCAGCGCGAACTGCGCTGACCGGTCCAGCCGACGGGCTTCCACTCGATCAAGCACGTCGGTGGGCTCCACCTTGGCGTAGGCGGCGATCTTGACCGGTAGCTGCTCGGCCCAGTCGGCGGTGATCTTGCCCACCCCTGATCGGCCGGCGAGCAATGCCTCCCACGTGCTGGCGGCGTCTCCACCGAGCGGCGTAGTGGCGCCGATGCCGGTAACGACTACGGGGATTCGAGACATGTGGTGGCCTGCCTTTCGGGCGAGTTGCTGCGGGTGGAGGGACGGGGATCGCCGAGGTCGGTCGACCCCCGCCGCTAGCGGTGCCTCAGGCGGCCGCGCGCTCGATGTAGGCGACGGCGTCGCCCACCGTCTTGAGGTTCTTGGCCTCCTCGTCGGGAATGCTGACGCTGAACTTCTCCTCGGCGGCGTAGATGATCTCCACCATCGAGAGCGAGTCGACGTCGAGGTCGTCGGCGAAGGACTTGTCGAGCTGGACGTCGTCGGTCGGGACGCCGGCGACCTCGTTGACGATCTCGGAGAGCTCGGCGCGGATCTCTTCAGTGCTGGGCATGGGTGCTGCTCCTTCTGCGATGTGCGGGGTACGGAACTGAGCCGTGCGGGTGTGGAAGTAGAGGTAAACCTAGGGCTAGACGTTCGAGCGATCGCCAGCGGTGGGCTAAGGGAGAACGACCACCTGCCCGGCGTAGACCAGACCGGCGCCGAAGCCGATGATCAGGGCGAGCTGACCGCTGGAGGCCTCACCGGAGGTGAGCAGCGACTCCATGGCCAGCGGGATGGAGGCGGCCGAGGTGTTGCCCTGGGTGACGATGTCGCGGGCGATGACCACGTCAGACGGCAGCTTGAGGGCGCGGAACATGGCGTCGGTGATCCGCATGTTGGCCTGGTGGGGGATGAACACCTCAAGGTCCTCGGGCCGTACGCCAGCTGCGTCCATCGCCTCAGCCGCAGCCTTGGCCATGGTGTAGGAGGCCCACTTGAAGACCGGGTTGCCCTTCATCTGCAGCACCGGCCAGCGACGCTCGTCGCCGTGCACGGCCTTGTCCCAGGGCTCGCTCTGCCTGATCAGCTCGGCCTGGTCGCCGTCGGAGCCCCAGACCACTGGGCCGATGCCCGGGGTGTCACTAGGGCCGATCACCGCGGCACCCGCGCCGTCGGCGAAGATAAAGGCGGTCGAGCGGTCGTGGATGTCGGTGATGTCGCTGAGCCGCTCCACGCCGATGACCAGTACGTATTTCGACGAGCCGCTGCGGACCAGGGAGTCGGCCATCGCGGTGCCGTAGCAGAAACCCGCGCAGGCAGCGGAGAGGTCGAACGCGGCTGCGCCGGTGGTGCCCAGCTCACTGGCGATGGTCGCGGCCACCGACGGAGTCTGGGTCAGGTGCGTGACTGTGGACACGATCACGGTGTCGATCTGGGCCGGGTCGATCCCGGCCCGGTCGAGGGCGACGCGCGATGCCGCGACCGACATCATCTGGACGGTCTCGTCCGGGCTCGCCCAGCGCCGCTCCTTGATGCCGGACCGCGTCTGGATCCACTCGTCGGAGGAGTCGATGTTCTGCACGATCTCGGCGTTGCTCACCACCCGGCGCGGGCGGTAGCCGCCGACGCCGAGCAGCTTGGCGTAGGACGCTCCGGAGGCGGTCTTCAGCGTGACCCGGGTCATCGGGTCACCTCGGTTGCGTCGGCGCTCTCCACCGTCGGATAGAGACGTAGCAGCGGCTGGCCAGGAGAGACGGGATCGCCGTTCTCCACCAGCCACTCCACCACCACGCCGCCGTGCGGGGCGCTTACCGGCACCTCGCTGCGGAGGTTCTTCAACACCCCGACGGTGCTGTGGCTCGGCAGCACGCTTCGGGCGTCGACGTCTTCGGTGCGGGTGAACTGGCCCTTGCCGGGCGAGACCACCAACCGCCAGGTCGGGTTCCCCGCGATCGGACTGGAAGCAGCGGCGCCACCGTGCTTCTGGGCGAACTCCAGCGCCTCGCCGAGCTGGTCGGGGGTGTTCAGGGCGAACAGCTCGACGCCCTTGAGGTTGCGCTTGGCGATTCCGGTCAGCGTGCCGGCCGGCGGCATCTCCAGCATCCCGGTCACTCCGAGGTCGGCCATCGCCGCCATGCAGAGGTCCCAGCGGACGGGAGAGGCGACCTGAGCGACGAGCCGCTGAAGCACCTGACGACCGTCGTGGACGACCTGGCCGTCGGCGTTGGACACCAGTCGGGCGCGCGGGTCGTGAGTGGAGATCGCCGCCGACAGCCGAGACAAGGTGTCGACGGCCGGTTGCATGTGCACGGTGTGGAAGGCGCCGGCCACGCTGAGCTCGATCAGACGGGCCCGCGCCGGCGGGTGGGCGGCCAAGGCGGCCAGCTGCTCCTTGGTGCCGGCCGCGACGACCTGCCCGGTGCCGTTGTGGTTGGCCGTAGTCAGCCCCTGCGCCGCCACAGCGGCCAGGACTTCCTCGGGCTGGCCACCGATGATGGCGGTCATGGAAGTCGGGGTCACTGCACTCGCCGCTGCCATGGCACGGCCCCGCTCGCGTACGAAGACCATCGCCTGTTCGGCCGACAGCACACCGACGCCGGCCGCGGCCGTGATCTCACCGACGGAGTGGCCGGCGGCGACGCCCATCATCGAGAAAGCGTCGGCGGGGTGCGGGAACAGCTCGAGTGCGGCCAGCAGTCCTGCCGCCACCAGCAGGGGCTGGGCGATGGCGGTGTCGCGGATGGTTTCGGCGTCCGCCTCGGTCCCGTAGTGGGTCAGATCCAGCCCAGTAACCACCGAGAACCAGTTCAGCCGCTCCGCGAACGTCGGCTCTGACAGCCAGGGTTTGAGAAAGCCGGAGGTCTGGGCTCCCTGGCCGGGAGCGACGATGGCGAGCACGTGTTTACTATTTCGTGATCCGGTGTTCGGAGTCGCGTAGGGACACGACGAATCTCCCGACATGAAGTTGTAGGAACCCCACAAGTCGACTGGGATCGCTCCGCTTCGCCTGCGGATTGTGCGGCCACGCTGCGGCCGTTCCTACTACGCTGCGGCCGATGCAGGGGTCGCAACGTAGCCGTGGGGGCGCAGGGCGCCCTACTTGCCCTCCCGTCAGTCGGTGGGGGCGGCTTCTGGGTGGACGGGCTTGAGCAGCCGGCCCAGGGTGAGGGCCAGCCGGAGGGCATAGGCGTCCCGGGGATCGGTGGGGGAGTAGCCGCTGATGTCGGAGATCCGTTTGAGGCGGTAGCGGACGGTGTTGGCGTGTACGAACAGAGCACGCGACGCCGCCTCCACCGACGAGCCCAGGTCCAAGAAGGTGACCAGGGTCTCCAGCAGCCCCCCGCCGGCCGCGACCAGCGGGTCGTAGAGGTCCCGAGCCAGGGCGCGGCGGGCATGGCCGTCGCCGGACAGGGCCCGCTCCGGCAGCAGGTCGTCGGAGCCGACCGGCCGTGGCGCCTCGGGCCAGGCCACCGCCGCCCGATACCCGGACAGGGCAGCCCGCGTGCTCGTGGCGGCGTCCATCAGGTGCTCGACCGCCGGTCCCACCACCACCGGCCCCGGACCGAAAGTGTGGACGAAGGTGCCGACGATCCTCAGCGCGTCCTGCGGTGAACCGAGGGCCGGCCCCCCGAGCAGCACCACCATCCGGTCACCCTGCACGGCGCCGAGCATGTCGATGCCGGCCTTGCCCGTGATCCGGCGGATGGTCTCGACGGCGTGGGTGGGTTCGCTCTCCGGCGCCGGCCCGACCGCAACCGCCACCGCGGCAGTGGAGCGCCACCCCAGTGTGGACGCGCGCGACAGGACGGTCTCGTCGGTCTCGCCGCGCAGCACCGAGTCCACCACCAGGGCCTCCAGCCGGGCGTCCCAGGCGCCACGCATCTCCGCGGCCCGGGCGTAGATCTCCGCTGCGGCAAACGCCACCTCCCGGCTGTACTGCACGATCGCGGCCTGCAGGATCGGACGGTCGGCCCTGGGCATCGTCTCCTCGATCTGGCTCTCCACCACGTCGATGGTCGTCCGGACCAGCTCGACGGTCTGGAACAGCGAGATCCGGCGGGCCAACTCGCGGGGGGCGGAGCCGAAGACCTCCGACGTGCTCGGGCCCTCGGGTCCGGGGTCGGCGAACCAGGTGACGAACCCGTCGATGCCGGCCTGGGCCACCAGGGTGATCCACGACCGGTGCTCGGCGTCCAGTCGCTGGAACCAGGGGTGCCGAGACTCCATCTCCGCGATGGTCGCGGTGGTCATCGCACCGGTCGCCGCCGACAGCCGCTTGGCGATGGTTCCGCGGGTCTTGGCCGACGGCAGCAGGGACTTGTTGATCCCTCGGGTGGTCGGGGCCATAGGCTGAGCGTAGTGTGCAGCCGCGGTGTCGGAAGGGTGGAGATGGGCCAGACTGGCGCCGTACCAAGCCGGGCAGCAGCGCCGTGACGGCAGCGGAATCGGCCGTGACGGCCTTGCGTGAGATCGGCTTCCTGCTGGAGCGCAGCCGGTCCGAAACTCATCGGGTACGGGCCTACCGCAACGCCGCCGACGTGCTGGCCGCGATGAGCGAGGAGGAGCGGCGCGAGCACGAGCAGGAGCAGAGCTGGGGTCGCCTTCGCGGCATCGGGCCCAAGACCGCCGTGGTGATCAGCCAGGCCGTGGCCGGTCAGGTGCCCGACTTCCTGCAGCGGCTGCGAGACGAGAAGGAGCCGCTGGTCGAGGGCGGAGAGGCAATGCGGGCCGCGCTTCTCGGGGACCTGCACGTGCACTCCACCTGGTCCGACGGCGGCAGCCCGCTGGAGGAGATGATGCGGACGGCTCAGGCGCTGGGCCACGAGTACTGCGCGATCACCGACCACTCGCCCCGGCTGAAGGTGGCTCGCGGTCTGACCGCTGAGCGGTTGAGGCAGCAGATGGCGGTCGTGCAGGACTTGCGTACGGCCATGGCGCCGTTCGAGATCCTGCAGGGGATCGAGGTCGACATCTTGGAGGACGGCGGGCTTGACCAGGAACCGGGGCTGCTGGACGAGCTGGACGTGGTGGTGGCCAGCGTGCACTCCAAGCTGCGCTCGGATTCCGAGACCATGACGATGCGGATGGTGACCGCCATCGCCAACCCCCGTACCAACGTTCTCGGGCACTGCACCGGACGGCTGATCGAGGGCGAGCGGGGCACCCGTCCGGAGTCGGTGTTCGACGCCGAGGTGGTCTTTGAGGCCTGCCGCACCTTCGACGTCGCAGTGGAGATCAACTCCCGACCGGAGCGCTGCGACCCGCCGGACCGGCTGCTCAACCTCGCCTTGGAGATGGGCTGCCTGTTTGCCATCGACACCGACAGCCACGCCCCAGGGCAGCTGGAGTTCCTGGCGTACGGCTGCGCGCGAGCCGAAGCCGCCGGGATTCAGCCAGAGCGGGTGGTCAACACCTGGCCAGCTGAGAGGTTGAGGGACTGGTGCCGAGCTCGGTGAGGCGGGGCCTTCATGCACGGTTCGGGCGGCGGCACCGGCTAAGGTCACGGCGTGGATGATCTGAGCCTGGCCGCCGCCCTGGTCCGAGACGCCGGCTCCCTGGCTGCCGAGATGCTGGCCGACGGGCTGACCACCCACTACAAGACGTCGGTTTCCGATGTGGTCTCCGCCGCTGACCACGCTGCCGAGGAGCTGGTGTCCTCCCGACTGGCGGCGATGCGACCCGATGACGGTCTGGTCGGCGAGGAGGGAGCCAAGAGCCCGGGTGCCCGCACCTGGTACATCGATCCCGTCGACGGCACCTACAACTTCTTGTCCGGCATCCCCTACTGGTGCTCGGCCTTGGCTCTGGTCGACGAGCAGGGGCCGGTGCTGGGCGCGGTCTACTACCCGGCCGTCGCCGAGCTGTGGCTCGGCGGCCGCGACCACCCCACCACCTGCAACGGCGCCGAGGTGCTGCCGCTGACTGACCGCCCGATGGGCGAGATCTCGGTCTCCACCCACCTGCAGCCGGCCAAGATCACCGACGTCGGGCGCCGCGAGCGGCTGCTGGCGGCACTCCGCCCGGCAGCCACCATGCGGATGCTGGGCTCGAGCTCGATCGATCTCTGCTTCGTCGCCGGCGGCCGGATCGGAGTCTTCCTGCAGGCCCAGTGCCTGCCCTGGGACTGGTATCCGGGGATGGCCATGGTGCTGGCCTCCGGCGGTGCGGCTGAGGTGATCGAGCAGGACGGCGTGCGCTGGCACGTCGCCGGCAACGCCCAGGCGGTGGCGGAGATCCGCGGCATCTTGACCAGTGCTGCCTAGGCGCCAGCGCCCTCCTGAGCCACCCCGGCCATGGACGTCGGATCGCCCAGGTTGTAGCGGTCGAATGCCTTGGCCGGAGCCTCGGGGTCGACCTTGCCGTCTCGGGCCAGCATCTCCAGTGTCGCCACCACGATCGACTGGGCGTCGACAAGGAAGAACCGCCGAGCGGCCGCCCGGGTGTCGGCGAAGCCGAAGCCGTCGGTGCCGAGCGAGCACCAGGTGTTGTGCACCCAAGGGCGGATCTGGTCCTGCACGGCGCGCATGTAGTCGCTGACTGCGATCACCGGACCGGGCTTCTCATGCAGCACCTGGGTGATGAATGGCCAGCGCCGGTCCTCGTCGGGATGGGTCAGGTTGAAGTGCTCGGTCTCGACCGCCTCACGACGCAGCTCGTTCCACGAGGTCACCGACCAGACGTCGGCGGCCACCCCCCACTCTTCGGCAAGCATGTCCTGAGCCGCGAGCGCGTTGGGCATCGCCACACCGGAGGCCAGGATCTGGGCCCGCGGTGCATTTCCGTCCAGCTGAGGCGCAGTCTTGTGGTGATAGATGCCCTTGAGCAGCCCGTTGAGGTCCAGATTGTCTGGCTGACCCGGCTGGTGCACCGGCTCGTTGTACATGGTGATGTAGTAGATGAGGTTCTCGCCCTCGGGGTTGGCCTCGTCGCTGCCGAAGCCGTACATCCGACGCAGGCCGTCCTTGACGATGTGTGCCACCTCGAACCCGAAGGCCGGGTCGTAGTGCACCACGGCCGGGTTGGTGCTAGCCAGCAGCGGGGAGTGGCCGTCGGCGAGCTGCAGCCCCTCTCCGGTCAGGGTGGTCCGACCGGCGGTGGCGCCCAGCAGGAAGCCCCGCGACATCTGATCGGCCATCGCCCAGATCGAGTCGCCGGTGCGCTGGAACCCGAACATCGAATAGAAGATGTAGAACGGGATCATCGGCTCGCCGTGCATGGCGTATGCGGCCCCAGCCGCGATGGCCGAGCCCATGGCGCCGGCCTCCGAGATGCCCTCGTGGAGCAGCTGGCCCTGCTCGGACTCCTTGTACGACAACAGCAGCTTGCGGTCGACCGACTCATAAGTCTGACCGTGCGGGTTGTAGATCTTCGCCGTCGGGAACATCGAGTCCATGCCGAAGGTCCGGAACTCATCCGGCGCGATCGGCACGATCCGACGCCCCAGCTCGGGATCGCGCATCAGGTCGCGGAGCAGCCGGACGAACGCCTGAGTGGTCGCCACCTTGGCCTTGTCGCCGGCCGACTCCATCAGCGGGGCGTAGACGTCGTCGCCGGGAAGCTTGACCACTCTGGGCTGCACGCGGCGCTCCGGCACATAGCCGCCGAGAGCCCGACGGCGCTCCTGGAGGTACTTGATCTCGTCGGAGTCCTCGCCCGGGTGGAAGTAGGGCGGGTTGTAGGGGTCGGTCAGCTGGTCATCGCTGATCGGGAGATACAGCCGGTCGCGGAAGGTCTTCAGGTCGTTGGTGTTGAGCTTCTTCATCTGGTGGGTGGCGTTCTTGCCCTCCAGCGCGTCAATGGTCCAGCCCTTGACCGTCTGAGCGAGAATCACCGTCGGTTGACCGACGTGCTCGGTGGCGGCCTTGAACGCCGCGTACACCTTGCGATAGTCGTGACCACCGCGCGACAGCAGCTTGAGGTCTTCGTCGCTCATGCCGGAAACCATCTTCTTGAGCCGCGGGTCGGCGAAGAAGTTGTTGCGGATGTAGGCCCCGTCCTCGACCAGGTACGTCTGGAACTGGCCGTCGGGCGTGGTGTTCATCTTGTTCACCAGCACGCCGTCAGAGTCCGCAGCGAGCAGCTGGTCCCAATCCCGACCCCAGAGCACCTTGATCACGTGCCAGCCGGCGCCGGTGAAGATCGACTCCAGCTCCTGAACGATCTTGCCGTTGCCGCGGACCGGGCCGTCGAGCTGCTGCAGGTTGCAGTTGATCACCCAGGTGAGGTTGTCGAGCTCCTCGCGAGCCGGCAGTCCGATGGCGCCCAGCGACTCGGGCTCGCCCATCTCGCCGTCACCGAGGAACGCCCAGACCCGCTGCTGGCTGGTGTCTTTGATTCCCCGGTTGTGCAGATAGCGGTTGAATCGCGCCTGATAGATGGAGTTGATGCCGGTGAGACCCATCGAGACCGTCGGGAACTCCCAGAAGTGGGGCATCAGGCGCGGGTGCGGGTACGACGACAGGCCCTTGCCCGGCCCCCGGGACACCTCCTGGCGGAAGCCGTCGAGCTGGTCGGTGGTCAGCCGCCCCTCGAGGTAGGCGCGGGCGTAGATCCCGGGGGAGGCGTGACCCTGGATGAACACGTGGTCGCCGCCGCCGGCGTGGTCTTTGCCGCGGAAGAAGTGGTTGAATCCAACCTCGTACAGGCTGGCCGCGCTCTGGTAGGTGGCGATGTGGCCGCCGACCTCCAAGCCCTTGCGGTTGGCTTTGGACACCATGATGGCGGCGTTCCAGCGGACGAACGCACGGATGCGGCGCTCGATGTGCTCGTCGCCCGGGAACCAGGGTTCGGCCTCCGGCGTGATGGTGTTGATGTAGTCACTGCTGCGCAGCGCCGGCAGCCCCACCTGACGCTCGCGGGCACGCTCCAGCAGCCGCAGCATGATGTAACGGGCCCGGTTCTTCCCCTTGTCGTCCAACAGCCCGTCGAGCGACTCCAGCCACTCGCTGGTTTCTTCAGAGTCGATGTCTGGCAACTGGCTGGACAACCCCTCGGCAGTGATCGCCGGTCGAGGTCCGGGCTTCAGCATGCGTGCTCCTATCGTCTGCCAGCTCCGACCCGCTGGCCCCCTGACTTTTGTGGGTCCATCCTGTCACTGATCGACAACCGCGGCACCGACGAGGTGAGGCCGTTGAGATAGCCCCGTACGAGGGTGCTGGGGTTTCCTCCGTTCGGTGCCTCTGGCAGGCTTAGTCCCGCGGATCTGTATGCGGAACTTACCGCCTGTGGATTACGCCTATCGATTGCGAGATTCTGAGCATCGGCGCTTTATTCGGTGACGATTGAGTGAGGTGGAGGCAAGGCGTGATGACGGCAGGGCAAGGGGACGTGCGCTCCCCGCGCGACGCCAGGCTGGGGCTGACCGCAGGCCTGGTGGTGCAAGAGCTCGGCTGGGACTCCGACGTCGACGAGGACGTCCGCGTCCTGTTCGAAGAGGCCAGTGACACTGAGCTCATCGAAGAGGCGGTGGAGGCCGTCGACGTGGTGCTGCTGTGGTGGCGCGACGCCGACGGTGATCTGGTCGACGGCCTGTTCGATGCCCTCACCGACCTCACCGAGAGTGGCTATATCTGGCTGATGACCCCCAAGGTCGGCCGAGACGGCTATGTGGACGCCGCGGAGCTGGCCGAGGGAGCCGTCACGGCCGGGCTGGCGATGACCAACAGCGCCAGCATCTCCGCGGACTGGGCCGCCAACAAGCTGGTCCGGCCCAAGGGTCCGCGTCGTTGAGCGGTCCCCAGCCCGGCGACCCTGCACCGAACTTCTCGACCCGCAACCAGCACGGCGAGACCGTGGCCCTGTCCGGGCTGCGGGGGGCGCCGGTGGTGCTGGTGTTCTTTCCCTTCGCGTTCACCGGGATCTGCACCCGCGAGCTGGCATCGCTGTCGGATCACCTCACCGACTTCCGGGCGGCCCGGGCGCGAGTCCTGGCGATCTCGACCGACACCATGTTCACCTTGCGGGTCTTCGCCGAGCAGGAGCACCTGCAGTTCGACCTGTTGACCGACCACTGGCCCCACGGCAAGATCGCCTCGGCCTACGGCGTGTTCGACCCCCAGGTCGGCTGCGCGCTCCGGGGGTCGTTCCTCCTGGACGCCGCGGGGCGGGTGACGTGGCGGGTGGTCAACCACATCGGCGAGGGTCGCGATATCGCCGCGCACCTGGCGGCGCTGGTGCCCTAGGCGGGTCAGCGCACCCGGATCCTCGGATCGAGAACGGCATAGAGCAGGTCGACGGCGATGTTGGCCACCACGATCGCGAGCGTGCCGAACAGCACGATGCCGACGATCACCGGCAGGTTCTGGGTGCCCAGGGCGGTGATCGCCTCGCGTCCGAGGCCGTCGATGCTGAACACCTGCTCCACCACCACGTCACCGCCGATCAGGGCACCCAGATCTATCCCGAACTGCGTCAGCACCGGCGTGATGGCGCTCCGCAGGCCATGGCGATAGACCACTCGTCGTTCTGAGAGCCCCTTCGAGCGGGCTGTTCGGATGTAGTCCTCCCCCAGCACCTCCAGCAGTGACGAGCGGGTCAGCCGGGTGTACGACGCGGCCTGCAGCAAGGCCAGCGTCAGCCACGGCAGTATCAGCGACCGCGCCCACTCCAAAGGGTCCTGCGTCAGGGGTACGTATCCCCCCGCCGGGAACCACGCCAGCCCCGCCACGGTCAGTCGGTAGTAGGCGAAGTACAGCAGCAGCAGCCCCAGCAGAAACTCCGGCATCGAGTAGAACAGCAGAGAGAAGCCCGTCAGAGCCCGGTCGGCCACGGAGCGGCTGCGGACGGCGGAGACCACGCCGTTGAGGATGCCGAGGGCCATCCACAGCAGCGCGGCGCCGAGGACGAGTGAGAGGGTCTTCGGAAGGGCTTCGACGATGATGCTGCTGACCGGAATCTCGTGGTAGTAGTCGAAACCCAGGTCGCCGTGCAGCGCCCGCCAGACGAAGCTGCCGTACTGCTCGAGCAACGGCCGGTCCAGACCGAGCCGACGACGGACCAGCTCCACCATCTCAGGGGTTGCCTGGCGGCCAGCCATCCGTCGCGCCACGTCACCGGGTGCGAGAAAGAAGAGCGCGAACACCAGTACTGAGATCAGGAAGAGCACGAACACGCCGTGCAGCGTGCGACGGAGAAGGAAACGCGCCATCGCGGCCTAGCCCTGCCGCAGCCGTTCGGCACGAGGGTCGAACGCGTCGCGGACGCTGTCGCCGAAGAGGTTGAAGGCCAAGGTGGTGGTCAGCAGCGCAGCGCCGGGGAAGACCACGTACCACCAGGCTTGGCGGTAGTAGCTGACCGAGTCGCTGAGCATGCCGCCCCAGGTGGGCGTGGGGGGTGGCACCCCCAGCCCCAGGAACGACAGGGTGGACTCCAGCACCACGAAGCTGGGGATCAGCAGAGATGTGTAGACGATGACGGGAGCCATCACGTTGGGCAGGATGTCGAGAAACATGATCCGCCGGTCACTGGCCCCCAACGAGAGCGCGGCCTCGACAAACTCCCGTTGCCGCAGCGACATGGTCTGTCCGCGCACCACCCGGGCGATGGAGGACCAGCCGAACAGCGCGATCACCAGCACGATGAGCAGCAGGCTGGGGCCGGCGATGCTCACCAGCGCAATCGTGAACAGCAGAAAAGGGAACGACAGCACGAGGTCGGTGAGCCGGGAGAGCACGGTGTCGACGAAGCCGCCGTAGTAGCCCGCCACCAGCCCCACCAGCACACCGAGAAAGACGGTGAGCGCAGTGGAGGCCACGCTGACCAGCAGCGAGATACGGGCCCCGTAGGCGATCCGCACCATCAGGTCGCGGCCGAGGTCGTCGGTGCCGAACCAGAACGTCTTGTTGGGCCCCCGAGGGAGGCCGTCAGGGGTGAGGCCGGTGTCGCGGAACTGCATGTCGGGTGGATGACCCACCAGCCGGGCGACCAGCGGCGCTGCCAGCGCCAGTAGGACGATCAGCACGATCACCGCCAGCGTGGCCAGCGCCATCCGGTCGCGCCGCAGTCGCTCCAGGGACAGCCGCCACGGGCTGCGACCGGCGATCGCCTGGGGTCGCGGAGTTTGAGGTTCCCCCATCGAGGGCACGGCTTCGCCGAGTGCCCCGGCGACCACCCCAGGCTCACCGACCTCGTCCCGCCACGCCGACCCGCTCACGCAGCGGCCTCCGGTGCTCCGCCGAGCCCACGCTCGGTTCGGTTGGCCAGCTGCTCACCGTCCTGCAGGGGAAAGTGGCAGGCGGCCACGTGGGTCGGCGGGTCGCCGAATGCGGGCCGCAGCAGCGGCACCTCGTCGCGGCAGCGCTCCCGGGCTTTGGGGCACCGGGTATGGAAGCGGCAGCCGGACGGCGGATCGGCCGGCGAGGGCAGGTCTCCGCTGAGGATGATCTGACTGCGCCGGTCGGAGGCGTCTGGATCGGGGATGGGCACCGCGGACAGCAGGGCCCCGGTGTACGGGTGGCGCGGTCGAGTGTAGAGCTGGTCCGCCGGGGCGATCTCGGCCACCTGGCCCAGATACATCACCATCACCCGGTCGCTGACCTGCTGAACCACCGAGAGGTCATGGGCGATAAAGAGGTACGTCAGGTCGAACTCGCTCTGCAGGTCCGTCAGCAGGTTGATGACCTGAGCCTGGATGGACACGTCCAACGCCGACACCGGCTCGTCGCAGACGATCAGCTTCGGCCGCAGCGCGAGTGCTCTGGCAACGCCGATGCGCTGCCTCTGGCCGCCTGAGAACTCGGCGGGGAACCGGTTGTAGTGCTCGCGATTGAGTCCGACAACCTCCATCAGCTCCTGGACCCTGCGGCGGCGGTCCTGGCCGTCGGCGATGTGGTGGATCGCGAAGGGGTCGCCGATGATGGACCCGACCGTCCGGCGCGGGTTGAGGGAGCCGTACGGGTCCTGGAAGATCATCTGCATGTCCCGGCGAAGCGGCCGAAGCGCTCGCCGCCCGAGAGTCGAGATGTCGCGACCGTCGAACGTGACCGTGCCCGAGGTCAGGTCATGGAGCCGGGTCAGGCAGCGGGCCAGGGTGGACTTCCCGCAGCCGGTCTCGCCGACCAGTCCCAGGGTTTCGCCTCGGCGGACCTCGAAGCTGACGTCGCTGACGGCGTGCACCTTGGGACGCTCCGAGCTCCACAGCCGACGCCTCGGGAGAGGGAACTCCTTGACCAGGTGTGAGGCAGTCAGCAGCACCTCGCCGGAGTCAGCTGGCACGCTCACCGAAACGCGTTCCCGTCCGGACCGGGCGCCGAAGGACCGGGCGCCGAAGGACCGGCATCGAGGTCGCCGTGGCGAGCAGCGCGGTCGACCGCCGCTGTGGGCAGCCAGCACGCCGAGCGGTGCCTCTGGGTGGGCGTCACCTCGCGCAGCGGGGGACTCTGCTGCACACACTGGTCGAACGAATAGCGGCACCGCGGGTGGAAGGGACAGCCCGACGGCAGAGTGATCAGGCTGGGGGGCTGTCCGGGGATGGGCGTCAGCCGGCGACGCTCGCCGGGCATCGGCAGCGACCGCAGCAACCCCTCGGTGTAGGGGTGGTGGAAGTCGTAGAACAGCTCGCGCCGGCTGGCGGTCTCCATCACCGATCCGGCATACATCACCACCACCTCGTCGGCGATGTCGGCGACTACCCCGAGGTCATGGGTGATCATGATGATGGCGGTGCCGAACTCGCGCTGCAGGTCGGCCATCACGCGCAGCACCTGCGCCTGCACGGTGACGTCCAAAGCGGTGGTCGGCTCGTCGGCGATCAGCAGCTTGGGGTTCATCGCCATCGCCATCGCGATCATCACCCGCTGCCGCATGCCGCCGGAGAACTGGTGGGGGTAGTCGTCGAGGCGGCGCGTGGCGTTGGGGATCCCGACCAGAGCGAGCAGATCGGTGGCCCGGCGACGGGCGGCCGAGCGGGACAGCGTTCGCTCGTGTTCGCGGAGCAGCTCCACGATCTGCCAGCCGACCCGGTAGTAGGGGTGCAGGCTGGCCAGCGCGTCCTGGAAGATCATCCCGATCTGGCCACCCCGAACGCCGCGGAGTTCCGTCGAGCTGGCCTGCAGCAGGTCGCGCCCGTCGAACCAGGCCTCGCCGGTCACCCGTGCCCCTCGGGTGAGCCCGATGATGGTTTGCATCGAGACGCTCTTGCCGGACCCAGACTCGCCGACGATGCCCAGCGTCTGACGGGCCTGGACGGTCAACGACAGGTCCCGTACGGCGTGCACGACTCCGTCTGCCGTGGGGAACGAGACTGACAGAGCCCGTACGTCGAGAAGCGACATCACATGCTCGCTGTTCGCGCAAGCCGCTCGGTCAGCCGCCGTTGACCTTCGGGTCGAGCCAGACGTTGGTTGGGTCGAAGTTCTGGATGGCGGAGATGTACTGCGCGTTCTGCACCTGCTTGGCGCGGTAGGTGGCCTCTAACGGGCTGGTCACCGGATAGAAGGCTGCGTCTTTCATCACCTGCTGGTCGGCTTGCTGCCACAGCTCCGCGGCCTCGTCCTGGTTCTTGGCCCTTGCGGCCTTGTCGATCAGGGCGTTGGCTGCGCTGCTCTCGTAAAAGCCGAAGTTGCTGCCGTTGGGTGGGAAAGCCGGCTTGCCGCTGAAAAGCGGCTTGAAGTACGACAGCGCCGCGTTGCCAAACCAGTCCGGCCCCCAGCCGGCGAAGGTGATGTCCCACACCCCGCGCGAGGCCACGCTCGGCTCGGTGAGGTATTTGGTGTAGATGTCGGCCGTGGGCGCCGGCACGCCGACCACGGTGACGCCCGCCTGCTTCAGGTCCTGCTGGAGTGTGGCGAAGTTCTTCTTCGTTCCCTCGCTGCCGGAGTCGTACAGGATCTTGATGGTGGGCGAGGCTGAGCCGCTCTGCGCCAGCAGGGTCTTGGCCTTGGCCACGTCGTAGGGGTAGAGATCGAAGTCCTGCTCGCCTCCGATGATCTCCTTGGGAAGCACGTGGGTCAGCGGCGGGTTGACCTTCGGGCCGCCGAGGTCTTGGATCAGGTGATCCCGGTTGATCGCGTGCATCAGGCCTTGGCGGAACTCCACCTTCTTCATCGCCCCGCCGTTGTTGGGTGAGCGGAAGTTGAACACTAGGTATGGGTTGCTCGCGGCGGTCGGGCCGAGGTGCAGCAGCGGATCCTGTTTGCTGATCAGGCCGGGCAGCTGGGACGGTGGCGGCGCGTTGTCGAACCCCATGTCGGCCTTGGGCGAGCCGGTTTGCAGCTGCTGCTGGGTGGACTCCTGGGTGACCGTCTGGTCGATCACCACCTTGTCGACGTAGGCCTTGCGGATCGGGTCGGTCTCGGCCTTCCACGCCGGGTTGCGGGAGAAGACGATGGACTTGGTCGCCTTGTAGGAGTCGATCTTGTAGGGGCCGTCGGAGATGGTGTTGGCGGCCAGCTGGGCGCTGGCGGGGACGTAGGCGTCGTACTCCTTGGGGGCCGGGGAGAAGGCCGTCAAGGTCAGCATGTCGGGGAAGTAGGACGCCGGGTGGTTCAGCTTGAACACCACGGTCAGCGGGTCAGCACCGACCTTGACGCCGTCGAACTCGTTCTTGTTGATATAGCCGGCGATCGATGCGGCGTCCGGCTTGACCTTGGCAAACCCACTGCAGAACTCATCGAAGCCCACCAGCAGATCCTGGAAGTCGGGCAAGCCGCCAAAGGGCTGGGCGGGATTGCAGGTTCGCTTGACTCCCCGGACCACGTCCTCGGCCGAAACCTGCCGAGCAGGGGAGGTGTTCCACCGGGCGCCCTCGCGCAGCTTGACCGTGACGGTGAGGCCGTCGGCGCTCACCTCAGCAGGACCCGTTGCCAGGTCGGGGACGGCTTTGGTGCTATTGGCCTCGTCGCCGGGATAGCTGTAGAGCTGGCGGCTCCAGAGCCGGTGGGCGAGGTAGCCGATCGAGTAGTAGCTGACGTTGGGGTCCATGAAGTCGACGTCGCCCTTACCGAGCATGTTGAGCGTGCCGCCTCGCTGCGGCTCCTGCTGGGTCGCGCTCGCACTGCTACTGCTGGTGCCAGGCTCGTTGCCAGGGTTCCCGCTGCTGCAGGCGGCCAAGCCCAAGCTGAACACCGCGACTGCCACAGCAGCCGCCCGCCGCGTCTTCTTCCCTGATGTGCCTAGGCTCGGAATGTTCAACCTGGCCGCGCTCAACTCCGACATGCGAACCCCCCGGTGACCGATGGCCGACGGAGCGGCCACGCTATGCACGACCCGTTCTTTGGGACACAGTAAACCCTGCCGAGGACGACTGCAGGAGGACGCGAAATCTGCCGCAGAGGTGGGCGCAAAGGGACTCGAACCCCTGACCCCCTGGGTGTAAACCAAGTGCTCTAACCAACTGAGCTATGCGCCCGGGCGCAGCGAACTGCGCAGCGTCACCTTAGCGGCTGGGGTGTCTGTCACCAACTGCCGACGCTAGCGCCAGGTGAGGCCGGCTGCCACGAGGTCCGCCTAGCCGCTGGCCTGTGCCGGCCGGCTGAACGCGAGTGCCGCGGCGCCCAGCAGGCCCGCGTTCTCCAGCACAGCGGGCCGCACCTCCAGCTCGCTCACGAAACCCAAGGTCGCGAAGTCGCGCAGGTGCCGGCGCAACGGCTCGAAGATGACCTCGCCGGCTTTCGACACGCCGCCGCCCAGCACGAAGGTGCTGACGTCGAGGTTGGTGGCCGTGCTCGCGATGCCCGCCGCCAGGGCCCGCATGCCGTCGTCGATCACCATCAGGGCGACTGCGTTCCCAGCGCGGGCATCGGCCGTTAGAGCCCTGGCGTCGTCCCCGCCGTGCCAGCCCCGACGCCGTGCTGCCGCGACCAACGCCGGCCCCCGGGCGTACATCTCCACACAACCGTGCCCGCCGCAGACGCAGCGCTCGCCCCAGGCGTTGACGCTGATGTGGCCCAGGTGCACCGCATTGCCGCTGGTTCCGGCGAATAGCCGGTTCTCCAGGACGGCCCCGCCGCCGACGCCGGTGGACAGCACCATGCCCACCATCGAGTCGACGTCGCGGCCGGCACCCAGCCAGTGCTCGCCGAGGGCGAAGCAGTGCCCGTCCCCGGCCAGGGCCACGTCGCTGGAGACTCCCACACGCTCGGTCAACACACGCTCGACGTGCTTCGCTATGGCAAAGCCGCGCCAGGCCCCGATGTTCACCGGCGACACCGTCCCCCGCGGCCCGTCGATCGGGCCCGCTGAGCCGATGCCGACCCGCAGCACGGATGCCCCGTCGGCGTGCGCGCCGGCGACTGAGGCCACGGCGTCCGCGGCGGGTGCGAAGACGAGCTCAGGATCGGCGGAGGCCACCGTAGGCGCCACGGTCTGCGCGCTGATCTCCCCCTCGGCATCCACCAGGGCTACGGCGATCTTGGTGCCGCCGATGTCAATGGCCAGCACCTGCTCGCTCAACCGGCACCTCCTCGCCCTCGTCGCTGACGTCGAGATACTAGTGCTGGTGTCACCGGGCAGAAGGTTGGCGAGGCCCGCGCTGCCCAGTTGTAGAGTGCTCCGTTGTGGCTGGTCCTGATTTCTCTGTCTCCCTAGGCGACCTCGACACGGCGCTGAGCTCCATCGAAGCGGTGATCGACCCCGCGAAGATGCGGGCCGAAGTCGAGGACCTGGGCGAGCAGGTGGCCGCTCCTGACCTCTGGGGCGACCAGGAGAACGCTCAGCGGGTGACCTCGCGACTCTCGGCGCTGCAGTCCGAGCTCGAGCGAGTCCAGGGCTTGCGTTCGCGCCTGGACGACCTGGCCATCTTGGTGCAGTTGGCCGAGGAGGAGGACGACGCCGCAGGCACGCGAGAGGCCGAGGTCGAGTTGGCGTCGCTGCAGAAGGCGATCCAGGTCCTTGAGGTGCGCACGTTGCTGTCCGGTGACTACGACCCGCGCGAGGCGCTGGTCACCATCCGGTCCGAGGCCGGCGGGATCGACGCAGCCGATTTCGCTGCCATGCTGCTGCGGATGTATCTGCGCTGGGCGGAGCGGCACGGCTATCCCACCGAGGTCTACGACACCTCCTACGCCGAGGAGGCCGGCATCAAGTCAGCCACCTTCACGGTCCGCACCCGCTACGCCTACGGCACGCTGTCGGTCGAGCAAGGCACCCACCGGCTGGTGAGGATCTCGCCGTTCGACAACCAGGGGCGCCGTCAGACGTCCTTCGCCGGCGTCGAGGTGTTGCCCGTTACCGAGGAGGCCGATCACATCACCATCCCGGAAGCCGACCTCCGCATCGACGTCTTCCGCTCGTCCGGCCCGGGTGGTCAGAGCGTCAACACCACCGACTCAGCCGTCCGGATCACCCATCTGCCAACGGGCATCGTGGTTTCCTGCCAGAACGAGAAGTCCCAGTTGCAGAACAAGGCTGCCGCCCTGCGGGTCCTGCAGTCGCGGCTGTTAGAGCGGGCGCGGATCGACCGGGAAGCCGAGATGAACGCGCTGAAGGGCGACGGCGGCAACAGCTGGGGCTCGCAGATGCGGTCCTACGTGCTGCACCCCTACCAGATGGTGAAAGACCTGCGGACCGACTTCGAGGTGTCCAACCCCGACGCGGTCTTTGACGGCGATATCGACGGCTTCATTGACGCTGGCATTCGCTGGCGTCGGACCAGTGAGGCGGTCGCCAGCTAGTTCGAGTTTGCGGTCGGCCCAGTGTTATCGCCGCGCGGGGAAACGCCAATAACCCGCTATTCATTTGTGGTCCCCTACAGTTTGCTTTGGCCGCACCTGGCGCTTACGTCGCGTCCCCCACTTGACGTCTACCCCGGCCGAGGCTGACTGTGATCCGTTTCGAAGATGTGACCAAGAACTACGAGGGTCAGCAGCGAGCTGCGTTGGCCGACGTGGACGTGGACGTCGAGAAGGGTGAGTTCGTCTTTTTGGTCGGGGCCTCGGGGTCGGGCAAGTCGACTTTCCTGCGACTCATCCTGCGCGAGCTGCGACCCACCCGCGGCAGAATCTTCGTGGCCGGCCGAGAGCTGAGCAGAATCCACAGCTGGAAGATCCCGACCCTTCGCCGTCAGATCGGCACCGTCTTTCAGGACTTCCGCCTGTTGCCCAACAAGACGGTGACCGACAACGTCGCCTTTGCGCTGCAGGTCATCGGCAAGCCCGCCTCGACGATCAAACGCGCCGTGCCGGAGGTGCTCGAGCTGGTCGGTCTGGACGGCAAAGGGGGGCGGCTCCCCGACGAGCTGTCCGGCGGTGAGCAGCAGCGAGTCGCCATCGCCCGCGCCTTTGTCAATCGCCCGATGATCCTGATTGCCGATGAGCCGACCGGCAACCTCGACCCGGCAACGAGCGTGGGAATCATGAAGCTGCTGGACCGCATCAACCGTGCCGACACGACCGTGTTGATGGCCACGCACGACTCGACCATCGTCGACCAGATGCGCAAGCGGGTGATCGAGCTGGACGACGGCCTGGTGGTGCGCGACCAGAGCCGCGGCGTCTACGGCTACCAGTGACGATGTCCAGCCGCCGACGGCCCTCCCTCCGCTTCGGCCGACCACCTGTCGGCGCCGGCACCACTGAGGACTCCTGATGCGCTTCCGTCACCTCTTGTCCGAGACCGGCAGCGGTCTCAGGCAGAACCTCACCATGACCGTCGCCGTGATCATGACGATGTGGGTGTCGCTGTCGCTGTTTGGCGCCGGCCTGCTGGCCAGCCAACAGGTGAACCTGATGAAGGGTCGCTGGTACGACAAGATTGAGATCTCGGTCTTCTTGTGCACCGCCGACACGCGCGGCGACCAGTGCGAGCCGGGACAGGCCGCCACCCAGGCTCAGAAGGACCTCATCCGTACGACGCTGGAGAACAACCCCGAAGTCGCCCCCAAGGGGGTCTATTTCGAAACGAAACAAGAAGCATTCTCCGAGTTCCGCAAGGCGTACGAAGGGAATCCAATATCGGACTCGTTGACCGTGGATCAGATGCAGGAGTCTTTTCGAGTCAAACTGAAGGACCCTGAGCAGTACGAGGGTGTCGTCAGCGCGGTGGTCGGCCTGAAAGGCGTGCAGACCGTGCAAGATCTGCGGAAGTATCTGGACCCGTTCTTCGACTGGCTCAACCTGCTGCAGTGGGCGACCATCGTCGCGTCCGCTCTGCTGCTGTTCGCGGCCGCGCTGCAAATCAGCAACACCATCCGGCTGGCGGCGTTCGCCCGAAGGCGCGAGATCGGCATCATGCGCTTGGTGGGCGCGAGCAACACCTACATCACGCTGCCCTTCTTGTTTGAAGCGGTTATCGCCGGCGTCGCCGGCGTTGCCCTGGCCTGCGCCACCCTGGCCTCGGGCGTTTACTTCCTCAACAGCAAGAAGGCTGAAGTCTCTATTCAGTCGTTGCCCTGGATCGGCTGGCCACAGGCGCTCCTAGCCATGGCGGGGGTTGCCCTTGTGGGGCTGCTTCTGTCTGTCATCCCGACTTTGATCACAACTCGGAAATATTTGCGAGTGTGAATAGCGAAGTCTCAATTCATAGGTCGCGAGCAGGTGGCGACCGACGAGGACATTGGGAGTTGCTGTGGTTCCGGACCTTCTCCACACCCGGCGCAGTGTTCCGGGCGACAACGAAGACGGCCGTCTAACCGGCCGCTTGCCACGGCTGACGTGGCGGCTCCGGCCGCTACGCCGGTCCCGCGGGTACGTCCGGGCGCTGGTGTGCCTGACGGTCGCCTGCTCCGTCGGGTTCACCCTGCTGCCCGCACCGGCAGCGGCCGACGACCTCGACCGCCAGCGGGCCGAGGTGCAGGCCCAGTTGAACCGCAGCGAGACCGAGCTCGGTGAGTCGACCGCACAGCTCAGCAGAGCTACCGTCGCCGTACGGTCGGCGCAGAGTCGGCTCTCCGCCGCCCGGCGCCAACTGTCGGGCACTCGCCAAGAGTTGCGCGCTGCCCGCGCCAAGGACCTTGCGCTGGCCGCCAAGCTCAAGGCGGCCTCAGCGAGATTGGCACTTGCCAAAGCCGCCGTCTTGGCCGGGCAGCGAGGACTGGCCGCCGAGCAGTCGATGGCGGGCGCGATGGCGCGTGACCAATATCAGCAGCAGACCGTCCTGTTGCCGCTGGCCATGCTGGCGCAGAGTCGGTCGATTGGCGACCTGCAGACGCGGCTGCAGTGGTCCACCACCATGTTTGACACCACACAGGCACAGATCATGCGGCTGACCGCTGTGCAGGAGACGCTGAACGCCGACAAGGCCCGGCAGGCTGCCTTGGAACAACAGGTATCGGCCGATCGAAGCGAAGCCGCCACCCACCTGGCCGAGAAGCGTCGAGTGGAGCGACGGGCGGCGTCCCAGGAAGCTGCGGTCGAGGCTCTTGTGGGCCACCGGAGCGCGGTGCAGGCCCGTGCGGCAGGGGCGGTGACCAAGGATCGCCGGCAGGTGGCGGAGCTGAACCGTGAACGCGCCTCGGTGGATCGCCGGATTGCAGCCCGGATCGCGAAAGCTGAAGCCGAGGCTGCGCGGGCCAAGGCCAGAGCCAAGGCCAAGGCGGCCCGCGTCGCGCGAGACGAGGCAGCTGCGAGGAAGGCGGCGCGGGCAGCGGCGAAGCGAGCAGCCAAGGCCGAGCGCGCGCACCGGTCGGCGGTCGCCCAGCGCGCTCGACGGGAGGCCAGAGCGCACCGGGCTCGGGCAGTTGCCCTGGAGCGCAAGCGCGACAAGGCGGCTGGGGCGGCCGCCAAGTCCCGAGAGCGTCGCCGCGCCGCCGAATCCAACAGGCGGTCGACACGGGGGTCGTCGTCGGGTGGAGGCAGCCACCACGGGTTCATCTATCCGGTGGGCGCCGGCATCACCTCCTCATACGGACGTCGGTTCCATCCGATCCTGCGTCGCTGGAAGCTGCACGACGGCACCGACTTCGGTGCCAGCTGCGGCGCCCCCATTAGAGCCGCGTACTCCGGCCGGGTTGAGGAGCGCTACTACAACGGGGCCTATGGCCACCGTTTGATGATCGACCACGGCCGAGTCGACGGACGCTACGTCACCACCGGCTACAACCACGCCCGGCGCTATAAGGTGCGGGTCGGTCAGCGGGTCCGCCGGGGACAGGTCATTGGCTACGTCGGGTCGACCGGCTATTCGACCGGCTGTCACCTGCACCTGATGGTGTGGCTCAACGGCCGGCGGGTGAACCCGATGTCGTGGTACTGAAGCGGCGCCCGTCTCCCTGAACGACTGGGCCCCTGGGCGAAGAAGCACTGCTCGCGAGCCTCCAGCCTGAAAGAATGGGGGCATGGCTAAAGAGAAGGGGCGCAAGCTCGTGGCGCAGAACCGCAAGGCTCGCCACGACTACCACATTCACGACACGTATGAGGCAGGCATCGCCCTGAGTGGGACCGAGGTAAAGTCTCTGCGTGAGGGCCGCGCCAACCTCACCGACGCCTTCGCCACCGTGGACGACGGCGAAGTGTGGCTGCGCTCGGCCCACATCCCCGAGTACAGCCACGGCACCTGGACCAACCACACCGCCCGCCGGACCCGCAAGCTACTGCTCAACCGGCGCGAGATCACCCGGCTGGAGCGCGATCTAAGCTCGAGCGGTACCACCCTGGTGCCGTTGTCGCTGTACTTTGTCGACGGCTACGCCAAGGTCGAGATCGCGGTGGCCACCGGCAAGCGGGAGTACGACAAGCGGCAGTCGCTGGCCGAGCGGGAGGGCAAGCGCGAAGCAGAGCGGGCGTTGGCCGCCCGGAACAGGGGCGAGTGACAACTATGGGCTCCGCGCTCGGCGGGACGCCGCGACTCCTCGCGTTCCACTCGGTGCGGGTGGGACGGGTGGTCCTGTCCGTGCTGTTCGCCGTCGCGTTGGGGCTGATGGTCGGTGCACCCATTCCCGCCTCGGCTGCGAACGGCGACGAGATCGAGTCTTTTGAGGCCGCGTACGTGGTGGAGCCGAGCGGGATACTGCGTGTCAAAGAGACCATCCGGTACCACTTCGGCAGCAGCGGTCGGCACGGCATCGAACGGGTCTTGGTGACGCGCGAGCCGCAGGGCGACCAGGACGCGGTCTACGACATCACCAACGTCACAGTCACCACTCCTGACCGGGGGGTGTCCACCCGTGTCAGCCGGATCACCGGCACGGCGCGGCAGGGTCGTGAGAAGCAGTTGACGCTGCGGATCGGCGACCCGGACATCGAGCTCAGTCGTTCCACGGCCACTTATGTGCTCTCCTACGACGTGGCCGGGACCATCCGCAGCTTTGCTGGCTACGACGAACTCTCCTGGGACGCCACCGGACTCGACTGGAGTGCTCCCATCAGGTCCGTCAAGGTCAGAGCGAAGGTGCCGGGCGGGGCGCAAGAGCTCACCTGCTTCTACGGCAAGGCAGGCAGCAAGACGCCGTGTCGAGCAGACATCGTTCGCGGCGTCGGGCAGTTCAGCCAGGCGAACGTGCCGGAGGGGCAGGGGGTGTCCGTCGGGGTCAAGATCAGATCCGGCCTGGTCAGCGACAACAAGCCGCATCTGGAACCCGACGCCTCGAAACTGTCACCCCAGGCCAAGGTTGGCCTGGCCGCTGCGGGGGTCGGCGGGCTGGGCAGTCTGGTCGGGGCCCCGTTGCTAGGGCTGCTGTGGTGGCGCAGAAACGGTCGCGACCAGCGCTACGCCGGACTGCCTCCCGGCACGGTGCCCCTGCGGGGCCAACCGGCCCAGGTGGTGCACAACGACCCTGACCTGCCCATTCCCGTTGCCTTCTCTCCGCCCAGGATCCCCGTGGCAGAGGCCGGCCTGCTGATTGACGGTCAGGTCGACACCCGGGAGACGGCGGCCACCATCATCGACCTCGCCGTCCGCGGCGGGCTCCGCGTGCAGAGCACCTCTGACGACGAGTTCCTGGTGACTCTGCTCGACCCCAGCATGGCGACGGCTCCGCACGAGATGGCGCTGCTGACCCACCTGTTCGAGAGCCAGCCTCCAGGTGCGGTCGTGGACCTGTCGGCTCCGGGCAGCCTGCAGCCCGCGCATGAGGCGATGCGGGACTCCGTGATCAGCCAGGTGGCCACCCGCGGCTGGTTCCGGGAGGTGCCGTCAGCGACTGCGGCGCGCGGCATCGGTATCGGCGGCATTGCCATTGGCGCGTTCATCCTGTTCTCCCTCGGACCGTGGTTGCTGCTCGCCCTGGTGCCGCTGCTGCCCATCCTGATCACCATCGCCGTCGTCCGGTTCAAGCTGAGGCGCGGACAACGGACCCCGGACGGTCGGGCTATGTGTGACCAGGTGGAAGGCTTCAAGACCTACCTGGCGACGGCAGAGGCCGACCAGCTGCGCTTTGAGGAGGGCGAGGACATCTTCTCCCGCTACCTCCCGTGGGCTATCGCCTTCGACCTCGCGGATCGCTGGGCCAAGATCTGCGGTGACCTGGTGGCGATGGGGCGGCTGCCGGCTGAAGCGCCGTACTGGTACTACGGCAGCTTCAACATGTACTCGTTCAACGCCGGATTCCTGACCAGCAGTCTGAACACCGCGGCCTCACCGGCGCCGGTGGCCGCCAGCAGCGGGACGGGCTTCGGCGGTGGAAGTTCGTTCGGCGGTGGTGGCTTTTCCGGCGGCGGCGGAGGTGGCGGTGGTGGCGGCAGCTGGTAGGCGCTGGCACCAGCCAGACCCGCTATCGGACGTCGATTAGATCGACCACGAAGATCAGCGTCTCGCCGGGCCGGATCACACCGCCTGCCCCGCGGTCGCCGTAGGCGAGGTGCGGGGGGATCACCAGCCGTCGGCGTCCACCCACCCTCATGCCGACGACGCCTTGATCCCAACCAGAAATGACCCGGCCGCCGCCCAGAGGAAAGTCCAGCGGTGCACCTCGGTTGTGCGAGGCGTCAAACTCCTCGCCAGTGCTGTGCGCCACCCCGACGTAGTGCACGGACACCTGGGAGCCGGGCGTCGCCTCGGCGCCCTCACCCACCGTCAGGTCGGTCACCTCGAGCTCCGTGGGGGGCGGGCCGTCGGGAAAGTCAGCTTCTGGTTTCACGGTCATGCTGCCAACGTAGAGCCCGCCGGTGTCACAACCCGGCACCGGGGCGGGGGACAGGCTCGGGGTCGATCCCGGGGAGCGCCGGATGGTGCGAGGCGGCTGGGCCTCCCATCCTTGCTATATGAGCACTCTCTACCAGCCCCCAAGCCTGCAGATGTACGTCACTCCCGAGCAGCGTGACCGCGCTGAGCGCTGGCTGCAGGAGGCCTACGCCGACGGTCGAATCAGCGAGGACGAGTTCGACCGCCGAATCGGTCAGGTCATCTCCTCGACCACCCGCCAGGAGCTCAACGGCGCGTTCTACGGTTTGGTGCAGGTGCCGATGCCGTCCCAGGTCATGGGGGTGCACCCGGCGTACCAGCCGATGGTGCGGCCGGAGACCGGGCAGCACGTGGGCCGGGGTGCCGCCGGTTTCGCGCACCTGTCGGTCTTCTTTGTGTGGATCTTGGGGCCCGCCCTGGTGTTCGCGCTGTCCCCGGTCGGCAGCTATGCCCGCCGCGAGGCCGCCAAGGCGTTCAACTTCCAGGTGGTCAGCGCGATCTCTCTGGTCGTGGTGGCGATGGCCGCCGCGATCACGAACATCGACGCAATCGGTCTCATGTTTCCGCTGATGGCGCTGTACTGGCTGGTCTCGACGGTGGTCGGTGGGTCCAAGGCCCTGCAGGGCGAGGACTGGACGAACCCGGCCCGGCGGGTGCTCAAGCTCGAGGTACTCCCGGAGAAGTGACCTGGCCAGCCTTGGCTTGGCAAACCTGGGTGTCACCCGCTCCCTTCGGGTATACTTGGAGACCGCGACGAGCACAGGTGACTGGCTCGTC
>DASQDG010000090.1:0-11789 GCA_035634295.1 Propionibacteriaceae bacterium | reverse complement strand
CAGCGGTTGCACAAGGTCAGGTCCGACGTGCGGCCCCGCCTGCCAGCATCAGGCTGAGGTAGGCATCATCGGGCGGCCGGATCCGCTTCTTCGGAGACTGCGCTCGTGGACCACCAAGACCTTCTCACCCACCTGGCCCGCCTTGCCGGCCCGGCAGTCTCCGACAGCGGCCCCGCCGGGTTGGACGAGCAGCTGGCGGGCTTGGTGGCTGCCCTGCAGCAGGCGGTGTCTGGGTATGCGGGGCTGCGGCTGATTGTGGTTCACTCCGGGCATCCGGTCACTCTCACCGCCACCGTTCAGGAGCGGGTCGACAAGCCCACGACATCCTTGGGGATAGCGCTGCCGCGGCTGTCCACCGCGCATGAGGCAGGCGGCCGGATGGTGTTCTACAGCACGGTCCCGGGGGCTTTCGTCGACCTGGCCACCGACTTGACCTACGCCCTGAACCGCAGCACACCTGGCGTCGCCGCCGTCGAGCTCGATGTCGACCTGCCCCTGGCTCCCAGCCGTTCCGGGTTGACCGGTCTCGACGACCTCATCACCCTCAACCGCGCAGCCGGCGTCCTGATAGGCCACGGCCATCACCCCGATACCGCCCAACAGGACCTGTCCAGCCGAGCCGCCGCCGCCGGATTGACTACCCTCGCTTTCGCCGCTCAGATCCTCAGGCGCTAGAACCATGTGGACCTGCCGTTCGAAGGCGCCCAGGGTGAGCACGTTTGTTGTGCACCCTGATGGGGACGATCGACTTTAGGGCCCTTTTCGCCGTCGACCGTATTGGGCGGGTACGGGACAGCGGGAGGAACGACGACCGCGCCAAGTCACTGCACGTCCCGGCCTGGGCTGGCTTTAGTGTTGTCGGGGTAGCTGCTCGGGGGTTCAGCGACCCCGACAACGCTCACAACACTAAGACGCGCCGGTTAGATTCGACGACTTACTGGGTGTCCTGTTTAGGCTGTGACCTAAATAGGCCGTTCTCGTTTTCATTTGGCAGGGTCGCGGTAAGTACCTGACGTAGAAGCGTCACCGAAGATCGGGGGATCTGGGACGTGTGAGGGTCCCCAAGGGTGAGTTGCCGGCGCCGATGCCCCTTGGGGACAGCCCCCAGTTTCATGATCTTTGAACGCCCGAATTCGAAGGTGAAGGGTGATCTTTTCGCCGACTGTGCCACCCACCCAGATCAGCCAAACCAACAACCGACAAGTCCGCGACGTCAGACGTCTCTCCCAAGATCGAGGTTGTTGCGAGCAAAGCCAGCAGGCCATGGGTCGCATCCCGCGACGCTTGGCCAAGCTGCGCGGCGTCACTGCCTCACCGAAGGTCGACCTCGGCGGCTCAGCGACCCCCGACATCAAGCAGGCATGCCGCCCGGTTTGCCATCCGGTTTGCCGCCGTGCCGAGTATCGACAGTTAGCCCTTGCTCTTCGTCTACAGCCTCTGCTCCCGACTTCCTCAATCGCCGCAGTTGACCCAGTTCGGCAACGGCTAGGGATGTACCAGAAGAGGCAGTTGCGCTCGCCTGCCCGGTTGTCAGTCGCGAATTGCTCTCTTCTGTGTCGAGTGAACGCCGATCGCCCGCATTACTGCCGACGGAGGCCTTGACCTACTAAACTACTGCGCCAAACTGCCCGTACATGAGCTCGGCTGGATCATATGAGCCGAAGCGGCGCAGCTGGCCGGAGTGTTCCGGCTGAACCGACCAGATCTTCCTGGCACAGATCAAAGGAGAGCGGCAATCGCCATGTACGCCGATGGCGCCGCCTTCATCGCCGCGATCTACGGTTTGGTGTCTATCCAGGTCGCCATCGCAAGGTCTCACAAGGTGGCTGCACATAAGGGCCACGCCTCAGCGAGTTCACCCGGGCCTCGAACTCCAGCCTCACCGCTATCGCCTTTGAGGAAGCTCCTGTGAGCATGCGTGCTGTCGTGTTTCTCGAGCCGGGCTCGTTCGCGGTCGAGAAGGTGCCTGACCCACTGGTCGACCCTCGTGACGTCCTGGTCAGGCTTCAGGCGGTTGGTATCTGCGGTATGGACCTTCACGTGCTTGATGGTGAGTTCGCGCCGACAGTGTTTCCCCTCATTTCCTGGCCACGAAACGTCCGGATTGGTTGAGGCGGCCGGCGAGGACGTCTCGGAGGTTGCTGTTGGCGATTGGGTGTCGGTCGACCCGACATTGACGTGCGGTGAGTGCCGGTTCTGCGCGAATGGCCAAGCGAACCTTTGCGAGAACTGGAACGCCTCCGGAGTCGCCCACACCGAAGGATCGACCGCCGAGTTTCAGGCGGCGCCCGTCAAGAACGTGCACCAACCCAGCCAACGGGTCGACCTGAATCTCGCCGCCCTGATCGAGCCCCTCGCCTGCGCCATCCGTGGCTATGACCTGCTTTCCGGCGGAGTGGCGAGCACTACCTCATCTACGGGGCAGGGACCATGGGGTTGGCTGATGGCTCAGTTGGCACCCCGGATTGGCGCCGCCACGGTCACTGTGGTCGACCGCAACCCGGACCGCCTCGATGTCGCCGCAGAGGTGGGAGTGAACTGCTCGCCACCTCGGCCGACGAGTTCAACAGGCCAGGAGGTTGGGACACCGTCATCGACTGCACCGGTGTCTTCGCGGCCATCCAGGACCACCTCACTCGCGTGCGCCGCGGCGGCACCTTCCAACAATTCGGCGTCCCCCCAGCGACGCCACAGCTACCTTCTCGCCGTTCCGGCTCTACAACGACGAAATCACAGTCGTCGGGTCAATGGCCGTGCTGAACTCCTACACGCGCGCCGTGGAGATGTTCGAGGCCGGCGCCATCAACGCCCCACCAATGGTCAGCCACGCATTCAGCCTCGACCAGTACGGCGACGCGCTCGAGATTTCGACGCGGCACCGGACGCAGCCTTCAGATCCGCCCGTACGCCCCGACATCCCAAGCACTCCTTTGAGGACTGGCGCGATACTCACCGCAGTTTCTGCGAGAGCGCGGCACCCTGCTGGCCACCGGCGCCGAGCCCGAAGCCGCCGCATCGCTGGTGGCAGCGTTCGTCCGAAGACATCATCGAGACGGCCCGCACACTGGCCGCAGCCTCCCCCGCGCCCGACTCGACCCACCGCTGAGACAAATGGGTCCACAACCCAGCCGATGCGGTCTGGGGACATCAAGGTCATCGAGGAAACCACCGAAGGGATCTCTGTCGTCGTCGGCGCCGCCGTCGGCTTCGCCGGCGGTGAGGCCGGCGCGATGACGTACGGAAGCGCCTGGGCCTATGGCGTCATGTCGCCGACGCAGTGAACGTGAACGTCGATCGGGTGCGCCCACCCTGGACGCACCACGCTTCTGCCGCCGGCGGTGGGATCCTCATCGACTTTTCGCTGTCCCGCTTTCTCGTCTCCGCGTGTCGTCGTCCAGGGTCGTGTCGTTCTGCGAGTCTCCGACCATGCCTCGGGCCTGTCATCGGAAGTTCAACTCCGCCACCTTGACGGCGGTCAGTGGGTCACGACCACGCTGGCCGATTTGACGGTGCGGCGGTTGTGCGGGGCCTTCCGGTGAGGGCCTTCCCGACGTACCAGGGGCAGCGGAACTACTGGGATGGTTGTGGACCGCCCGCAACAGGTTCGTTGGTCCGCTTCGAGAGCCGGCTCGAGCGGCATCGGGTCCGGCTAGCTGACTTCGATCCGTTGTTGCGGTGGATCGCCAGCCAGCCGTTCTGGGTGTCGGGTCGTGATGGGGAGAGGCTGCGGAGGCCCGTCCCCGACTTCCTGCTGGACACCCACCGCCGGTCTGGCCGGCGTTAAGGCTGCGGAGATGCTCGCTGAGGCGGAAGTCGCCAGGCCCTCGGCTGGTGCCGGCGGCTGTGCGCGGGCAAGGGAGGGGGCAACGAGGTGTCTGCGGGTATCGCCGCGGTTCGACATACTGACCCCACCTGACTTGGCAGCGAGGGGAGGGTTCGCGATGGACTCGACAGCGGGGTCGCTGTTCCTCATCGCACTCTGTGCGGCGGTCGCCCCGCTGCTGGCGAGAGTCGTCCCGCGTCGGCTGGTGCCTGAGGTCGTCCTCCTGCTGTTGTTGGGCATGCTTGTCGGACCGCAGGTGTGGGGGGTGGCCGAGGTCACCGGGGGCGTGGAGGTGCTGCGGGAGCTTGGCCTGGGCATGCTGTTCCTCCTGGCTGGCTACGAGGTCAAGGTCTCCGAGCTCACGGGCAGTGGCGGACGCCGCGCTCTGCTGACCTGGCTGATCTGCTTGGCGCTGGCGGTGGCGGTCGTGTTGTTCCTGGATCGTCTCGTCGACGTCGGGCTGCAGGTTGCCGTCGGCATCGCGCTTACGTCAACCGCGCTCGGCACTCTCCTGCCGCTACTCAAGGACGAGGGGCTCGTGGACACCCAAGTCGGAGCCACCGTGCTCCGTCACGGGGCGGTCGGCGAATTGGGACCGTCCTGGCCATGGCCCCACTCCTCGGCAGCCGAGGCGCATTCGGCACGATCCTGGTCCTCGGAATCTTCGCTCTGGTCACGGTGGCTCTAAGCCTCCTGTCGACCCGGGTCGGGCCTCAATCCCGGCTGGTTCAGATCATCCGGGATGGCTCCGGCACCACGGGCCAGACCTGATTGCGATTGGTGGTGCTGTTGCTCGGAAGTCTGATGGCGCTGACGCTCGCCTTCAAGCTCGAGGTCGTGCTCGGCGCCTTCGCGGCGGGCATCGTGCTGCGTCAGGTGCTGCCACGGGGCGACGAGTCGCTCGAGCTCAAGACCGAGGGCCTGGCGTTCGGCCTGCTGATCCCGTGCTTCTTTATCACGTCAGGCATGGGCATCGATCCGCGGGCGGTAGCCGACCGCCCGCTGCTGCTCCTCGGCTTCCTGTCGCTGATCCTGTTGGTCCGCGGGGTGCCGGTCTACCTAGCCACCAGGCTGGAGCGATCCAGCAATGGCCGGCAGGTGTTCAGCGGAAGGGACAGCCTGCGGATCGCTCTGTACGGGGCGACAGGCCTACCGATCATCGTCGCGGTGGCCTCGGTCGCGGTGCGCAATGGCCAGATGGCCGCGCAGAGCGCCTGGCTGGTGGTGGCCGCCGGCGCAGTCACGGTGCTTCTGCTTCCGACCAGCGCAACTCTGATCGGGCACGCGGCGCCAGTGGTGAAGCCGCACCGAAGCCTTCAAGCGTGCCGGCCGCCGATGGGGGTGGCTCGTGCCCAGCCGGAGAGGGTTGGCCTGATTGTTAGCCGTCTGAGCATGAGTTCCGGCACCTGGGCCGAGCCGTGCAGTTTGGTGCGCGCAGTCGTCCGGGTACGTTTCAGTCTGGCTGGTGGTTAGGCCGATCGGTGTGCTCGGCGCATCAGGATCAACAAGGATGTAACGCTGAGCGCGGCCACCACTAGATGGATCGGGATGCTGTTGAACCCGTCCCAGGCGCCGTGCAGCAAGACGGCGGCGACGAAGCTCGCGGCGGCGAGGCCGACGGCGGGCCCACGACGGCTGGCGGTGGGGATCCGCCAGAGGGCGGCCACCGTGAGCCCAGTCCACGCCACGTGTCCGGCCGGGCTGAGGAGTGCGCGCAGCAGGAGCGTTTCGTCCACCGCGGCCAGGCTGCCCTGGTTCAGTAGCGCGGAGAAGCCGTAGCCCATCGTTTCCAACGTGGCGAATCCCATGCCTGACGCGACACCGATGATCACCCCAGCCGGCGGATCTGGGCGACGTAGGAAGATCATCAAGATCAGGGGGACGATTAGCTTCGCGGCCTCTTCGATCAGTCCGACCAGAATCATCGGCAAGGCACCCAGCCGGTGCAGCGTGTCGTACTCGAGTGTGCCGGCCGCTACCGTGCCGATCACCCCACCGGCGATCGCGGTGAATATCACGATTCCCGGCGGGGCCGCGATCCGCCGGCCCCCGCTGACCGCGAACACCAGCACAGTCATCGGCACAACGATTGACCCCAGCAAAATGAGCGATGGCAGGAAGTTCGGGTTGTCGGTCCTGATCAATGTGCGCAATATCAGCAAGTAGGACGCTGAGCCGAGAATGAGGACGCCGAGCCAGGAGAACCGGCGGACGCGGGCCGGTCCGAGCGGGACAGTGATCGGGTCGTAGGTGCTCATCGCGGGACCTCCTGTATGGGCAGCGCTCGCTGGCGCAGCTTCAGTGGCGAGCGGGCGTTACGGACAGGCTATTTCTTCCACATGACGCCCGCTACTCAGCCCGGTCGGGCTGAACCATTTTCGATTGCGCACACGGGGTCACGGGTCGGGTGCCGACTGGCCCAATGCCGCCACGGATGCTTTTCCAGCCCGTGAAATGACGGGTCGGTCCACGCTGCTCACTCGCAGCGAGCAGCTCCTCAATTATGTTTGCCCCATGCCGGACACCGCGACTGCCTGGGCACCCCCGGCTGGTGGCACCCGGCGACGCTCGATCTCTCGGGCACTTGACGACGTCTTCTTCGTGGTGGCCGGGTGGACCTCGGTGTGGCTCGCCTACCTCGTACTGACCCAAGGCTTCTCATCGGGCTGGGCCCAGGTGTGGTTTTACCTCATGTTCTGGCTGCTGCTGGCCTACGTCGCCCTTCCCCGGCTCCACCGGATCCTCACCTACATCTATGTGCCCGACTACTTCATCGGCCGTACGCGCACCAGCGACGGATTGCTGGGCGACCCGGTCAATCTCGCCCTCCTCGGCAGCGAGGACCAGGTGCATTCCGCGCTGATCCAGGCCCGCTGGACGCGCGCTGATGACCTGTCGGTCCGAAGCGCCGGAAGGATCATCGTGTCGACGATTCTCAGACGGAGCTACGGCGAGGCTCCGGTCAGTCCGCTGATGCTCTTCGGCCGCAACCAGGACTTCGCCTATCAACAAGAAGTGCGCAACAACCCAGCCAGACGCCACCATGTCAGATTCTGGCGATGCCCGGACGAATGGCTGCTTCCGGGCGGACATCGAGCCGATTGGCTGGCGGCCGCCACGTACGACCGGGCAGTGGGCCTCTCACTCTTCACCTTGCAGATCACACACAAGATCGACGAGAACACCGACGTGGAACGCGACCACGTAGTGGACACGTTGTTGCAGGCAGATCCCCTCACCTCCTTCACCGTCCTGGAGGACTTCGCGACGGGCTACCACTCGCGCAATGGCGGCGGCGACGCGATCGTCACCGACGGGAACATGCCGGTCCTCAACCTGCGGGGGGTCACGGTGAGTCCTCAAGCCCAGGAGCAGTCGCAGATCCCGGTGCCCACGCCCATCACGGCAGGCGTGGCGACAGGTGCTCCGGACAAGGTGGTGCGGCGTCCCGCTCAGACGGTCTTCGGCGCGGTTGTCGTATTGCTGCGGGCCGTCACTCCCCTGCTGGTGTGGGCCGGAGCTGCGCTGGGCTGGAGCGGCCTGCAAGATCTCCGGGTCGTGGACAACGCCGACCATCTCGACGCCATCAACAAACTCGATCCGTTCTTCCTGAACCACGTCCTGAGCGCTGTGGTGTACCTGGTGTTTGAGGTCACTCTCGGACTTCTGGTCCTGTTCGGAAGCAACCTAGCCCGCATCGCGGTCATGGCGTTCAGCGTTGTCAGTATTGCGGCTGCAGCAATGCATCACCTTCTTGCTGGTCAAGCGATCAGTTTCAGCACCAATCTGGTGGCAATCTCACTCGACATCTTGATTCTGGTAGCCCTGTCGAGCGGGCGAGCGCGGGAATATTCGAACCGGCCGCGCGATCGTCGGGCCAGCCCTCGGCTCCCCTGACCGAAACAAGGCGACAGACGGTAACCCACCGCCCCGGCGGGCCTCGGCACCGGCTCGCAGCAGCATCGGCCGCTGTCAGCACGATCTTGCCTTTGATCACATTGATGGTGGTGGGACCGGCGATGGGGGCCGGCTTCGTCGCGGCCGCCAAGTCCGGCGGGTCGAGCCAGGTCGTGCTCAAGGTGCGTCCGCTGGTACACGGGGAGGGGTGGGACGCGCTGACCAGCACGACCGGACAGGTGACCTCGATAGTCACGCTGCTCGGGGTCGGGGGTTCATCGTGAGCTGGACGTTCGGGCGCGAGTTCAGCGACGGCGCCAATTGAGACCCTGCTGTTGACACGGCCGTCTAGAGCCGTCCTGGCCTCGGCCCAGCTCATCGCCGTGCTCGCCTGGGCTTCGACGAGTGCGGTCGCCTCCACAGCGGTGATGCTCGGACTCGGCGCTCTGCTTGGGCTCAGCACCGGGACGCCTGGCCCGGGACTCGCCCGGGTGCTCGTCGGGGCCCTGCTGACTGCGTTGCTGGCCCTTCCGTTCGCCCTCGCCGCCACCATCGGCCGGAGTGCCCTGGCCGGCGTCGGCACGGTCATCGGGATCATCGTGGTGACCCAGATCTCACCGTCATCGGTGTCGGGCCGTGGCTCCCCTACGCCGCCCCCAGCCTGTGGCTCGGCATGGGCGGACCCGACCAGACCGCAACCGTGGAACACTGCTGCTCGTGCTGCCCCTGGCCGCAGCGGGGTGGGCCGCAACCGCGCTTTGGTGGCAACACGCCGAACTTACTCACCTGACCAACGCGGTGATGCACCAGACATGACACAAGCCCAGCAGGCTCGTGCCAGTCATGAGCCCCATTCGGCGGCCATTTACGGCCTCGGGCTACATGTCGGTCAACGTGCCGCCGGAATCAGACACTCTGCAGAGCCGCCGTAAGGGAAACGACAAGTAAGTAAGAGTCTGAGCAGCAATCCCAAGCTGTCGTCTCCCTGGTCAGAGCCACATCGCCGACGACAGGTTCCATGCGAACCTACAGGCTGCTGCTGTCGCACACGTAGGCTTCCAACCAACTTGTCGTCTTGTCATTTTCTCGTCGTCGACCTGTCGATTTTACTATCTTGTCGCTTAAGACGCTTTCGAGGTGATTATTTCGAGCCGCCTAATCGGGCGCTGCTCTGGTCCGCATAGGGGTGACGCTCGGTCGATCTGGAGTTCGGCAACCTTGACGGACCTGCTTCTGTGTGGTCGAGCGTCCTAGCAAGGGAACGTGTTCGGTAACTCGTTAACGCTGGCTACCGCTGGACCGCAACGCCACCTCCGACCTGGTGATCAGCGCCAAGTACGACCGCGCTAGAGGCTTCGGTCGCCGTACTCCCGGGAGGTGTCGACGACGCTTGAATACGAGGCCATAGCGACGGTCGAAAACGAGGCCACCCAGACAGATTGGATGGGTGATCTCGGTGGAGGATTGGGCATTGATCCGGCGGTTGGTCGCGGACGGGGTTCCGCAGCGTCAGATCGCGCGGGATTTGGGAGTGGGGAGGTCGACGGTGGAGCGGGCGTTGGCCTCGGACTGGCCGCCGAAGTACGAGCGGGCGGCGGTGTCGACGTCGTTCACACCGTTCGAGCCGGTGGTGGGGCAACTGCTGAGGAAGCATCCGGACATGCCGGCCACGGTGATCGCCGAGCGGGTCGGTTGGACGGGCTCGATCACCTGGTTCCGTGACAACGTCCGGCGGCTGCGGCCTGAGCATCGGCCGGTCGATCCGTCGGACCGGTTGACGTGGCTGGCCGGTGATGCGGCGCAGTGCGACCTGTGGTTCCCGCCGAAGAAGATTCCGCTCGAGGACGGTTCGAAGGCGTTGCTGCCGGTCATGGTGATCACCGCCGCGCATTCGCGGTTCATGGCCGCCCGGATGATCCCGACCCGCCACACTCAGGATCTGCTGCTGGGGATGTGGATGCTGCTGCAGATCCTGGGTAGGGTTCCGCGCCGGTTGATCTGGGACAACGAGTCGGCATCGGTCGCGGTAAGCGGCACGCCGAAGGCGTCGGGGCGTTCACCGGCACCCTGGCCACCACCCTGCAGCGACTCAAGCCCTATGACCCCGAATCGAAGGGCCTGGTCGAGCGGCGCAACGGGTTCTTCGAGACCTCCTTCATGCCAGGCCGCGTCTTCGACTCCCCAGCCGACTTCAACACCCAGTTCGGCGACTGGCTGAGGATCGCGAATGCCCGGGTCGTGCGCACCACCCGGGCCCGGCCCATTGACCTGCTTGACGCCGACAAAGCCGCGATGCTGCCGCTGCCGCCGGTGCCGCCGACGGTCGGGTGGGTCAACCGGGTCCGGCTGGGACGCGACTACTACCTCCGCATCGACAGCAGCGACTACTCCGTCGACCCGAAGGTGATCGGCCGGTTCGTCGAGCCGACTGCCGATCTGAACCGGGTCGAGGTCCGCCACGAAGGACGCCTCGTCGCCACCCACGACCGGGTCTGGGCACGGGGCATGACGATCACCGACCCTACCCACGTCGCCGCCGCGAAGGTGCTGCGCGAGCAGTACCAAAGCCCCCGACCGGCACCCACTCCCCACGAGGACCTGGCCCGAGACCTCGCCGACTACGACCGCGCCTTCGGCCTTCTCGACGCCGAACCGACCGACGAGCTCATCGACGGCGAGGTGGCGTGAAGATGGCAGCCAAGACGAGCAGCACCAGCGAGGCGCTCAAGCAGCTGACCTACCTGGCATCAGCGTTGAAGGCACCCCGGATCACCGAAGCGGCCGCCCGGCTCGCCGACCACGCCCGCGATGCCGGCTGGACCCACGAGGAGTACCTCGCCGCAGTGCTCGACCGCGAGGTCGCCGCCCGTAACGCATCCGGCGCCCAGCTACGGATCCGCGCCGCCGGCATCGCCGCGAGGAAGACGCTCGAGGAGTTCGACTGGGACGCCCAACCTGCGGTGCGACAGCTGCCTCATCACAGTCCTGCCGCGCGGTGACCTCAACAGTAGACGCCGTCATTGGCGTTGACACCCACCGAGATCATCACACCGTCGCCGTCGTCGACACCACCGAGGCGCGCTGGCAGCCGTCGAACTCGCCACTGACGCCTTCGGCTATCGGCGGATGCTCGCCTTCGCCAAGGAACACGTCCCAGGTCGACGCGTCTGGGCGATCGAAGGCACCGGCAGCTTCGGGGCGGGTTTGACGACTTACCTGCTCGAACACGAGGAGTGGGTCGTCGAGATTGACCGTCCCGCACGTCCGGCCCGGCGCAACGGCGCAAAGACCGACGAGCTCGACGCCGTCCGCGCGGCCCGAGAAGCGCTGGCCCGCGACCATCTCGCTCAGCCGCGCCAGCGTGGCGACCGTGAAGCGATGCGGGTGCTGCTCACCACCCGAGCAGGCACGGTCGTCGCCCGCACTAAGGCGATCTGCCAGCTCAAGGCCCTCATCGTCGGTGCTCCCGAGCAACTCCGTGACCAGCTTCGGCGCAGCACCACCGACGCCCAGCTGGGCCGGTGCGCCCGGCTGCGGACGCTGCCGCGGCACAGCGTCGAACACCGCTGCACCGTGCGTGCGTTACGCACCTGCGCTAGGCAGGCGTTGTTTCTCGAGGCCCAAGCCGCGGACCTGGAAAGTGAGCTCGAGGAACTCGTCACCAAAGCTGCTCCCGAACTCCTCGCCCTGCCCGGGGTCGGAGTAGTGACCGCGGCTCAGATCCTGATCAGCTGGTCACACGCACGACGGCTGCGCACCGAAGCCGCCTTCGCCACCCTCGCTGGCGTGGCCCCGATCCCGGCCAGCAGCGGCCAAATCGTGCGCCATCGCCTCAACCGCAGCGGCGACCGGCAACTCAACAGGGCCTTGCACACCATCGCGTTGTCCAGGCTCGCCCACGACGCCGAAACCAAGGCCTACGCGGCTCGGTGAAGCGCCCCAGGTTTGATGCCGCTCCTGTTTGAGTCCAGGAGGATGAGTGCCATGCCGAAGAGATCGGTGAAGAGCTGAAGGCCAGGGCTGTGCGGCTGGTCAACGACCGGGGGCCAGCAGCGAGGAGCTGGTCGAG
>DASQDG010000089.1:0-49153 GCA_035634295.1 Propionibacteriaceae bacterium | reverse complement strand
CCAGGATCTGGGTGCCCTGGGTCTTGGCGTCCTCGCGGATCCGGGCAGCCTCGGTTCGGGCTTCGGCCAACTGCTCGTTGTACTGCTGCAACGCCGCTTCGGCCGCTTCCTGGGCCTTCTCGGCTTTTTCAATGCCGCCCTGGATGGCCGCGGTCCGCTCCGCGTACGTCGCCTCGAACCGCGGGACCACGAAGCGAGCGATCACCACGGTTAGCAGCAGGACGAACACCACCGCCAGGATCATCTCGATCCAGGCCGGCAGCAGCGGGTTCTCCGATGCCAGCGGCAGCAGCAGGAGGTTCATCACTGACCGACGAAGCCGAAGACGAACGCCAGGGCGATGCCGATGATCGCCAGGGCCTCGGTCACGGCGAAGCCGATCCAGGCCGTACCCATCATGGCGCCGCGGGCCTCAGGCTGGCGGGCGGTGCCCTGGATGACGGAGGCGAAGATCAGGCCGACGCCGATGCCGGGGCCGATGGCGCCGAGCCCGTAGCCGACGATGGCCAGGGAGCCTTCGATTTCCAATGGAGTCAACATGTGGTTCCTTTCGGGTTCCCCCGCTGCAGGCCAGCGGCGAAGATTTTGGGTGGGTTAGTGCTCTTCAGCGGCGGCTGAGGAGATGTAGACGGCAGTCAGCACGGTGAAGATGAAGGCTTGCAGGCTCTGGACGAAGATCTCGAGACCAAAGATGACCATGCTGAAGATCAACGAGACTCCGCCGGCGACGCGGTTGAGGAGCGACTGGGTCTCGAACAGCAGGTATTCACCGCCCAGCACGAAAACCAGCACCAGCAGGTGCCCGGCGAACATGTTGGCGAAAAGTCGCAGCGCCAGGGTCGCGGGCCTCACCAAGATGTTGGAGGCGAACTCGAGCGGAATGATCAGCGGCCACATATACCACGGCACCCCCGAGGGCAGCACCGTGTGCTTGAGGTAGCCCAACGGCCCGTGCTTGGCGATGCCTACGCCGTTGTACAGCACCCACACCAGTGCCGCGAGCCCGTACGCCCAGCTCACGTGAGCTGCGGTGGGCATCAGCGTCAGCGGGAACACCCCGAACAGGTTGTTCACCAGGACGAAGGAGAACAGAGCGATCAGCAGCGGCAGGTATTTGCGGAAGTCGTGCCCGATGCTGTCACGGGCGATCGAGTTACGCAGGAAGCTATAGGCCGCCTCCCCGAAGAACTGGGCCTTGCCAGGAACCATCGCGTTCTTGCGGGACATCACGATCCAAAAGGCCGCGATCAAGAACACGGACACGATCGCCTGCAGCATGTATTTGTCGAACCATTCCAGGGCCGGCACGCCCGGAAAGACCGGATAACTGGCGTGCTCGAAGCTCTGGACGCCCGGCGCCTCGAACTCCATCGGCATCCGACCCGTCAACTGCCCGCTCACCGAGTGTCCTCCAGCTTGTTGTCCATCACGATCTCGTCATTCCTGACTGTGTCACGCGTAACGGTGCCTGCATCCGGGACTCCGGCGAACTGACCATAGCGTCTGATGATGACGTAGCAGCCGCCCGCCGCGCCGAGCACGATGCCGATGGGCAGCAGAAACGACGTGCCCAGGTAATGGTCGCCGACCCAACCGAGAGCACCGTAGACCAGCACGCCCGCGATCAGGTAGGACAACACCCGCATGCCTTGGTCCATGCCGGCCAGCTCTCCGCGGTGCTGCGCCTTCACCTCGCGCAGCGGCGGCTCCCTGTGGTCGTCCATGGCGGGTGCCACGCTAGCAGCACTGCGACTGCTGCTCACGAAGAACCCTCCGCGGCGGGCGGCTGATAGTCGGCATCGTAGTGGCCGATGCGGAGGCGCGAGAAGACCAGCACTTCGACGACGAGCCAGCCGGTCACCACCGCCATGGTGGTGAGGAAGATCGGCATCGGCACCAGCGTGGGCCAGGCGGCCCGGTTGTTGCTGTAGAGAAGCAGCACCAGTCCCAGCAGGACGACTCGGGCGGTGTAGCTGGCCATGGACACCGCGAGCAGCGTGCGTGCGCCGGCGTCAGCGAACATCACCATCACCAGCTGGCCCACCGCGTAGAAGAACAGCACCATCGCCGCCGCCAGAGCGGCCGAGGTGAGCCCAGGCGACCCGTAGCGCCACCAGAACGCGACCAGGCACACGGCGGTCGCGATCGCGCCCCCCAGCAGTCCACCCAACAGCAGCTTCCGCGCCCTGACCACGTGCACGCTGGGACCCGAGGCAGACGGCGCCGCCGGCTCTGCGTAGCGGTTCTCAGTCGTCATGATCGGCGGCTGCCCTGTCTGGTCGTCGAGAGCCCGGTCTGCTCGAGGAATGCACGCGGGGACGCTTGTGAAAACTAGCACAAAGTACGTTGCCGCCACGAACCCTGAGTCGGCCGCGGCTACGGCAGCGACTGGCCGGAACTGGCTGGAGGTTTGGCCGCCACCGGCCGGGCGAGGGTGAACAGCAACAGGACCAAGGCGGTCAGCGCGATCACCGCCACCACCTGCCAGCTGCGCAGCAGCCCCAACGCGATCACGCCGAAAGACACCAGTGCCGACCAGACGTACATCAGCATCACCGCCCGCCGCTGGCTGTGGCCACGCTCCAGCAGCCGGTGATGCAGGTGCTGCTTGTCGGCCACGAACCACCAGCGTCCGGCGTAGGTGCGGCGAATGAACGCCAACGTGACGTCGAGGAACGGCAAGGCCAGAATCGCGAGCGGGAGGACCAGTGGCAGCACCGTCGGCAGCAGGCCGCCACTCCCGTCCTGCAGCTGGGAGGTGTCGATCTGGCCGGTCAGGCTGATCGTGGAGGTGGCCAGCAGCAGGCCCAGCAACATCGCCCCCGAGTCCCCCATGAACATTTGGGCGGGGAAGAAGTTGTGTGGCAAGAACCCCAGACACGCCCCGGCGATGGCCACCGTGATCAGGCTGGAGGTAGTGGCTCGAGTGAGCTGCTGGTCCACGGTGAGGAGGTAGGAGTAGGCGAAGAAGGCCACTGCGCCGATACCCACCACCCCGGTCGCCAGCCCGTCGAGGCCGTCGACGAAGTTGACCGCGTTAGAACACAGCACGATGAAGAACACCGTGATGGCGATCGACGCCGAGCCGTCGAGGATGACGGTCCGGCCGGGAAGCGGGATCCACAGCATTCTGACGCCAAGCGCCACCGCGATCCCCGCCGCCAGGACCTGCCCGGCGAACTTGGCCAACGGCGGTAGCTCGAAGAGGTCGTCCAGCACGCCGACCAGACAGATCACCACTGCGGCCACCAGCACGGCCCGCGAGTCCGCCTGGACCACCGACTGGCGTCCGAGAAAGGGCAGCTGCCAGGCCATCAGGAACGCCGCCGCCACCCCGCCCAACATGGCCACGCCACCGAAGTACGGCATCTCGATGGTGTGCACGTCGCGGTCACGAACCCTGGCCAGAGCCCCGGTGCGCAGCGCCAACCGCCGGCACACGCCGCTCAGCAGGTAGGTGGAGGCGGCGGCGATCAGAAGCACCAGCAGGTACTCGCGCACTCAGCCCCCCGAAGGCTCGGACCGGGGATCGAGGTCGCTCGTGAGTACGCCGACATCGGCAGACCGGTGATCGGCATGGTCCGGCGGTCCGACCAGGTCGTCCAGGTCGGGACAGGTCTCACGAAGCACCTCGATGCTGAGGGCACCATGGCGGAGCACCTCACCGAAGTCTGACCGACTGAAGTCCACAATAGTCGACGGGGCTGCTGCCGCTTGGCCCGACCGGCCGCCGTCGAGGTAGACCGCCACCCTGCTGCCCAGCTGCTCGATCGCTTCGTCGCAGGTCACCGCGGCCGGCTGACCCGTGAGGTTGGCGCTGCTGACCGCCATCGGCCCGATCTGTCGTAGCAGCAGCCGGGCCAGCTCGTGGTCGGGCACCCGCATCGCGATGGTCCCCTCCGCCTCACCGAGGTCCAGCCGGAGACTCGGCTGGGCCCGGCAGATCACGGTCAGCGGACCCGGCCAGTGCTTGGCCACCAGCGACTTGGCAGCGTCGGACACGTCCGTGGCCAGCACCCGGATCAAACTGGCCTCGGCGATCAGCACTGGGGGAGGCATGTCGCGGCCTCGGTCCTTGGCCTCCAGCAGACGTTGCACCGCTGGCGGGCTGAAGGCATCCGCAGCTATCCCGTAGACCGTGTCGGTGGGCAACACGATGCAGTCGCCGCGCTCGACCGCGCGTCGGGCTGCGTCGGTGGCCAGTGCCAGGGCGGCTTCATCGGTGCCCGTACAGTCGAAACGCTGATACCCCTCGTCTGCGTCTGCCTCCTCGCCCTGGTCAGACATCACTCGGCCCATCCTGCCACGGCTCAGCCGGCTCAACGTGCTCATCCTCGCGTCGCACCGCCGTCACGAAGCGTGGCCGGCCCGCTAGGTCGTGGTGGTCGCGGACGTGTAGGTAGTCGCCCGAGCTGGTGAACACCGCGGGTGCCGACTCCCCCTGCAGGTCGGCGTGCTCGGCGCACAGCAGTCCCGAGCCTCGCAGCAGTCGAGCCCCAACGCGCGCAACGACCCGGATTGCGTCCAGACCGTCGTCGCCAGAGAACAGCGCCACCGCGGGATCGTGGTCGCGCACCTCGGTGGGCACCGACAGATAGGCATCCAGGGGGATGTAGGGCGGGTTGGCGATCACCAGGTCCACCGTGCCGTCCAGCTCCCGTACCGCATCGGCCATATCCGCGACATAGAGCTCGACACCTGTGCCCGATAGGTTGCGTGCGGCCCACCGGGCAGCCTCCTCCGAAACCTCAACCGCGTGCAGATCCACGCCGGGCGCCTCGGCGGCAATGGCCTTGGAGATCGCCCCGGATCCCGCACACAACTCCACCACCCGCGGGGTGCGGCCCTGGCCGAGCAGGCGGCGCAGCTCGACGATGGCCCATCCCGTCATCACCTCGGTCTCCGGCCGGGGTACGAAAACCCCTGGGCCCACTTCCACACGTACGTGGCGAAACCACGCCTCGCCCGTCAGGTGCTGCAGCGGAACGCGCCGCGCCCGCTCATCGACCAGGCGCTCGAGACTCGCCGCGGACGGCTGGTCCACGCTGTCCAAGAGCAACAACGCGTTTGGCGATACGTCGAGCACGTGAGCGAGCAGCAGGCGGGCGTCGGCGCCCGGGCTGTCGACGCCCGCCCGGCGCAGCTTGTCGGTCGCGCCGGCCAGCAACGGGCGAACAGCGATGCCGGACGTGTCAGGCCTCGCCGACGTGCGCCAACCGGTCGGCGGTGTCGGCCTCTTGCAGGGCCTCGATGACACTGCCGAGGTCGCCGTTGAGGACCGCATCGAGGTTGTAGGCCTTATAGCCGATGCGGTGGTCAGCGATGCGGTTCTCGGCGAAGTTGTAGGTTCGGATGCGCTCGGACCGGTCGACGGTGCGGATCTGGCTCTTGCGTGCCGCGGAGGCGGCGTTGGCGGCCTCCTCTTCGGCCGCGGTCACCAGTCGAGCCCGCAGCATCCTCATGGCCTGCTCGCGGTTCTGCAGCTGAGAGCGTTCGTTCTGGCACGAGACCACGATGCCTGTGGGCAGGTGGGTGATGCGGACCGCGGAGTCGGTGGTGTTGACGCCTTGCCCACCGGGCCCGGAGGACCGGTAAACGTCGATCCGCAGGTCCCCCGGGTCGATCTCGACCTCGGTCTCCTCGACCTCGGGCATCACCAGGACGCCTGCGGCCGAGGTGTGCACTCGCCCCTGAGACTCAGTGACCGGGACCCGCTGGACGCGGTGCACGCCACCTTCGTACTTCAGCACGCCGTATGGCATCTGGTCCGGATCGCCGACTGTCGGCGCCTTGATCGCCGCGGTGACCGACTTGTAGCCGCCGAGGTCGGTCTCCTGAGCGTCGAGTATCTCCACCTTCCACCGCCGCTGCTCCGCGTAGCGGGAGTACATCTTGAGCAGGTCGCCGGCAAAAAGGGCCGACTCCTCGCCGCCTTCACCGGACTTGATCTCGATCAGCGCGTCGCCGGAGTCGTTGGGGTCGCGTGGCGCCAGCAGCCGGGTCAGCCGCTCCGCAACCGCAGGCAGCCGTCGCTCCAGCTCCTCGGCCTCGGCAGCGAAGGCCTCGTCGTCGGGCGCAAGCTCGCGCGCCGCCGCGAGATCCTCGCTGAGCCGTGAGTACTCGTCCATGCCCTTGATGATGGGCGTCAGCTCGGCATAGCGGCGCCCGACCTTGCGGGCCCGTGCTACGTCGGCATGGATGGACGGGTCGCTGAGCGCCGACTCGAGCGCGGCGAACTCCTCACGCAGGTGGTCGGCCGCCTCAAACATGGGTGTCTCTCTTCTCTACTTTGCTCGCGTCCAGACCCGCCCCACCCGACGCTCACAAACGAGCTGGCTAGCCCTTCTTGGCGTAGCGCTTCTCGAACCGGGCCACGCGACCACCGGTGTCGAGGATCTTCTGCTTGCCGGTGTAGAAGGGGTGGCAGGCTGAGCAGACGTCGGCGTGCAGAACGCCGTTGGCCGCGGTGCTGCGGGTTGTGAAGCTGTTGCCGCAGGTGCAGGTCACCTGGGTCTCCACGTAGTTCGGGTGAATGTTCGCCTTCATGAGCTTCTCCTGGGTCTTGTGCGCCGGGTCGTCCAGCGATCAGCTGATCGGACGTGAACCGGCACCAACCGGATAAGTGTGCCGCAGCGAGCCTGCGCGCACCAAGTCAACGCTTCGGGCGAGCCGCTATTCCCCCACCGGTGTACGGGAATCGACTTTGAGCACCACAGCCTGACCTCGACCATCTTGCCTGGTGCTCACCGCCCGATGAGGGTGCTCAGCGTGGCCGCCGCCAAGGGGAAGACAGCCGCCTGAGCGAAGGCTACGAGTCGTCGCGACCGCTCTGGGGCAGCGTCTTGGTGATGGCGTACATGAACTCGGTGTTGCTGGTGGTCTTCTTGAGCCGGTCCAGCAGCATCTCGAGGCCTTGCTGCCCGTCGAGGCCGCCGAGCACGCGCCGCAGCTTCCAGATGATCTGCAGCTCCTCCTTGCTGAGCAGCAGCTCCTCGCGCCGGGTGCCGGAGGCGTCCACGTCGATGGCCGGGAAGATCCGCTTGTCGGCATACTCGCGCCGCAACCGCAGCTCCATGTTGCCGGTGCCCTTGAACTCCTCGAAGATGACGTCGTCCATCTTGGAGCCGGTTTCGATCAGCGCGGTCGCCAAGATGGTGAGCGAGCCGCCGTGCTCGATGTTGCGGGCCGCGCCGAAGAACTTCTTGGGTGGGTACAACGCGGACGAGTCCACTCCGCCGGACAGGATCCGCCCGCTCGCCGGGGCAGCAATGTTGTAGGCCCGACCGAGCCGAGTGATTCCGTCCAGCAGCACGACGACGTCATGGCCCAGCTCGACGAGCCGCTTGGCGCGTTCGATGGCAAGCTCGGCCACGATGGTGTGGTCGGTCGCGGGCCGGTCGAACGTCGAGGAGATGACCTCGCCCTTGACGCTGCGCTCGAAGTCGGTGACTTCCTCAGGTCGCTCGTCGACCAGCACCACCATCAGGTGCACCTCGGGGTTGTTGGTGCTGATCGCATTGGCGATGGCCTGCATCATCAGGGTCTTGCCCGCCTTGGGCGGAGAGACGATCAGCCCACGCTGGCCCTTGCCGAGCGGCGACACGATGTCCACCAGCCGGGTGCTCAGCACATTCTGCGTGGTCTCCAGCCGGAGCCGGTCCTGCGGGTAGAGCGGGGTCAACTTGCCGAACTCAGGGCGTCCCTTGGCTTTTTCCGGGTCGTCGCCGTTGACGGTGTCGATGCGGACCAGCGGGTTGAACTTCTCCTTGCGGTCCCCGTCGCGCGGGGTCTTGATGATGCCGGTGACCACATCGCCCTTGCGCAGGCCCAGCTTCTTGACCATGGACAGCGACACGTAGGCATCTTCGGGGCCGGGCAGATACCCCGTAGTGCGAACGAACGCGTAGTTGTCCAGCACGTCCAAGATCCCTGACGTCGAGACCAGGACATCGTCCTCGCCCACCACCGGGTCGGCCTCGTAGCGCTCCATCGACAGCCCGCCGCCTAGGCCGCCGCTGCGACCGCCGCGTCTGTTCTGCCGGTCCCTGCTGCGCCGGCGCCGACCACGTCGGTTGCCGCCGTCGTCGTCGTAATCGCGCTGGTCGCGGTTCTGGTTGTCCCGCTGCTCGCGGTTTTGACTGTCCCGGTTCTGGTTGTCTCGGCCCTGGTTGTCGCGCTGGTTGTCCCGGTTCTGGTTGTCTCGGCCTTGGTTGTCGCGCTGGTTGTCGCGGCTCTGGCTGTCGCGGTTCTGGTTGTCACGCTGACCATCGCGCTGCTCGCGCACCCCTTGGGTGTCGCCGTTCTGCTCCCGACCGTTCTGCTCCCGACCGTTCTGGCCGTCGCGCGAGTCGCGGCCGTTGCGCCTGCGCCCTTGTCCCTGGTCGCGAACGCCGGCGTCGACAGCCTCGGCGCGCTCGGCCACGACGGGTCCAGTTGCAACCGCTGCCTCGGCGTCCTGGCGGGGCTCGGGCTCGCGACTGCTGTCCGACGGTGCAGCCTCGGACGCGCCAGCCTCAGCCGCTGTCGTACGGCGAGTCTGCCCACCGCCATCGGTGGATCTGCGTCGCCGGCTGCCGGTGTCGGTGGTGGCCTCGCTGGAAGGCGCCGCAGCCGGCGGCGCGTCACCGGCGATGGCCGAACGAACGCCGTTGGTGTGCCCGGTCTGAGCCGTCTGGATCACCTCGATTAGCTGGCTCTTGCGCATAGCGCCGGTGCCTTTGAGCCCAAGCGTGGTGGCGAGCTGCTTGAGCTCGGGCAGCACCATGGCGTCCAACCCGGAACCCTTGCGCCTACGTCCGCTCAACTTTGCTTCGACGGCGGCCGTCACTTCGGCAGTATCTGTCACGTTGTTCCTTGTCATCGCGGGCATGTCGTGCTCCGACGTAATGCCCATCAGTGTCCATTGCCGCGGGTGGCTGGACAGTTCCTCTGTGGATCGTTGTTTCGCTGATCGTTTCCGTCGACTATTTCTACCGATGGTTCGTCTGCTGCAGTCGCAGTCATTTCTCTGACGGCATCAGAGATCTGCAAAGGTGATCGGCCTGTGCGCGCGCTTCGTCCCAGCTCGCGAGTCTGGTGAGGCGGTGCCTGTCGGAAAGCGGGGATTCTCGGGCTAGCCCTACATCCACTACTTCCTCGGCGACACCAAGGCTAGCACTGTCTTCGACTCTTGTGTCATTTCCTCTCGCAGCTTGACTCGGCGAGTTGCGATCCCACGGCCATTGCCCCTGCTCCGGGAGTAGCAACCAGCGTGCGGAACCCCCGTACGCGATGCTCGTGCAACCCCTGAAGCGCGGCGGCTTCACCCAACACCAGCACGCTGGGACCGGCACCGCTGACCACCGCCGCGTACCCCTGCCCGCGCAGGCTGGTGAGCAGGTCGTAGGACGCGGGCATCGCTCGTTGTCGGTAGTCCTGGTGCAGCCAGTCCCGGGTGGCGTCAAGCAGTCTGCCGTAGTCCCCGGTGCTGATGGCGTGCACGAGCAGTGCGGCGCGTCCGGCGTTCGCCGCCGCGTCGGGGTGTGGTACCTGCTCGGGCAGCAGGTTCCGGGTGGCGGCGGTGGCCACTGGAGTCTCGGGAATGAACAGCACCAGCCCTAGGCCGGGAGGCATCGCCGGCGACGCCACCGTGACCCCCCGCGGACCGTCGTAGGCGAGCACGAACCCGCCGTAGATCGCGGCCGCCACGTTGTCGGGGTGACCCTCGATGGCGTCGGCGTGCCGCAACAACCAGCTCTGGTCCTGCTCGAGGCCGGCCAGTCGCTGAGCCGCCAGCAGGCCTGCCACGATCGCCGCCGACGACGAGCCGAGACCGCGCCCGTGGGGCAGGACGTTGTGAGCGACCAGTCGCAGCCCGGGCGCAGAGACCCGGAGGTCGGCCAGCCCCACCAGTGCTGCGCGCAGGATCAGGTGAGTCTCGTCGCGCGGCACCAGGTCGGCCCCTTCGCCGCTGATCTCGAGCTGGTAGCCCGACTCGAGGACCTCCAGCCGGACGCGCTCACGCCAGTCCAGCGCCAACCCGAAGCAGTCGAAACCTGGACCCAGGTTGGCACAGGTCGCCGGCACCTCGACCGTGACCGACTCACCTGGAGTCAGCCGACCGCGCGCAGCCGCCTCAGTCAAGCCCACTCGCCAGCGCGACCTGCTGCACCTCCGGTGGCACCACGTCTGTCTGCACCGGCGAGCGGGAGGCGAGCGCGGTGTCGATGTCCTTGAGTCCGTTTCCGGTGACCGTAACCACGATCTGCTGTCCGGGATCGAGTTCGCCGCGCTGGTGCCGCGCCAGCAGCCCGGCCACCCCGGTCGCCGACGCCGGTTCGACGAACACCCCTTCGCGAGCCGCGAGGAAACGCTGGGCCGCCAAGATCTCGTCGTCGCTGACGGCCTCAAAGAGGCCGTGCGACTCGTCCCTGGCCGCGATTGCCAGCTCGGTCGAGGCCGGGTTGCCGATCCGGATGGCACTGGCCACGGTGTCCGGCTGGCTCACGGGGTGACCGAGCACCAGGGGTGCCGCGCCGGCCGCCTGGAAGCCCCACATCCGCGGCGTGCGGCTGGCGTTGCCGGTGGCCGCGTACTGGCTGTAGCCGCGCCAGTAGGCGGTGATGTTGCCGCCATTACCGACCGGAAGCACGTGCAGGTCCGGTGCATCGCCCAGCTCGTCGACCACCTCGAAAGCCGCAGTCTTCTGGCCCTCGATCCGGTCCGGGTTTACCGAGTTCACCAGCGCCACCGGATAGGACTCGGCCAGTGCGCGCGCCAGCACGAGGCACTGGTCGAAGTTGCCGTCGATCTGCACGATCACGGCTCCGTGCATGATGGCCTGAGCCAGCTTTCCGGTGGCGATCCGTCCGGCCGGCAGGAGCACGATCGGCTTCAGTCCGGCCCGGCAGGCGTAGGCCGCGGCTGACGCCGAGGTGTTGCCGGTCGAGGCGCAGACCACGGCCTCGGCACCGGACCCGGCGGCGATGCTCAGCGCCACCGTCATCCCGCGGTCCTTGAACGACCCGGTTGGGTTGGCTCCTTCGACCTTCAGCCACACGTCGCAGCCAAGTTCCTCGGACAAGACATCGGCCGGCACCAGAGGCGTACTACCCTCCCCCAACGTGACCACCGGATCCGAAGGCGCGACCGGCAGCCACGAGGCGTAGCGCGCCACTACTCCCCGTAGGGGACGCGGCCGGGTCGCGGTGCTCGGGCCGAGCGCAGTCGCGGTCTCTGGGACCATCTCATTCACCTTCCACTCTCATCACGCTGGTCACCTCACGGACCACGTCGAGGCCGCGTAGCGCTTCCACCGTGGCACTCAGCGCGGCGTCTGTCGCCCGGTGCGTCACGATCACCAGCTGCGCGTCGGCTTCTCGCCCGTACTGGCGGACGGTTTGGATAGACACCTGGTGCTCGGCGAAGCACTGGGCGATTGTGGCCAACACCCCGGCCACATCGGCCACCTCCAGGTTGAGGTGGTATCGGGTCACCACGCTGCCGATCGGGCTGACCGGGCGCGCGGCATAACTGGACTCGCCGGGGCCGGCCGCGCCGCGCAGCCGGTTGCGCGCCACCGTCACCAAGTCGCCCAGCACCGCGCTCGCCGTGGGTGAGCCGCCGGCGCCGGGCCCGTAGAACATCAGTCGGCCCGCGGAGCGCGACTCCACGAAGACCGCGTTGTAGGCGCCACCGACCGAAGCCAACGGGTGGCTGCGCGGAATCATCGCCGGGTGTACGCGGACCGAAACCGTGCGTTCGGCGTCCGGGTCGGCCTCATCAGCTTCGGAGAGCTGGCAGATGGCCAGCAGCTTGACCGTACAGCCCATCTCGCGGGCCGAGGCGATGTCGGTCGAGGTCACCTCGGTGATGCCTTCGCGGTAGACGTCAGCGCCGGTCACCCGGGTGTGGAAGGCGAGGCTGGACAAGATGGCCGCTTTCGCCGCTGCGTCGAATCCCTCGATGTCGGCCGTCGGGTCAGCTTCTGCGTAACCCAGGCTCTGGGCCTCGGCCAAGGTTTCGACGAAGCCGGCTCCGTCGCTGTCCATCTTGTCGAGGATGAAATTGGTGGTGCCGTTGACGATGCCGATCACCGAGGTGATTTCGTCACCCACCAACGACTCCCGCAGCGGACGGATGATCGGGATGGCACCAGCGACCGAGGCCTCAAAATAGAGGTCGACGCCGGCCTTCTCGGCGGCGGCGAAGAGGGTGGCGCCGTCTTCGGCGAGCAGCGCCTTGTTGGCGGTCACCACGGAGGCTCCCGACGCCATCGCTGTCAAGATCAGCGAGCGGGCCGGCTCGATGCCGCCGATCACTTCGATCACCAGGTTGACGTCGTCGCGGCGGACCAGCGACTCAGCGTCGGTGGTGAACAGGCTGGCGTCGATGCCCGGCCGCGGGCGGTTGACCCGCCGGACGCCGATGCCGACCAGGTCCAGCGGTCGGCCTACCCGGGCGTGCAGGTCGGCGGCCTGCTCGGTCAGCAGCCGGACCACTTCGGAGCCCACCACGCCGCAGCCGAGCACCGCGACGCCGAGTGGCGCTTTGAGCTCGGGCGCTTCGGCTGAAGCGAGGTTCGGAGCAGTCATGGTGGGTACGCCTCTGGTCTGCACTTCTGGATGTTCACGGCTGGGTGCACGTCTCGGAGGGCACGTGCTGGTGCCGCCTGCTGCGGGCGACGGTTCATTGTTCCCCATCGCCGGAGCAGCAGGAAAACGCGCGCAGCAGGAGCGGCCCGAAGAACCCGTCAGCCCAAGTCGAGGGCGAGCAGGTCCTCCAGGGTCTCTCGCCGGATCAGCGTACGAATTGCGCCATCGCGAACCGAGACAACCGGCGGACGAGGAACGTGGTTGTAGTTGCTCGCCATCGAGCGGCTGTAGGCCCCCGAGGCGGGCACGGCGATCAAGTCGCCGGCGGCGATGTCAGCCGGCAGGAACTCGTCTCGAACCAGGATGTCGCCACCCTCGCAGTGCTTGCCCACCACCCGGGCCAGTGCCGGCGGCGCGTCGGAGCGGCGTGAGACCAGCGAGGCGGAGTATTCGGCGGCGTACAGCGCAGTCCGGATATTGTCACTCATACCGCCGTCAACCGCGACGTAGAGCCTGGTGACACCCCCGTCCAGCGTGACCGGCTTGACCGTGCCCACCTGATAGAGGGCAAACGTGCTGGGGCCGCTGATGGCTCGGCCCGGCTCGATCGACAGGTGGGGCACCGACACCTTCATGGCTGCGCACTCCGCTTTGATGATGCTGCTTAGCGACGCCGCCAGCACTTCCGGTGCCGACGGCGTGTCCGCACTGGTGTAGGCGATGCCGAAGCCGCCGCCGAGATCTAGCTCGGGCAGCTCTTCTCCGGTGACGCGGGCGAACTCGGCGTACAACCGTAGTGTCCGGCGGGCCGCGACCTCGAAACCTTCGGTGTCGAAGATCTGCGAGCCAATGTGGGAGTGGATTCCGGCCAGTTCAAGCGCCGGGTGGTCGTGGCAGGCGTGCAGCGCCTCGGCGGCCGTACCGCCGGCGATGGAGAAGCCGAACTTCTGGTCCTCGTGCGCGGTGGCGATGTATTCGTGCGTGTGCGCCTCTACGCCGGTGGTCACCCGCACCAGCACACGGGCCCGCGCGCCACGGGCATCAGCGAGCCGACCCAGCCGCTCGATCTCGTCGAAGGAGTCCACGATGATCCGACCGACGCCGGCGTCGAGCGCCTGGCAGAGTTCGTCAACGCTCTTGTTGTTGCCGTGCAACCCGATGCGGCGCGGCTGCACGCCGGCCCGCAGTGCCACCACCAGCTCACCGCCGGTGCAGACGTCGACGCCGAGGCCCTCCTCGGCCACCCAACGGGCGACGCTGGTGCACAGGAACGACTTCGCGGCGTAGTAGACGTCCCAGCCGGCGAAGGCCTGGGCGAAGCTGCGGGCGCGGCTCCGGAGGTCGGCCTCGTCGACCACGTATGCCGGCGTGCCGACGTGCTCGGCGATCTGCTGTACGTCCACTCCGGCAACCGAAAGCACGCCGCTGTCATCCTTGGTCACGGACGCACTCCATAACCGAGGCAGCAGCTCGTTGACGTCGCCCGGCACGGCCAGCCAGCTGGGCGCACGGGAGGCTACGTCGGCATGGATGGAACCGGCGACGTGGGAATGTGTCACCGCCCAAGCCTGCCAGACCGACGGCAGGCGGCCGGTTCCTTGCCACCTCCCGGACGGGGAACGGTCAGGGCTACTCGCCGGTGATCGCCTCCGGTCCGGCGCCACGCTGCACCGGTGGCATGGTGTCCGGCGTGTCCGGTACGGAGTCGGCGCCGCCCAGCGAGGTCTCGCTGTCACTCAGCGACGAGGGCCCCTCCGAGACCTGGCCGCCGGAGGAGAACTGCTGGACGTCGTCTCGCTTGACGTCAGTCTGCTGGTCGTTCTGCGCGAAGTCGTGCGTGTCGTCAGCCATGTCCGCCAACGTACTCACGGGTGTGTACTGAACGGTTTCTACTCAACGCTGGTTGTCACCAGCTGACTCAAAGCCACATGTGCAAGACGGCAGGGCTCCGGTGCCGGCTGGTACATTGACACTCCTGCCCGTTGCGGCAGCCGTGTTGGCCCCCGTAGCTCAGGGGATAGAGCACCGCCCTCCGGAGGCGGGAGCGCAGGTTCGAATCCTGCCGGGGGCGCTGACATTCTGCTTCAGTCAGCGGCCATTTGGGGCCTAGCGAGGGCTCGCCGCCGCGCGCGCGGCGGCCACCGGCGACTGCGGTGATAGATTCCCCGCTGCCCGTCCCCGAGCGGAAAGCCCTCGCTGTGCCCTCTAAACCGCCCGCGCCGGCTGGCATGCGCACAAGCAACCTGGCTCGCTTGCCCGGTTGGTATCTCCGTCGTCGCAGCGGCACGACCGTACTGCTCACCTGGTTCGCCCTCCGGATGCTCGCCGTCGTGGTGCTGACGACCACCAGGGAGCAGATCATGGTGGGGGACGTCTTCTACTACTGGCGCAAGCTGAGCGCCCTGGGCGAGGTCGGTCTGGCCGGCACGTTGAACGAGTACCCGACGCCGGTGGTCTGGCTGCTCGGCCTGCCCTACGCGCTGGTCGGCGGCCACCGACCCGGTTATCTGGTCGCCTTCATCCTCTTTATGTTGGCCCTGGACGCGGCATTCACCTGGGCCGTGTGGCGGGCCAGTGGTCCGCGCGACGGCGCGGTCGAGTTCTGGCTGCTGTACGTGCTGCTGCTCGGCCCGCTGTGCTACGTCCGCTTCGACCTGCTGCCCGCGGTGCTGGCCGGGGGCGCCGTGCTGGCGGCCCGGCACCGGCCCTGGGTGGCCGGCGCCCTGACGGGCTTGGGAGCTGCCATCAAGCTCTGGCCGGCGCTGCTGATCCCCGCCTTTCTCGCTCATCGGCCGGACCGGAAGGTGGCCGGCTGGAGCTTCGTCGGCGTCGGTATCGGGCTCGCCCTGGTCAGTCTGTTGGCGGGCGGCTGGCGCCGGCTGGTGTCGCCGCTCACCTGGCAGTCCGGCCGAGGACTGCAGATCGAGTCAGTATGGGCGACTCCGCTGATGCTCGCCCGTGCGGTCCGCGGCAACGAGTGGGCGGTCGACATGTCGCGCTACCAGGCCTATGAGGTGTTCGGCCCCGGCGTCGCGATCACGCTGCTGGTCAGCAACGTCGCCACGGTGCTCGGCCTGCTGGCCATCGCCGCGCTGTTCGCCCGGGCCTTCCGACACCCGGCGCCCTCGGCCGTGCCGCTCGCGCTGGTCATCCTGGCCACGGTCGCGATCATGACCGTCACCAACAAGACGCTCAGCCCGCAGTATCTGTTGTGGCTGGGCGGCCCGATGGCGGCGCTGCTGGTGCTGTCCAGCGGCGTTACTGCGGCCGAGCGCGGGCTGATCCGCACCCTGAGCTGGCAGCTGTTGGGCCTGGCGCTGCTCACTCATCTGGTCTATCCCCTGCTGTACGACGGCCTGCTCGGGCGCCAGGGCGGCGCGATGATCGTGGTGTCGACGGCTGTCACCACGGTTCGAAACCTCGCCCTGGTCGCCTTCACCCTTGAGGCCAGCTACCTCGCGTGGTCCAGCCTCAGCAGAAGGCGGTAGCGGCGGGCGTGCCAACGCGCGCATTTGTAGGCAAAACACCATGCGACCACTCGACATCTGGTCTGCACCCTTAGGTAGCCTGTAGGGGGCGCAGTGCAGCAGCTGCACACGCACACGAAACTCAATGCGACGGAAGAAGGCGGACAGTGGTCCCCGCGACTGAACCATCCAAGCCAACCTCCCACCAGTCAACAGCAACGGGAGAGCTCGACGACTTCGGCGCCAACGACTGGTTACTTGAGGAGATGTACGAGCAGTACCGGCTTGACCCCGGGTCGGTGGACCAGAGCTGGGTGGAATACTTCGCCGCTCACGGTCAGCCGAGTGGCTCCGATAACGCCACGACCACCAATGGCCACTCCACCAGCGCGTCGGCGAAGTCGCCTGCAGTCGAGCCGGCGCCGAGCAACGACACCGCAAGCAACACACGGCCAGGCAGCCAGGCGCCCAGCAACGGCTCGAGCAGTGGCCCGTCCGTGTCGCAGGGCTCCGGTGCTGCCGCGTCCAAGGCCGAGCCGTCACCGCCTGCACCCTCCGAGCCCGCTCCCGCGCCGGCAGCCGCTCGCCGCGCGGCCACAGTGGAACCGGGCATCTCGGTCAAGGAGGCCCGTCCCAGCACTCCCGGCAAGGCCGGCGGCGTCCCCGCCGATCCGCCCAATCCGTCCCATCGGCCGAGCGTGGCGATGGAGGAGCCGCTGCGCAACACCTTGCGCGGCGCACCCGCCCGGACGGCCAAGAACATGGACATCTCGCTGTCCGTGCCCACCGCGACCAGCGTCCGGTCGCTGCCCGTCAAGCTGATGATCGACCAGCGGATCGTGATCAACAACCACCTCCGCCGGGCGCGGGGCGGCAAGGTGTCGTACACCCATCTGATCGGCTACGCCATGGTTCAGGCACTCAAGAGCGTGCCGGAGATGAACAACGGCTACGAGCTGGTGGACGGCAAGCCCACCATGGTGGTGCCGGCGCACATCAACCTCGGGCTGGCCATCGACATGCCCAAACCCGACGGCACCCGGCAGCTTCTGGTACCGAGCATCAAGAGCTGCGAGTCGCTGGACTTCGCGCAGTTCTGGGCGGCCTACGAACAGGTGGTGAAGAAGGCCCGCAGCAACTCGCTGACCGTGGCCGACTTCGCCGACACCACCATCACGCTGACCAATCCCGGAACCATCGGCACGAACCACTCGGTGCCCCGGTTGATGTCGGGCCAGGGCTGCATCATCGGCGTCGGCTCGATGGAGTATCCGCCGGAGTTCCAGGGCTCCGATCCTGACCGGTTGAGCGAGATGAGCGTCTCCAAGGTGATGACGCTGACCTCCACGTACGACCACCGGGTGATCCAGGGCGCGCAGTCGGGGCAGTATCTAGCGCGGTTGCACGCCCTGCTGCTCGGTGAGGACGGGTTCTACGACGACATCTTCGGCTCTCTGCGGATCCCGTACGAGCCGATCCGCTGGGCCCAGGACATCAGCGCCAACCACGAGACGCAGGTGTCGAAGCAGGCGCGGATCTTTGAGCTGATCAATGCCTACCGGGTCCGTGGGCACCTGATGGCCGATACCGACCCGTTGGAGTATCGCCAGCGCAGCCACCACGACCTCGACGTGCAGAGCCACGGTCTGACCTTGTGGGACTTGGACCGCGAGTTCGCCACCGGCTCGTTCGCTGGTGGCCAGGGGCTGATGAAGATGCGCCAGATCCTGGGCATCCTTCGCGACTCCTATTGCCGGACCATCGGCATCGAATACATGCACATCTCCGAGCCGGTGCAGCGCCGCTGGATCCAGGATCGGGTGGAGCGTCCGCACGAGTCGCTGCCCCGCGAGGAGCATCTGCGGATTCTGGACAAGCTGAATGAGGCCGAGATCTTCGAGACGTTCCTGCAGACCAAGTTCGTGGGGCAAAAGCGTTTCAGCCTCGAGGGCGGCGAGTCCACCATCCCGCTGCTGGACGAGATCTGCGAGCAAGCGGCCGGGGCTGGCCTCGAAGAGGTGTGCATCGGCATGCCGCACCGGGGGCGGCTGAACGTGCTGGCCAACGTGGTCGGCAAGTCCTACGGGCAGATCTTCCGCGAGTTCGAGGGCAACATCGACCCCCGTACGGTCCAGGGCTCCGGTGACGTCAAGTATCACCTGGGCGCCGAAGGCCAGTTCACGTCGAGCAGCGGCGCGACGATCAAGACGTCGGTGGCAGCCAACCCGAGCCACCTAGAGGCGGTCAACCCGGTGCTCGAGGGCATCGCCCGAGCCAAGCAGGACATCCTCGACCGCGGTGGGGAGTTTCCCGTGATGCCGGTGCTGATGCACGGTGACGCGGCCTTCGCCGGCCAGGGAGTGGTGGCCGAGACCCTCAACCTCAGCCAGCTCCGCGGGTATCGCACCGGCGGCACCATCCACGTGATCGTCAACAACCAGGTCGGCTTCACCACCTCACCGGCGGAGTCGCGCTCGTCGATGTACTGCACGGACGTGGCGAGGATGATCCAGGCGCCGGTTTTCCACGTCAACGGCGATGACCCGGAAGCCTGCATCCGGGTGGCCAGGCTGGCGTTCGCGTTCCGGCAGGAGTTCAACAAGGACGTGGTCATTGACCTTGTGTGCTATCGCCGACGCGGGCACAACGAGGGCGACGACCCGAGCTACACCCAGCCCAAGATGTATGACCTGATCGAGAAGAAGCGGTCCACCCGCAAGCTCTACACCGAGGCGCTGATCGGGCGCGGCGACATCTCCATCGAGGACGCCGAGGCCGTGATGAACAAGTTCCAGCAGCGGCTGGAAAGTGTCTTCCGTGAGGTGCGTGACCTCGGCGCAGCGAAGGAGGACACGCCGTACCGCCGCGTGCCGGTCTATCCGAGCAAGTCCGCGGCTGGGCACGGCACCTCGATCACCATAGACACGCTGAAGAAGATTGCCGACGCGCACACCAACTTCCCTGACCACTTCACGGTGCACCCCAAGGTGATGCCGCAGCTGCAACGCCGAGCCGCCGCTATCACCCAGGGGCCGATCGACTGGGCCACCGGCGAGATACTCGCCCTGGGATCTCTCCTGATCGAGGGTCGACCGGTCCGACTGACCGGCCAGGACTCGCGACGGGGGACCTTCGTCCAACGCTTCGCTGCCGTGGTCGACCGGACTACGGGCGAGTCCTGGGTGCCGCTGAAGCACCTGGAGGAGGACCAGGGAAAGTTCTTCGTCTACGACTCGCTGCTCAGCGAGTACGCCGCGATGGGCTTCGAGTATGGCTACTCGGTGGCCCGGCCAGAGGCGCTGGTGCTCTGGGAGGCCCAATTCGGCGACTTCGCCAACGGCGCCCAGACCATCATCGACGAGTTCATCACCTCCGGTCAGGCGAAGTGGACCCAGAAATCGGGTGTGGTGCTGCTGCTGCCGCACGGGTTCGAGGGCCAGGGCCCTGATCACTCCTCGGGGCGGATCGAGCGTTGGCTCCAGCTGGCTGCTGAAGACGCCATCACGGTCGCCCAGCCTTCCACGCCGGCCAGTCACTTCCACCTGCTGCGCCAGCAGGCCCTCGGTGAGGTGCACCGTCCGCTGATCGTGCTGACCCCGAAGTCGATGCTGCGGAGCAAGGCGGCAATCTCTGACCCGGCGGACTTCACCTCCGGTGAGTGGCGGCCGATCCTCAGCGACCCTTCGATCCAGGACCCGGATCGGGTGACCACAGTGCTGCTGTGCTCGGGCAAGGTGCGCTGGGACCTGGTCGCCAAGCGAGAGCAGCTTGGTCTCACCGACAGTGTGGCGATTCTGCCCGTGGAACGGCTCTATCCGCTGCCGGCAGCGCAGCTGGCCGAGCAGTTGGACCGGCTCCCGAACGCCAAGGAGGTGCGCTGGGTGCAGGAGGAGCCGGCCAACCAGGGCGCTTGGCCGTTCATGGCGCTGAACCTGAAGCCTGCCCTGGCCGAGGTGGACGCCGACACCTCGTGGCCGCTGGTGCCGATCACCCGGCCCGCGTCCTCGGCGCCGTCGGTCGGCTCGGCCAAGGTGCACGAGACCCAGCAGCGTGAGCTCTTGGAGGCGGCGCTGGGGTGAACCGCACGGTGCCTGGCTCAGAGCGGGCGTCGTTCGCGTCATACCGCCTCATACCGCCGCGCACCGCAACCGTTGAGCACGCGGGCCCTGCCGTCAGTCAGGTCCTCGCTAGAGTTCGGACGGTGAGCGATGTCAACGCCCGAACCATCTTGCAGCAGTTTGCCGACCGGACCGGCCGCCAGCCCGCAGGCGTCTGGGCGGCGCCAGGGCGGGTCAACCTGATCGGCGAGCACACCGACTACAACGACGGCTTCGTGATGCCGTTCGCCCTCGCTCAGCAGGTCGCCGTCGCCGGTGCCGCCCGCGATGACGACACCTGGAGCGTGACCTCCCTCAACCAGGACGTCACCGAGACTTTCGGCGCCGACGATCTAGTCCCCGGCATGGACGGTTGGCAGGCTTACGTTGCGGGCATCGTGTGGGCTCTGCGGGAAGCCGGCTACCGGGTGGCGGGGGCCGACCTGGTGCTCACCTCCGACGTACCGGTGGGGGCTGGCCTCTCGTCCTCGGCGGCTCTGGAGTGCTCCACGCTGACCGCCCTGGCAGACCTGAACGACCTCGACATCGCTCCGCTGGAGCGAGCCAAGCTGGCTCGAAGGTGCGAGAACGAGTTTGTCGGCGCTCCCACTGGCCTGATGGACCAGGCGGCCTCGACGCTGTGCGTGGCCGATTCGGCGTTGTTCTTCGACTGCCGCAGCTTTGAGTTCGAGCAGGTGCCGCTGTCGCTGGCCGAGGCTGGCCTGGAGATTTTGGTGTTGGACACGAACACCCCGCACGCGCTCGTCGACAGCGAGTACGCGGACCGTCGGCGCACCTGTGAGGAGGCCGCTCGGCTGCTCGGGATACCGGCCCTTCGCGACGTGTCAGATTTAGCGGCCGCGCTCGAGGCACTGCCTGACGAGGTAATGCGCCGCCGGCTCCGGCACGTGGTCACCGAGAACGAACGCGTGCTGCAGGCAGCCCAGGTGCTGCGTGCCGGACGGCTGCGAGACCTCGCTTCCCTATTGGACGCCTCGCACGCCTCCATGCGGGACGACTTCGAGATCACCGTGCCCACGGTGGACCTCGCGGTGAATGCGGCCCGGGAGGCCGGAGCGCTCGGCGCCCGGATGACCGGCGGTGGGTTTGGTGGCTGCATCATCGCCCTGGTGGGCGCGGAGCAGGGCGATCAGGTGGCCCAGCACATCTACGACCGGTTCTCCAAACAAGGCTTTCGCACCCCGGCACACTTCGTTGCCCACCCCTCCAGCGGGGCCCGTCGGCTGGCTTGAGCAAAGCCTCGAGAGCGCTCCCAATGACCGTGGCTCACGGCTAGTCCTCACTGCCCGGATCTTCGCCAGGTTGGACCGGAGCGAAGACGGCTGTAGAACTCGGCATCAGCAGGCACCCGAGGGTCATCAGGGCCGTCATCCCCAGAGCCACCGCGACCCACCAGGTCTGCCCGGTGGCGAAGCTGTATGCCAGCAGGCCCTGAAGCAGCTGCGTCGCCACCGCGGGTCCACGCGCCCAGCGTCGACCGTAGGCGACCCCTCGGGCGACCAGAATCAGCAGGCCGCCGTAGCCCAGCATCAGCAGGGCCGCGAGCGCACCCGCGACCGGTGAGGGAGACGTCTTCGTGATCTGGACCAGCCCCAAAGCGATGGCCGCCGCCGCCTCTACCGCGAGAACCACCGCGGCCAGGAACAAGATCGCAGCACGCGTCGTTGTCGGGACCGTAGGCACGTCGCCACCTTACGATGGCTCGTGATGTCAACAGTCGGCTCGACCGGGTTTGAACCCGCCGCCGGTGTGAAACAGGGCAGTTGGAGACAAGCCAAGCAACAAGAAGGCTTGTGCTGTCCGTCGTAAGTTGAGAGTGTAAGGCACGAGTTGAGGGTCTCAGTGAAGAGGGCTCGATGTCACGATCGTTGTGCGGGCACGTGTTCGAGCGGCCCTGAGACCGAGTGAGGAGTGATTACGCCATGGATTGGCGCCACAAGGCTGCCTGCCTGGACGAGGACCCGGAGCTGTTCTTCCCGATCGGCAACACGGGCCCGGCCTTGTCTCAGATCGAGGAGGCAAAGCTCGTCTGCCGACGTTGCGACGTGCGTGACGCCTGTCTGCAGTGGGCGCTGGAAGCAGGCCAAGATCATGGCGTCTGGGGGGGCTTGAGCGAGGACGAGCGTCGGGCGCTGAAGCGTCGCGCCGCCCGGGCGCGCATTCGTACGGCATGAGTGGCCGTGCGGACGGGGGTTCCTGACGTCCTAGCGGATCAGCGGGATCTCCACCACCGCACGAGTGCCGGCACCGTCAGGGTTGCTACCGAGGGCGAACCGGCCCTCCATCTCCGCAACCAGGGTGCTGACGATGGACAACCCGAGGCTGCGTGAGCTACGCCAATCGAATCCGTGGGGCATGCCGCGTCCGTTGTCGCTGATGGCCACTCGAAGCCAACCGTCCGCGGCTTCGGGGACGACGCGGACCTGACCGGCCATGTCAGCCAGGCCGTGCTCGACAGCGTTCTGGCATAACTCGGTGACGACCATGGACAGGCTGGTGGCCATGCCCGCCGAGACCTGTCCGAAGGAACCCACCCGGACCGCGGACACCGAGGATGACGTGGAGGCGACGTCACCGACCATCCGGAGCAGACCGTCAGCCACCCGGTCGAAGTCCACCACCTCGTCGAAGGTCTGGGACAGCGTCTCGTGCACGATGGCGATCGAAGCCACCCGAGACACGGCGTCGTTGAGGGCAACCTTGGCCTCCGCTGACGTCATCCGGCGCGCCTGCATCCGGAGCAGCGCGGCCACCGTCTGCAGGTTGTTCTTGACCCGGTGGTGGATCTCGCGGATGGTCGCGTCCTTGGTGACCAGCTCGCGCTCGCGGCTGCGCAGGTCACTGACGTCTCGGCTGAGCACCAGCGTCCCGAGCAGGGTCTCGTCCTGCATCAGCGGGACGGCGCGCAGCAGCAGGTGCGCGTCCCCGGCCGCCAGCTCAGCCCGCCGGGCGACCCTGCCCGACAGCAGCGCGTCCACCGCGGCGTCCATCGGCTCCGATCCGGGTGGCAGTAACTCCCGGGTCAACGTTGCCAGGTGCTCGTCGACCAAGTCGCCGATGAGTCCCAGCCGTCGAAAGGCGCTCAGGGCGTTGGGACTGGCGTACTCGACTATGCCGTCGGGGTCCATCCGGATGTAGCCGTCTCCCACCCGGGGGCTGAGAGCCTGGTCGGTGTCGTCACTCGGGATGGGAAACGTCCCCGCTGTGACCATCTGCGCCAGCTCGGCCGCTGACTTCTGGTAGGAGCTCTCCAAGGAGCTCGGCGACCGCATGCCGAGCTGGCTGGTGTGCTGCTCGATCACCGAGATCACCCGTCCGCTGACCACCGGGATCGCGTGCGTGTCGACCGGCATCCCGGCCTGCAGCTTGGCTTCGCTGGTTTGGGTGATGTCGCCCCGAAGGAAAGCCTCCGAAACCAGGTGCTCCGGCGAGTAGGCGATCAGATCCCCCACCACGTCGTCGTTGAGCACGGTCGGCGCCGTCGTCGGACGTACCTGCGCCGCGGCCCAGAACACGTTGCTGTCGCGGTCGGGCACCCAGAGCACCAGATCAGAGAATGAGAGGTCGGCGAGCAGCTGCCATTCCGAGACCACCAGCTTGAGCCAACGATGGTCGGCATCGGTGAGCGCGGTGTGCTCCCCGATCACCTCAGACATCGATGGCATGAACTCACCCTAGCCGGGGCGTGAGCGGCCGGCCCGAGGAGAAGTCCGCAGACGGCACGCCCGGGTTGACCGCCGCGAAGGCGTCGGTACTGTACGGTGCCCGTGAGCTCCTCACGCAGGAGTGGACTCGATACGGAAAGGCACACTGGTGAGCCACGCACAACCACCAGGTCCCGTCGAGGACGGGGCTGCACCGGGGTCGCCCGATGACGACCCGCGCTGGAAGCTGACACCGACGAAGATCGTCGTCACTCTGATCCTGCTGGCCGCCACTGTGGTGCCGCTGCTGGTGTCGACCTACGATCGGGCCGAACCGCGGCTCTTCGGGTTCCCGTTCTTCTACTGGTACCAGCTGGCCTGGGTGTTCCTGGCCGCGGGCTGCTGCTCCCTGGCCTACCTCCTGCTTAAGCGGGAAAGCGACGCCTTTGCTCGCAGCCACCCTGACGCCACCGGCAAGACTGAGGGCTATCGCGCGGGAGGTGAGCACTGATGCAGGACCAGGGCGTCAACTGGGTGGCCCTCACCGTGCTGATTCTGCTCTTCGCCGTGGTGACCGTGATGGGCTTCATGGCCTCGCGGTGGCGACGCCCCAAGGACCTGCAGTCACTGCATGAGTGGGGCCTGGGCGGCAAGAGCTTCGGCACCGTCACCACCTGGTTCCTGCTCGGTGGCGACCTGTACACCGCCTACACGTTCGTGGCCGTGCCGGCCGCAATGTGGGCGACCGGTGCCGTCTCGGGCTTCTTCGCGGTGCCGTACACCATCGTGCTCTACCCGATCATCTTCTTCTTCCTGGGTCGGATGTGGTCGATCGCGCACACCCACGGCTACGTGACCACCGCCGACATCGTGCAGGGTCGATATGGCACCCGGAGCCTGAGCTTGGTGGTGGCCCTGACCGGCATCCTGGCCACGATGCCCTACATCGCGCTCCAGCTGGTGGGCATCCAGGCCGTCCTCGAGGTGGCGGGCATCGGCGGCGAGAGCGTCCTGGCCCGAGACCTGCCGCTTTTGGTGGCCTTTGCGGTGCTGGCCGCCTACACGTACTCCTCGGGTTTGCGGGCGCCGGCGTTGATCGCCTTCGTCAAGGACATCCTGATCTACATCGTGATCGCGGTCGCGGTCATCTACCTGCCGCTGAAGTTCGGCGGTTGGGCCGGGATCTTCGACGCCGCCCAGGCCAAGATGGCCACGCCCGCGCCGACCCCGGCCAACCCCAACGCGCTGACTGGTGCTTTCATCCCGGGGCCGATGCTGCACTGGGCGTACGCCTCGCTGGCGCTCGGTTCGGCGCTCGCCCTGTTCATGTATCCGCACTGCGTGACCGCCACGCTGAGCAGCAAGGACCGCGCCACCGGGCGGCGCAACGCGATGATCCTGCCTGCGTACTCGCTGCTGCTCGGGCTGCTCGCGCTGCTCGGCTACATCGCCATCAAGGCCAAGACGGTGCCAATGGGGCTCGACGGCAAGATCAACCCCCAGTTGGTCATCCCGCAGCTGTTCGAGGACAACTTCCCGTCCTGGTTCACCGGGGTGGCGTTCGGGGCGATCGCGGTGGGGGCGCTGGTGCCGGCGGCGATCATGAGCATCGCGGCGGCCAACCTCTTTACCCGCAACATCTACAAGGCCTACCTCAAGCCCGACGCCAACGACGCCCAGGAAGCCAAGGTGTCCAAGATTGTCTCGCTGGTCACCAAGGTGGGGGCCCTGCTGTTCGTCTTGGTGCTGGACAAGCAGAACGCGCTGAACTTCCAGCTGCTGGGCGGCATCTGGATCCTGCAAACACTGCCGCCGATCGTCTTCGGGCTATTCACTCGGTGGTTCCACCGGTGGGCACTGCTCGCGGGCTGGGCCGTGGGCATGCTGTACGGCACGATCACCGCCTATGGCGGGTGCACCGCCTGCACAGCCCGGCCCTTCGGAAACTCACTGGCGGTGGTGCCGGGCTTGGAGCGGGCCGGCTACATCGGGATCACGGCGTTTGCCCTCAACGTGGCCGTGCTCGTCGTGCTGACCCTGGTGCTGCGCGCGATGAAGGTGCCCAACGGCACCGACATCACCAAGCGTTCGGACTACTTCGCCGACCGCGGCGACCCGGGTGTGATGCCGGTAGTGGATACGAACGTGCCCGTGCACTGACCCCTCTGGCAGAATGGCTCCTTGTGCCCATCGGGCACTATCTCGCACACGTCCAACCAACATGTGACAACCGATGTAGGAGGCTCAGATGGGCAAGACCGGCCGCAAGCGCCGCGCCCGCAAGAAGAAGGGCGCCAACCACGGCAAACGTCCCAACGCCTGAGGCGCTTAGCCGCGACTCGACGCCATGACTGCGAGAACCCCCGTCAGCATCCGGCGGGGGTTCTCTTCGGCCGGGGCCTCGGTGAGCGGTGACTAAGCCTGAGCTCTGCCCGCGGTCAGCTGACTGAGCACCTTGGCTCGCAGATGGTCCGGAGCAGTGTCGCCGCCGCAGCGGCGGGCAACCAGGCTCTTGACCGCCTGTTCCACGTCGAACTTGTCCAGGCACGGCTCGCAGGCCGACAGGTGCTCACGGATGGTGTCGCCACTCGCGCTGTCCAGCTCGTTGTCGATGAATTCATACACGCGCTTGAGCACGTGCGCGCAGTCATCCGCCAGATGTGCGTCGTCGTGACCCGGTGCCTCTCCTTGCGTGTCGGTCATGTCCGGCTTCCCTCCCGAGTGAGCCGCCGCGGCTCGGTGCTGGACCGCATCAGACCGCGCTGCTGGGCATAGTCAGCCAACAGGTGGCGCAGCTGACTTCGCCCCCGGTTGAGCCTCGACATCACAGTACCGATCGGCGTGCCCATGATCTGGGCGATCTCCTTGTAGCTGAAACCCTCCACGTCGGCCAGGAACACGGCCAAGCGGAAGTCCGGCGCCAACTGTTGCAAGGCCTCCTTGACGTCGGAGTCCGGCAGGTTCTCCAGCGCAACCATCTCCGCGGACTTGAGGCCGCTGGAGGTGTGCGACTCAGCGCGGGCCAGCTGCCAGTCCTCAATGTTGTCGCCGTCTGAGATCAGGGGCTGTCGCTGCTTCTTGCGGTAGGAGTTGATGTAGGTGTTGGTGAGGATGCGATAAAGCCACGCTTTGAGGTTGGTTCCCGGCGTGAACTGGTGAAACGACGAGTACGCCTTGGCGTAGGTCTCCTGCACGACATCTTCGGCGTCCGCCGGATTGCGGGTCATCCGCAGGGCCGCAGCGTAAAGCTGGTCGAGGAATACCATCGCGTCGGTTTCGAAGCGCGCCGTGCGCTGCTCGCGGGTCTCGGTGGCCAGCACGGACTCGCCGTCCGGCTCGTCCAGATCGGACTCGGGCTGGGAGCTCGCGGAAATGGTCATCACGTATGAGAGTACCGGCGTTCGACGGTCCACCTGCTCTTCGATCGCTATGGCGCTCACGTTCGATACAACCTGACAGACCGAGCGATATTCCCATCTCTTCACCACCGCCCTCGTTCAGCCGGCGCAGAACTCCGCCACCTCGGCCACCACCCGGGCGCGCAGGGCGGCCGGCGTGAACGAGGCGCCCTTGGGCAGCCGGAAGCTGTGGTCGGCACCGGGCAGCTCGACCACGTGAACGTCGGAGGCCTTGCCGAGGGCGTCGGCGAGCTCGGCGGCGCCGCCGAACGTGTCGCTGGTGCCCTGGAGCACCAGCCGGGGCACGACGGGCAGCAGCAGCTCCGCTAACCTCGACTTCTCCGGGCGTCCTGGCAGGTGCAGCGGAAACGCCAGGCAGACCACCCCCGCGACCGGGTAGTCGCCGGCGGTTCGGCAGGCCACCCGGGCGCCGGCACTGCGACCCCCGAAGAACAGGCGCCCGGCACACCAGGGTTGCTGTGCGGCGAAGTCGACCGCGGCCCGCCAGCCGACGTCCAGCCGCGGCGGCGCCACGGCGACCCGTCCGCCTGCCATTCGCCAGGGCTGCTCGAAGCGCCCGACCGTGACGCCGCGCCGGGGCAGCTCACGAGCCAGCAGCGCCAGATCGGCAGCGGTGACGCCGCCACCGGCCCCGTGACCCAGCAGCGCGGTGGCGACTGGGGCGCCGGCGGCGTCGACGTACCACCGCCCTTCCCCGACGGGAGTCTGGACGGGGATCACGTGGGTGTCGGGCATCCGGCTGAGTCAGACCAGCGTGTCGTCAGCTGGTGCAGCGGGCTGCCGGGGCTCGATCGGCAGCGGATGGAGTAGCGACGGATCGTTGTTCTGCACCGAGTTGACGGCCGTCGAGACGGCGTAGACCTCCAGCGCGTCGGGCTCGGTAACCGTGAGCAGCCGGAGCGCCGCATCGGGGTCGGTGAGGTCAGGGTCGAGCCAGGAGTCCCAGGAGCTCCGGCCGACCACCATCGGCATCCGGTCATGGATGTGGCCGACCGCGTCGGTGGCCGACGTGGTGATCACCGAACACGTCCGCAGCCAGGCGGCGTCGTCGTCTCGGTCGAGGTTCGGGTCGCGCCAGATCTCGTAGATGCCGGCCATCGCCAATCGGCCGCCGTCGGCCCGATGGATGAAGAACGGTTGCTTCTTGGCCTTGGCACTGCGGCCGAGCACCCGGGTGGCCGCCTCACTGGTGTACCACTCGTAGTAGCCGTCGGCGGGCAGCAGGCACCGCCGGGCGGTGAACGCCCGTCGGAAGGCCGGCTTCGCCGCGACGGTCTCCAGCCTGGCGTTGATCAGCCGGGAGCCGATCGAGCGATCCTTGGCCCAGGACGGCACGAGTCCCCAGACCAGTGGAGCCAGGCGGCGGGTGGTGCGGGCGTCTGCGTCTGCGGCCTCAGCCCGCGGGCGGCGCTCCAGCACCGCAGGCACGGCGACGGTCGGAGCCACATTGAAGTCCGGTCCCGGCAGACCCGCGAACACCTCGTCGATCTCGAACTCCTCCACCAGCTCCTCGGGGTTTGCCGAGGCTGCGTATCGGCCGCACATGGGCATCACCGTACGTCAGTGCACTGACGTACGGGGGTGGGCAGCAAGCCGATTCTGTGGCTATCTGGGGGCTGGGCTTTGCGACCGACCTCCGGCACGGTAGGAATATCCCATGACCTTGTTGCGCGCCTCCGCCCGTACTCTTTTGGCCTCCCAGTTCGTGGTCAAGGGATATCAGGGCTTGAAGAACCCTGAGCCTCTTGTCCCGGGCGTGGATCCCCTTGTGGAGCGCTGGGTGCCGGTGATCAAGAAATACGCCCCCGAGCAGCTCGCGGACGCGATCCCCGAGGACTCCCTGACCCTGGTTCGGGTGATCTCGGGTCTCGAGTTGGTCGGCGGGCTCGCGATGGCTACGGGTAAGGGACGCCGGATCGGTGCCGTGCTGCTCGCGGTCTCTCTAGTTCCGTCGACCGTGGCCGAATACCCGTTCTGGACCCGGACGCTGCCTGCTGACAAGGCCAACGACACGGCTCTGTTCCTCAAGAACGTCAGCCTGCTCGGTGGCGTAGTGCTGGCGGCCCGGGACACCCAGGGACGCCCGGGGCTGGCTTGGCGCGCCCAGGCAGGCACCGCGGCTCTGGCCCGGGACACCCAGCGAGTCGGTGCTCGGGTGGCCAAGAACACCTCGCAGATGACCGACGCCGCACTGACGACCGGGGCCGGGCTTGTCGGAGTCGCCGTGAAACAGAGCCGTCGGACCCGCAAGAAGGCGGCGAAGCGGCTGGCCAAGGCCCAGAAGCGGGCGGCGGGACCGCTCGGTTCTGCCCAGGAGGCCGCCGCCAGGCAGGTCAAGGCGCTGCAGGAGGTCAACGAGAAGACCGTGGACACGTTGTCCAAGCACGCCCAGCGACTGGCTGCGCAAAAGGTGGCTCTGCAGCAGGCTGCGGAGAAGCGCGCCAACAACCAGCGGCAAGCCAAGCGGCGATCCGCCAAGGAGGCCGCAGCGGCCCAGAAGCTGCGCGACAAGGAGGCCGCCGTCGCTCAGCGGCAGGCCACCAAGAACGCCCTGGTGGCGCAGAAGCAGGCTGACAGAGATGCTGCACTGGCCCAGAAGCAGGCCGACAAGGACGCTGCAGTGGCTGAGAGGCAGGCGCGTCGAGCGAACGCCCAGGCCGAGAAGGAGGCGACCAAGGCTTCCCTGGTGGCCGAGAGGGAGACCCTTCGCGCCGACGCCATCGCTCAGAGGGAAGCGCAGAAGTCGGCCAAGCGGGCCGAGAAGAAGACGCAGCGGATCGTGGCCAGAGCTCAGAAGAAGTCCGACAGGTCTGCGGCCAAGGAGCAGGCCAGAGCCGACAAGGCGGCGGTCAAGGCGCAGAAGCGGGCCGTTAAGGCCAGCGGGAGCCACGCGCTGGTGGACAGCTGAGCTAGTGAGGAGCGCGACGCCGTGGCCCGCACCGACGGCTGACGAGCCGATACGGGCCACCGTCTCGTTGCCTGGCTCGAAGTCGGAGACCAACCGGGCACTGGTGCTCGCAGCCCTGGCCACCGGGCCGTCGACCATCGTCGGCGGCCTGGAGGCGCGTGACACCCAGGTGATGCGCGGCGCTCTGCGCGCCCTCGGGGTCACGATCGATGAGGCGGGCAACCGCTGGCGCGTCACGCCACCAGCGGAGTTCGCCTCGGGAGGCACCGTCGACTGCGGCCTGGCCGGGACGGTGATGCGGTTCGTGCCGGCGGTGGCCGCGCTCGCTGACGGGCCGGTGGCCTTCGACGGTGACGAGCAGGCCTACGGTCGCCCGATGGGGGTGATCCTGCAGGCCCTGACCAGCCTCGGTGCCCGGATTGCGGACTCTCGGACCTCGTTGCCGTTCACCCTGGTAGGCAACCCGCGGCTACCCGGGGGCGTCGTCCAGGTCGACGCGTCCGCCTCCAGCCAGTTCGTCTCGGCGCTGCTGCTGGCCGGCGCCCGCTATGCCGAGGGCGTCGACATCCGTCATGTCGGCCCGCCCATCCCGTCCCAGCCGCACCTCGACATGACCGTGGCCATGCTGCGTCAGCGAGGCGTCGAACTTGACGCCTCGCAGCCCGATCGGTGGGTGGTCCGGCCGGGACCGATCGCGCCGGTGGACGTGGAGATCGAGCCGGACCTCTCCAACGCGGCCCCCTTCCTGGCCGCGGCCGCAGTAACCGGTGGCGCAGTAACCGTCCCGGACTGGCCGCGACTGACTCACCAGCCCGGCCACCAGTTGCGTCTCATCCTCGCGGACTTCGGCGCCGAGGTGACCCGCGAGCACGGCGCACTGACCGTACGCGGAATGGACCGGCTGCGGGGGGTCGACCTGGACCTGCACGAGGCCAGCGAGCTGACGCCGGTGGTCGCCGCTGTCGCTGCCCTCGCTGAGTCAACCAGCCATCTCCGCGGAGTTGGTCACATTCGCGGCCACGAGACCGACCGACTGGCCGCCCTGGAGTCCGAGTTGGGTGCGCTGGGGGTGCGGGTGTCCCAGACCAACGACGGCCTGACCATCCACCCGCGACTGATGCACGGTGGGCTGTGGTCCACCTATGCCGACCACCGGATGGCCCAGGCCGGGGCGCTGCTGGGGCTGGTCGTCCCGGACATCACCATCGACGACATCTCCGTCACCAGCAAGACCATGCCGGAGTTCGCCGACCTCTGGGCCCAGATGATCACCGACTCCGAAGCGGCTTCGGCCCGCGGGACCAGCGCTCCGTGACGCTGCCGTCGGCCAGAGGCTCGGGAGCCGGGTGAGCCACTCCGAGCTGGAGGCCGACGAGCACGCCGGGTTCGAGCGACCCGGACGGCGGAGCCGCCCGCGGACCAAGGACCGGCCGGACTACGCCGGCGCCGAGATCGCGATGATCATCACCATCGATCGTGGCCGCTATCGCACGCTGGTCGGCGACCGGGAGGTGTCGGCGACCAAGGCGCGCCAGCTGGGCCGTGCCGGGGTGATCGTCGGCGACCGGGTCAAGGTGGTGGGCGACACCTCTGGCGACGAGGGCACGCTGGCCCGGATCGTGGCGGTCGAGGAACGGCGTACCGTGCTGCGCCGGACCGCCGATGACGACGACCCGTACGAGCGGCCGATCGTCGCCAACGCCGACCAGCTGGTAATCGTGACGGCGCTGGCCGACCCACCGCCGCGGACCGGAATGATCGACCGGATCCTGGTGGCCGGCTATGACGCCGGCCTGGCCCCGCTGCTGTGCCTGACCAAGGCCGACCTGGCAGCGCCCCAGGAGCTGCTGGACGCCTACGAGCCGCTCGGGGTGCCGGTGGTGGTGGTTTCCCCCGGCGCCGACCTCGAGCCCGTGCGTCGTGCGCTGGCCGGACACCGCAGCGTCTTCGTCGGGCACTCCGGGGTGGGCAAGTCGACCCTGGTCAACGCCCTGATCCCCGGCGCTCAACGGGCCATCGGCGTGGTCAACGCGGTCACCGGGCGCGGCCGACAGACGTCGACCTCGGCGATCGCACTCCGCCTGCCGAGCTCCCCCGCCGGAGCCGACGGCTGGGTGATCGACACTCCCGGCGTACGGTCCTTCGGGCTCAGCCACGTGAGTCGGGAGCGGATCATTGCCTCCTTTTCGGACCTGGGCCAATTCAGCCAGGACTGCCCGCGCGGCTGCAGCCACGCCGAGGACGCGCCGGAGTGCGCCCTGGACGAGGCGGTGCAGCGGGACGAACTTTCCCCGGTCCGGTTGGCGTCGTTTCGACGGATGATCAGTTCCGGCCAGTAGCCTGAGCGACATGTCGGTCCACCCTCCGAGTGACGCCGCGCGTACGGCCGCGGCGCGGGCCCGGAACGGGTCGGCCGCCTACAAGGGACTGACCGACGACCTCCGGCTGGCCCACCTGCTGGCCGACGACGCCGACTCCATCACGCTCAGCCGGTTCAAGGCTCTCGACCTGCACGTCACGGCCAAGCCGGACCTCACCCCGGTGACCGACGCCGACACCGCCGTCGAGGAGGCCATCCGACGGACGCTCAGCCGGGCCCGCCCACGCGACGCGGTACACGGCGAAGAGCTGGCCGACACCGGCTGGGGGCCGCGGCGCTGGGTCGTGGACCCGATCGACGGCACCAAGAACTTCGTCCGCGGGGTTCCGGTGTGGGCCACGCTGATCGCCTTGATGGTGTCCGACGAGGTCGTGCTGGGGGTGGTCTCCGCCCCGGCGCTCGGTCGGCGCTGGTGGGCCAGCCTGGGTGGTGGCGCCTATGTCGGCAAGTCGCTGATGTCGGCCACCGCCTGTCAGGTCAGCGACGTGGCGGCGGTGCCGGACGCCTCGCTGAGCTATGCCTCCATCTCGGGCTGGGTGGAGGCCGGTCAGGGCCAGCAGTTCGTCGACCTGCTGCGCTCGTGCTGGCGCACTCGGGCCTACGGCGACTTCTGGTCCTACATGCTGCTGGCCGAGGGCGCGGTGGACATCGCCTGCGAGCCGGAGCTGGCCCTGCACGACATGGCCGCCTGCTCGATCGTGGTGACCGAGGCCGGTGGGCGGTTCAGCGACGTCCACGGCCGACCGGGGCCGCTGGGCACCGGGGCCTACGCCACCAACGGTCGGCTGCACGACGCGGTGCTCGCCCAGTTGGCGCCCGTCCCCGACGATGATGATTCGGACGGGTCAGGGCACGGGCGGTCGGCGGTGCTGGACCCGGAGTGATGCGGCAGGTCGCTGGCTTGCGACGTCGCATCCACCCGCGGTGGAGGAACTAGGCACAATGGCAGCCATGGACCTTCGGCATGACATCACCCTTCCCGCCACCGTCGACGAGAGCTGGGCGGCGTTCAACCACCTGGAGCTCGTCGCCTCATGCTTCCCGGGCGTCACTCTGACCAGCGTGAACGACCACGACTTCGCCGGGGTGCTCAAGGTCAAGCTGGGCACCATGCCGCTGGTGCTGACCGGCGGCGGGCGCTGGTCGGAGCGTCACCTGGGGGGCCGACACCTGCTGATCGAGGCGTCCGGCGTCGACTCACGGGGCAAGGGCTCGGCGACGGTCAAGATGCGGCTCGACTTCGGCAGTGCCGGCGACTGGACGCTGGTGCGGGTGGCCTCGTCGGTGACTCTCACTGAACAGCTTGCGCAGCTGGACGCGGGCGTGGTGGCCGACACTGCCGACCGGCTGGTCGCCCAGTTCTCCGACGTCGTCTCGGGCCGGTTTCGCGAAGGGCTCGGCGCCCAGGCGCTGAAGGCTGACGCGGGTGCCACCTACGCCACCGACCTCGGAGCGACGGTGTCCTCCCGACCGACCACCTACACCTACTCCCCGCCCAAGGTGGCCAGCCAGAACGACTACCAGGTGATCCGGGCCGCAGCGTCGTACTGGCAGCGAGCACTCGGTCCGATGCTGGGCGCCGCCATGATGGCGTGGTTGACCTGGCGAGCCGGACGGACGGTGAAGGCCACCCGAGCCGCTCGTGGCCAAGGGGAGGGCGGGACCGACTAGGCGTCGATCACCCGCAGCCGTACGGTCTCCGGCAGTCCGGCGAGCTTGTCCAGCAGGGCCGGGGGGAACGGGGCGCCGGCGTCGGTGATGACGTAGCCCAGGTCACCGCGAGTAGACAGCATCTGGCCCTCGATGTTGACGCCGAAGTCGGCCAGCACGCCGTTCATGGTCGCCAGCACTCCCGGCACGTTGTGGTGCACATGCAGCACGCGGAAGCGCTCGCCGCTGTCGGCTGCCTGCACCTGCGGCAGGTTGACCGACATCGTGGTCGTGCCGCCGATCGCGTACTCCCGGAGCTTGCCGGCGACGAAGCGGCCGATGTCCTCCTGCGCCTCCTCGGTGGAGCCGCCGACGTGCGGGGTGAGGATGACGTTGGGCAGGCCTTGCAGGCTCGAGGTGAACCTCTCCCCGGCCGCCTTGGGCTCCTCGGCGAACACGTCCAGGGCGGCGCCGGCGATGTGGCCGGAGACCAGGTGCTCGCGGAGCGCATCGTGGTCGACCACGATGCCGCGGCAGAGGTTGAGGAACAGGGATCGCGGTCGCATCTTGGCGAACTGCTCGGCGCCGAACAATCCGGCGTTGCCCGCTCGACCGTCGACGTGCAGGCTGACCGTTTCGGCCTCGGCCAGCAGCTCGTCGAGAGTGTCGCAGCGGCGGGCGTTGCCCAGCGCGAGCTTGTCGGCGACGTCGTAGAAGAGCACCCGCATGCCAAGTGACTCCGCCACCACGGACAGCTGACTGCCGATGTTTCCGTAGCCGACGATGCCCAGGGTGCGGCCGCGAACCTCGTGCGCGCCGGTGGCGGACTTGTCCCAGATCCCCGCGTGCATGCGGGCGTTCTTGTCGGTCAGATGGCGGGCCAGCGCGATGATCTCAGCAATCACCAACTCCACCACACTGCGGGTATTGGAGAACGGCGCGTTGAACACGGCCGTGCCCCTGGCCGAGGCGGTGGCCACGTCGATCTGGTTGGTGCCGATGCAGAAGGCGCCGATGGCCAGCAGATCCGGCGCCGCCCTCAACACGGTCGGCGTCACATTGGTCTTGGACCGAATGCCCAGCAGGTCAACGCCCTGCAGTGCCTCCGCCAGCTCGGCCTCATCCAGCGCGCCGCGGACGGCCTCCACCTCGATGCCGCGCTCGGTGAGCAGCCGTACGGCCTCGGGGTGGATGTTCTCGAGCAGAAGTGCCTTCATGCGACCTCGTTCGGTGGGTACGGGCAAGTGGCCCCGACCGTCACAGTCTAGGAACCCTGGCGGGGAGCCGGCGGGGACGTCTCACCCGGCTCGCCGGCCACCCACGAGCCTCCCAGGCCATGCTGAGCCCCTACCGCTGTCATGAGCCTCCTGCAGGGGGCTCATCGTGGAGCAGCGGGGTCAGCGTGCAGCGCGGCGACGCTCAAGCGTGCCGGCAATGTCGAGGGGAGCATACGGGACTCGAAGCGGCTCAGCGGGGCAGCCGCGGCGCGGCCTCGAGCAAGGCCCGGGTGTAGTCGTGCTGGGGAGCGGCGTAGACCTGTGCCGTCGGGCCCGACTCCACGATCTGCCCGCCGCGCATCACGGCCACCCGGTCGCACACGTGCCGGACCACCGCGAGGTCGTGGGAGACCAACACCAGGGTCAGCCCGTGGTCGCGCACCAGCTCCCGCAGCAGGTTGAGCACCTGAGCCCGGACCGACACGTCGAGCGCGGACACCGGCTCGTCGGCGATCAAAACCGAGGGTCGGGGAGCCAGCGCCCGGGCGATGGCGATCCGCTGCCGCTGCCCACCGGAGAACTCGTGCGGATAGCGGCGGGCCGCGCTCGGCGGCAGGCCTACCTCGTCCAGCACCTCGGCCAGCCGCCGCCGCGGGTCGGTCGGTACGTCATCGCGTTGGCGCAGCAGCCGCGATCGCAGCGCCTCGGTGACGATCGCGTCCACGCGCATCCGCGGGTTGAGCGAGGACCGCGGATCCTGGAACACCAGCTGCACCGCGCTCCGCAGGAACCCCAGCGCCGACTCAGGTCGGCCCGACACCGCTCGCCCGGCGAAGCGGACCTTGCCCGAGGTCGGCTGGTCCAGGGCCGCCATCAGCCGGACCAGGGTGGACTTGCCGGATCCCGACTCTCCCACGATTCCCAGCCGCTCCCCCGCCGCCACGTCGAGGCAGACGCGGTCGACGGCTCGGACGACCGACGGGGGCCGTCCGAAGCTGCGGGTGACCTGCTCAACCTCGTACAGCGTCGTCACGTCGCCCCCGTCGCACCGGGCGGATAGAAGTCGGCCAGGGTCGGCAGCCGCTCCCCCGGCTCGACCCTGTCCAGCCGGGCGGTGGCCACCAGACCCGCGGTGTACGGGTGTCGCGGAGACTCCAGCACCTGGGCGACAGGTCCGGCGTCGACGACCCGGCCGTCCAACATCACCAGCACGTCGCTGCACACCTGGGCCACGACGGCGAGGTCGTGGCTGATGAACAGGCAGGCCGCCTGCTGCTCGGCCAACACCTGCTCCAGCAGCCGGAGCACCTTGGCCTGCACGGTGACATCCAGTGCGGTCGTGGGTTCGTCGCAGATCAGCAGCTCCGGGGAGTTCACCAGCGCCATCGCCAACACCACCCGCTGGCGCTGGCCACCGGAGAGCTGATGCGGGTAGCGCACAGCCATCCGCTCGGGCTCCGCCAGCTCGACGGCCGCCAGGACTTCCAGCACCCGTTCCCGGGTCTGCCGGGAGTCGGTCCGGCTGCTGTGCAGCCGGACCACCTCGGCCACCTGTCGCCCGACGGTCATGGTGGGGTCCAGCGCCGTCATCGGCTCCTGGAACACCATCGTCAGCCGGTCACCCCGCAGCCGGGCCAGCTGCGACTCGGGCAGGCCGAGCAGCTCCCGTCCGGAGAAGCCCACCGACCCGGCGACCGAGGCGGCCTCTGGCAGCAGCCCCAGCAGGGCCAGGGCGGTCAGCGACTTGCCTGAGCCGGACTCCCCGATCAGCCCCAGCCGCTGCCCGGAAGCCACGTCAAAGGAGACGTCGGAGACCACCGGTCGGGCCCGGCCGAACCGTACGGTGAGGTCGCGCACGCTCAGCAGCGGCTGCGTCCCCGCCTGTGGCCTCACCGCAGACCCTCGCGCAGCTTGGGGTCCAACAGGTCGCGCAGCCCGTCGCCGAGCAGGTTGAAGCCGAGCACGGCCAGCCCGATAGCCAGCCCGGGCCACAGAGCCAGTGCGGGGTTGGTGAACAGGAAGCTCTGGGCGTCCCGCAGCATCCGGCCCCAGGTGGGCGTCGGCGGCGGCGTGGCCAGCCCGAGATAGCTCAGCGCCGCCTCGGCCAAGATGGCGATCCCGAAGGCGACCGAGGCCTGCACGCCCACCACCGGCGCCACGTTGGGCCAGATGTGCCGCAGAGCGATGCCGAGCCGGGGCGTACCTGCGGCCCTGGCGGCCAGCACGTAGTCCGAGGCCAGCACCTGCAGAGTGCCGGCCCGGGCTACCCGGGCGAAGGCGGGCACGGTGGCGATGCCGATGGCGACCATGGCGGTCCAGGTGGAGGCGCCGAAGGCGGCGGCCAGCAGGATGGCCAGCAGCAGCGCGGGAAAGGCGTACAGCACGTCGGTGGCTCGCATCAGCAGCTCCGAGGCCCAGCCCCCGACCACGCCGGCCAGGATGCCCAGCGGCACGCCGACCACGGCCGCGATGCCAACGGCGATCACCCCGACGAGCAGGGTGGTCTGGGCGCCGACCATGATGCGGCTGGCTACGTCGATGCCGAAGCCGTCGGTGCCGAGCAGATGGCCTCTCGACGGGCGGGACAGCACGGCGCCGGGGTCCACCCGGGTGGCATCGAACGGCGTCCAGATGAACGAGGTCAGCGCGACCGCGACGACCGCGGCCACCAGCACGACGCCGACAACCAGGTTGGCCCGTCTCATCGTGACCCGGTGCGCAGCCGGGGGTCGAGCGCAAGATAGGAGAGGTCGACGAGCGCATTGATCACCAGCACGGCGAGCACCAGGACCATCACGGTGCCTTGCACCAGCACGAGGTCACGCTGGGCCACCGCGGTCAGCAGCAGCTGGCCCAGCCCGGGCAGCGCGAAGACCTGCTCGATCACGATGGCCCCCACCAGCAGCGTCGCCAGCTGCAGCCCGACCACGGTGACCAGCGACAGCGAGGCGTTGCGCAGCCCGTGACGCAGCAGGGCGCGCATTGGAGTCCACCCGACGGCTCGTGCGGTCCGCAGGTAGTCCTCGTTGAGCACGTCCACGATGGCCGAGCGTACGTAGCGCACCAGCACCGACGCCTGGACCGCGGCCAGGGCGAGCACGGGCAGCACCAGATGCGCGGCCCACTGAGCCGGGTCCTCGCGCAACCGCACATAGCCGTTGGCCGGTAGCCAGCGCAGCTGCACCGCGAACAGGGTGGCGAGCAGAATCCCGGCCCAGAACGCAGGCACGGCCAACCCGATCTGGGACAGGGCCGAGAGCACGAAGCCGGACGCGCGGCGGCTGCGCAGGGCGGCCAGCATGCCCACCGGCAACGCGACCAGCAGGGCCAGCACCATGGCCCCGATCACCAGCCAGGCGGTGACCGCGAAGCGGTCGGCGATCTGGCTGGCCACGGGCAGCCGGTTGAGGCTCGAGGTGCCGAAGTCGCCGGTGAGCATGGACCCGACCCAGTCGAGGTAGCGCACCACCAGCGGCCGGTCCAGGCCCAAGGTCTGCCGAAGTGCCGCCAGTGCCTCGGGGGTCGCGTTCTGCCCCAGGATCACCTGGGCCACGTCGCCCGGGAGGGCGGCACAGACGGCGAAGATCACCACCGAGGCGGCCGTCAGGCTGATCGCGAACACGCCCAGTCGGCGGATGACCCGACCCGCGACAGGCCTCAGCTGTACCGGCACTGGCTCAGGGTAATGGGCCCGGCGAGGAACTCAGCCCGTCTTCGTCACCGACGTCAGGTCGAAGCTCAACGTGGTCGCGTTCGGCGGCACGCCCTCGACCCGGGCGGTGGTGATGACCAGGTTGGGCAGCAGGAAGAGCCAGTCGGCGGCCGCGTCCTGGGCGAGCAGCCTGGCCGCGGACCGCAGCCGGTCGACCTGCTGAGCCGGTGGACCTTGGTCGGCCTGCGCCACCAACCGGCGAAAGCGCGGGTTGTCATAGCGGAAGTAGTACTTGGGGTCGGCGAAGCGAGCCAGGTCGCGGGGCTCCACGTGGGCCACGATCGAGATGTCGTAGTCGGCCTTGGTGAACACCGTGTCCAGCCAGCGGGGGAACTCAAGCTCGTCGGTGGTGACCGTGATGCCCACGTCTTTGAGTTGACTGGCCACGAACTGTCCCGAGGCCGTGGCGTAGGGCACCACAGGCAGCCGCATCCGCAACTTCAGGCCCCGGCCATATCCGGCCTCGGCGAGCAGCCGACGGGCCTTGGCGGGATCGTAGGGGTAGGTGCCGGCCAGGTCCTCGTACCAGGGGTCGGTGGGTGGCACCATCGAGCCGATCAAGGTGCCCTGATCGTTCCAGACGGTCTTCTTCAGGGCCGCGCGGTCGACCGCGTGGTTGATGGCCCGCCGGACCCGCACGTCGGAGAGCGCCGGCGCGGCGTTGTTCAGCGACATCACCACCTCGCCGTTGGTGGTGCCGGTGATCACTCGATAGCGCGCCGGATCCTGGAACTGCGTCAGGGCCTGCGGCACCTGCAGGTTGGAGAGCACGTCGAGACCTCCGGACAGCATCGCGCTGTTCAGGGCGTTCGCGTCGGTGAAGTAGCGAAACGTGACGCCCTCGAACGCGGCTGCACTGCCCTGACGGAAGCCCCAGTAGCGGTCGTTGCGCTTCAGGGCGAGGTCGGAGCCCCGCGTCCAGCGGTCCAGCGCGTACGGCCCGGAGCCTCCCGTGGTGGTGCTCAGGTCGCCATCTAGGCCGGAGTCGAACACGATGCCGGCGGTCGAGGCGAGGTGGAACAGCCAGGAGTTGCTCGGCCGGGCCAGGGTGAACACCACGGTTCTGGGGTCCTGGGGCGTGACTGAGCGAACCACCGCCAGCTGGCTGGCGGCGGCGACGTTGCGGCCGGCCTGGATGCGCCGCACGCTCCACACCACGTCGGCTGCGGTGACGGCCCGACCGCTGGCGAAGGTCGCCGTGTGCAAGGTGAACGTATAGGTCCTCCGGTCCTTGCTCACCTGCCAGCGCTCGGCCAGCAGCGGCTGCAGCTTGCCGTCGCTGTCGACCTTGAGCAGCGTCTCGTAAACGTTGTAGAGCAGCGCCTGCGGAATCGACGCGGCGTCGCTGCCGGTGGGGTCGAGCGTCGGCGGCTCCAGCGAGGCGCCGACCACCAGCCGCTGCGAGGTCTCGCTTCCAGGGGCCGGGGATCCAGGCGTGCAGGCGCCGAGGGTAGCGATCACCAGCACCAGCGCGAGGGCCAGCTGCAGCACTCGGGCCCCGGAGGAGTCACGTCGCTGCGTCACGGGCGACCACTCGCGGCACAGCTGGGAGCCAGCTCGCTGTAGCTGGGCCAGCGCCCTCGGCCGGTCGCGGTCGTCATCGCCTCCAGACACGCATCGGCGAACACGTCGGCCGCCGCGGTCAGCAGCGCGTTGAACGCCTGCACTCCGGCTCCCGGTTCCGGCGGCAGCGGGTGTCGACCCGAGGCCAGGCAGAAGACCGTGTCGCCGTCCAGCATGGAGTGCACCGGGTTGATCGCCCGCGCCATCCCGTCGTGGGCCACCGCAGCGACTTTGCTCGCCTGGGACTTGGTCAGCACGGCGTCGCTCAGCACCACGCCGATAGTGGTGGCGATCGTGTCGCCGTGGCCGGCTGCAGCGGCCAGCTCCGCACGCTCGGAGTCGCTCGGCGCCGCGAGCCGGTGGTGTCGGTCGGCGTAGAGCCGTCCGGTGACCGGGTCCACGGCCGATCCCGCGGCGTTGACCACCACTGCTGCGGCCACCCGCGAGCCGTCGGCCAGGGCGTGCTCGGCGTAGCCGAAGCCACCCTTCAGCAGGCCGCAGGTGGCTCCCGTACCCGCGCCCACGCAGCCTGTCGCCGGGTCACGGTCTGTCGCGGCCTCGAGTGCCCGCGCGCCGAAATCAGCGGTGGGGCGGTGCGAGAAGTCCCCGCCCCGCCCGAGGTCGAAGATCACCGCGGCGGGCACGATCGGCACCACCTGTCCCGGTTCCGGGCCGACCGGGAAGCCTGTCCCAGCGGCCTCGAGCCCGACCATCACGCCGTCTGCGGCCGCCAGTCCATAGGCGCTGCCGCCGGTCAGCACCACCGCGTTGACCTGGTCGACCAGGGCGGTCGGGTTGAGCAGATCGGTTTCGCGGGTGCCGGGGCCGCCGCCTCGGACGTCCACGCCGCCGATCGCCCCAGGGCGGGCGAGCACCACGGTGGTGCCAGTGAGCCACCCGTCGGCATCAGCAGTGGCATGGCCGATCGCGAATCCCTCGATCACGGCCCCAACCCTACGACTCAGCACCCGCTGCGGTGGCGGCGTCCAACACCCGCCGTCTGGTGAGTTGGTCAGGGAACGCGCTACCGACGTGGCATCATCGTCGGACCGGCTCGGGCGTGCGGACCCGCTGCCAGCCGACGACCACGACAAGGATCCTCGCCGAATGAACCTGCTCGACGCGCTCCTGCTCGGCATCGTGGAGGGGTTGACCGAGTTCCTGCCGGTCTCCAGCACCGGCCACCTCACCATCACCGAAAAGCTGCTAGGGCTGCAGGTGGACGACCCCGGCGTGACCGCGTTCACGGCCATCATCCAAGTCGGCGCCATCGCCGCGGTGCTGCTGTACTTCTGGCGCGACATCGTGGCTCTGGCGGCGGCCTGGTTTCGCGGGTTGACCCGACCGGCCGAGCGCCAGAACAACGACTACCGGCTGGCCTGGGGCGTGATCCTGGGCTCCATCCCCATCGGCATCGTGGGCTTCGCGCTGCGCGCCTACATCTCCGGCCCGCTGCGCAACCTCTGGGTGGTGACCGCCGCCCTGGTGATCTGGAGCGCCTTCATGTACGCCGCCGAGCGGGTGGGGCGACAGACCCGCAACGAGCAGGACCTCCGGCTAAGCGACGCGCTCGTAATCGGCCTCGTGCAGTGCATCGCGCTGATCCCCGGGGTGTCCCGTTCCGGCGCCACCATCAGCGCCGGACTCTTCCGGGGCCTCGACCGGGTGGCGGCCACCCGGATAGCGTTCTTCCTGTCCATCCCGGCTCTGGTGGCCGCCGGGCTCTATGAAGCGCTCACCGCCACCGCCGAGATCTCCAGCAGTGTCGGCTGGGTGCCGACCGCGGTGGCCACCCTGGTCAGCTTCGTGGTGGCCTACGCGTCCATCGCCTGGCTGCTCCAGTTGGTGGCGCACCACAGCATCACCATCTTCATCGGCTACCGGCTGCTGCTGGCTGCGGCGCTCGCCATCGCGTTGGGCACCGGGGCGCTGAGCGCCACCTGAGCCGCCTCGGCCGGCCGAGCCCTCCTCAGGGGGCGAGGGTGAACAGCCGTGACCTCAAGCCAAGCCGGGACGAGAAGGTGGCGCCGGAGACCAGCACGCTGCGCTGACTGCCCACCAGTGTGACGGAGGTGACTCGCCCGCCCCAGCGCCCGGAGCCGTCGCGGCCCGTCACCCTGAGTTGCCTCACGGTGCCGGCGGTCGGCCACAACCGCTCCAAGGTGTCGACGGAGACCGTGCGGCTCCACCGGTTCGAGGTGATCACGCCGTCGTAGGGATCGGCCTGCGCGGTCAGGTAGGGATGGTCCCCGCGCGCAGTAGCGCCGCCGTTGGAGGAGGCGAACTGGGTCAGCGCCACCGCGCCGCGGTATGTCATGATGGTGCGCGCAGTCGCCTTGACGGCCGCGTTGCCCCGCTGGGTCTCATAGACCGCCCTCCGACCGCTCCTGGTCCCGGCCAGACCGCGGTAGACCTGGCAGCTGGTGGTGTCGCAGACGTGGTAGCCGCTGCCCGCACGGGCCAGTTCCTTGAGTCGAGCGCCATAGCTGCGAGCGGCCACGGTCTGGGCCGCAACCGCTTCAGGGTGCCACGACGTCGGCATCTCGGCCGGCACCACGGCCCGCACGTAGTCCTCCATGCCCACCCGGTTGACGGTCCGGCCGCCACTGTCTCGCTTGACCAGGGCGACGCTGCCCCGGAACTCGCGCCGCGCTCCCCCGGGGAGCCACACCTCGACGGCCTTGGCGGTGCTGCTGAACCACCAGCTGCCGGTCTTCAGCGGAGTCGACCGCTTGACCCAGGAGCCCGACGCCGTACGGTGTGACAGCGCAAAGCCTTGGCCCGAGCGGGTGACCCGCCAGGCTGTGTAGCTCGCGCCGGAGGGCAGCATGTGCACGTTGCCACTGCTGTCGCGCAGGCGCAGCCCAGCCGCCGGCAGCACCTTGAGGTCGTTGTCGCGGTCGGCGGTGATCCAGACCTTGATGGTGGTACCGACGGGTTGCTGCACCTGCGTGGTCTCGGGGTAGTAGAAGCTCACGATCTGTCGCCAGGTCAATCCCTGTTTGGCGGCGCCGTACGCCCCGTATTGCGACATTCCCCACCCGTGGCCGAAACCGGCGCCGGTGATTGAGAACGAATTTGAAGCGGGAGAGACGGCGGGGTCGGCCTTGGCCGGCAGTGGACTTACGGCAGTGGCCAGGGTGACAGCAGCAATTGAGCACATGCGGGCAACACGCCCCCCGAAACGGCGGCCCGAACGAGGTGTGTTGGTGGTCATGACCATCCATTCGTCGGGTGGTCATATCCTGCCTCGTTACTTTCACACCGCCAAATCGTCGGCTATGTCAGAGAGCCACGCGAAGCCATCGCTGCCGCCGTGTGAGCGAATTCACTGTGTGTACGAAAGATCACCTCTCGCCGAGTGCGTGCAGAGGCATAGCAGGCGTCCACCACCACGGCCCGAGCCAGTGCCTCGTCGCCGCGATAACGCTGGTCTCCCGAACGCACTTCGGCAAGGAAGTCCTGCACGCAGGCGCGGTGACCTCCGTGCGCGGGCACCGACGGCTCCAGTTCGGCCGGTATGCCCGCGACCTCGGTCCAGATCTTGAGCGACGACGAGCTGCCCGGTCCACCACCCCACTCGAGCCGCGCGCCTCCGTCGGTGCCGGACAGGGTGAGGTAGCACGAGTCGGACTCGATCCACTGGGCCCAGCTTGTCTCAAGCAGCAAGGTGACCCCGTCCGCGAGGCGCAAAAAGGCAGTCGAGAGGTCCTCGACGTCGAAAGAGCCACCACCGGCTGTCGTCTTGCCGGCCAGCGCTGAGGTCGCGCCGCCCTTGCCGCGCGGCCCGAACTCGGCGTACGTGGACGCGGTGACCGCAGTCACCGCCGGCTCGCCCAACAGGTACAGCGCCATGTCCAGCATGTGCACGCCGATGTCCATCAGCGGGCCGCCACCGGCGAGCTCGGCGCGGGTGAACCAGCTGTCCAGTCCCGGAATGCCCTGCCGGCGCACCCAGCCGGCCTTGGCGTAGTAGATCCGTCCTAGCAGCTGGGCGTCGAGGACCGACTTGAGAGCCGCCACGTCGCCGCGACGGCGGTGGTTGAAGGACACCTCCAGCACCCGGTCGTTGGCCTTCGCCGCTGCCACCATGGTCCGGGCAGCCGACGCGTTCTCAGCGATCGGCTTCTCGGAGAGCACGTGGATGCCGGCTTCAAGGGCCGCGACCGCGATTGGGGCATGCAGCGAGGTGGGAGTGGCGATGCTGACCACGTCCAGCTCGGCTCCGGCCAGCAGGTCCTGCCAACTGGCGTACTGCCCGGTGTCGTACTGCTGACCGAGCCGCTGCAGTTGATCGATCTCCATCCCGGCTATGGCAACGAGCTGTACGTCGGGCAGCTCAGCGTAGGCCGCCATGTGCTGCTGCCCGGCCCAGCCGAGGCCGACCACGCCGGCCCTCAGCGGCTGGCTCATCGAAGGTCACCCGGGATCGGTCGACCCTCGGACAGCGTGGGAGGCCGCCTGTCGACCACCTGGGGAGGAACGAAGTCCACGCCGCTAGCCGGCGCGGCCCACTGGACGCCGTTGGCGAGCACGCGCTGGATGTCGGGATGGTGGTAGACGGGATATTCCTGGTCACCGGGAGAGAAGTAGAACACCTTGCCCTTGCCTCGCCGCCAGCAACAGCCCGACCGGAACACCTCTCCACCGGTGAAGGTCGACAAGAAGACGAGCTCGTCGGGCTCGGGGATGTCGAAGAACTCCCCGTACATCTCCTGAGCCTCGATCACGATCGGCTGCGGCACCCCGGCCGTGATGGGGTGCGCGGGAGCGACGTTCCAGACCAGCTCAGTGTCAGCGGAGTTGCGCCAGGCGAGCGAGCAGGTGGTGCCCATCAGCCGACGGAAGATCTTGGAGAAGTGCCCCGAGTGGAGCACCAGCAGCCCCATCCCGCCGAGCACCCGCTGGTGCACCCGCTCGACCACGGAGTCGTCGACCAGCTGATGGGATGCGTGACCCCACCAGGTCAGCACGTCGGTGGCCTCCAGCACGTCGGCGGTCAGGCCGTGCTGCGGTTGGTCCTGGGTGGCGGTCCGGACCTCGGCGGCCTCGCCCAGCAGTTTCGACAGTCCGGCGGCGATCGCCCCGTGCATGCCCTCGGGATAGCGAGTGGCCATGTCGTCACGGTCACGCTCGCTGTGCTCGTGGTAGTTCTCGCCCCAGACGGTGACGCGGATCGGTGAGTTCACAGGGCCCAATTTTGCCCAAGGCGGGTCAGCGGTGTCGCGTCGGGGCGGCAGACTAGGTAGATGAAGTCTGCTCCTTCGCTGCAGGAGATCAAGCTGCGCGCATTCGACGTCAGCGAGCGAACAGCGGAGCTGGGCCGTACGTCCTTGCGCCTGCGCGTGCGGCGGTTGCGCTCGCGGAGCTTCTTCATCATCCAATGCGCCGTCTCGGCCGGTCTGGCCTGGTGGCTGGCCAGCGTCGTGCTGCAGCACTCGATGCCGTTCTTCGCGCCGGTGGCTGCCATCATCTGCCTCGGATTCACCTTCGGACAACGGCTGCGACGGGGCATCGAGGTGGCCATCGGAGTAGCCGTCGGGGTGTTCGTCGGCGACCTGTTCGTGACGTTCTTCGGATCTGGCGCCTGGCAGATCGTCGTGGTGATCCTGCTCGCGATGTCGATCGCTGCCCTGCTCGGCGCCGGGCAGTTGCTGATCATCCAGTCCGGCGTGCAGTCGGCCATCATCATCGGCTTGGCCGCCACCCCCAGCGAGGGCCTGAGTCGGTGGCTGGATGCGGTGGTGGGCTGCGCCGTGGCGCTGCTGGCGGCGACCTTCGTCCCGCTGGCCCCGCTGCGCAAGCCCCGGGTGCTGGCTGCGCAGGTGCTGTCCGACTTCGCGGCCACCCTGGAGGCCGCCGAGGCGGCGTTGGGCAACCGGGATTCAGAGGCCGCTGACGCCGTCCTCGACCAGGCTCGTGCAAGCGAGACCAACCTCTCCGCACTCAACGAGGCAGCGGCCGAAGGCATGGCCGTGGTCCGCTACTCGCCCTTCCGCCGGCGGCACCTGCCGGCGGTGCAGGCCTACTCCGAGCTGCACGGTCCCCTGGAGCGGGCCCATCGCAACCTGCGGGTGCTGGCCCGCCGATCTGCGGTGTCGATCTGGCGGCATGAGGAGGTGCCGGACAGCTATCGGGAGCTGATGAAGTCCCTGGCCGACGCCATACGGTTCATGGCCGCCGAGCTGACCGATCGTCGGATGCCCGTCGCCGCGCGGCAACGGCTGATCGGCCTCGGAGAGGCGTCGTCGCACGCGAAGCTGATCGAGTCGATCTCCGCGGTGGTGATACTGGCCCAGTTGCGCTCCATGCTGACCGACCTGATGCAGCTGACCGGCATGGACTACGAGGAGGCCCGGGAGGTCATCCCCGACATGGACTAGCCCCTCGGCGGCGCGATTTTGCTTCACTGCAGGACGGCAGGTAACGTACGGGTTACCGACGCGGGGTGGAGCAGCTCGGTAGCTCGCTGGGCTCATAACCCAGAGGTCACAGGTTCAAATCCTGTCCCCGCTACAACGCAAGACTGAAGACGTACGTTCGCCCTCAGCCCTCCAAGCTCACCTGGAGGGCTGAGTTCGTTTCTGCGGCCTTCTCGCGACAGGTCGGACGTGTGGGCCCGGCAGCTGCGGCCCTATGCCCAGCAGCACCGGCACCAAGAGCAGGGTGGCGATCGAGTCCCGGGACCGTTCGACAACCGACCGGTCCGCGCTCACCGAGCCGACCCGCGGCCGCGTCTCACCGATCTCGACAACCTCTTGACTGCACCGTTGCCGCAACAGTCCACTGCAGTCCAACCATTGCCAACGATCGGGGTCCCCATGACATCCATGCGAAGGTTCACTGTGGCTGGCACAGCATGTGCGGCTGTGCTGGCACTGGGAGGCTGCGCGACGGTCGAGGTAGCACCTCCCGTCGAGAACTGCTCCCCCAGCTTCGTCGCCCCGAGCAAGTACGGGCGATTCACCATCCAGCAGTCCGGTAAGAACAAGGCCATCCAGTGGGGTGCGTACCCCAATAAGAGCTATTCCGGCACCCACTACACGGCCGTCGTCCGCGCCGACGGTCGCAAGATTGACTCCAAGAGCCAGAACTACGCCCCCCACGGCTCGGTCAGCGCTAACAGGGCCAAGAAGTACTCGGGAAAGATCCTGGAGATCAGCGGTCAGGTGACGAAAGGGAAGAAGGTGGCGCTTGTCTACTCGATGCGGTGCAAGATCGCCTAGCGGCGTTCTCTCCCTATGACCACCTCAATTGTGGATGTCTGCCAGCGCGTGGACGCAGACCTGACCACAGCCGGTCTATCCGGGCGGTTCGCCCTATTCTCTCTGCGGACGCAGTCGTTCGTATACGGTGACGGCTCCGATCGTGAGGTCCCCACCGACTTCGGAGATCACGGCTACGTGCTGGCCGCGTTCGGGACCCAGCTACTGCTCGATGAGAGGGACAACGTCGAGCAGATGGCGGTCGAACTCAGCTCCGCCGTGCAGGACCTCGTCATTGACCAGTTGGGAACCGGCTGGCCCGAGCGGACAGCAGCTGAGGGTCCGCGCGGCATCCTCACCCCGGCCATGGTTGACCGACGAGCCTGTTGGACCGTCCGGGGACAGCCGGTTGCGCCGCTGGGTGAGCTGACGTCAACTCTGGGCACGGCACCGTGACCCCCTCATGGACCAGCCCTCCAACCGGAGATCTTCGCCAGTGAGACGTCGGACCGCGAAAGCGCAACCGTGACGCAGATGACGAGCGCACCACCGCTCGCGCTCCCCGGGCATCCCGGCAGGGTGCGTTCGATGGTGGTTGCCCTTTGTCTCGGGCTCATGGTCGGCGTGCACAGCGACCCGGTAGTCGCTGCGGCAACCGTGGTCGCCGTAGCCGTGTCGACGACGTGGCGCGTCCGCGTCTGCTGCGCGGTCGTGGGGACAGGGATGCTCCTCGGCGTCCCGTGGGTCATCCTTCCCGCGGTCGCCGGCGGACTCTGGGCTCTGTGGCCGCGTACCGTCCGGGTCGTCCCAGGCATCCTCAGCTCTCCACGCTCACGGCTCAGCTGGGCGCTGGCTGCCGTTGGCACCGGCCTGGTCGCCGGGCTCCTCGCCTGGGCACCGCTGCTTCGCCAACTGCGCACCGACCCAATCGTCATGGACGTGGTGCGACCCTCGACAGCGGTCGTCGTTGCCGCCATTATCGCCATGGCAATGCTCAACGGGACCGGAGAGGAGCTGATCTGGCGCGGCGCCCTGAGTGAGGTAGGGGCCAGCCTCCCGGTGCCGGCACTGTTCCTGGTCCAAGCGGGCTCATTCGGTCTCGCGCATCTGCACGGACTCCCCGGGGGAGCGGTCGGGGTGGTCCTGGCAGCCGTCTTCTCGCTCGCCTGCACGGCTCTCCACCTGCGAGCTGGCCTCTGGGTGTCCGTCGTTGCGCACATCGTCGCCGACCTGGTCATCTTCGCCGTCGCGTTCCCACACGTGTCCTTCTCCGGCTGGTGGACACCAGGCTGATTGTC
>DASQDG010000088.1:0-10671 GCA_035634295.1 Propionibacteriaceae bacterium | reverse complement strand
GATCTGGTTCGGAAGTTTGGTCGACCGATACCGCAAGAAGACCGTGATGCAGGTCTCGGCGGCGATCTCGCTGGCCGTCTACGCCGGTTGCCTGGTGCTCTACCTACTAACCCCGAAGGGGGAGTATCGCGACGTCACCAGCGTCTGGCTGTGGCTGCTCATCGTGCTCCTGATGACCGGGGTGATCGCCGGCAACATCCGCGGCATCGCCCTGTCCACCTTGGTCACGGCCCTGATCTCGGAGGACCGCCGCGACCGGGCCAACGGGCTGGTGGGAACCACGATGGGGATCTCGTTCCTGGCCACCTCGGTAATCAGCGGGCTGCTGGTCGGGTTCGGGGGGATGTTCTACGTGCTGGTGATGGCCGTCTCGGTGCTCGCCGCGGCGTTCGTGCACCTGGCGGTCATCCCGGTCCCGGTGCCGCCGGCGGCCCCGACCCAGCAGGCGGTTGGATCCGCCGCGCCGCACGCGCCCGGAGCGCCGGAGGCTAAGGAGCAAGCAGCCACCCTGATCGACCTTCGCGGCACGCTCCGCATCGTGCGCGGCGTTCCGGGGCTGGTGGCGCTGATCGCCTTCGGCTGCTTCAACAATCTGCTGGGCGGGGTGTTCATGTCACTGGGGGACCCGTACGGACTGTCGCTGATGTCGGTCCAGTCCTGGGGACTGCTGTGGGGCGTGCTCAGCACGGCCTTCATTCTCGGCGGGTTGCTCGTCGCTCGGACCGGTCTGACGCCCAACCCGCTCCGGCTGCTGCTGGTCGTCAACCTGGTGCTGTGGAGCGTCAACTGCCTGTTCCCGCTGCGCAGCTCCATTGTCGTACTGGCCGTCGGCCTCTATGCATACATGCTGCTGATGCCCTACGCCGAGGCGGCCGAGCAGACGATCCTGCAGAAGGTGGTGCCCTATGAGCGTCAGGGCCGGGTCTTTGGCTTCGCCCAGAGCGTCGAACAGGCCGCCTCACCCGCGATGGCCTTTCTGATCGGGCCGATCACGCAGTTCATCTTCATCCCGTGGATGTCGGCCGGCGGCGGCGGGGCGGAGCTGATCGGTGGCTGGTTCGGCTCCGGGCCGGACCGCGGCATGGCGCTGGTGTTCGTACTGTCCGGTGTCATCGGCCTGGTTGTCACCGCCTTGGCCTTGGGCAGCAGGCATTACCGCGCTTTGCGAGCCCGACTGGCCGAGCCGGGGGACGCCGTCGAGTCAACGGCTGAGCCTACCCAGGTGCTGCAGTCGCCAGCCTGAGGTCTGCTGCGACAGCCCGATTGCGCTCAGCGGCGCCAGGTCGAGCCGGAAGATGGCGGCCGGAGGCACCCCGAGTGCGTGCACGGCCATCGCTCGTGCGACCAGCGGCGTCACCACCAGGACGTGGCGACCGGGCTCCCACCTGCGCCCATCGCAGTAGTCCCCGACCCGCTGGACCAGGGCCGCCAGGCTCTCCCCGCCGTGGGGGGCGGCGGTGGCGTCGGTGAGCCACGCCTGCAGCCCTTCAGGATCGGCGGCGGCCACCTCATCCAGCGACCGCCCCGACCAGCAGCCCGCGTCCAGACCACGCAGGGCGGGCAGCATCTCGAAGTCGTCGCCCCAGGCACCCACGGTGGCGGCGCACGCCGGCTCGGGGCCGCAGCCCAGGCTGGCCATCCGCTCCGGCCGGTCCGAGACGTCGGCCGGAGCCACCAGGTTCGTACGGTCGCCGAAGATCATGGCGCGGGTCCCGGAGGTGGCGCCGTGGGCGACCAGCAGCAGGCGGATCGCCACTCAGCGCTTCCCCGACCGCCGCTCGGACGTACCCACCGGCCCCCCGCCCATCTGCCGGGAGATGGTCAGCCCCACCAGCCGGGACACGAACAGCGCGACGTAGCCGAGGCCCGCCAGCTGTTGGATCATCACCACAGACCGGGCGACAGAGGTGATCGGGACGATGTCGGAGAGCCCGGTGCTGGACAGGTTGGTGAAGCTCAGGAACAGCAGCTCGAACCAGGTGCGCTGAGCTTCCGGGTTGACCGCGGCGGTGAAGCAGCCCGGCTGTAGCTGCTGGATGACCTCGAACACGTAGGCGAAGGCCCAGGCCCCGAGCGTGAAGGTGGCACCCACCGCGAAGAGCTCATCGGTAGTCACCTTGTTGTCATGCAGCATGTAGCGCATCAGGTTTCCGGCGGCCCAGAAATAAAACAGGGCGTGAAAGATCGCGGCCGCCAGGTGCAGCCCGGGCGACGGGTTGACCGCGTCGGTGATGGAGAGGGCGGAGCCGAGGATGCCGAGGCCGATGGCGATCGACGTGCGGCCGGCGGAGTCGCGCACCGACCAGACCGCCAGCGTCAGCACCACGGCGCCGACCACCTCGATGGCGACCCGGCCGCCGCCGGTGCTGGCCATGTAGGGATAGACCAGCACCGCGAGCAGTTGGACGACCAGCAGGATCCCCGAGGGATGCCTCAGCACTTTGCTGATCATCGCGCCAGCCGTGGGATTTGCACTCCGCGAGCCTAACGGCCACGTTGGCCCGCTGTTGCCGCAGTGAAGTTGGCAGGGTTACGCTGCAGGCGTTCGGCAGAGTCTGAGAAGTCGGTGAGAGCCCGACGCGGTCGCGCCACTGTAAGGGCCACCAGTCCGGGTGGCCCGAGTCAGACCCGGCCTCTGCCGTGCTCCGTCGACCAGGGTCGCCGAAACCCTCAGGAGGAATCATGTCCGTTCGAGTCAGCACCGGCTCGCCGCCCGTCGCGCTGCCTGCGATCCCCGTGTCCGCCGCCCTGCCGTGGTTGGTGTTCGCAGCCTTGCTGTTCGCGGTCACGATGTATTTCCTCGGCGTCGAATCGGGCGCCGCATCACTGCTCCAGAGCAGCGCCGTGCACGAGTGGACCCACGACGGGCGCCACCTGCTCGGCTTCCCCTGCCACTGAACGGGCCACCGCCCACGGGGACCAACACCACGGCGGCCCACCCCTCGGGGACCCACCGCGCCAGTAGCTTCCTGGTCCGCGGACTGTTCGCGGGCTTGGTCGCCGGCGTGGTCACCTTTGTGGTGTCCTACGTGGTCGGTGAGCCTGCGTTGAACGCCGCCATCGGTCTCGAGCCCTCCGACCACGCCCACGGCGAGGTCGCCGTGCGCGAAGGGACGCAGGTCTCCCGAACCCTGCAGTCCACCTTGGGTCTGCTGACGGGTACGACCGTCGTCGGCGTCACCCTCGGCGGCGTGCTCGGGGTGCTCAGCGCCCTGGCTGTCGGCCGCTTCGGCGGACTGAGCGCCCGGGCCAGCACCCTGGCGGTCACCGCCGTCGGCTTCGGCGCGTGCTACCTGCTGCCCACCCTGGCCTACCCACCGAACCCGCCGGGAGTGGGCCGGGGCGAGACCATCACCATCCGGACCACGCTCTATTTTCTGATCGTCGCCATCTCGGTGGTGGCCGCGGTGGCCGCCGTGCTGGCCGGTCGGGCCCTCGCTCCGCGTTGGGGCAGCTGGTATGCCACTATGACCGCCGCCGTCGGCTACCTGGTGGTCACCCTGATCGCTGTGGCTCTCCTGCCGACGGCCAACGAGGTGCCCGCGGACTACCCGGCGGTGGTGCTGTACGAGTTTCGCCGGGCCAGCTTCCTCACCCAGCTGACGCTCTGGGCCGTGCTCGGGGTGGTGCTGGCTGACCTGGTCCACCGCCTGATGAGCCGAACTCGGCAGCCGGCCGCTGCGGGCCCGGGAGCCCCGTGATCGCCCCACCGTCACCCTCGGCCGCACTGGCCGCCCGCGAGCGGCTGGACGCGCTGGCCAAGCCGAGCGGGGCGCTGGGCCGGCTGGAGGACCTGGCCAGCTGGCTGTCGGCCTGCCAGGGCGTCTGTCCGCCCCGGCCGCTGGCACACGTTCGGGCGGTGGTGTTGGCCGGCGACCACGGCGTGTCGTACGACGGGGTCTCGGCCTATCCGCGAGAGGTGACAGCCGCGATGGTCCGGGCGATGGTCGCCGGGGTGGCCGGGGCCAGCGTGCTCGCCCGTCAGCACGGCGTGACCTTGCGGGTGCTGGACATCGCCGTCGACGACGATCTCACCGACCTGCCCGCCGACGTGACAGCGCACAAGCTTGGCCGGTCCTGCGGGGCGATCTCCCGCCAGGACGCGCTGTCGACGGCCGAGGTCGACGACGCCCTGGCGACCGGTGCAGGGATTGCCACCGAGGAGCTGGCCGCTGGGGCCGACTTGCTCATCCTGGGCGACCTCGGCATCGGCAACACCACCCCGGCAGCGGCCTTGGTGGCCGCGTCACTGGGAGCCGGTGCCGCCGAAGTCACCGGCCGCGGCACCGGGCTGGACGACGGGGCGCTCGCGCACAAGGAACGGCTGATCGCCGCCGCGCTGGAGCGGGCCGGCGACCGGGCAGCTGACCCACGCCAGCGGCTGGCCGCGCTGGGGTCGCCTGATCTGGCCGCCGGAGTCGGGTTCCTGGTGGCGGCGGCCCGGGCGGGTGTGCCGGTGCTGCTCGACGGCATCGTGCCGGTGGCCGAGGCGCTGGTGGCCGAGGACCTTGAGCGGGGCGTGGTGGCCTGGTGTGTCGCGGGCCACCGGTCCACGGAGCCCGCTCAGCGGCTCGCACTGGACAAGCTGGGCTTGGACCCGCTGCTCGATCTCGGCCTCCGGCTGGGCGAAGGCTCAGGCGCGCTGGCCGCCTTGCCGGTGCTGCACTCGGCCCAGCGCCTGATCACCGAGCTGGCCCTGCTGGCCGACCTCGTTCGGCCCTTTTGACGCCGACGCAGGTGAGCTGATGAACCACTCCGACTCGATCCGGTTGGCTGTCGGCACGCTGACCGTGCTGCCGGTCGGGCGGGTGGGCACCATCGACCGCCGGGTGGCGCGCGCGGCCATGCTGCTCGCCCCGCTGGCTGTGGCCTGGCTGGCCGTGGTTGCAGCGGGCGCCGGCTGGCTGACCGCTCGGCTCGGCTGGCCGCCGTTGCTCTGCGGTCTGGTCTGTGTCGGCGCGCTCACCGTGGGCACCCGAGCGTTGCATCTGGACGGCTTGGCCGACACCGTCGACGGGCTCGGCAGCGGCCGCGACCGCGACTCCGCCCTGGCGGTGATGCGGCGCGGAGACATCGGACCGATGGGCGTGGTGGCCCTGGTGCTGGTGCTGGCGGCCCAGAGCTCGGCTGCGGGCACCCTGCTGGGCAGCTGGCGGGGAGCGTTGGAGCTGGCGGCGCTGATCTGCTGCTCCCGCGCGGCGTTGGCGCTGGTGTGCCGCCACGGCGTGCCCGCCGCACGACCGGACGGGCTGGGGGCCACGGTGGCCGGCGCCGTGCCGGGGTGGGCGGCGGTCTTGACCTGGGTGGTCGTCGGCGGGGTGCTGGTGAGTCTCCGGGTCTGGAGCGGGGAGCCGGCCTGGCTTGGGGTGCTGTCCGTCGCAGTGGCGGCCCTGCTGGTGGTGGCGCTGGTACGGCACTGCGAACGTCGCCTCGGCGGGGTCACCGGGGACGTCATGGGGGCCGCGGTGGAGGTCGCGTTCACCGCGCTCGTGCTGTCGGCGGTGCGGTGACGTGCAGCGAGACTCACAGCTCCAGGGCGCGGCCGGCGACCAGCAGCACCACCCGGTCGCTGGCCGCGGCGATCGCCTGGTTGGTGCGGCCCAGCAGGTCGGTGAACACGCGGCCCGAGCGATACTGCGACACCAGCCCCCAGCCCACCTCGTTGGTGACGGCCACCGCGGTGTCGCCGAACGCCTGCCAGGCCTCAACCAGCGTCTGCAGCTCGCTGTCGAACGCCGGTTGCCAGTCGACCAGCGGCACCTCCCAGGTGCCCAAGGCGTCGACCACCGCACTTACCCAGGTGCCCAGGTCGTCCAGCAGCACCGGCCGCTGGCTTTCCTGCAGCGCCTCGGCCACCCGGTGGGTCTCCACCGTGGTCCAACCTGCTGGGCGGCGGGCCCGGTGGGCGGCGATCCGGGTGGCCCACTCAGGGTCGGTGACCGGGTCGGGCACCGGTCCTGGGGCGAGATAGGTGACCTTGGGTTCGGCGGCAAACAGCCGCTCGGCGTAGTGCGACTTGCCCGAGCGCACCCCTCCGGTGATCAGGATCTTGGCGGGCTGCACGAGTGAGCACCCTATCCGGGACCGCCTCGGCGTGTGGGCTGCTGCTGGGCTATGCCGCCGACCAGGTGTTCGGCGACCCTCGGCGCTACCACCCGGTGGCGGGTTTCGGGCGGCTGGCGACGGCGTGGGAGGAACGGATCTACGCTGATCGCCGTGCCGCCGGGGTGGCGTACGTGCTCGTGCTGGTGGGCGGCAGCGTCGCGCTCGGCGCCTGGGTGGATCGGCTGACCCGGCGACGACCGGTCTGGCGGGTGCTGACCACGGCCGCGGCCACCTGGGCGGTGCTCGGTGGCCGGTCGCTGCGCCGGGAGGCGGGCCGAGTCGCCGCGCAGCTGGCGGCCGGCGACCTGCCCGCGGCCCGGGACCAGATCCGCAGCCTGGTCGGTCGCGACCCCACCGACCTTGGGGCTGAGGAGCTCGCACGAGCGTGTGTCGAGTCGGTGGCGGAGAACACTTCCGACGCCGTGGTGGCCCCGCTGCTGTGCGGGGCGGTCGGAGGCGTCGCCGGGCTGATCGGCTATCGGGCCGTGAACACCCTGGACGCCATGGTCGGCCACCGTTCCGCGCGGTATCGCCAGTTCGGCTGGGCGGCCGCGCGGCTGGACGACGCGGCCAACTGGGTGCCGGCCCGGCTGGCGGGAGCGCTGGCCATCTGCAGCGCTCGGGTGGTCGACGGGTCGTCCCGGGCGGCGTGGCGTACGGTCCGCCGAGACGCCGGAGCCCATCCCAGCCCCAACGCGGGGGTGGTGGAAGCCGCCTTCGCCGGTGCGCTCGGTGTCCGGCTGGGCGGCACCAACGTGTACGAGGGGAGAGTCGAGGACCGCGGCACCCTGGGCGATGGCCGGTCGCTGCAGCTGAGCGACATCGCCCGCGCCTGCCGGCTGGCCCTGGTGGTCTCCCTCGCGACGGCCGGTCTCGCGGTCGCCGCCCGGGCCCTGACCGGGGTTTCGCGATGACGGTTCTGATCCTCGGCGGTACGGCCGAGGCCCGCGAACTGGCGTCGGTGCTGCTCGGCCGGGGCCGGCCGGTGGTGTCCTCGCTCGCCGGACGGGTGGCCGACCCGGTGCTGCCGGCTGGCCCGGTGCGGGTCGGTGGCTTCGGCGGTCCGGGGGGCCTGGCGCAGTTCCTGGTCCAGCATCGGATCGAAGCCGTGGTGGACGCCACGCACCCCTTCGCCGCCACGATCTCGGCGCACGCCGCGCTGGCCGCCTCCGAGGTGGGCTGTCCGCTGGTCCGGCTGCAACGGCCCGGTTGGAGCGACCATCCGGACGCCGATCGCTGGACCTGGGTGCCTGACGCGGGCGCTGCGGTGACGGCCGGGCAGACGGCTCGACGGCCGTTCCTGACCACCGGACGGCAGTCGCTGGCCGCCTTCTTGACGTGGAGCGACCGCGACGTCCTGGTCCGAGTGGTCGACCCACCCGACTGCCGGCTTCCCGAGCGCTGGCGGGTGATCCGCTCGCGCGGGCCCTACTCCTATCCAGCCGAGCGGCAGCTCATGAGCGAATTCCGCACGGATCTGCTGGTCACCAAGGACTCCGGCGGAAGCCACACCGCGGCCAAGCTCGAAGCAGCCCGCGACCTGGGCCTTGCGGTGGTGGTGATCGCGCGACCGCCGACGGTGGCCGGCACCACAGTGGTGCGCAGCACCGACGACGTGCTGGCCTGGCTGGCCACCCTCACCTCGCCCGCTCAGGCGAGCGAGTCCACCCAGGCCTGATGCAGGGCCGCATAGCGACCGCCCGGACGTGACATCAGCTCGGCCGGGCTGCCGTCCTCGATGACGCGGCCGTGCTCAAGCACCAGCACCCGATCGGCCACCTCAACCGTGCTCAGCCGGTGAGCGATGATCACCGCGGTCCGCGAGGTCAAGATCGTGCCCAGCGCTCGCTGCACCAGCCGCTCGCTCGGCACGTCAAGGCTGGAGGTGGCCTCGTCCAGGATGAGCACGGCCGGATCAGCCAGGAACGCCCGGGCAAAAGCGACGAGCTGGCGTTGGCCGGCCGACAGCCGAGCGCCACGCTTGGCCACGTCGGTGTCGTAGCCGTGCGGCAGGGCCGCGATGAAATCGTGGGCGCCGACGGATCGAGCCGCCCGCTCAATGTCGGCCCGGCTGGCCTCCGGCCGACCAAAAGCGATGTTGTCTGCGACCGACCCGTCGAACATGAAGTTCTCCTGGGTCACCATCACCACCGCGCGCCGGAGGTCGGCATCGCTGAGCTCGCGCAGGTCCACGCCGTCGAGAGTGACCTGGCCGCCGCTGGGGTCGTAGAACCGGGCCATCAGCTTGGCGATGGTGGTCTTGCCGGCCCCTGTGGTGCCCACCAGGGCCACGGTCTGCCCGGCTGGGATGGTCACGTCCAGCCCCGGAAGCACCACGCGGTCCTCGACGTAGGAGAACTGCACTGCCTCGAAGCGAACGTCCCCGCGGGCGTGCGGCAGCGGCGTCGGTGCGGCGGGCTCCACCACGGCCGGCTGCTCCTCGAGCACCCCGGACAGCTTTTCCAGAGCGGCCGAAGCGGACTGGAACGTGTTGTAGAACTGGCTGATGTCCTGCATCGGCTCGAAGAACATCCGCAGATAGAGCAGGAACGCGGCCAGCACCCCCACGGTCATCTCGCCGTCCAGCACCAGCAGCCCGCCGTAGAGCAGAACCACCCCGATGGTCACGTTGCCGATCAGCTTGATCGCCGGCATGAACACAGCAACCAGCCGGAAGGATTCGACGTTGGCGGCCGAGTAGCGGGCGGCCAGGCCCTCGAAGATCTCCTGGTTGCGCGGCTGGCGGCGGTAGGCCTCCACGGCTCGGATTCCGGTCATGGTCTCCACAAACTGCACGATCACCAGGGCTGAGTTCTCCCGGACCCGACGGTAGGTCCGCGACGATGCCTTGGAGAACCAGCGGACCAGCAGCAGCAGGAGGGGGAAGGACAGCAGGCAGATGGCCCCCAGCTTGAGATCCAAGGTGAGCAGCAGCACGGCCACGCCGACCATGGTCAGGACCGCCTTGACCAGCCCGTCGAAACCGCCGATCAAGAGCTCCTGGATGGCGTCGACGTCGTTGGTCAGCCGAGAAACCACCCGGCCCGAGGTGTAGCGGTCGTGAAAGGCCACGTCCAGCTTCTGGAAGTGCCGAAACGTCCGCCGCCGCAGCTCGAGCAGCACGTTTTGCCCGACCCGGCCCGAGGAGCGCAGGAAGTAGACCCGACTGAAGGCCTGGATGACCACGGCGGCCAGCATCAAGCCGACGGTCTCGTAGAGGAAGCGGCCGCTGTCGCCGGCCAGCAGCGGCGGCACGCCGAAGTCGATGCCGCGACGGACCAGCCAGGGCACGCTGAGCCGCGCCGCGTTCTCGATCACCACGATCAAGATCAGCCACCAGACGGCCCGCTTATAGGGCCGGAGCAGGTCGCCCAGGAGGGCTCGGCTGCGGCGCTTGAGGAAGACGCTGCCGCGCTCGGAGATGTCGCCGGTGGACTCCGAGCCGACGCCGCGCCACTCCTCGAGCGCATCACCGGGCTCCACCTGATCGGTCGGTGTGGTCGCCAGGGCGTTGCTCACTGAGGTCGTGGTCACCTCACCTCCTCAAACGGCAGTTGCTGCTCGGGGTCGAACTCCCCGGACAGCAGTTCGCGATAGGCCGGCACCGTCTCCAGCAGCTCGGCATGGGTGCCGACGTGAGCGATGGTGCCTCCGCTCAGCATCACCACCCGGTCGGCCAGCAGCACCGTCGACGCCCGGTTGGCTACCACGATGCCGGTGACCTCTGACAGAACACGTCGCAGCGCCTCCTCGACCAGGGCCTCGGTGTGGATGTCCAGCGCCGACAGGGTGTCGTCGAGCACCAGCACGGCCGGCCGGGCGAGCACCGCGCGCGCCAGGGCCAGCCGCTGCCGCTGACCGCCGGACAGGCTCATGCCCTGCTCGCCGATGCGGGTGCTCAGTCCCCAGGGCAGGTCGTACACGAAGTGCGCTTGGGCGATGTCGACCGCCTCGGCGATCTCGGCCTCAGTCGCATCGGGACGTCCGAGAGTGAGGTTCTCCCGCGCCGACATGGAGAACAGCGTCGGGTCCTCAAAGGCGGTGGCCACGATGGTTCGCAGCTGCGACAGATGAAGGTCTCGGATGTCCACCCCGTCGATCAGGATGGCACCGGCCGTGACGTCATACAGCCGAGGCACCAGCGCGGTGAACGCGGTCTTGCCCGAGCCCGTGGCGCCGACCACGGCCACTGTCTCGCCCGGGGCGATGATCAGGTTGACGTCGTGCAGCACGTCGGAGTTCCCGTCTGGGAAGCGAAACCCCGCCCCGACGAACCGCACCTCCCCCGATACCGGGGAGATGGCCAGGTCGCCGTCGACGATCTCGTTCTCGGCGTCGAAGATCTCGCAGATCCGGTCAGCGGCCGTCATGGCGTCCTGGGCCATCGACAGCAGGAAGCCGAGCGAGGCCACCGGCCACACCAGTGACAGCATCAAGGTGATGAAGGCGACCAGCGACCCCAAGGTGAGCCGCCCCTGGCCCGCGGCCACCGCGCCCAGCCCGAGCACCAGGATCAGGGTCAGGCTCGGAATCACCTCGAGAAAGGTCCAGAACTTCGACGACAGC
>DASQDG010000087.1:0-79133 GCA_035634295.1 Propionibacteriaceae bacterium | reverse complement strand
GGGTGCGGGCCGCTTATCAGGACGGCGTGATCCAGGAGTCGCTGGTCACCGTGGCCACCAGAAACTCCGAACTCGGGTGGGGACTGGCCACGGCCGACGAGCCCCCGCGCCCGAACACCACCACCGAGACCCTGGGCCGGCTGAAGACCCCCTTCCGGCCCGCGGGCAAGGTCACCGCGGGCAACGCCGCCGGGCTCAACGACGGGGCGACCGCGTGTCTGGTCGCGGCAGAGGAGACTGCGGCCGAGCTGGGGCTGCCCGTCGCCATGCGCCTGGTCAACTACGCCTTTGCCGGGGTCGACCCCGAGGTGATGGGCGTGGGCCCGATCCCGTCCACCGAGCGTGCGCTCGCTCGGGCGGGTCTGTCCATCTCCGACATCGGCGCGATCGAGATCAACGAAGCCTTTGCCGTCCAGGTGCTGGCCTTCCTGGACCACTTCGACATCGACGAGAATGACGTCCGGGTCAATCCGTACGGCGGGGCAATCGCGCTCGGCCACCCGCTCGCCAGCTCCGGAGTGCGGCTGATGATCCACCTGGCGCGCTCCTTCCGCGAGCACCCGGAGGTCCGCTACGGCTTGACGACGATGTGCATCGGGCTTGGCATGGGCGGCACCGTCCTGTGGGAGAACCCAGCGTGGGAAAACCAAGCTGGGGAGAACCCGCGCGTCTCGGGCGACGGCACTGGTGCGGACACCGCCCAGTGACCAACGACCTGCAGGACCGGATCGACTCCGCCGTGGCCCTGGCGCCGGACGAGGTGGTGACCAGGGCGCTCAGCCGTGACGTCACCCTGCCGTACGGCGCCGGCACCGCGGTGCTGATCACCCTGGACAACGGCCTCGACCACAAGCGGCCCAACACCCTGGGTCCCCGGGGTCTCGATCTGCTGCGTCAGGCGCTGGAGACGGCGCGGGCGCGCCAGGACATCTCCGCCATCGCGGTCACCGGCAAGCCGTACATTTTGGCCGCCGGCGCCGACCTCACCGGAGTGGTCGCGATCACTGAGCGGGAGCAGGCGCTGGCCATCGCCCAGATCGGCCACGCCGTGCTGGACCTGCTGCACGACGCGCCCGTGCCCACCTTCGCTCTGGTCAACGGCCTGGCCCTGGGCGGGGGGCTCGAGGTCGCGCTGCATTGCGACTACCGGACGATGTCGTCGGTGGCGAGCGCGGTCGCACTCCCCGAATGCTTCTTGGGCCTGCTCCCCGGTTGGGGCGGCGCCTACCTGCTGCCCAACCTGATCGGCCCGGACCGTGCGGTCACGGTGATCATCGAGAACGCGCTGAATCGCAACACTATGTTGAGCGGCCCCCAAGCCCACGCGCTGGGAATCGCCGACGCACTGTTCGAGGGGGCGGACTTCCTCGAGCGGTCGCTGGACTGGGTGGCCCAGGTGGTCGCGGGCACCGTCGTGGTGACGCGCACCGAAGTGGACCGAGGCGAGGCTTGGGGCGCGGCGGTGGCCCGCGGCAAGGCCTACGCCGACACCAAGGTGTTCGGGGCAGCGCCTGCTCCGTACCGGGCGCTGGAACTGATCGCGGCAGCCGAAACCGCCGACCGCTACGCCGCCTACGCAGCCGAGGACGAGGCCCTGGCCGACCTGATCATGAGCCAGGAGCTGCGTTCGGGTCTCTACGCCTTCGACCTGGTGCAGAAGCGAGCGCGCCGTCCCGCCGGGGCGCCTGACCAGGCTCTGGCCAGCCGGGTCACCAAGGTGGGCATCGTCGGTGCCGGCCTGATGGCGACGCAGTTGGCGCTGCTCTTCGTACGGCGCCTCGAGGTGCCGGTAGTTCTCTCCGATGTGGACCAGGCCCGGGTGGACGCCGGCCTGGAGACGGTTCGCCGCGAGATCGAAACCCTGAAACGCAAGGGCAGGGTCACCGCCGATCAGGCCAACCGGCTCGGCGCCCTGGTCAGCGGTTCGGTAGATCTGGCGGCGTTCCGCGGTTGCGACTTCGTGCTGGAGGCGGTGTTCGAGGACCTGACGGTCAAGCGGCAGGTATTCACAGACCTGGAGCAGCACGTCTCCCCCAGCTGCGTGCTGGCCAGCAACACGTCCTCGCTGTCCATCTCCGAGCTGGCCCACGGACTGACTCATCCCCGCCGGGTGATCGGGTTCCACTTCTTCAACCCGGTGGCGGTGCTGCCTCTGCTGGAGGTCGTCCGCGGGCACCTGACCGACGATGCCACCCTGGCCACCGCGCTGGCGGTGTCCAAGGCTCTGAAAAAGAATGCGGTGCTGGTCCGTGACGCGCCGGGGTTCGTGGTCAACCGGCTGCTGACCCGGTGGATGGGCGAAGTGCTGGCGGCCGTGGACGAAGGCACGCCGATCGCGGTCGCCGACGCCGCGCTCCGGCCGTTGGGTCTGCCGCTGCCTCCCCTGGTGCTGTTGCAGCTGGTCGGGCCGGCGATCGCGCTGCACGTCGCCGAGACCCTGCACGCCAAGCTCGGCGATCGGTTCGCCGTATCGCCGAACCTGCGAGCCCTGGTAGCGGCGAACAAGCCGGGCATCTACGACTGGACTGCGGAGGGCAAGCCGTACGTGTCGGAGGAGACCCAGGCCCTGCTTCAGGTCGGCGACCGCCCGAGCACCGCCGATGAGGTACGGCTGCGCGCCCTGTCGGCCCTAACCGAGGAGATCGGCCTGCTGCTGGCCGAGGAGGTGGTGGCCGCGCCGATGGATGTGGACCTCTGCTTGATCCTGGGCGCCGGCTGGCCGTTCCACCTGGGGGGCATCACGCCCTATCTCGACCGTGAACAGATCTCCACCAAGGTGCTGGGCCGGACCTTCCTGCCTCCTGGGGTGGCGACGCTGCCGATCTCCGGGGCTGTCGACTAGCAGTCCCACCGCCACCGCCGGGGCCTCAGCCATTGACTCATCGCTGATGAGGGATGAGATCAATCCCGTTGGATCGCCTCCTCGCGAGCAGTCGACCGCGACGGCCAGCTCGGCGCAGATGTCGGCGCATCGGGCATCGGCCAATCGCCCCAGCCGATCCACGAGGAGGGCGACTGACACCGCTCTCCAGCGAGTCCACGTTGACGGCCGGGCGTCGCGGCACCGGGTGGTCTCCTGGCTCGGATCAGTCAACAGGTGGCGGCGTGTGGACCGTACGGTGCCAGGACTCGGTGCGGTAGCGGCTCTGCCAGCCCATCGAGGCGTAGAGGGCGTCGGCCCCTGTGGGCGAGTCGGCGTCCACCTCCAAGCCGACCCGGTTGCGGCCGCGGCGAGCCGCGTCGGCGATCACGGTGTAGATCAGCGCCTTGGCCACGCCTCGCCCGCGCGCCCGCCGGTGGACGCCGATGTAGTCGATGTAGCTGCCCTTGACCCCAGAGTCGTCGGCGGGCAGCACGGAGCTGACCAGCGCGCCGGCCGGTATGGAGACGCCGTCTATCTCCACCGTCGCTATCCACCAGTGGTCCCAGCGATGCCCCGGATCCTCCCGAAGCCGCTGCACGAACTCGGGGAAGCTTTCCCGGTAGGAGTTGAAGTGGTCCGCAAAGGATTCTTCGAGAAGCTGGTGCACCATCTGCAGGTCGGCAGCTACTGGCAGCCCGTGCTCATGGCTGGCGACCGGTCGCACCAGCACACCCGCCCGTACCGCAGGAAGAGCACCGGGCACCGCCTCGCCGGCGGTGACCGGACGGCTCATCTGCAACCAGGTCCGCGTGTGTCGATAGCCCGCCTCGGTCAACCAGCCCCGCTGACGTTCGTCGCCGGCGTAAGCACTGGTGTCCAGCTGCGTCGCGCTCAGCTGGCGCTGGCGGGTGATCTCCACGGCGACCGTCTCACCCCAGGCGAACAGCCCTCGGGCCAGCTCCGGCTCGTCCACGGTGGGGGCGATGGTGACCTCCACCACCGTCCGACCAGCAGCGCGGTCGTGCACCCGGGCCCAGGCGCCGATCTGGCCCGCCGGCTCCACGACCACCAGCTGACGCCGGGTCCAGCTGGCCACCCCAGCCGCCTCGCCGGCGATCGCCTCCGGATCCACCGAGGAAGACCCGATGACTGCTCGCAGGTGGCTCGACATCAGCCGGGTCAGCTGCTTGACGTCGCCCAGGTCAGGTGGCCGGACGTGCCAGCCCTGCGGCACTCCGGCTGGGGGTGGCGGAGGCATCCGGCTCAGCCGTGCTCGACCTCGCTGGCGGGCAGCAGGTCCTCACGGCTGACGATCGCCTCGACCGCATAGCGCGCGATGTGCTGCGGCGTCAGGCCGAGCTCGCCCAGCAGTTCACTGCGGCTGCCGTGCTCCAAAAACTCCTGGGCGATGCCGAACTCGCGCAGCGGGGTGGCGATGTCGGCCAGCCGCATCTCTTGGGCGAGCCGGGATCCGCAGCCGCCGACGACCCCGTTGTCTTCGATGCTGATCACCAACTCGTGGTGCGCGGCCAGCTGCACCAGCGCGGGATTGACCGGCAGCGCCCAAACGGGGTCGACCACCGTAACGCCGATCCCCTGGTCCGACAGCCGCTCACCGACGCTCACGCCGGTCCCCGCCAACTGCCCGATGGCGACCACCAGCACTCGCGGCTGCTCGGTGCGCAGCAAGATGTCGAGCCCGGCGAGCTGATCGACAGCCATGATGTCGGCCGGCACTGGATCCTTGGAATAGCGGATGACGGTCGGTGCGTCGTCGATCTCCAGCGCGGTGGCCAGAGCCTGCCGCAGTCGAGTGCCGTCGCGCGGGGCCGTCAGGTGCAGTCCGGGCACCACCTGCAGGATGGACATGTCCCACATGCCGTGGTGGCTCGCGCCGTCCGGCCCGGTGACGCCCGCCCGATCCAGCGCGAACGTGACGCCACAGTGGTGCAGCGCGACATCCATCAGCACCTGGTCGAACGCCCGGTTGAGGAAGGTGGCGTAGACGGCAATCACGGGGTGCAGGCCCGTCATAGCCATCCCGGCGGCGGAGGTGACTGCGTGCTGCTCGGCGATGCCGACGTCGAAGAAGCGGTCTGGAAACGCCTTGGCGAAGCGGTGCAGGCCGGTGGGGTACGTCATCGCGGCGGTGATCGCCACCACCCGCTCATCAGTGGCGCCCAGGCGCACCAGCTCGTTGGAGAAGATGTCGGTCCAGGTCGGGGCGGCAACGCCGCCGAGCGGCTCACCGGTCTCGGCGTCGATCTTGCCGACGGCGTGGAACCGGTCCTCCTCGTGGTTCTCGGCGGCGGCGAAGCCGTTGCCCTTGCGCGTGAGGCAGTGCACCAGCACCGGCCCGCCGTAATGCTTGGCCTGGTGCAGCGCCAGCTCGACCGCGGCGACGTCGTGGCCGTCGACCGGACCGAGGTATTTGATGCCCAGGTCGGAGAACAGGCCTTGCGGGGCGATGACGTCCTTGAGACCACTCTTGATGCCGTGCAGCACCTCGTAGGCCGCGGTGCCCACCAGCGGTGCTCGGCTGACGCTGCGCTTGACCAGATCGAGCACCTGCTCATAGCGCGGGTTGGTGCGCACGCCGGAGAGCTGGTTGGCCAGACCGCCGACCGTCGGGGTGTAGGAGCGGCCGTTGTCGTTGACCAGGATCACCAGCGGCAGTCCGTCGTCGGCTGCGATGTTGTTGAGCGCCTCCCAGGCCATTCCGCCGGTCAGCGCACCGTCGCCCACCACCGCCGCCACGACACCCGGACGGCCCTGCTGGCGCAGTCCAGCCGCCATCCCTGCTGCGTAGGACAGCGACGTTGAGGCATGGGAGTTGGCGACCCAGTCGTGCTCGGACTCCTCCGGGCTCGGGTAGCCGGACAGTCCGTTGCGTTGGCGCAGTGAGGGGAACTGGTCCTGACGGCCGGTGAGCATCTTGTGCACATAACTCTGGTGCCCGGTGTCGAACAGGATCGGGTCGCGCGGCGAGTCGAACACCCGATGCAGGGCGATGGTCAGCTCGACCACCCCGAGGTTGGGACCCAGGTGTCCTCCGGTCTGGCTGACGTTGGAGATCAGGAATCGGCGGATCTCGGCGCTCAGCTCGTCCAGCTCGTCCGGGGACTTCGACCTCAGGTCGGAGGGACCCTGGATCGAACTCAACAGACGGTAGGAGGGGGAGGACATGCCGGAAGTTTACGTGTTGGGCCTTAACAGGCGCCCGAGGCAACGCGCGCCGGCGCCGAGGACCCGGTGCACCTGGCCACTGGAGAGGTCACAGTCGCCGGACGAAGACCTTGCCCCGTAGGGCCTCCTCGACCAGCGCCACCGCCCGGCGAACCCGTACCAGCTGAGCACTCTGCTCCAGCCAAGCCTCGGTCGCCGACTCCACGACCTCGGCGCTGACGTAGTCGATCAGGCTGATCCGGGCTCCGGCCAGACCCTGCTGGGTGGAGTGATATTGCCCCTCGACGAACTGGGCGGCAAACCGGGCGAGCACCACCGGGTGGTTGCGCAGCACCGGATAGGCCCGGAAGTCCGCCGGGCAGCAGTCAAGCAGGAACGCGATCGCAGTGACCTCCCAATCAGGAGCTCCGGGCGGACGCACCCGCTCTGGCCAGCCGGGCGGGGTGTAGATCGGACTCGTCACATGCCTCTCCCTCCTGCTTGATCGAACAGGTGTTCGAGTGTAGCCAGGATTCTCGCCTTCGCCAACCCGATATCGCCACTACTGTGCATACGTGCCGCGTCCCGAGTCCGCTCCCGACATCTTCTGCCAGATCATCGCCGGCGACCTGCCGGCTGCGGTGGTGGCGAGGAGCCGAGAGTTGATCGCGTTTTTGGACCACCGGCCCGTGTTCAAGGGTCACGTGCTGATCGCGCCCCTACGCCACGTCGACACCCTCCTTGACCTTCCACCGGACCTGATGACGCCGCTGTTGACGCTGGCTGCCGCGGTGGCTCGCGCCCAGGAGAAGGCCCTGGGGGCCGGCGGCACCTTCGTGGCCATGAACAACGTCGTCAGCCAGTCGGTCCCCCACCTGCACCTGCACGTGGTCCCTCGGTCCAAAGGAGACGGACTGCGGGGCTTCTTCTGGCCGCGAACGAAGTACGCCGCCGGGGAGATCGAGGACTACGCCGAGCGGATCGCGGCGGCGCTAGCGTAAGGCTGGGCAGGTGAGCAGACCAGGCTCCGTCGCCGCCGATGCCGCGGGGCTTCGAGCGCCACCCTCTGACGGGCAGGCTTCAGCCTCTCGGCCCGAGGCTGCGCCCCGCGGCAGTCGGCTCGGCCGTACGCAACGACCGGTACACGACAGCGAGCAGCACAGCCAGCACCGCTCCGGTGGCCAACAGAGCCCAGACATTGGCCATTCCCAACCAGAGCGGTTCGGCCAGGTCGGCGTCCGATATGTGGTTGACCAGGTGCAAGGTGTTCTGGATGTTGGCGAACCACAGCACCGGCAGTCGCCATGAGGGACGCGTCGCGGCTACGCCGAGCACTGCGGCGAGGGCGAGGTTGAAAGTGGCCAGGTCACGGATCAGGTGCTCGTTGGTCGTGCCGAATCCACCGACTGTGCGTTGGAAGCCGGCCGGGTCGAACACCATCCACAACCCGACGGTGAAGAACAGCAGGGCGGGCGCGATCAGGATGGCGCTCGACACTTCACCTCTGGTGGACGCCACTGGAAACCCTCCCTTCGGTGGAAGCAGCCGACGACGCCACGTGCGGCGCGGCGACCTTCTCCGATCCGGTCGGCTCTGCGTCGGTGTGGGCGCCGGCGAATATGGTGTCGAGATATTCGCTCACTGCGCCGGCGTCCGCTGGTGACATGCGCCTGCCCACATATCCGTCGGGTCGAATCAGGTACAGCGCCCCTGCGGTCGCGCCATACGTGCGGTGGGCTCCCTTCTCGGGGTCGAGCATCACCGGATGGGGGTGGCCCTCCCGCGCGGGCGGCCCGGCCAGCACCAGCTTCGTGTGCACCTCCGGTCCGTAGCGCGCTTCCACCGTGGCGGCGAGGGTGTCGAGTCGCTGCAACGCGGCCGGGCTGGCGGTTTCCCCGGCGAACATCAGCAGGGTGAACTGCGGTCCGTGAAGCTGCGGCAACAACCGCGTGGCGGCCCCGTAGGCGTCGCGCAGCTCAGCGTCGGGTGCTCGGTCGCCTGCCCGAGGACCCGTTCGGAAACCCAGCACAGCAGCCACGCCGATCAAAGGCACGAGCCCGAGGCGACGGGCGCGATCTGGGGCCGCGAAACTCCCGGCCAACGAGCTGCGGCGGTAGTTGACGTCAAGCTGATTGCTGGTGCCCAGGATCGCCCGCTGGACCCGAGGTATCCGTAGCAATGGGACAAGGATCCGCTCCCGGACGAAGGTGACCATAGGGTTCGAGGAGAACATGGCCGTATAGCCGATGTCGCTGCCACTCAGCACCGAGCGGGCGATCGGCAGCCGCTCCTCCTGATAGGTGTCCAGCAAGGCATCACTGGCCCGCCCGCGCAGCACGAGGTCAAGCTTCCAACCCAGGTTGTACGCGTCCTGGATCCCCGTGTTCATCCCCTGACCGCCGGCGGGACTGTGCACGTGGGCCGCGTCGCCGGCGAGGAAGGCCCGACCCACCCGGTAGCGGTCGACCATGCAGACGTTGCTCACGTAGTTCGACAACCAGGTGGGTTTGGAGAGCAGGAGATCGCTGCGGCCGCTGCGCTCCTGGAACAGACGCTGGAACAGCTTCAGGGACGCGGGTTCGAGCTGCCCGCGAGCGTCCGGCTTCACGGTGGCCTGCACCTGCCATGACCGATGCCCCGGAAACGGGCTGGCGGCGAGATAGCGCTCGGCGTCGATCCACACGTACGCCACCCCCGGGTCGAGCCCGTCGATCTCCACGTCGCCGAACACGAAGTGTTCGGCGTGGGTGTCCCCCACCAAAGCGAGGCCCAGCGCGTCCCGGACCCGACTGTGACCGCCGTCGCAGCCGACCAGATATCTGCTGCGAATCGTCCGCCGGTTACCAGTTCCGACGTCGCGAATCCTCGCGGTGACTCCCTGGCCGTCCTGGGCGACGTCTTCCAGCTCCCAGCCGAGCCGTACGCTGCCACCCAGCTCGGTCAGCCGATCACGCAGCGCCTGCTCGGTGCGGGACTGCGGGATCAAGACCACGTTGGGGTAGGGCACCGCGGGCTGCGGGTCGCTGCCTGGCAGTTGCAGATCCAATAGCAGGCGGCCGGCGACATGCCAGCGCAGCCGGATGTTGCGAGACCAGCCAGCGGCGAGCAGCGGGTCGAGCCCGCCGAGATCATCCAGCACCTCCAGACTTCGGGGCTGGAGCCCCTTGCCCCGGGAGCTCGCCGGGAAGTCCGGGACCTGGTCGATGATCTGGCAGTCGACGCCCCGGCGGCGCAGGTCGCAGGCCAACGCCAGTCCGGTGGGGCCCGCGCCGACCACGAGCACGTCACAAGTGTCGAAGCTGTCATTTCTTGCCTCCCAGGGTGAGCGAGTCCGGCTGTTCGGCCGTCTGGTGTTTGAGGGCCTGCGGCCGGCTTCGGCGGCTTCGGAGGTGGCCGGCCACCGCGGCGGTGACGACGACCAGCGCGATCGGTGCAGCCAGGTTCTGGTCGGCACCCTGCAGCAGGCCGTCGGCCAGGCCACCGGCGTTGTTGCAGGCGTTGTAGACACCGTGCAGCACTCCGACGGCCAGCAGGCTGCCGGTGGCGCGCAGGAATACACCCACCAGCAACCGCATGGCCACGGCCAGCACCAGCAGCTTCGCCGCCCCGACGAGCACGTCGAACCGGGTCGCTTTCCCGAGCAGCAGCAGCGGCAGATGGAGCGCGGCGAAGGGCACGGAGGTGATCAGCGCCGCCACCGGCAGGCTGTGCCGTCGTTCGAGCCGCGTCTGAAGAAAGCCGGCCCACACGGTCTCCTCCCACAGGTGGATGAGCACCACGGCGATGACCAGGGACACGCCTGCGCGCCAGAGGACGGGGAGCATGCCCTGAGTGGTGAGGGAACCGCCCAGCGCCAGTCCCACCACGGCAGTGGTGGCGGGCAGGGCCAGCAGAACGACCAGCCACCAGGCGCCGAGCCGCCACCGGAAAGCTCTAGCCAACAGCGCCCGCGCCGCACTGCGGCCCTCGCTGGCTGCAGTCACCCACAGCGCAGCAGGCAACAGCACGAACCAGGTGACCGCGAGGGCGAAGAGCTCCACCGGCAGCTGACCGCCCGGAAGAAGCCCACGGCTTGCGAGCACGGGTACGGAGAGGACCGGCCAGCTGATCCCGAAAACCAGGATCAGGAACATCGACAGCGGATGCCGCGCCGCGAAGCCGTCTCGCCCGGAACTCGAGGTCGCCTTCTGGTCAGGCATGCAGGTCGCCCTGAACCTGAGCTTCGGCCCAATCCGAGAACGTCAGCCGTCCGACGGCACGGTCGGGGTTGCAGAGCGCCCCCTCGCGGAGTCGGCGACCGTACTTGGTGGGCAACGGGATGTTTACCACTCGCTGCGAGCGGCCCTGCGCCCGCAGCCAGCTGCGCGCGAAGTCGATCCATGGCAGGGCTTGGGGGCCGCCGAAATCGGGGAGCCGCCCGCTCGGCGAACCCTCAACCGCGTCCACCAGGGCCACCGCGACCTCGCCCCGATCGACGGGTTGGTAACGGATGCCTGGAACGGGCAGTAAGGGGAGCCGAGCCAGCCCGGACACCATCGAGGCGACGAAGTCGTGGAACTGGGTGGCGCGCAGCAGGGTCCAGGGCACGTCGCCGGCTCGCAGGACCTGCTCTTGGGCGACCTTCACCCGGTAGTACGGCACCAGCGGCGCGATCGCCTCCGCACCGACGATGCCGATGCCGACCACGTGCCGCACCCCGGAGTTCGCGGCCGCCGCCAGCAGACCTCGGGTGCCATCGACCATCACCGAACCGGCCGAGCGGTTCGCGTTGACCGTGTCGAGCACCGCATCGACCCCTTTCACCGCGGCGGCGACGCCTTCCCCCGAAACCAGGTCACCCCTGACCGACTGAACCTCCGGCGTAGAGAACGTGCTGGGCGTTCGCTGCCGCGACAGCACCCGTACCGAATGGCCGCGCGCGGCCAGCTCACCGACGGCGAGCCGGCCCAGTCCACCGGTCCCTCCCACCACGAGAACAAGCATGAGAACACTCCCTTCTGTTCCGTCTGAGCAGTGCTCAGCGACTCGACGCCTGACGCGGCCTGGAACCGTTGCGCTCATTCTCGGCGCCACGGCGAGCGAGACTCAGTCCTGGAACCGACTTGACGTGCTCGTTGCGGATGCCGATGGCCATGAACCGTGAGAAGAGGCGGCGTACCGGAGGGATCCGCGTCAGCACGCGGAGAGCCGGCGGGACCGTGCTGGGCGCGTCGGCGGCGGGGGGAGCGAAGATCAACTGCCGCTGCACGTTGAGCTGAACCCACTGGGTGACCCGGGTCGGCAGGGCTCGGCGGCGCTGCACCCTGGCTAGGTCGCGCTCGGTCACCGCGCCGCGCAGCAGTGGCCCGGTGAGCAGGTTGGCAGTCGCCACCGCGTCCTGGATCGCGAGGTTGATCCCCACCCCTGCCACCGGCGACATGGCGTGTGCGGCGTCGCCGATGCAGAGGAGTCCTGATCGGTGCCACCGCCGGAGCCGGTTCACTCGGACCTCGAGGAAGCCGGTGTCGTCCCATGTACGCAGCGCGGTGTCCAGCCGTCCGTCGAGGTACGGCATGGCCTTTACCAGGTCTGACCGGAGCGACTCGATCCCGCGGCCCTTCATCTGCGCGAAGGTCCCCTTCGGCATCGTGTAGGCGCCCTGCCAGTAGCTGCCCCGGTCAATCATCGGCAGGAATCGGCCAGCGGTGAGCCGGGCGAACGATCCCTGCGGGTCGTCAGGCAGCTTGGGAATGCGATACCACAGCAGATCCATGGGGGCCCCGAACTCGACGGTGGACAGTCCCGACGCTCGCCGAACGGCCGAGTGACGTCCGTCAGCGGCGACGGTGAGCAGCGCGCGTAGCTGCTGCTCCTCGTCAGCGCCATCTGGGGTGCGGTAGCGCACCCCGCGGACAACTCCGTCTTCTTCGATAAGACCGGTCACCTTGGCCAGCCGGCGCAACGTGAAGGACGGGTAGCGTTCGGCTTCGCCGGTGAGAAAGGTGAGGAAGTCCCACTGCGGCACCATCGACAGCGCCTGGAAGCGTCCCGGCAACCGGCTGAAGTCGCCCAGAGTCAGCACCTCGTTGTCGGTGACCATCGTGATCGACGTGGTGCGCTGCTGCGGCAACTGCTCGAACCCGTCGAGCAGCCCCAGCTCGTCGAGAACTTGCAGGGTCGAGGCATGGATGGTGTCGCCGCGGAAGTCGCGGAAAAAATCCGCATGCTGCTCCAGCACGACGACGTCCACGCCGGCCCGGGCCAGCATCAGCCCCAGCATCGCGCCCGCCGGTCCGCATCCCGCGATACACACCGTCGTCTCGCGGGGGAGGTTCTCGGTTTCCATTCCAACGCCCTCTCTCTCGGTCAGATTCAATCCTGTCCGGAGCATGGAACTCTTCAGGGTGGGGCGGCACCACCCTGGCGCGATGTCCACCCGGGGTGGCCGGGTAGCGTGTGGCAGCGAGTTCTCACGACCGCGGCAGCGTCGACGCGTGGAGGGGGCAGGATGCTCGTCGGCAACTCTCGGCCGTTGCTGATGGCCAAGCTACTCGTGCCGCGGCTTCCGCCAACCACGGTCACTCGGGGGCGGCTCGAGGGTCGGCTGGCGGTGGAGCCGCACGTCCGGCTCACCACCGTGGTGGCCCCGGCCGGCTGGGGGAAGACAACGCTGCTGGCGGCTTGGGCCGGTGGCGGCGAAGGGCGTGGCCGGACGGGCTGGCTGTCGCTTGACGAGGCTGACGATGAGCCGGTGCGGTTCTGGACGTACGCCTTGTCCGCACTCGACCGGGTGGCGCCCACCGTGACCCGGGAGTCGCTGGCGGCGCTCAACGCGCCGGGCATGGATCCCATCGGGGTCGCTCTCACTGCACTGCTCAATGCGCTGACTACCGCAGAGGACAGCTATGCGCTGGTCCTCGACGACTACCACGTGCTGAGCGACCCGATGATCCATTCGCAGGTGGAGTTCCTGCTGGCCTACCTGCCACCCGCGCTGCATCTGGTGATCGCCGGCCGCGCTGACCCGCCGCTGCCCCTGGCCCGGATGCGGGCTCGCGGCGAGCTGAACGAGGTCCGACTCGCGGAGCTGAGATGCACGACCGCGGAGGGTGCTCGGCTGGTGACCGGGGTCAGCGGACTGTCCGAATTGGCGCTGGGCACCACAAACAGGCTGGTCGAGCGGACCGAGGGCTGGCCCGCCGGACTTCAGCTCGCCGCCCTCACCTTGCGTGAATCCGGCAATTTCGACGCGGCAGCGGCCGAGCTGAGCGGCGACCGGCGCCACATCCTGGACTATTTCGCTGCTGAGGTGCTGCCTGGTCTCGAGGTGAATGAACGCCAGCTGCTAGTCCAGTGCTCGGTGCTGGAGCGGCTGTCCGGTCCGCTGTGTGATGCCGTACTGGGCACCAAGGGCGCCGGTGACGTGTTGGCCCAGCTGCACCGAGACGGCGTGTTCTTCTCCGCGCTCGGCGGTGGGTGGTATCGCTGCCATCGACTCTTCCGTGACGTCCTGCGTCGCGAGCTCGAGCGGGAGGTGGCCGACCAAGCCTCGGCCGTGTTGACCAGAGCCGCCGACTGGTTCCTCGCCGAGGGGCGGCTCGAAGAGGCGATCGAACACCGACAAGCGGCCGGCGACAGCGCCGAGGCCCTGGAGCTGCTCCTGACCGGTGACCGGTGGTTCTTGGACCGGGGGGCGGCCGCGGCCTTCCTCCGCTTGGGCGAGCAGCTGGCGGCTCAGATCACTAGCCCCCGGCTGTTCGTCGCTCTGGCGGTCGCTGCGGGCGAAAGCGGGCAGTACGACCGATGCTTGCACTGGCTGACTGCAGCCGAACCCTTGATCGAGGCGGGAAGCAAGCCACTGCCCGGGTGGCACACGCTGCGAGGGCAGGCGGACACCATCTGGGCGACCTTTCCTGCTGCCGGGGATGCGGACAGTGCCCTGCGCTACGCCACTCGCGCGGCGGAGCTCGAGACCGATCCGACGAAGTATGGCCACCTCTTCGCCCGCCATGTTCTCGGGAGTGCTCTGCTGAGCGCCGGCCGGTTGTCGGAGGGACTTGAGCTATTGCGGGAGTGCTGGGGATCGCCGCTGCGTCGGGAGCTGCCGTCGCTGTTCGCCCTCCAGTCGGCAGGACAGCTGGCTCTGATCCTGGTCGAAGCCGAGGATGTCGCCGGCGCCAGCCGCATCTCCCGTGAGGTCCGGGACCTGGCAGCGGCGGCGGAGGAGGCTTGGGGACCCGGCGCCGCCGCGGCCCTGGCCGGTCTGCGGCTGGCCGAAGCAAGACTGTTGTCGGCGAGCGATTCTGACCGCGCAATGTCGGCGCTGGTACGAGCTGTCGACCTCGCGGAGGTGTGGGGTTGGCCCACCCTCGTTGTAGCCGCACTGTCACAGCTGGCCGCCGCTCAGTGGGCGGCAGGCGACCGGGCAGTCGCCCGGCTAACCCTGAAGCGAGCCAAGGATGCGGTCGCCACCGGCGAGGCGCGACCGGGAGCCGTGCAACGGCTCGAGGCCCTGGAAGCGCGCATCGGACGGGGCGCAACCACCGAAGCCCACGCTCGGGGGGCACTGGCTGAGGAGCTGACCGACCGCGAGCTGTCCATCCTCCGAGCCCTGCGCGGTCCGTTGTCCGCCAGGGAGATCGGCTCAGAGATGTACCTGTCGGTCAATACGGTGAAGGGCTACACCAAGAGCCTTTACCGCAAGCTAGGGGTGGTCGCGCGTGCGGACGCCGTTCGCCGCGGGCACGAGCTCGGTCTCATCTAGGACCACCCCGCGGCCGCACCCCGGGTGGAATCGCCGACTGGGTGGTGCGCGCCCACCCCGGTGCGCCAAACCTGAGGTCATGACCATCTCAAAGACCTGTTACCGCCTCGTCGTGACGGGACGCCTCTCCGAGACGGTCACCCAGTTGATCGACGTCCGCTTCGGCGCCACCGCTTCGATCGGTGGCAGCGGCACTGAGAGCACAATCGACCTGACCGCAGACCAGCCGGCACTGCGGGCCTTGCTCACCATGCTGTGGGACTTCGGGCACGACCTGGTGGCCATCCAGGTCACCCCGCCGCCGGCCGCTCTACGCTCTTCCCCTACGAAAACGAACACCCATCATGATCCGGTCTGACCTTTCTCGCACGACCCGGAGCTCAGCGGTGTCCCAAGCCCGGACTGACCTCATCCTGACCGCGGCCGCGCTGGCCCTGCTGCTGCTCGCAGGACTCATCCTGGCCGCGACGGGTACCACCAGGCAGCTGCTGGCCTGGGCTTGGGAGCGACACGCCAACGTGCTCTCCTGGTACATCCGGCCGCTGTTCCTGCTTCCCCTGGCCTACTTCTCCTACAAGCGCTGGATATCCGGCATCGTTGTCACTTTGATCGCCCTGGCCACCGGCATCGCGTGGTTTCCGGCACCCGAGCAGGTGCAGCCCCGGATCGCGGAGTTCCTGGCGTTCGAGCGAGCCTGGCTCACCTTCGGTTGGACGCCAGAGAAGGTGCTGTCATGGACCCTGGCCCTCACCGGTCTGGCGGCGGTTTGCCTGGCCTTCTGCGGCGCTCACTGGCGTGGGGACTGGTCGTCATCACCACCCTCGCCGTCGGCAAGATGGCCTGGGGAGTGCTTGAGGGAGAGGGCACCGGCTCGGCCATGCTGATCCCTGCCATCGTCGGACTCGTGATCTGCAACGGCGCAGTCCTCTACGCCAATTGATCTTCCGCCTCGCGCATCGCGCTTATCCCTCCGTGTTCCTCCTCGGACTCGGACGGACAAGCGTGTCCGCCTCCTCGTCGTCCAGACGCAGGGGCGCGCGATACCCGACGCTCGGCGGCGACCGGCTCCGGCGCCTCGCGCGCCAGTGGACCGTCGGCCAGCTGACTCAGCAGCCTGGGCCGGGTCGTCGCCTTGCCGTAGCCGAGCAGCCGAGCCCGCGCGACGGCCAGGAACAGCGCCGGGTGGAGCAGCAGCGCCGGTGGGCCCATCAGGTTGTAGACCCGGCTCATCGAGTGGTTGGCACGCTGGTTGCCGTGTATCGCCAGCCGCGCCAGCTCTTCGGTCCAGCGGCCGAGCACCACCTGCAGACTCGACTGCCCCCCAGGCACGAAGGCGCTGTCGGCCCCGGTGGCGATGGACCACGGGATCTCTACGGTGGCCGCCACCCGACGTTGCAGGTGCCCGCTGTCTGCGGGCGACAGTCCCCGACGGACGGCTTTGCGCAACGCCAGCGCCTGCAGGACACCGACGGTGATGCCTTGGCCGTAGACCGGGTCGAAGGCACACAGCGCGTCGCCCACCGCGACCAGGCCGGCCGGCCAGTGGCGTGCCTTCTCGTAGCGGTGTCGCACGTTGGCCGTCTGCCGGTGCACCTGGACGTCACCGATTGGCTCGCAGTGCTCGGCCAGATCGGCCACAGCCGGGTCGACCAGCTCGTGAAGATAGCGCTCGAACCCCTCGTTGTCGCGCGGCGGCCGGGATGCGCCGAAGCCGACGACCGAAAGCAGCCACTGGTTGTCTTCGGCGGGCAGGGCCAGTGCCCCTCGAGGCAGCTCAGGGGTAGCGGCCACCACCACACCCGCGCAGCCAGCGAGCGCGTCAGTCCGCGCGCGGTAGCGTCGGGTGGCATAGCCAACCTGGGCGTCCAGCCGCTCGGGCTCAGGCACCGACACTCCCAGCTCCTCGAGCCAGGTGGGCAACCGGGAGTTGCGCCCGGACGCGTCGAGCACCAGGTCAGCCATCACCGCGGTGTGGTCGGCGCGCTGCACCTGCCACTGGTCACCTTCTCGGCGCAGCCCGGTGACCCGACTGCCCTGCAGCGATGTCACTCCGTCCAGCGCCAGGGTCCGCTGCCGGACCACGTGCTCCAGCAGCGGTCGGGTCGCCGAGACGACCTCGTAGCCGTGGTCGGACTCAGGCATCCAGCCCAGCGCCGACAGCCACAACAGGTGGCCGCCGTTGACCCCAACGGCGCCGGCCCGGAGCAGGTCTTCACGCAGTCCGGGCAGCAGCTGCTCGGCCGCGCTGAGCCCCCGGAACAGCAAGACGTGCGCCTGCCCACCTTGCGGTACGCCCGCCCGCGGCATGGCCGTCGCCGGGAACACGTCCCGTTCGACGATGGTCACCGAGCGCCCCTGACCAGCCATGGCGGCCGCCGCGAAGAGCCCAGTCAGGCTGCCGCCGATCACCACCACGCGCTCCACCGGGGATTCCGACCGCCTTCTCCGGTGCATAGCTCGCTCGCCTCTCGGTGTGTTTTGTAAGCCTCCACCGTAGGTTTCAAGCCCAACCGCCCTGAGGGATGCAGGACCAGCGGCTTCGATCAGCCTGCGCTATGACTTGCGTGGCTTGGACTTGGGCGATGTGGGCTTCGCCTTACCGGGCTTCGCCTCCTTACCGGGCTTCGCCTCCTTGCGGGGCTTCGCCTTCGTCGGCTTCGCCTTCGTCGGCTTCGCCTTTGACGGCTGGGCTTTGGAGGGCTTGGGATTGACCGACGAGGGCTTGCCCTTCGGCGGGCTCTCGCTGGCAGAGTTGCCCGCCGAAGGCGCAGCACTGGTGCGGCGAGGCGGCTGCGTCGCCTTGTTCGGTGCGCTCCGGGTGGGTGCTGCCGCGGTTGAGGACTTCGAGCTCACCCCAGCCGAGGGGGCTGGCTTCGAATCCGGCCCCACGCTTGTGGTCGCCCGGGCGGCGCTCTGGCCGGCCGTCGATTCCGAGTCGTCGGGCTGCGAACTTACCGACCCGTCGTCGTTCTGGCTGACCTGTCGCGAGCCGGCCGAACCGGGCGCATCGGCCACGCGCAGCACGACCTCCCGGGTGACTGCCACGACCTTTCCCTCACCGGGCTTGACGCGCAGCACCTCGTTCTCCAGGGCGTCGCCTGGTGGATCATCGACCAAGTTCACGGTGACCTGACGGAAGCCGAGCGCGGCCAGAGCTGTCCGGGCGGTGTTGACGTCGCCACCCTCGAGGCCCGTTGGGATCGTGGCCGTTGCAGGTCCGACGTTGACCTCCACGGTGACTTCGCTGCCCGCCGGCGTGTCTCGGCCACTGGCTGGACTTTGCTTCACCACGGTGTCGAGCGTCTCGTCGGGGTCGGCTTGGACCGTACGCACGAGGGGTGTCAGCTGTGCCCGCCGCAGGGCCTGTTCGGCTTCAACGCGGCTGCGGCCTACCACGTCCGGCACGTTGATCAGTTTGTTCGCGGCCGCCGCCGACGGCTCGTTGCTGCGATACAGGCCGTAGCCCCCCAGCAAGGTCAGCATTGCGATCAGCAGACTCCCTAGGGCCAGGCCCCAGCGGCGACGGTCGCCGTCCTGGGCACGGGCGCTGGGCACAGAATTAGGTAACGGGTCGCCCTCGTCCACGGCCGCGGGTGCGGGTGCGGGCCAGGCATCGGCGGCGGCCACCAGCGCCGGCGCCGCCGCGGGTTTCTGCCCGGCAATGACTCGCTCGAGATCGGCTTTCATCGCTCGCGCGTCGGCGTAGCGGTCGGCCGGGTCCTTGGCCAGCGCCTTGAGCACCACCGCGTCAATCTCGGGGCCGACCGCCGGGTCCAGCTGACTGGGCGGCGCGGGAGCCTCGCGTACGTGCTGGTAGACCACACTGAGCACGGACTCGCCGACGAACGGCGGGCGACCGGTCAGCAGCTCAAACAGCAGGCAGCCCGCCGAATAGAGGTCACTACGGAAGCCGACGCGCTCCCCGCGAGCCTGCTCTGGCGACAGGTAGTGCGCGGTGCCCACCACAGACGACGTCTGCGTGAAGTCGGCCGACGTGTCGGTGATCGCGCGAGCGATGCCGAAGTCCATCACCTTGACCTCACCGGTCGCGGTCACCATCACGTTCGCCGGCTTGATGTCACGATGCACGATGCCCGCGTCATGACTGTGGCTGAGCGCGTCGAGGACGTCGCGAGTCAGCTCGAGCGCCCGCTGCGGCAGGACCTTGGGGGTGTCTTGCAACATGCCGCGCAGCGTCTGGCCCTCGACCAGCTCCATCACCAGGTAGGGGATGGAGAGGCCAGTCCGGGCATCCCGCTCCTCACCGGTATCGAAGACAGCGACGATGGCCGGGTGACTCAGACTGGCCGCTGACCGAGCCTCGCGCTTGAAGCGCTCTTGGCAGACCGGGTCGGCAGCCAGAGACGGCACCAACTGCTTGACGGCCACCAGACGATCCAACCGGGTGTCCATGCCGCGGCGAACAGTAGCCATGCCGCCCTGCCCGAGCGGCTCGGTCAACTGGTAGCGACCCCCCACCAGTGCCTGCTCGGATGTCATGGTTCTCTTCCTCCCGTACCCGCGCTTGACCGCACGCGGGTCACTCACGCTTCGTCGGCAGCACGGCCCCACCAGGCGGAACGACAACCTCGTCGCCGACGTCGTTTACATCGTAAACGATTCAGCCGGGCGCGGGCCCAAAACGCACAACGTGCGGCCGTATCGCGCTAAAGCGGATGCGGCGGACGGCGCGGCCAGCCAGATCGTACGTCTCCTTCGCGCCCTCGACGCCAGCCGGCCTAGCCACGATTGCGCAAGGAGCGCAGCACGTACTGCATGATGCCGCCGTTGCGGTAGTAGTCGGCTTCGCCCGGAGTGTCGATTCGGACCGTAGCCTCGAAGGTCACGTCGCCGGCAGTGACCGTGACCGTGCGCGGGGTGGTGCCGTCGTTGAGCGCGGTGACGCCGGTGATGTCGAACGTCTCCTCACCGGTCAGCCCCAGCGAGGCCGCGTTCTGACCCTCGGGGAACTGCAACGGCAGCACGCCCATGCCGATCAGGTTGGATCGATGGATCCTCTCGTAAGACTCGGCTATCACCGCCTTGACGCCGAGCAGCGCGGTGCCCTTGGCCGCCCAGTCCCGCGAGCTGCCCGATCCGTACTCGAGGCCGGCGAGGATGACCAGCGCGGTGCCGGCATCGAGGTAGTGCCGGGACGCGTCGTAGATCGTACTGACCGGGCCTCCGTCGGAGGTGAAATCGCGGGTGAACCCGCCCTCTGTGCCCGGCGCCAACTGGTTGCGCAGCCGGATGTTGGCGAAGGTGCCACGGATCATCACTTCGTGGTTGCCCCGCCGGGATCCGTAGGAGTTGAAGTCGCCGCGAGCTACACCGTGCTCGGACAGGTAACTCCCCGCCGGGCTGTCGGCCTTGATCGCGCCGGCCGGCGAGATGTGGTCGGTGGTGATGGAGTCACCCAGCCGGAGCAGCACGCGGGCACCGGTGATGTCGGTCACCGGCTCTGGCTCGGCCGGCATGCCGTCGAAGTACGGGGGCTTGCGTACGTAGGTCGAGTCGGGGTCCCACTCGAAGACTTGACCCTGTGGCGTGGGCAGTGACTGCCACTGCTCGTCCCCAGCGAAGACGTCGGCGTAGGAGTCGTTGAACATCTCCGCCCCGATGGAAGTGGCGATGATCTCGTCGATCTCGGCCTCGGTCGGCCAGACGTCGCGGAGGTAGACCGGCTGGCCCTGCTCGTCGGTGCCCAGCGGGTCGCTCTGCAGGTCGATGTCCATGGTGCCGGCCAACGCATAGGCCACGACGAGGGGTGGGCTGGCCAGGTAGTTCATCTTGATGTCGGGGTTGATCCGACCTTCGAAGTTGCGGTTGCCGGACAACACCGAGACCACGGCCAGGTCGCTCTCGTTGACCGCCGCGCTCACCTCGGGGATCAGCGGCCCCGAGTTGCCGATGCAGGTGGTGCAGCCGTAACCGACCAGGTTGAATCCGATCTTGTCCAGGTAGGGCGTCAGCCCGGAGCGGTCGTAGTAGTCGCTGACCACCTTGGAGCCGGGTGCCAGCGTGGTCTTGACCCACGGCTTGCGGGTCAGGCCGCGTTCCACAGCCTTCTTCGCCACCAGCGCCGCGCCGATCATCACGCTTGGGTTGGAGGTGTTGGTGCAGGACGTGATGGCGGCAATGGTGACCGCGCCATGGTCGAGCTCGAACTCTTGGCCGTCGGCGAGCCGCACCAAAGTCTTCTTGGACGGCCGGCCGATGTCGTCAGGGACGCCCTCGCCGAACTCCTGCGGGTCCTCGGACTCCTCGCCGGTGTGGCTTGGGGCATCGGAGGCCGGAAAGCTCTCCGCCGACGCCTCGTCGACGCCCTGGAGCTTGGGGGCGTCGTCGATCCTCCGGTCAGGATCGGCGTTGCCACCCAGGCTGACCTGGTCATCCGCGACGTAGTCGGACAGCGCCTCCCGAAAACCCTGCTTGGCGCGGGCGAGCACGACCCGGTCCTGAGGCCGCTTGGGCCCGGCGATGCTCGGCACCACGGTGGAGAGGTCGAGCTCGAGGTATTCGGAGTATTTCGCCTCTCGGTCGTCGTCGTGCCACAGACCTTGCTCCTTGGCGTAGGTCTCGACCAGGGCGATCTGGCCCTCGCTGCGGCCGGTGAGCCGGAGGTATTCAGTGGTCTTGGAGTCGATAGGGAAGACGGCGATGGTCGAGCCGTACTCGGGGCTCATGTTGCCGATAGTGGCGCGGTTGGCCAGGGGTACGGCCGACACTCCTGGCCCGTAGAACTCGACGAACTTGCCGACGACCTTGTGCTGGCGGAGCATCTCGGTGATGGTCAGCACCAGATCGGTGGCCGTGGCGCCCTCCGGCATCGAGCCGGACAGCTTGAAGCCCACCACCCGCGGGATCAGCATCGACACCGGTTGACCGAGCATGGCCGCCTCGGCCTCGATCCCACCAACGCCCCAGCCCACCACGCCCAGCCCGTTGACCATGGTGGTGTGCGAGTCGGTGCCTACACAGGTGTCGGGATAGGCCTGCACAGTCCCGTTGGTGCCAGGTCGACTGAAGACCACCCGGGCCAGGTGCTCGATATTGACTTGGTGCACGATGCCGGTGCCCGGGGGCACCACCTTGAAGTCATCGAAGGCGGTCTGGCCCCAGCGCAGGAACTGGTAGCGCTCGCGGTTGCGGCCATATTCGATCTCGACGTTGCGCAGGAAGGAGTCCGCGGTGCCGAAGACGTCAGCGATCACCGAGTGGTCGATCACCAGCTCGGCCGGTGCCAGCGGGTTGATTCTGGTGGCGTCGCCGCCCAGGTCGGCCATGGCTTCGCGCATGGTGGCCAGGTCAACGATGGCAGGCACCCCGGTGAAGTCCTGCATGATCACTCGCGCGGGGGTGAACTGGATCTCCCGGCTGGGCTCGGCTTCGGGGTCCCAGGCGGCGAGCCCCCGGATGTCCTCGGCGGTGATATTGGCGCCGTCCTCGGTACGCAGCAGGTTCTCCAGCAAGATCTTCAGACTGTACGGCAGCGCGTCGGCCCCCTCCACCGCGTCGAGCCGGAAGATCTCGTACGACTCCTCACCCACCTGCAGACTGGCCTGGGCGCCGAAACTGTTCACACTGGCACTGCTTGCGCTCATGAAATCACTCCCCGGTCGGGCCGAAACTCTCTTGACGTCAAGATACTACTGGAGGATCGCTGCCGTACACGCGACGCCGCCTGCACAATTCGTCCAAGTTCATCATGCCGCTCGCCACTGACAGCCGTACAGCAGGTGAGCGCGAGCACCCCCGGGCATCGCCAAGGCCGGGCCCACACCACAACAGCCAAGCAGCTATGCCACCGTGGCAGCCCCTTTGGTCAGGGCTGCAGGATCGCCACGCACTCGATGTGGTGAGTCATCGGGAACAGGTCAAAGGCCCGCAGCGAGGTGAGGTGATAGCCCAGCCCATCGGCCGTAGCCAAGTCGCGGGCAAGGGCTGCCGGGTCACAAGCCACGTACGCCAGCGCCCTCGGGTGTCGGCGAAGCATGGCCGAGATGACGACCCGACCTGCGCCGGCACGGGGAGGGTCAAGGACGACCAGATCGATCCGCTTCGGCAGCGCCGCTAGCCGCCCCTCCACTCGAGCGGCACTCAGGTGGACCCGGTCAGCGACGTCAGCCAGGTTGCGGCCCGCGCAGCTGACCGCAGCCCGGTTGGATTCGACACTCCACACCTCACAGCCGGCATCGGCCAACGCTCCGGTGAACAGGCCGACGCCGGAATAGAGGTCGAACGCCGTCTCCCCTGGCCTCGGCTCGATCCCAGACAGCACAGCGCCGACGAGGGTCTCGGCCGCCTGCGGGTGCACCTGCCAGAACCCGTCGGCCGAAACCACCCAGTCTCGACCGGCAGCCCGTTCGACCAAGTCGGCGGTGCCTGCCCGCAGTTGACCGTCCACCAGGAGCGCCGTCCCACTGGGCGCGCTGGCGACCAGCACCTCGGCACCCGACGGCCAGTTCTGCCCGGTCACCCGAGGCGTCTGCGGGTCCGAGATAGGACAGCCCTGCGGCGGCAGGGCCACCAGCTGGTTGGAGCGGTGGACCCGAAGCGCGGCGTGGCCGGAGGCGTCGGCGTGATAGCGCATGCGCGTTCGCCAACCCAGGCCCTCCGCCGTCGCCGCGCCCACCACTTCCTCAACCTCGCCGTGCCACTCGAGCTTGGCCAGCCGGCGCAGCTGTTCGGAGACCACGGCGGCCTTGAGGCGTCGCTGCCCGGCGAGGTCGACGTGCTGGAAGTCGCAACCCCCGCACAGTCCCGGACCCGCGATCGGGCAGCGCACCGGCACCCGATCGTCGCTTGCTGTCAGCACCTCCACTGCGTCCCCGCGCCAAAACCGGTCCTGGCTGGTGTCGGTCAGCTGCACCAGCACTCGCTCGCCGGGCAGGCTGTGGCGCACGAAGATCACCCGCCCCTCGTGCCGGGCGACGCAATGACCACCGTGCGCGATCGGACCGACCTCGACCGGGCCGACCACCGGCAGGTGACTTGTCATGGACCTCACCGCAGCGAGCGCCGGATGTTGCCTGAGACGTCTTCGGACTGGTCGCGCTCGGCGACTCCCGACTGCAGCACGTACGGCACGGAGGTGACCATCACCCCAGGGGTGAACAGCAGGCGGGTTTTCAGCCGCAGCGCGCTCTGGTTGTGCAGCAGCTGCTCCCACCAGTGGCCGACCACGTACTCGGGCACATACACGGTGACCACGTCTCGCGGACTCTCCGTGCGGACGTTGCGGACGTAGTCGAGGATCGGGTTGGTCACCTCTCGATAGGGCGAGGCGACCACCTTGAGCGGCACCGAGATGCGGGCCTCCTCCCAAAGCCTGACCAGCCGCTCAGTCTCGTCACCATCCACGTCCACGGTGAGCGCCTCGAGTGTGCTGGGCCGCGACGCCTTGGCAAACGACAGCGCCCGCATGGTGGGCTTGTGCAGCTTGCTCACCAGCACGATCGAGTGCACCCGACTGGGCAGCATCCCGTCCTCGCCCTCCACCAGCGCCGTTTCCTGAGCGACCGACTCGTAGTGGCGCCGAATCATCCTCATCAGCGCGAACAGCCCGGCCATGGCGATGATGGCGAGATAGGCGCCCTGGGCGAACTTGGACAGCAGCACGATCACCAGCACAGTGCCGGTCATCGTCAGCCCCACCCCGTTGATCACCCGCGAGCGTTTCATCCGTGCGCGCTCGCGCGGCCTGCTCTCGCTCTTCAGCAGCCGCGTCCAGTGCCGCAGCATCCCCAGCTGGCTGATTGTGAAGGACACGAACACCCCGACGACGTAGAGCTGGATCAGTGAGGTGACGTCGGCGTCGAAGGCCAAGATCAGCACGATGGCGAGAAAGGCCAAGGTGATGATGCCGTTGCTGTAGGCCAGTCGGTCACCACGGGTGTGCAACTGCCGGGGCAGATACCCGTCGCGGGCGAGGATGGAGCCCAGCACGGGGAAGCCGTTGAAAGCGGTGTTTGCGGCCAGGAACAAGATGATGAAGGTGGCCGCGATGACGAAGTAGAAGCCAAGCGGGAACCCTGTGAACACCACCTCGGCCAGCTGAGCCATGCCGGTCTTCTCGATCACCTCGACCCGCTGGCCGTTCAGGGTGTAGAAGGACCGCCCAGTGTCGACCAGCTTGACCTTGGTGAGGTTGGCCAGGGTCACCACGCCGATGACCATGGTGACCGCGATCAGGCCCAGCAGCAGCAGCGTGGTTGCGGCGTTCTTGCTCTTCGGCTTCTGGAACGCTGGTACGCCGTTGGAGATGGCCTCCACACCGGTCAGGGCTGCGCAGCCGGAGGAGAATGTGCGGGCCAGCAGGGCCACCAGCGCGAAGCCGGACAACACGGCATAGCTGGGATCGGGTTCGATGTCATACTGCGCGGTCTCGGCGGTCAGCGTCCGGCCCAGCACCAGGATCTGGAACAGCCCATAGCCGATCATGCCCAGCACACTGAGCATGAAGCAGTAGGTCGGGATGGCGAACAGCGCACCCGACTCCCGTACGCCGCGCAGGTTGAGCGCGGTCAGCACCAGCACCGCGATGGCCGCCGTGATGGCTTCGTGGCCGTCCAGGAAGTGCAGCAGCGGCAGCGACTTCGCGTTCTGCACGCCCGAGGAGATCGACACGGCGACGGTCAGCACGTAGTCAACCAGTAGCGCGCTGCCCACGGTGACGCCGGCGTTCGGTCCGAGGTTGACCGTGGCCACCTCGTAGTCGCCGCCGCCGGAGGGATAGGCGTGCACGTTCTGCCGGTACGACGCGACCACCACCAGCATGACCACGGCCACCAGGAGCGCGATCTTCCACGAATAGGAGTACGCCACCAGACCGGCAAGCGACAAGGTCAGCAGGATTTCATCCGGCGCGTAGGCGACCGATGACAGCGCGTCCGAGGCGAAGACGGGCAGCGCGATCCGCTTGGGAAGCAACGTCTCGCCCAGTTGAGTGCTGCGTAGTGCGCGCCCGATGAGCAATCGCTTGCCGACGTCGGACAGAGTCACGTACGGAAACACTAATGCCTGGTTCAACCCTCCCCTGCCCCGTTGACGGCGGTCCGTGGTGGGCAGCCGTCGGCAACGCGTCCCAGCGTCAGCACGGCCGTGTAGCGTCAGGGCCTATGCACATCGTCATCATGGGCTGTGGTCGAGTCGGCTCCAGCCTGGCGCGCAGCTTGGAGAAGCGTGGTCACACGGTGGCGGTCATCGACGTGGCTCCCGACGCCTTTCGCCGGTTGGGGCCGGACTTCGCCGGCAAGACCGTGAAGGGCGTCGGCTTTGACCGTGAGGTCCTGGTGGAGGCCGGCATCACTGATGCGCAGGCTTTTGCGGCGGTCTCCAGCGGGGACAACTCCAACATCTTGTCCGCCCGGGTGGTTCGGGAGACCTTCAACGTGGACAACGTGGTGGCCCGCATCTATGACCCGGGACGCGCCGAGGTCTACGAACGGCTCGGCATCCCCACCGTGGCGACCGTGCGTTGGACCGCCGACCAGGTGCTGCGGCGGCTGCTGCCGGCGGGATCAGAGCCGCAGTGGCGCGACCCGTCCGGGTCGGTGCGGCTGACCGAGGTGCACGTCGACCGCAGCTGGGTCGGCCGCTCGATCGCCCAGCTCGAGGTGGCCACCGGTGCTCGGATCGCCTTTGTGTTCCGGCTCGGCACCGGCATCGTTCCGCGCAGCAACACCGTGTTCCAAGATGGCGACCTCATCTACGCCGCAGTCACCGACAGCGGACTGAGCGGGGTCGAGCAGATCCTCGGCGCGCCCCCGAAGGGAGACTGACGTGAGAGTTGCCATTGGCGGGGCGGGGAACGTCGGCCGCTCGATCGCCGCCGAACTGGTGGAGAACGGTCACGAGGTGCTGCTGATTGACCGCGACCCGCGAGCCATCAAGTCCGATACCTTGCCTGCGGCCGAGTGGCTGCTGGCCGATGCGTGCGAGCTGTCCTCGCTGGAGGAGGCCGGCATCGACACCTGCGACGTGGCCATCGCGGCCACCGGCGACGACAAGGCCAACCTGGTGATGTCGCTGCTCAGCAAGACCGAGTTCGGCGTCCCTCGGACGGTGGCTCGGGTTAATCACCCCAAGAACGAGTGGTTGTTCAACGAGGTGTGGGGCGTTGATGTCGCGGTCTCCACCCCTCGGCTGATGAGCGCTCTGGTCGAGGAGGCGGTCAGCGTCGGCGACCTGGTGCGGCTGCTCACCTTCCACGAGGGGGAGGCCAACCTGGTGGAGATGACCCTGCCCGACAACAGCCCGTGCGTGGGCAGCCGGATCGGCGACCTCACCTGGCCGGGCGATGTCGTGTTGGTGGCCATCATCCGCGACGGCCACGCCCGGTCCCCCCAGCTCGACGGGTCCCTGGAAGCCGCGGACGAGCTGCTGTTCGTGACCGCCCAGGACTACGAGCACGAGCTGGCCGAGATGCTGGCGCCCCGAGGCGGCGCGGTCTCGCTGTCGAAGGCACCGACCCCCGGGGCGCCGCGAAGCTAGCCCGACGACCGACCCGCCGCCAGCGTCGACCCCTCCATCGGGGTCCGCCCCTTCGACAGCATCAGCCCCATCACGGCCAGGGCGGCGATCAGCAGCGGCCACCCGAGGACGACCTTGGCCACACCTAGCCAAACCACCTGGCCGGCCAGGAACAACGGTAGTTGGATGACGAAACGCAGCACGTACGGCACAGCCAGCACCGCCGTCAACTTGCTGGTCATCCGCACCAGACCGCGATCTTTGGCCCACCCCGTGGGATCTCCTATGGCGGCGCCGATCAGGAAGCCCACCAGCGGCCAGCGGATGACGATGGTGAAAATCGACAACAGCGCCAGCACCCCGTTGTACAAGATGCCGGGCAGGAAAATGTCCTCGGCCCGACCGGTACGCGAGGCGATTACGGCCGCGAGCACGATCGGGAAGACGGCCTGCCCAACGAACTTCAGCGACTGCCGTTGCAGCAGCCGAATGACGGCCAGCACGACCGCGACACCCACGGCGACGGCGAGACTGACGTAGAGCTGGTGGCTGGCCACCCAGGCCGTGGTGAAAGCGATGAACGGCAAGGCCCCTTCGAGCATTCCCCGTGCCCCGCCCAAAGACTCCGACAACTGGTGACGGACGAACTCCTCGACATAGCGGAACGGCGGCGCCGGAGCCGGGGTGACCTGGCCGGGTGCACCCTGCAGTGTCGACGAAGGATCGCCTGGGGCGTCGGTCATTCGGTCGGCGACTGCAGCAGGTCGTACTTGGGGTTGTAGATGACCCGCCGGCCCTCGTGACAGCTGATCCGACCCGACACGTTGATCGAACGGCCAGGATCGATGCCCGGGATCTGACGTCGCCCGAGCCACACCAGCGTTACCGCCCCCGAGCCGTCTCGCAGCTCGACCTCGAGAGCCGGATGCCCACCCCGGGGGTGGATGGTCACGTTGGACACGGTGCCGGACAGCGCCACCACTTGCCGGTCCTCGCAGCTGCGGATCGGTACGGCGCCCACATCGCGTACGTTCTGCTGCAGCTCCTCGGACTCGAGCTCGGCGTTGGACGACGCCAACCGGTGCAGTGCCCGCTGGAGCAGGTTTGGCTTAGCCATAAATTATCGTCATCTCCTTGCTATCAGGATGCCACTGCTCAGCGCAGCTCTTCGGCACGCTGGTGGGCGCTACTCGGCCTCGGCCGCGACCAGGTTCTCTGGCATGGACAGGGGCAACAGGTCGCCAGGGGCCATGGCCTCATCCCCCCGCCGGACGACCACCCGGCGAAACGCGGTCAGCAGCTCCGCGACCGGAGGCTCCTCGCCGTCAGTCAACGCCGCCTCGCCGTAGACAATGCCGCGAAGCAGCCATCGGGGCCCCTCGACCACCCACATCCGCGACGGTTGGTAGCCCTCCTCGCCCTCGGGAGTGGTCACTGGCAGTAGCCGCCGGAGCTCGACGCCGAAGGGCCCCGCCGCCAACGACGCATCACCACCGGCCTCGGTGGCCGCCTCGATCATCTCGTCGCGGAGCTCGGCCCACAGCCCACCGCTGCGGGGAGCGGCGTAGGCCCCGAGCTCAAGCGCCGAGTTGTCGCTGATGAGCATCGCGGACACGATCTGCCCGGTCTCCTCGGCCACTTGCAGCCGCAGCTCGGCTCCGTCGAAGGCAGTCAGGATCATGCTGCCCAGGTCGATCCGCGGTTCGTCGTCGGGCTCGTCGTCCGGGTCGACCTCGGCAATATCGTGGGGGCCTGAGCTTCGCCAGTCGCGCCCGTCCAGCTCGGTGGGATCGAACGCCTCAGGGTCCACGTCGCCCGGCCCGAGTGCGGCTCCAGCGAGCTCGGCGTCGGCGTGCTCGGTCTCGCCACCCAGCTCCGACTCCTCTGTGGGCACGGCATCGACGTCGTCTCGCTTCTTGCCGCGGCGAAAAATCATGCCTGGTGCTCCTGTCTGGTGAAGGCGGTGCCCGTCGACCCGTGGCCGGCCGCCCCGCGCGACGAACCGGGCAATTGTGCCACGGCGACGAACCGTGCTCGGCTGACCGGTTGGACGACGAGTTGCGCGATCCGGTCGCCACGGGAGATCTGCACCGGCTGCTCGCGGTCAGTGTTGAGCAGGCATACCAGTATCTCGCCCCGATAGCCCGCGTCCACCGTCCCCGGTGCGTTGACGATGCTGATCCCCGAGCGGGCCGCCAAGCCCGATCTGGGGTGGACGAAGGCGGCGTATCCCTCGGGCACGGCGACGGAGATCCCGGTGGGCACCAGCCTGCGCTCCCATGGTGCGAGCACAAAACTGGTCCTCGACTGTAGGTCAGCACCGGCGTCGCCCGGATGCGCATAGCCGGGAGCACCGAGATCGGGGTCGAGCAGCTCAATCAGGACCTCGACCTCGGGCACCGGCCCAGCGTAGTGCGGAGCCGGCAGCCGAGCCGGTCGGTCACTGCGCCGTCATGCCCGCTCAATGGAGCTCACGGGCTGCCGCCTCCGTGAGGGCCGCGGCCAAGGCCCGAGGGTGCCGGGTGGCCACCAGCCAGTACGGCACCGGATCGGCCGGATCCACGACAGCGATCTCGACGGCGCTGGCGACGTAGGGACGCAGGACGAGGTAGGCACGCGCGTCGGCCCCCGGACCTCGGCGCCTGCGGGCTTCGGCTGCGTCCAACGCGATGACCTCGCCCAGATAGCGATGCTCAATCACCGCCCGCCCAACCGTCAGCGCGCTGTCGGTGACCCCAATCGAGACCGCGGCGGTCAAGAACAAGGCTGTGGTCACCGCGAAGCAGGCCAGCGCGACGCCCACCGCCCAGACAGGGCCAAGGAAGAAGCCGATCGCAAGCAGCAGGGAGCCGGCGAACAATGCGTTGAGCACCCACCAGTAGGCGGGGACGCTCAGCCGTTCGCGATAACGCACGACCTCAACCTAGTCCGACGGCGGCGGCGGTCCCTCAGTCGCTTGTATCGGCCAGCTCGCGGGCGGTCCCCGCCTTGGAGGCCATCAGCCGGGCCAGGCGCTGGGTCGCACGACCGTCGTCGAGGGTGCAGAAGGTGCGCCGGAATGCGTCGTAGGCGTCGGCGTAGCGGTTCTGCACCTCGGGCAGGTGACCCAGCGCCGCCAGCACCTCGGCGCCGGCGGACAGCAGCGGTCCCGGCGCCAGCGGCTCGAGGTCGAAATAGAAGCCGCGCAGTGAGTCACGGTAGGTCGCCAGGTCGTAGGTGTAGAAGATCATCGGCTTGCCCGTCACCGCGAAGTCGAACATGGACGAGGAGTAGTCGGTGATCAGCACGTCCGCGGCCAGATAGAGCTCCTGCATGTCGGGGTAGCGTGACACGTCAGCGACGCCGGGACGCTTCATCGGGGGCAGCCGGTCAGTCATCAGATAGTGCACCCGCGGCATCAACGTATGTGTGTGGCCCAGCTCGGAGACGAAGGCGTCGATGTCCAGGGCCAGGCCGGCCTGCGGTGCCCCTTCAGCGAAATACTCGTCGTCACGCCAGGTCGGGGCGTAGAGCACGGCGGTGGTCTCGTCGCTCAGGCCCAGCGTGGCGCGCACGCGCGCCCGGACCAGCTCGCTGCGCGGCGACACCAGCAGGTCGTTGCGGGGATAACCGGTCTCCAGCACTTCCTTGGTGAAGCCGAAGGCCGAACGCAGTCGAGGGGTGCTCACCGGGTTGGGCGACACCAGGTAGTCCCACCGCGCCACGTCACCGTCGAGCCGAGCCAGCCGTCCGGGCGGCGCCCAGAAGACGTCGTGGTGGACGCGCTTGAGCGGGGTTCCGTGCCAGGTCTGCAGATAGACCGCACCGGGCTTCTTGGACCAGTCCATTTCCACATGAGTGTTGGCCACGATCAGGTCGGCCTCCCCCAGCACCCGGCTAGCCTCCGCGCTGCCGTAGGCGACCGTCGCCGTGCCCGACGGGAACCCGCCGCGGTGGTCCGGGTGACACAGCCAGACGTGCCTGTCACCTGTGGTGCCGTGTGCCGAGCCCTCGTACAGGGCCCGGGGGTTGTCGCTGTAACGCCCGTCGAAAGAGCAGTAGACGATCGTCCTGGCGACGGTCATGGCGCCACCGCAGGAGGGTCGGCGGCGCCGCCGAGCAGCTGCTCCAGCTCCGACCAGGAGCTGACCGGGACCGAAACCGCAGAGGCTGGCTCTTCAGACGGGAGAAGGGTTCCGTCGGCGTCGCAGAGCACCGTAGCCACCCTGGCGGGGATGACAGTCGGCATGAGGTCTCCTTGGGCCCGGTCCTGGCGACGGCGCCGAGAAGGACAGGATGGGCGGGTCCAGGCGGAGGTCAGCCCGCGCAGTCGTAACAATAAGCCTCGCCGCTGACCTTCTCCTCGGCGATCTGGCTGCGGTGCCGCACCAGGAAGCACCCGGCGCAGGTGAACTCGTCGGACTGCCGAGGCAGGACCCGGACGGTGAGCTCCTCGTGGGAGAGGTCGGCGCCCGGCAGCTCGAACGCCTCGGCGGCCTCGGCCTCGTCCTCGTCGACCTTGCCGGAGTTCTTGTCGTTGCGGCGGGTCTTCAACTCTTCGATGCTGTCTTCGTTCAGCTCTTCTTCGGTCTTGCGTGGGGCGTCGTAATCGGTCGCCATCTCATCCCTCCCGGGCCTCTGCCCATACTCGTCGTCTCTGCGCTGTGCGCATGCATATCACACCCGCTTGTCGGCGCGACCCTACAACGTCGGGGGACCGACAAAATTCCCGCTCGCCAGCGCGGCAGAAACAAGGGTGTGACCGTGGCTCAGCGGGGCAGCTGAGTCTCAGCCCGAGAGTGCGGGCGACGGCGCCTGGCACAGTGCCGGACGCCCTGGCTGCCGAGGATTGACGCAGCAGTCAGGCAGGCACTCGTAGCGGCCCACCGTGCCACCGCTGATCACTGCGGGTGTCACCTCGTGACCGCGAGCCACCGCCGCTCGCTCGAGAATGAGGTCGACTAGGCCGCCGACGAATCCCGGGTGCAAACCGGCCGTTGCGGCCCGGACGAACGGCAGCCCGAGACCTTGGGCGGTCTCGGCCGCTTCGGTATCCAAGTCGTAGATCACCTCCATGTGGTCGGAGATGAAGCCGATCGGGATGGCTACCACCGCCCGTGTCCCTTCGGCGTGCAGCCGGGTCAGGTGGTCGTTGACGTCGGGCTCGAGCCACGGCTGGCTGGGCGGACCTGAACGAGAGCAGTAGACGAGGTCGTAGCCGAAGTCGTGTTGTTGGCGCTCCGAGACCTGTCGGGTGACCTCGGCCGCCACCTGGCGGTGCCAGTCGACATAGCCGCCGTCAGCACTCTTCGGTTCCGGTCCGGCCGCCACGGCCATCGACGTCGGGATCGAGTGGGTGACGAAGACCAGCCGGGCCTGTTCGCCGGCGGCCCCGAGTTGGCCCAGTGAGGCCAGCGTGGCGTCCACCGAGGCTGCCACGAACCCTGGAGACGTGGCGTAGTGGCGCAGCCGGTCCACGAGCAGCGGCGTGCCCGAGGTGGCGTCGTACAGATTCTCGCGGTACTGCCGGCACGACGAGTACGACGGATAGGCGCTGGTCACCACCGCGAGCACTCGCCGGTGTCCGTCTGCGGCGATCTTGGCCATCTCCGGCCCCAGGAACGGCTCGGAGTTGCGGTTGCCCCAGTAGAGCGGGACGTCACCGCCACTCGCCGAGCGGACACCGCGCCGACGGAACTCAGTGTCCAGGGCCGCTCGCAGTCTGCGACACTGGTCGTTGATCGGGCTTCTGCCGCCGAACAGGAAATAGTGCTCCCCCACCTCGGCCAGCCGCTCGGTCGGAATGCCTCTGCCTCGGGTGACGTTCTCGAGGAACGGGAGCACTTCCTCAGGTCCCTCGGGGCCGCCGAAGGAGACCAGGACGATCGCATCGTAGGGGTCGAGGCTTCCGCTGTCGTACGGGGCAACGACGCCATTGGTGGCAGGGTCAGTCACACGACTGATCCTGACAGCCGGCAACAAACCTCAGGCTGGCATCGATGCAGTCGGCGCACGATCACGAGTAGGGCGAGAGGAGGAAGCGTGGCCGCGAGCTTTGGCGCCTATGGCGCGCTGCTGTCCGATCCTCGGGCTCGCGCTTTCACCCTGGCCGGGTTCGTGGCGCGTATGCCGATCGCGATGGTGGCCTTGAGCGTGGTCCTGCTGGTCACCGCGACCACCGGTTCCTACGGGCGGGCGGGCGTGATCACCGCCGTGGCCACGGTGACAGGGGCCTTCACGGCACCGCTGTGGGGGCGGCTGATCGACCGGATCGGCCAGGCCCGCGTGCTGATCGCCGCTGCGCTGCTGTGCAACATCAGCCTGGCTTTGCTGGCGGTCACGGTGGTCGCCGGCGCACCCCTGCTGGTTTCGCTGGTGACGGCCGTCGGGGTGGGCCTTGGCTTCTCCTCGGCCGGCTCCTGCGTCCGAGCGCGCTGGTCGCATCGGCTGCAAGGCGGCCCGCTGCTCAACACGGCCTACGCCTGGGAAGCGGTGGTCGACGAGCTGGTGTTCATCGTCGGGCCGGTGCTGGCCACCTTTCTGGCCACCTCGGCCTATCCGGCGGCCGGCGTGGGCGCCTGCGTGCTGCTGGGCCTGATCGGAGCGCTGGCTCTCGCCCGCCTGCGCGACACTGAGCCGCCGCTGGGATCATCGCAGCCGGCCGCCGGTGACGTCTCGATCGGCCTGCCGGTGGGGCCCCTGATCCCCATTGTCGTCGCTTCGGCAGCCCTGGGAGCCCTGTTCGGCAGTATGGAGCTCGTGGTCGTCGCCTTCGCCAAGGAGGCCGACGTGCTGCCCTACATGGGCCTGATGATCATGGTCTGGGCGTTCGGATCGCTGGTCGCCGGCCTACTGACCGGCGCGGTTGACTGGGCCATGTCGGCGACCCGACGGTTCCGGCTGGGAGCGGTGCTGCTGGCCTGCTCTGTGCTCCCGCTGCCCTTCGCGTCTCACCCGGTGCTGGTGACGGTGCTGCTGCTGCTGAGCGGCTTCTTCATCGCGCCGACGCTGATCGCGGCGGTGGCAGTCACCCAAGAGGTGGTGCCTGTGGCCCGGCTGACCGAGGCGCTCGGCTGGTCCTCGATGGGGATGGCCACCGGCGTCGCCGCCGGCGCAGCAGGCGCGGGCCAGATCCTCGACCTGTATGACTCCCGAGCCGGCTTCTGGGTGGTGGTAGGCATCGGCGCACTGCTAATCCTGTCCGCGGCGTGCCTGCGGACGCCCCCAGAGCCGGCGTCCGTGGAGCCGGCCTCGGTGGAGCCGGCCTCGGTGGAGCCGAGCGAGGAGCTCGAGCGGTCCTAACCGGCGCCTGGCAGAGCGTTGAGGTAGCGCTGGAGCTCCTGACCGGCGTCCCGCGGGGCGAAGCCGGTGGCGCTCAACTTGTCCAAGTTGAGCGCGCTGTGCCGCGGCCGCGGTGCCAGGTCCTTGCCTTGGGCGTATTCGGAGGTCGAGACCCGACGAACCGCGGACCGGTCACGACCGCGGGCGGCGAAGACGTCTGCGGCTATGTCGGCCCAGGTCGTCACCGGCCCGTCGTTGGTCACGTTGTAGGTACCGTACGGGGCACCAGTGGTGGTCAGGTGCCGAACGGCCCGCACGAGCTCATCGGTGAAGGTGAGTCGACCGTACTGGTCGTCGACCACTCCCGGCTCGACGCCTCGGTCGGCCAGGTCGGCCATGGTACGAACGAAGTTGCGGCCATCGCCGATCACCCAGCTGGTGCGGAGCAGGTAGTGCGCGTCGAGGCCCGCCGCCAGCGCGTCAGCGGCCGCCTTGGTCTGCCCGTACACCCCCAACGGGGACAGCGGCTCGTCCTCATGGTGCATCTCGATCGTGCCGTCGAAGACGTAGTCCGACGAGAAGTGCACCAGGGTGAGGCCATGCTGTCGAGCGGCCTGCACCAGCCGGTGCACTCCGCTCACGTTGGTCGCCCAGGCCGCGCGGCGACCGGCCGGCGTCTCCGCCGCGTCCACCGCGGTGTAGGCGGAGGCGTTGACGACGAGGTCGTAGCTGCCCCAGTCGAAGCTGGCGACGGCGTCGGGGTTGGTGAGGTCCAGCTGTTCGCGGGTCACTGACACCGTGTGCTCGGGCGGCAGTCCCGCGGTCAGCGCGCAGCCCACCTGACCGCCGGCACCGACGACCAGCATGGGCTTCACCGTTTTGCCCGGCGCCTCGGCCACGATCACCACATCAGCCAGCCGTGGGTGCCGGCGATCGGCTTCAGACAGCTCGGCCTGTGCCAGCGGGATGGGCCAGTCGATGCCCAGCGTCTCGTCCGCCAGGTTGAGGTGGGTGTAGGAGTCCTTGGCGCTCGGGCTCCAGTGGTCGTTGACCAGGTAGGAGTATGCGGTGTCATCTACCAAGGTCTGGAAGGCGTTGCCCACCCCGCGAGGAACGAAGACTGCGGTTTCCGGCCCGAGCTCGAGCGTGACCACCCGCCCAAATGTGCTTCCGGCGCGAAGGTCGACCCAGACCCCGAAGATCCTTCCGGTGGCCAACGAGACGAGCTTGTCCCAGGGTTCGGCGTGGATGCCCCGGGTAGCTCCGGCCCGCGCGTTGAACGACACGTTGTTCTGCACCGGACCGAAGTCCGGCAGGCCGGCCTTCACCATCTTCTGGCGCTGCCAGTTTTCCTTGAACCAGCCGCGATTGTCGCGGCGGACGTCGAGGTCGACCAGCCGCAGCCCAGGGATGGAGGTCGCGCGAACCACCAGCGCCATGCTCACTGTCCCCGTTCGGCGTAGCGCGCTTCGGTGTCGGCCTTGTTTCCCCGCCACCACTCAGGGTGGTCGCGATACCACTCGATGGTCTGTGCCAGGCCCGCGCGGAAGTCGGAATAGCGCGGCGACCATCCCAGCTCTTCGCGAATCAGGCTGGCGTCGATGGCGTAGCGCAGGTCGTGACCCGCTCGGTCCGTCACCTGGTCGTAGGCGTCCTTGGGCTGGCCCATCAGCTCCAGCACGGTCTCGATCACCTGCCGGTTGTCGACCTCGCCGTCAGCGCCGACCAGATACGTCTGGCCGATCCGCCCGGACTCAAGAATCCGCAGCACCGCGGCGCTGTGGTCCTCGACGTGGATCCAGTCCCGCACGTTCGCACCGGCCCCGTAGAGCTTCGGCCGCCGGCCGTCGAGCACGTTGGTGATCTGGCGGGGGATGAACTTCTCGACGTGCTGAAAGGGACCGTAGTTATTGGAGCAGTTGCTGAGCGTCGCCTGCACGCCGAAGGAGCGCACCCAGGCGCGGACCAGGTGATCCGAGCCTGCCTTGGTCGCCGAGTACGGACTGGACGGGTTGTAGGGCGTGGTCTCGGTGAAGCGCGCCGGGTCGTCGAGCGCCAGGTCGCCGTAGACCTCGTCGGTGGAGATGTGGTGGAACCGCACCGAATGACGACGTACCGCCTCCAGCAGGGTGTAGGTGCCGACCAGATTGGTGGTCACGAACGGCGACGGGTCACGTAGAGAGTTGTCGTTGTGGGACTCGGCGGCGAAGTGCACCACCCAGTCCGCGCCCGACACCAGCTCGTCGACGAGGCCGGCGTCGCAGATGTCGCCGTGCACGAAGGTGCAGCGGCCCTCGGGCAACCCTGCCAGCGAGCGCCGGTTACCGGCGTAGGTGAGCAGGTCGAGAACCGTCACCGGTTGGTCGGTGCGGGCGAGCAGATGGCGCACGAAGTTGGCGCCGATGAAGCCGGCACCGCCCGTGACGAGATACCCAGACATGACCACCCATCCTAGGGAGATCGCACGCTGCGGTGTCGCCGCCTGACGGTCGGCGCGCTCGATCGCTTGGCACGGACTGCTCGACCATTCGCCATACTGTCTGCCCATGCAAGGCATCATCTTGGCCGGCGGCTCCGGCACACGGCTGCATCCGGTGACACTCGGGATCAGCAAACAGCTGGTCCCTGTCTATGACAAACCGATGATCTACTATCCGCTCTCGACGCTCATCTTCGCGGGGATCCGCGACATTCTGGTCATCACCACGCCTCATGACGCCCCCGACTTCGTTCGGCTGCTGAGCGACGGCTCGCAGTTTGGGATCGCCATCAGCTACGCCACTCAGGCAGAGCCGAACGGACTGGCTCAAGCCTTTGTGATCGGCGCTGACTTCGTCGGGTCGTCCAAGGTGGCGCTGGTGCTGGGCGACAACATCTTCTACGGGCCGGGCTTGGGCACCCAGCTGCAGCAGTTCCAGCAGATCGAAGGCGGCGCCGTGTTCGCCTACTGGGTGGCCGAGCCATCCGCGTACGGGGTGGTGGAGTTCGACTCCAACGGACGGGCGGTATCCCTGGAGGAAAAGCCGCCGAATCCACGCTCCAACTACGCCGTGCCCGGACTGTACTTCTACGACAACCAGGTGCTCGACATCGCGGCCGGCCTCCGACCGTCGGCACGCGGCGAATTCGAGATCACCGACATCAACCGGGCCTATCTGGACACGGGATCGTTGCGGGTCGGAGTCCTGCCCCGCGGCACCGCCTGGTTGGACACGGGCACCTTCGACTCACTCAACGACGCCAGCAACTTCGTTCGCACACTGGAGGCACGGCAGGGACTCAAAGTTGGCTCGCCTGAGGAGGCAGCGTGGCGGCAGGGATTCCTCAGCGACTCCGAGCTCGCGGAGCGGGCAGAGGCGTTGGCGCGCTCGGGATACGGAAAGTACCTGTTACAGCTGCTGACACGGCGCAATCAGCAGCACGATGGCCCAACGGCCGAGCGATCGGTGGGAACGGGCGCTCGGACCTTCGGGTGAAGTGGAGCACCGAGCGGGCTGGGTCACATTCGCGACACTTCGTGACACTTCTTGACCTCAATGTTGTCTGACAGGGGTAGGGCAGGGATACTCTGAGGCAGAATGGCGGTTAACGCAATTCACCACTCACAGTTTCTCGGGGAGAGAAAATGGCACAAAAGACGATTATCCGACTCGTGGACGACCTGGACAACCGGGAACTCAACGGCGACGGCCAGACAGTGACCTTCGGGTTCCAGAAGACCGAGTACGAGATCGACCTGAGCGAGCAGAACGTCAAGCGGCTGCATGACGCCCTAGCTCCGTTCATCGCCGCCGGTCGCCGGGTCGGGAGCCGCGCAGGAGGCAACCCGGGCGCGCCCAAGGCCGACCATGCCCAGCTACAGGCCATGCGTCAGTGGGCCAAGGAGCAGGGCATGAAGGTCAGCGATCGCGGACGGGTGTCTCGGGAGGTTCAGGAGGCCTATCACGCCGCCCACTGAGCAGTGACCGGCGGCGGCCGGGCGGGGTCAGGCACCGACCCGGCCGGCCGCCGGTCTCGCTCACGCGACGGCGAGCTCAGCGGGGGCGAGCTCAGCGGCGGCTGCCGCGGCGAGCCCGGATATAGTCCGAGACCACATACTCCCCCAGTCGAGCGATGTCGGGGGTGAAGACCCGGCCGGCCGATCGGCGGGCGATGGCGTCCACGAACCGCGCCAGACCTTCGTCGTCGCCCAGCATGAACGTGTTGATCGTGGCGCCGTAACGGCACAGCTCGTCCACCTGCGCGATGGTGGCTCGCAGGGTCTGCACCGTGGTCGGCCAGCGAAAGAAGGCCTCACCGCCGTGGGTCAGATGCGCCGTTGGCTCGCCGTCGGTGACGATAAGGACAACGGGCTCGGCGTCGGGATGTCGCCGCAGGTGCCGAGCGGCCAGGATCAGTGCGTGCTGCAGATTGGTCCCCTGCAGATATTCCGGTTCGGCCTCTGCCAGCTGCACCGGGGACAGTTTGCGCGCGTGCCGGTTGAAGCCGATGATCTCCAGGGCGTCTTGACGGAACCGGGTGTCGATCAGGTGATTCAGCGCCAGCGCGGTCTGCTTCATCGGACCCCAGCGGCCGTCCTGCACCATCGAGAACGACAGGTCCACGCACAAGGCGACGGCGGCGCTGGTCCGCCGTTCGGTTTCGCTGACCTCGAAGTCCTCGATGTCCAAGGTCACAGCGCCCGCCGCCGCATCCTCAGGAACGGCCAGCACGCCCTCCCGCCGGCGCAGCGCGTTGGCGACCGTGCGGGGAGCGTCGATCGGCAGTTCGTCGCCAAAAACCCAGGGCCGGGTGAGTCCGGTCGCCTCGTCCGCGGCACCGGTGCGGTGGTCTGAATGGTCGCCGGTGCCGGCAGCCTCCAACTGGTCGAACACCCTCTTGAGAGCGGTCTGCCCCAGTCGCCGGACGGCTCGCGGGGTCAGCCTCAGCCCGTCGTCGGTGCGGGTGAGATAGCCCTGTTCCTCCAGCTCGCGTTCCAGGTCGCGTAGCGCCTGGTAGTCCCGGACGGCCTCCGAGCCCAGACGCTTCTCCAGCAAGTCCACGTCGACGTCGTCGAGGGTCGCCCCGCGCTCGCCTGGGGACAGCTGAGCCTCCAGGGCTTCGAGGTCGGCCAGTTCGGCAACCGCCTCCACGGCGTCGCTGTAACCGAGGGACTGCCCGCCCGGCCGCATTCCGACGCTTGACTCGCGGTCCAGCCCCGGACGCAGCGATCGAAGGTTGTCACCGAGTTGCACCATCTCAGAGGCGAGGTCGGCGTCGGACAGGGCCTGGCTCATCAGTTGCGCCAGCTGTTGACGCTGCTCCGGACTGAGTGACTGCATCATCCGCTGGGCCGCGGCCTGCCGGCGGGCGAGCGCGTCGATCAGCTCCTCGATGCTCTCCGGCTGCTCGGGAAAGAACTCCCCGTGCTTGGCCATGAAGTCAGCGAACTGGTCGGCGGTGTCCTCGGAGCGTGCGTGTGCGGCCAACAAGGCGTTGAGGTCGGCCAGCATGTCCTTCACCCGGGCCATCGCCGCCGGATCCGGCGACTCCAGTGCCTGCTTGAGGCCGGCGAACTGGGCGTCCAGCACCTCACGGCGCAACAGGTCTGAGATGGCCTCGTAGGTGGCTCGCGCCTCGTCTGACTGCCAGTCATAGCTGCTTAGCGCCCGGACGGCTCCGGCCACGTCGTGGGGCAGCGTGTCCAGCTCCATCTCCGCCAGCCGGGCGTCGTCGCTGTCCCGGCCGGCCAGGGTGTCGCGCTCGGCGGCCAAAGCCTGGTCGAGCGCGCTGCGGACCTGGTCCAGCGTGCCACCCAGGTCACCGCGTCGACGAGCGGCCGCCCGCAGCTTCCTTAGCTTGTCGGCCAGTCGGTCCAAGCCACCGCGACCGTCGAGCCCGCGACGCATCAGCTCTCGCAGGGCGTCGCGGACCGAACCGTCGGCCAGCACCTCGCTGCCGATCTGGTCGATCGCGGCCCGGACGTCGTACGGCGCAGCGAGCGGGTCGGGTCCGCCCTGCCACGGCCCATAGCGGACGCGCCGGTGGGCCCGCCAGCGCGGGTCCTTGCGACTCCTCCCCGAGCCACTCCCGGGTGCCGGCTCGTACGGGTCCGCACTCATGGCTAGACCGTGCCGTAGACCGTACGGCCGTCGACGGTCTCCTTCTCGATCCGTCGCGTCAGGTGCAGACCCTCCAGCACGAACTCGGCAGCCGAGGCCACCTGTCCGCGCGTCGCGGCGTCGCTGAACCCGAGCCGGTCGAGCACCTTCGAGAGGCCGGGAACGCTGCCGAGCTGGGACAAAAGCTCCGTGCCGGGCACCAGCTCGCCGGTCTCCACGACGCCACCGTCGGCGAATACGGCGGTGAAGCCGGTCAGGTCGAGCCCTGACAGCCGGTCGCGGAAGGCGGCTGCGACCGCCAGCCGGAGCAGGTGGTCGAGCACGGCCCGTTCACGCCCCTCCTCGCCCATCTCGAACTCGACCTTGCCCAGCAGGGTGGGCAGCACCACCGGCAGGTCACACACCCGCGCCACTGCCTCCGAGTCACCGGTGCGGGCGGCCCTGCGGAGTGAGGAGGCGGCGACTCCTTCGGCGGCGGCGATGGTGAACCGGGCTGACACCCCCGAGCGCTGGTCCACCGAGGAGGACTCGCGCAGGTTCTGGGTGAACCGGGCCAGCACCTCAAGCAGATGGTCGGGCACCTCGGCCACCACCTCTGCCTCCTGCCGCAACAGGGCCACCTCATCAGCTAGGTCGGTCAGATAGTGCGTCCGGATCTCGGCGCCGAAGCGGTCCTTGAGGGGAGTGATGATGCGGCCGCGATTGGTGTAGTCCTCAGGGTTGGCGGTGGCAACCAAGAAGACGTCCAGCGGCAGCCGGAGTGAATAGCCCCGCACCTGGATGTCGCGCTCCTCAAGCACGTTGAACAGGGCCACCTGAATCCTCTCAGCCAGGTCGGGCAGCTCGTTGAGGCCGAAGACGCCGCGGTTGGCGCGCGGTACCAGGCCGTAGTGCACGGTCTCGGGGTCACCGAGAGTGCGACCCGAGGCCACCTTGATCGGGTCCACATCACCGATCAGGTCTCCCACTGACGTGTCCGGCGTCGCCAGCTTCTCGGTGTAGCGGTCGCCGCGGTGCCGCCAGGTCACCGGCAGGTCGTCGCCCAGCTCCTCGGCCAACCGCCGACAGCGAAGGCAGGCTGGCTGCAGCGGGTCGTCGTGGATCTCACAGCCCTCGACCTCGGGGCTCCACTCGTCCAGGAGGCCGGTCAGCGTGCGCATGATCCGGGTCTTGCCCTGGCCGCGCTCGCCGAGCAGCACCAGGTCGTGACCAGCAAGCAACGCCGACTCGAGTTCCGGCAGCACCGAGTCGTCGAAGCCGACGATCCCGGGGAAGGCGTCTTGTCCCGATCGCAGCCGGCCCAGCAGGTTGGCGCGGATCTCCTCCTTGGTGCTCCGAGCGACGTAGCCGCTGTCCCGCAACCCCCCGGCCGTGACCGCTCGGGTGGTGCTGCCGTCCGCGCTCCTAGCGTCCATGGGACAAACCGTACGACCGGACGCAAGACGGTGCGCGGACGTGGTCCCACCTCAAGTCCGCGCCTGCGGCGCCCAGCCGGTGCAGAGTAGGTTAACGACCAGGGAAACTATTCCGAGGAGCGGCCAACTCGATGCGGATCGCACGACCGGTGGGACTGAGCCAAGACGGCAGGTCTCTGGTTGTTGCGACCCCGAGTGGTGAGGAGCTCGCGATCTCGGTCGACGATCGGCTGCATGCCGCGCTCCGAGGCGACCGGCCACGGCTTGGACAACTGGAGATCGAGATGGACAACGCACTAGGACCCCGTGACATCCAGGCCCGCATTCGTGCCGGCCAGTCGCTGGAGGAGGTCGGCCGGGTCGCCGGGCTGCCTCTGGATCGCGTGGAACGCTTCGCCGCCCCGGTGCTGGCTGAGCGCGAGCACGTGGCGCTGATGGCCATGTCGTCGTCGGTACGGCGTCGTGGTGAGGCCTCCGGTCATCGGGTGCTCCGACTGGCGGTCTCCGAGCGGCTGCAGAAGCGCGGGGTGGACATCGACGCGGTCGACTGGGACGCCTACCGGCAGTCCGACGGACGCTGGTCAGTCACCGCGGACTACCAGTCCGGGGAGTCGCACCGACGAGCCCAGTTCTCCTTCGACCTGCAGGGCCGCTTCTCCGTGGCCGCGGACGACGAGGCCCGCTGGCTGCTCGGCGAGCAGTCCTCGCTCAAAGGCCCTCAGCCGGGTCGGCGTCGACCAGTGGCGGTGGACTCCGAGGAGGATCCCGACTCCGAGCCCACCCTCGACCTCAATGACGAGCTGGCGCTAGTCCGGGTGGTCCAGTCCGCACCTGTGGAGGAGGCCCCGGGAGAAACCGACGAGATCGGGCCGCAGGTCGAGGCGAGCGACCAGGAGGAGTCGCGAGCGGTCTATGGCGGGGTGAGCGACGCGAGCGCCGTGCCGGAGACCGACCTTGCAGGCTGGGAACCCGGCTTGGTGGTGGACTACCCCGTCGAGCCTGGCCCAGAACCCGAGCAAGCCGCCGAAGAGCCAGCACCGACGGCGGACGAGGAGCAGCCGAGCGGCCAGGCCGCTCCCGACTCGTCGGCACCGGCACAGACCCAGGAGCCGGCACCATCACCGACCGCCGAGCCGGCCGCCGACCCATCAGCTGTCCGACCGGCGGGCAAGCGCAAGCGGGCATCAGTGCCCAGCTGGGACGAGATCATGTTCGGCGGTCCCCCGCGGTCTGGCTGAGTCAGCCGGGGGGTGCGTACGGGGGCGGAGGTCAGAATGCGGCTAGCAGGGCCGGCGGTGTTCACCGACCGAGCTGACGCGGGACGACGCTTGGGCGAACGCCTGAGCCACCTCAAGGGGCAGGATCTCGTGGTGCTGGGACTGCCCAGAGGCGGAGTTCCGGTGGCCTTCCAGGTGGCCCAGACACTGGATGCGCCGCTGGACGTGATCGTCGTCCGTAAGCTCGGTCTGCCGCACCAGCCGGAGCTGGCCATGGGAGCCATCGGCGAAGACGACGTCAGGGTCCTCGACTTCGACGTGCTCCGGCGGGGGCGGGTCAGCGACGCCGAACTTGAACAGGTCCACGAGCAGGAGCGGTCACAGCTGCAGAGCACTCTGGCGCGACTGCGGAGCGGACGGCCGCGGATCGACCTGACCGCCCGGACGGCGGTCGTCGTCGACGACGGGCTGGCGACCGGCTCCACCGCCCGAGCCGCCTGCCTGGTCGCCCGGCGGCTGGGCGCCACTCGCATCGTGCTGGCGGTGCCGGTTGCGCCGGCGGGGGTGCTCAGCGGCATCTCGGAGGCCGATGATGCCGTCTGCGTCTGCGAACCGACGCACTTCGTCGCCGTGGGCCAGCACTATCGCGACTTCTCCCCGACGAGCGACGTCGAGGTGATCCAGCTGCTGAACGCCCCGTCCAGTGGACAGTGACGGCGAGCACGCTCACCCCAGCACGTGGTCGTCGTCGGCCCGGTCGAACGGCAAAGGGTCCGGCAGCGACGCCTGGGCCACCGCACGACTGAGGCCGGCCCGATGGTGCCGTCGGCAGAGCACCTCGTAGGCGACCACGCCGGCCGGTTCCTCCCCCACCGGCGTGGTGTCACCGACGATGACCTGAGCGCCCTCGGTGACCAGCACCCCGTCCACGGTCCGGGCGTTGTGCGTGGCCCGCCGCCCGCACCAGCACAGCGCGCGGACCTGCAGGATCTCGATCCGGTCGCACAGCTCCACCAGCCGTTGCGAGCCAGGAAACATCCGAGTTCGGAAATCGGTCAGGATGCCCACCACGAAGACGTCGACGTCCAACTCGTCCACCACCCGCGCCAGCTGGTCGATCTGCTCGGGGCGGTAGAACTGCGACTCGTCGCAGATCAGATAGTCCACCCGCTCGCCGGTGGTCAGCTCCTCGACCAGGTAACCCCAGAAGTCGAAGTCGTCGTGCACCTCGATCGCGGCTCGGTCAAGGCCAAGCCGCGAGGAGATGGTGGCCTCTCCGGCGCGGTCCCGGCTGGTGAACAGCCGACCCCGCCGTCCGCTCGCGGAGTGGGTGTAGTCGAACTGCAAAGCCAAGGTGGACTTGCCGCAGTCCATCGGACCGGTGAAATAGAGGAACTCCGCCACGAGAGGGCATCCTGCCACCCGGGTGCCACGCCGCGTCCCGGGCTCGCTCAGTCGCAGAACAGCGGGACCACCATCTCCTCGGGCGTCAGCGAGCCGTGCATGCCGACCAGCTCGAGCTCACGTGGCGACTGCGTGGTCATCACCGCATAGGAGTCCCGCATCGCGACGAGTACGTGGCCGTAGCGCTCTCGCAACTGGTCGTCAACGGGACCGAACCAGCCGTCGTCGATCGCCTCCCCGCGGGTCCGCACCCAGGCCATCTCGCCGAGCCGGTCGGCCCACCGCCGCGCCACCTGCTCCGGCGAATCCGAGTCGACGTAGACCTGCCGGAACCGGCCCTCACCCGCCAACGCCGACACGCCGGCCATCAACTCCGGCTCGTCCTCGGCCAGCACCTGGGAAGTACGTGGGACGTCGACCATCCCGTGGTCGCCGGTGATCAGCAGGCGTACGTCGTCTGGCAGCGCGTCGCGCAACCGCTCGCACATGGCGTCGATCCGCGCCAGCTGAAACAGCCAGCGCTCGGAGTCTGATCCGACTGCGTGACCGGTGTGGTCAAGTTCGCGCTCGTAGGCGTACACCAGGCTCCGTTGGCCCCGCTTGGCGGCGGCGATGACTAGGTCGATCCGCCGGTCTTCCTGCTGCTCGTCGGCGAAACCGGAGAAGTCGGCCCCTCGCAGGGCCGCCTCCGTGAGCCCGGAGCCCTCGAACCGCTTGAGCCCGACCGAGGTGACCGCGACCCCCGCAGCAACCGCCCGCTCGAAGAACGTCGGCTTGGGCTGGTAGTCGAGAGCCCGGAGCGACGAGTCCCAGGTCAGGGCGTTGAGGATCTCCCCGGTCCCCGGAACGCGGGAGGTGTAGCCCACCAACCCGTGCTGGCCCGGCGGAAGTCCGGTGCCGAGGCTAGCCAGACTGGTCACGGTGGTGCTGGGGACCCCGGAGGTGATCACCGTGGCGTCGCCGAGCAGGGAGGCGAGGTAGGGCGCTGACTGCACAGCCCGGCGGACCATATGAAAGCCCAGCCCGTCGATCAACACGACGACGTAGCGCTGGCTGGCGGGCAGTCGCAGAACGTCCTGCTGGTAGCCCGGGACGGCTAGATGGGCCCCGATTCCGGGGGTGAGGTCAGCCAGTGTGGAGGACTGGTAGGCGGGCACAACCTGCTGGCCGGCAACCGCGCTGCCGGGGAGCGAGAGCCGCGTCACGCCAGAGGCTGACGGTTCATACCGCGGCCACACGCTGCAGGGTGGTGGCGAACCGAACAAGGCGCGCCACCCGGTCACCGCCGTCGATGGCCGCGCTCACCCGTACGGTGAGATCGTCCCCAACCAGCGCCCCAGTGAAGCCGTGGTCGGCGTCGCACTGCGGGTCGCTGCAGGTGGCCTGCTCCAGGTCCAGCCGCCGGACGGCCCCCCAGCCCACCGACAGCCAGGTCTCGTTGACGGCATCGGACCCGGAACGGTAGTCCTCCGGAGCCCCCACCACCCGGGTGAGGACGACGGTGTTGATCTTGGTCAGGGCCACCGACTCGGTGGAGGCAGCGGCATAGGTGCCGGTGTTCGGCGGCTCGGCAGGGTGGTCGTCGGTGTGACCCACGATCAGCCGGGTCGGGGTGAGCGCCAGGATGGTCACGTGACGATGAATCTCATCGTGGTTGAACGTCGGTTCGTGGTGCACGACGAAGTCCAGCAAATCCTCCTCGGCCACGGCGAGCACGATCGCTTCCTCGACTAGATCGGGGAAGTAGCCAGCTGCCTCGATCTCGGTCCGCAGGTCCCGCCGCGTCGCGTCCAACCTCATGCTTTTCATCCTGACATGATGCCCGCTCACCCCAGCCCCCGGGCAAATTTGCCCCGAGCCCGACATCCGCGCGAGCGGAGCGAGCAGTGACCCGGATGTCCCGCGGCCGACGAAGACGGCGGGCCCAAGCGACGTCCGCGCGAGCGGAGCGAGCAGTGACCCGGATGTCGCGCCGCCGATCTGCAGGAGGCCGCGGGCGAACACGCTCTTCGTTTGCCCGCGGTTGACGAAGACGGCGGGCCCACGGACATCCGCGCGAGCGGAGCGAGCAGTGTTACAGCGTGCGGGCCATCGGGTCGCGTTGGTCTCCAGTCGGCGCGAGGAAGATCCGGGCGCCGAGCACCGTGATGCCTGAGAGCGAGGCCACGCAGGGACTGAGCGACACCGACGCCAGCTGCGGCAGGTCATCGGCCAGTTGCGCGACCCGGTGCAGCAGGTCCTGGACGGCGGCCACGTCCACCCCGGGGGCGCCGTGCCGCCCGAACAGCGTGGGCGCCGCCCGGAGGTCTCGCACCATGGCGGCTGCGTCCACTGTGGTCAGCGGCGGCACCCGGTACACGGTGTCGCCGAGCAGCTCGGAGGCGATGCCGTCCAGACCCAGGGACACGATCGGCCCGAAGGCGGCGTCCTCGCGGCTGGTCACGACCAGGGCCACGCCCGGCGGCGCCATCTGCTGCACGACCGGCACGGCGACTGACAGGTCGCCATCGCTCAGCCCCAGCTCCAGAACCAACCGGCCGAGTTCGCGCCAGGCCTCGGCCAGCTCGTCGGCGGCATGCAGGTTGCGATACACGCTGGCCAGGTCCGGACGGCCGCGTACCGCTTCGGCGGTGGCCTTCAGCACCACTTCTCCACCGAGGCCCTCGGCCACCGCAACCGCCTCCTCCAGACTGTGCACCCGGTGCTTGGGCACCAACCGGACGCCGTACGCGCCCAGCAGCTCGGTGGTTTCGGCATCGGTGAGCTCCCGACCTCGAGGCTCCTGGATCAGCCCCCGAAGGACGATCCGCTTGGCCGCCTGTTCGTCGACCTGCAGCAACGGGACCGCGCCGGGTTCGCGCTCCCGCCAATGGGCGTAGGCGCTCACCGCCGACAGTGCCTGGATGGCGTCGGCCGGCGCGTCGAAGGTGGGCAGCCCGCCCACCCGGTCAGGCCCACGGTCCTCGTCGTCGGTCCGCTGGAAGTCCAGAAACACCCCGACGACCGGCTTGGTGGCGTCGGCGGCGACCTGCTCCAATGCGGCGTGCGCCTCCTCCGTACCGGAGTCGAACACCCCCACCACGGCACAGACCACCGAGTCCGATCGCGGATCGGCGAGGGCGTCCTGGGTCGCCGTCGCAAACTCCTCGCTGCGGGCGTCCGAGGACAGCACCACCGCCCGGGCCGCCGGAAGCATCCCGACACCGCGCACCGTGTGGATCATCTGGGCCGCCAGGGTGGCCGAGTTGGTGATGACCTGCACCCGGGGACCACTGGGCAGCGGCTGTCGAGAGGCGATCTTGGCCACGTCGAACATGGCTCCACGCCGGTGTACGACCATCACCCCGGCTTGCCGGAAGAGGGCGTCGACGGCCTCGTCAGGTGCGTGACCGAGCCCACCGCGGACGCCGGCGTGGGAGGCCCGACTGGTCCGGCCGGGCGCGAACACGACCACGGGCTTGCGCCGGGTGAGCCGTCGGGTGATCCGGGAGAACTTGCGCGGGTTGCCGATCGCGTCCAGTGACAGCAGGCAAACCCGCGTGGCCTCGTCGTCCTCCCAGAACTGCATCACATCATTGCCCGTGACGTCGGCGTAGTCGCCGGAGCTGATAAACGACGACAGCCCCAGGTTCTGGCGTAGGGCCTGGTTCAGCAGCGCCACCCCGACTGCCGCCGACTGGCAGAACAGTCCGACCCCTCCGGTGCGCGGCATCGGTGCCGGGCTGGCGTTCAGCCCCACGTCGGGATCGGTGTTGATCAGACCGAGCGCGTCCGGTCCGATCGCTCGCACTCCATACGCCCGTGCGAGGCCAACCACCGTCCGATTGTGGCCGTTGGCGCTGTCGGAGCCGGTCAGCACCACCATCGCCCGCGCCCCCTTGTGCGCGGCGTCGATCACCACGGCGCCCAAGTCGGTGGCCAGCACCGAGACGACGGCCAGGTCGACGGTGCCTGAGACGGCGGCGATCGCGCTGGCCGTCGGGACGCCGGAGACGGCTTGCTCATCGGTGCTGACCGCCGTCAGCTCCCCGCGGAACCCGGCACGCAGCATGGAGTTGACCAGCCGCTGGACGCGCGCCCCCGGGCCCAAGATGACGACCCGCTCCGGCGTCAGCAGTCGTTGCATCGAGGCGCTCTCGGCTCGGTGCTCGCGGCGCTCCATCACGCCGACCTGGGTGTCGGTCGGCAGGATCGGGAACTCCACGACCAACACCCCGTCGTCCATGCCGCGGCTGACCCGGTATCCGGCGTCGCTGAACACCTGGGCCATCCGTCGGTTCTGCGGCAAGATCTCGGCCACGAAGCCGGTGATGCCCCGCTCCCGCGCCGCCTCGGCGAGATGCTCCAACAGGAGTTGGGCGATGCCCCGGCCCTGGTGGGCGTCTTCCACCAGGAACGCCACCTCGGCCCGGTCGTTCTCGAGCCGGTCGTAGCGGCCGACCGCGATCATCTCTTTCCCGATGGTGACGATGAAGGCCACCCGATCGACATAGTCGACCTGGGTGAAGCGGGCGACGTCGGCGGCGCTCAACCGGGGGTAGGGCGCGAAGAAGCGGAGATACTTCGACTCCGGCGAAACCCGGTCGTAGAACTGCACCAGCAGGTCGGCGTCATCGGGCCGGATCGGTCTCAGCCGGGCGACCCCGCCGTCGGAGAGGACCACGTCGGCTTCCCACTCGGCCGGATAGCCGTACGGGTCGGTGCTTGCAGCGGACACAGTTACACCCTACGTAGGCGCGATGGCGGCGTGAGCGTCAGCGGGGGGTATAGCGTCGAGCCACGTCGGGGGACGCCAGTCCGGTGACCAGGAGGTCGAGCATGCCGAAGGAGCACGATGGCTGACTTCGTGGCGGCAGTGGACCAGGGGACCACGAGCACGCGCTGCATGGTGTTCGACGGCGCCGGCCTGGAGGTGGCCAAGGCTCAACTGGAGCACGAGCAGCTGATGCCTCGACCCGGCTGGGTGGAGCACGACCCTGTGGAGATCTGGGACCGGACCGAGACCGTGATCGCCCGTGCGCTGGCCGAGCACAACCTGAAGGCCGCCGACCTCGCGGCCTTGGGCATCACCAACCAGCGCGAGACCACCCTGGTCTGGAACACCAAAACCGGCCGGCCCTATGGCAATGCGGTGGTGTGGCAGGACATGCGCACCGACAGCATCACCGCGGCTCTGGCCCGAGGCGGCCAAGGTGAGGTGATCCGCCGACGCGCCGGTATCCCACCGGCACCTTACTTCGCGGCCGGCAAGGTGCAGTGGATTTTGGAGAACGTCGACGGCGCCCGCGAGGACGCGCTCGCCGGCGTGGCCGTCTTCGGCACGGTCGACAGCTGGCTGCTGTGGAACCTGACCGGCGGCACCCGCGGCGGCGTGCACCTCACCGACGTGACCAACGCCAGCCGGACCATGCTGATGGATCTCGAAACCCTTTCCTGGGACGACGAGCTCATCTCCTTCTTCGACATCCCACACCAGATGCTGCCGGAGATCCGCCCGTCATCGGACCCCGGGCTCTACGGCGTGACCAGCGCAGACGGCGTCTTGGGCCGAGAGGTGCCGCTGGCCGGGGTGCTCGGAGACCAGCAGGCCGCGATGGTCGGACAGGTGTGCCTGACCGCGGGCGAGGCGAAGAACACCTACGGCACCGGCAACTTCCTGCTGCTGAACACCGGCGAGGAGCTCGTCCGCTCCGACAACGGACTGCTCAGCACTGTCTGCTTCCAGTTCGGCGCCGCGCCTTGCGTCTACGCTCTGGAAGGCTCGATCGCGGTGACCGGCTCCGCCGTCCAGTGGCTGCGCGACCAGCTCCGCCTGGTGTCCAGTGCGGCGGACAGCGAGGCTCTGGCCCGCCAGGTGGACGACGCCGGCGGCGCCTACTTCGTACCGGCCTTCTCCGGGCTCTTCGCGCCTTATTGGCGCTCGGACGCGCGGGGGGCGATCGTCGGACTCTCCCGCTACCACACCGCGGCGCACAGCGCCCGGGCCACCCTGGAGGCCATCTGCTATCAGAGCCGCGACGTGGTGGAGGCGATGGAACGGGACTCCGGCGTGCACCTCGAGGTGCTCAAGGTCGATGGAGGGGTCACCGCCAATGAGCTGTGCATGCAGATCCAGGCCGACACCTTGGGCGTGGAGGTCAGCCGACCCGTGGTGGCCGAGACCACCGCGCTGGGATCGGCCTATGCCGCCGGCCTGGCGGTCGGGTTCTGGTCGTCCCCCGACGATTTGCGCGCCAACTGGCACGAGGACCGACGTTGGACGCCGCAGACATCTCAGGAGCAGCGTGACGAGGGGTACGCCGGCTGGCAGAAGGCCGTGCAACGTAGTTTGGACTGGGTCGACGTGCCGTGACGCGGGACCCCAGTTGACGGAAGAGAGCACATGCTGAGCGTCACCTCACCTCTCAGCCCGACCGCCCGCGCCGACGCGCTGGCTCGGCTGGCCGCCGAAGACCTCGACGTGCTGGTGGTCGGGGCCGGCGTCACCGGCGCGGGCAGCGCGCTGGACGCGGCAACCCGCGGCCTGCGGGTAGGCCTGGTCGACGCCCGCGATCTCGCCGCCGGCACCTCCAGCCGGTCCACCAAGCTCTTCCACGGTGGCCTGCGCTACCTGGAGCAGCTCAACTTCTCGCTGGTCTTCGAGGCGCTCAAGGAGCGCTCGCTGGCACTCAACAAGCTGTGCCCGCACCTGGCTCACCCCGTACCGTTCCTGTTCCCGTTGCAGCGCCGAGGCATCGACCGTGGCTACGCCGGGCTCGGGATCGGCGTCTATGACCTGATGGGCGCCGGGCGCGGGGTGCCGCACCACCTGCGACACCTCAGTCGTCGAAAGACATTCCAGGCGTTCCCCTCGGCGAATCGGGAGGCGTTGACCGGCTCGATCCTGTTCTACGAAGGCCAGGTCGACGACGCCCGGCACACCATGATGCTGGCCCGGACCGCAGCTCACTATGGGGCTGCGGTGGCCACGAGCACCCGGGTGGTGGGGTTCCTCCGCGAGGCCGACCACGTCGCGGGGGTCCGCGCCCGCGACCTGGAGTCCGGCGCCGAGTTCGACATCCGAGCCACGCAGACCATCCTGGCCACCGGCGTGTGGAGTGACCAACTGCAGGCCATGCTCGGTGGCCGCGGGCAGTTCCAGGTGCGGGCCTCCAAGGGTGTGCACTTGGTTGTGCCGCGCAACCGGATCAACGCCAGCACTGGCCTGATCACCCGCACCGACAAGAGCCTGCTGTTCCTGGTGCCTTGGGGCAGCCACTGGATCATCGGGACCACCGACACCGACTGGAAGCTCGACCTGGCCCACCCCGCGGCCAGCTCCGCCGACATCGACTATCTCCTGCAGCACGCCAACCGACTGTTGAGCGACCCGCTCAGCCGCGACGACGTGGTCGGGGTGTACGCGGGCCTGCGGCCACTGCTGGTGGGTGAGTCCGACAGCACATCCAAGCTGTCTCGCGAGCACGCCGTCGCGTCCCCCGTACGAGGCGTCGTGACCATCGCCGGCGGCAAATACACCACCTACCGGATCATGGCCAAGGACGCCGTCGACGCTGCCGTGCACTCGATGGGCAGCGCCGCGCCTCCTTCCTGCACCGAGGACGTGCCACTGCTCGGGGCCGAGGGCTATCAGGCGCTCTGGAACTCCCGCGTCCGGCTCGCCGAGGAGACCGGCCTGCGGCTGGCCTCGGTCGAGCACTTGCTGAACCGCTACGGCTCGCTGCTGCCTGAGCTGCTGGAGATGATGACGCACGATGGCGAGCTGGGCCGTCCGCTGTCCAGCGCGCCGGAGTATCTCAAGGTCGAGGCGGTCTATGCCGCCTCGCACGAGGGTGCACTGCACCTGGACGACATCCTGGCTCGACGCACCCGGATCTCGATCGAGACCTGGGACCGTGGCGAGGCGGCAGCCGAGGAGGTGGCCCGACTGGTGGCCCCGACCCTGGGCTGGTCAGAGGCCGACGTCGACCGTGAGGTGAAGCACTACCGGCTGCGGGTGGCCGCCGAACGCGAGTCACAACACCAGCCCGACGACCTGTCCGCCGATGCTGCCCGGCTGGGAGCACCCGACGTACGCAAGCAGGGAAGCCACTAGCCGCCGCCCGAGCGGGACCCGGCCGTGGGTCACAACCAGCGCGCCGGTTACCGCAATGTCGGCCAGACGTGGTTCGATGACGGCAGCTTCGAACGACGACCCAAGGTGGTTCATGGACACCTCTCGGCTTGCTCACCTCCGGCCATAACCGATGGCTCGCCGAGCGTCCACGACGCCACCTGACGATGACTTCACTGAACGGATCGTCGACATCGACGTCTCCTCGGAGATGCAGACCAGCTTTTTGGAGTACGCCTACTCCGTCATCTACTCCCGAGCCCTGCCCGACGCCCGCGACGGGTTGAAGCCGGTTCAGCGGCGCATCCTCTACTCGATGAGCCAGATGCGCATCCTGCCCGACCGAGCGCACGTGAAGTGTGCCCGGGTGGTCGGGCAGGTGATGGGTGGGCTGCATCCGCACGGGGATGTGGCCATCTATGACGCCCTGGTCCGCACCGCCCAACCGTGGTCCATGCGGCTGCTGCTGGTCGACGGCCACGGCAACTTCGGCTCGCCGGACTCCGGGCCGGCCGCCATGCGCTACACCGAGTGCCGGATGGCTCCGGCCGCCCTGGCGATGACGACCGGACTCGACCAGGACACGGTGGACATCAAGCCCAACTACGACGGGCAAGACTTCGAGCCCACCGTGCTGCCGGCCGCCATCCCGAACCTGTTGGTCAACGGGGCCAGCGGCATCGCCGTCGGGATGGCCACCAACGTGGCGCCGCACAACCTGGTGGAGGTGGTGCAGGCGCTGCGTCACCTGATCACTCATCCCGATGCTGGCGTGGACGAGCTGATGCGCTTCGTGCCTGGACCTGACCTGCCCACCGGCGGCAAGATCATCGGCCTCGAGGGAATCCGGGACGCTTATCACACCGGACGGGGCTCGTTTCGGATCCGCGCGACCGCCCGCATCGAACAGGTGCACCCGCGCCGCAAGGGCATCGTGGTCACCGAGCTGCCGTACGCCGTGGGGCCGGAGAAGGTGATTGAGCAGATCAAGGGCCTGGTCAACTCACGCAAGCTGCAGGGCATCGCCGATGTCAAGGACTTGACCGACCTGGCCCACGGGCTGCGCCTGGTGGTGGAGGTCAAAGGAGGCTTCAACCCCGACGTCGTGCTGGAGCAGCTCTACAAGCTGACCAAGATGGAGGACTCGTTCTCGGTCAACGCCGTCGCCCTGGTCGAGGGCCAGCCGCGCACGCTCTCCCTACGAGAGATGCTCACGGTCTATCTCGAGCACCGCTACGACGTGACCCGACGGCGGACGGAGTTCGACCGGCGCAAGGCGGCCGACCGGCTGCATCTTGTCGAGGGCCTGCTGATCGCCATCCTCGACATCGACGACGTGATCGCGCTCATTCGCTCCTCCGACGACACCGCCCAGGCGCGCGAGAGGCTGATCTCGGCCTTTGACCTGAGCGAAACCCAAGCCAACTACATCCTGGAGATGCCGTTGCGTCGGTTGACCCGCTTCAGCCGGATCGAGCTGGAGGGCGAACGCGACCAGCTGCAGGCCCAGATCGCCGGCCTGACCGAGATCCTCGAGGACCCCAACCGGCTGCGTGCCGTGGTCGGCGACGAGCTCGGGGACGTCGCGAAGCAGCACGGAACTCCTCGTCGCACCATCCTGCTCGCCTCCGGTGGGCTGGCCGCCACTGCGGCCACTGCGCCGCTCGAGGTGCCTGACGACCCCTGCTGGGTGCTGCTGTCCTCGGCCGGCCTGATGGCGCGCACCGACCACGCCGACTCTCTGCCCCAGTCGGGACCACGGACGACCCATGACGTGATCACCTCCCGGGTCCGCTGCACCGCCCGCGGTGAGGTCGGCCTGGTCACCAGCGCCGGACGGCTGGTCCGGGCAGGAGTGCTCGACCTGCCGACCGTGCCGAGCACCGTCAACGCTCCCCAGCTCCAGGGCGGCGCCTCGGTGGTCGAGTTGGTTTCTCTCGCACCAGGGGAGCAGGTGCTCTGCGTGACCTCGCTGGCGGCCGGTTCGCTGGGCCTGGCCCTCGGCACCGCCGCCGGAGTGGTCAAGCGGGTGAACCCCGAGGTGGTGGCCAAGGACAGCTGGGACCTGATCCGGCTCGAGGACGGCGATCGCGTGGTCGGGGCCGTTGAGCTCGACCGGCCGGACGTGAACCTGGCGTTCGTCACCAGCGACGCCCAACTGCTGCACTTTCCGGCCGAGTCGGTGCGTTCGCAGGGTCGAGCCGGAGGCGGCATCGCCGGCATCAAGCTCGGAGCTCGCGCCCAGGTCATCTTCTTCGGTGCCCTGCCTCGGACCGAGCCGGCCGTCCTGGTCACGGTCTCCGGATCCTCGTCGGCGCTGCCGGGCACCGACGCCGGGTCGGTGAAGGTGACCGACTTCTCTGAATACCCGGCGAAGGGCCGCGCGACGACCGGCGTCCGGTGTCACCGCTTCCTCAAAGGCGAGGACACACTGCTGCTGGGCTGGGCCGGTCCGCTGCCGGTGGTGGCGTCCGCCGCGAGCGGGTCACCGCTGGAGCTGCCGCAACCGGATCGTCGACGGGACGGGTCCGGCGTCGGTATCGGCCAACCGGTCGCTGCCGTCTCGTCGCGCTAGCGGCGGACGCGGACGCCACGCCACGGCGCTAGTTTTGCGTCATGAGCACGCGCGGCTTCGATGACCTGCTGGCCCGCAACCGCGGCTATGCCGACCGTTTTTCCTCGGACGGCTTTGACGGCGTCGCCCACGCAGGGGTGGCGGTCCTTACCTGCATGGACTCCCGCATTGAGCCACTGGCCATGCTCGGCCTGCAGCTCGGCGACGCCAAGATCTTGCGTACGCCTGGCGGACGGCTGACCCCAGACGCCCTGGTCGGCTGCATCCTCGGGGTACACCTGCTGGGCGTCGACCGGATTCTCGTCATACCGCACACCAGGTGCGCGATGGCGGCGGGCGACGACGCCGACATCGTCGAGAAGGTGCGCCGTGCGACCGGCGCAGATCTCTCCGGCATGACGTTGGGCGCCTCACCCGACCAGCTCGACCGGCTGCGCGAGGACGTCCAGGTGCTGCGTGAGCACCCGCTGGTCGCAGACCGCGCCGCGATCGGCGGGTTCACCTACGACGTGGACACCGGCACGCTCAGCCAGCTGCTGTGAGGCAGGAACTCTGCCCGAGCACGTTGGGCGGACTCATTACGGCGCTCAGGCGTCGATGGCGGCGGCATCTAGCTGGTAGGCGCCGTCGATGATGAAGGTCTTGCGGGGGCCGACGTCGTTGCCCATCAACATCTCGAAGGTGGTGTCGGCGAACGCGCCGTCGTCGACGGTCATCCGGCGCAGCGTGCGGTGCCGAGGGCTCATGGTGGTCTCGGCCAGCTGCTGGGCGTCCATCTCCCCCAGCCCCTTGTATCGCTGCGGATCCTTGTAGTTCAGTCCCCGCTTGGTCAGCTCAGCGGCCTTGCGCTGGTATTCGGCGTCGGAATACGTGTAGACGTAGCGGTCCATCCCCCGCTTGGGGTTGGTGAGCTCGAACCGGTGCAGAGGTGGCACGGCGGTGAACACCCGGCCGGCCTCGATCAGCGGCCGCATGTAGCGGAAGAACAGCGTGGCCAGCAGGCAGCGGATGTGGGCGCCGTCGGAGTCGGCATCGGCCATGAAGATCACCTTGCCGTAGCGTGCCGCGTCCAGGTCGAAGGTCCGTCCCGTGCCCGCGCCGATCACCTGCAGGATCGAGGCGCACTCGACGTTCTTGAGCATGTCGCCGATCGAGGACTTCTGGACGTTGAGGATCTTGCCCCGGATCGGCAGCAGCGCCTGGAACTCGGAGTCGCGCGCGTCCTTGGCGGTCCCCAGGGCCGACTGCCCCTCGACGATGAACAGCTCGGAGCGGTCCACGTCGTTGCTGCGGCAGTCCACCAGCTTGGCCGGCAACGACGACGACTCGAGCGCGTTCTTGCGCCGGGTCGCCTCGCGGTGGGCGCGAGCCGCGATCCGGGCCCGAGAGGCGCCGACCACCTTCTCCAGCACGGCCCTCGCCTGACCCTTGGTCTCACGCTTCGTCGAGGTCAAGAACCCGGTCAGCTCCCGGTCAACCGTCTTGGCCACCAGGGCGGCCACCGCCGGGGTGCCCAGCACCTCCTTGGTCTGGCCTTCGAACTGGGGCTCGGCCAGCCGTACGGTGACCACCGCGGTCAGCCCCTCCAAGACATCGTCCTTCACCAGCTGCTCGCCGGACTTGAGCAGTCGGGTGCGCTGCAGCACCGAGCCGAAGGTCCGGGTCAACGCGCGCTCGAAGCCTGCGACGTGGGTGCCACCCTTGGGGGTGGCGATGATGTTCACGTAGGACTCGATGCGGGTGTCGTAGCCCTCTCCCCAGCGGACTGCGATGTCGATGTCGAGCTCGCGGTCCACGTCGGTGGGGGTCATCTGACCGGCGTCGTCGAGCATCGGCACGGTCTCGGTGAAGCGGTCCTGGCCCCGCAGCTGGATTACGTCGGTCACTGACCGGTCAGCGGCGAGGTATTCGCAGAACTCGGCAATCCCCCCCTCGTGCAGGAATGTCTGCTCGGTCGCCTCAGGGCGGCGCGCGTCGCACACGTGCAGCGCCAGTCCGGGCACCAAGAAGCTGGTCTGTCGGGCTCGTGCCTCGAGGTCACCCAGGGACAACTCGGCCTCAGCCAGGAATATCTGCCGGTCCGGCCAGTAGACCACCCGGGTGCCGGTCACCTCCCGCTTGACCCGGCCGACCTTGCGGAGCCCGCCGCTTGGAGTGAACTCGGCGGAAGGACCGTGGCCGGCGAACGTTCCGGGGACTCCGCGGCAGAACGACATCGCCCAGGTGGCACCCAGCCGGTCGACCTCCACGTCCAGCCGGCTGGAGAGCGCGTTGACCACCGAGGAGCCCACTCCGTGCAGCCCGCCGGTGGCGTTGTACGAGCCGGCCCCGAACTTGCCGCCCGCGTGCAGCTTGGTGAACACCACCTCCACCCCGGAAAGCCCGGTACGCGGCTCGACGTCCACCGGGATGCCGCGGCCGCGGTCGGCGACGGCGATGCTGCCGTCGGGACCCAGCCGGATCGAGATCTCCCGTCCGTGCCCACCCAGTGCCTCGTCGACCGCATTGTCGATGATCTCCCAGAGGCAGTGCATCAGTCCGCGGGTGTCGGTGGAGCCGATGTACATCGCGGGTCGCTTGCGAACAGCCTCGAGCCCCTCGAGGACCAGCAGATGCCGCGCTTCGTACTCCCGGCTCTCGGTGGTCGGCTTGGCGGTGGGCACGCGCAGAGACTACCTGTGGAAACCGACAGTTCAGCCGAGGAAGCAATCCGCTGGGTGGCGCGTCTTCGAATGCCGGACGACTGGGACGGTGCGCATAGGCTGGCAACTGTTACAAGGAAGTCACCGGTCCGAGACACGAATCGGAACAATCGGCTCCCTGTTGGATGTTGACTAGACGTACGGGGTATCACCAGACCAGTAGCACGACTCAGGACCCTAAAGCAGACTCTGCGAGAGAGAGGCTCACCGTGAGCTCTACCATCATCGAAGGTGCCGCACTCAGTGCGGCGGATCGCTGTGACCGCTGCGGCGCCCAGGCCTATGTCCGAGTCACCTTGGTCAGCGGCTTCGAGCTCCTCTTCTGCGCACACCACAGCAAGGAACACGCCGACAAGCTGAAGCAGGTCGCACTCAAGATCCAGGACGAGACGCAGCGCATTTCCTGACGCTGCTCGTACACCAGTCAGCCCCTCACTCGGCAGAGTTGAGGGGCTGTTCTGTCTTTCGAGTCGGCTTCGCCCTAACCCAGCGACTGCGCTAGTCGTGGCGCTGTCCGTGCTCCTCGCGCGACTGACCCGTCGTCGTGGTGGCATAGCTCAACATCTTCGCCAAGTCAGCGGTGCGGACCGGTTTGCGCAGATAGTTGTCGACGCCGGCGGCCAGACAAGCAGCCCGGTCCGCGTGCGCAGTGAGCGCGATGATGTAGGGCCGTTCCTTGGTGCCGAAGTGCCGCAGGATGAGTTGACAGGCCTCCAGACCGCCCATCTTGGGCATCTCAATGTCCATCAGAACGACGTCGTAGGCCGGGCCCTTGACTGCCTCCACAGCCGCTGCGCCGTCCTCGACGATGTGCACCCGGTGCCCCAGCTTGGTGAGCATCAACTGCGCCACGCGTTGGTTGACCACGTTGTCCTCCGCGAGCAAAATCCGCAATGGAGGGCCCTGTCGATCCTGGATCTCGTCCATCCCGACCATCCCGTCCCGACCAAACAGCTCCTGCGTGTAAGGCGAGCCTACGTGGTCGGCCTGCGGCGCAGCAAAGCAGCGGGGCTACCTCGCGGCCTGCTCCGGGTCGGGCCCAGGCGTCCCCCCCGCTGCTGCGGGCTCGTGGGTACGCCTTCTGCGCTCGACGGCGACCGACACCAGACCGGCTCCCAGTTGTAGCAGAAGCTGTGGATAGCCCACGTAGTGAGCCGACGACGGGTGGTTGCTACCTGGTGGTGGGACCACCGTTAAACGTGTCAAACCTTGGTCCGTGACCTCGACCCTGTGCCGCATGGCTGCCCGATTCTAGAGCCATCCCCCGTGGCTCCAAGAACAAGTTACCCGCCACCGCAGACAGAAGTCAGCGATTGACCGAACCTACAGACCCCTTTGAGCAAATCCTCAGCGAAACGATCCGTCTCGAGATCTGGCAACAGACCGGCAGCCCCTCGGTTTGGCCAACAGCTGGGCCCGGAACACCTTTCCTACGGCGGCGACGATGGCAGCTCTAGGTGAACAAAATGACCTATCCAACAGAAGCGGTTCAAGCCGGTATCACCCGACGCCGGCTACGCCGCCACCGCCCCCCGCCACGTACCAGGCTTTCCTGACCCCCGACGCGTCGGAACCCCGCACGACACCACAGCGTTTGCAAGTCCACACCGTCACATGCTGGTCTTCGTCCCAGTCGTTGTGCCACTGGTGCCTACGAACCAGACAGATCAGCCTTGGCGACATGACCGACCACCTCCTTGAGGTTCAGACGCTACTCGCGGGAACCGAGGCTGTACACGAGCGGTCGGACCGCGTAAGCCTCGCTCAGAGGTCAACTTGAGCCGACAGATAGTTCGATCGGGGTACCCCTTGAACCCACCGCCGTGTGTGCACCGCCACGACGTCGGTCTCCGCGGGGTTGGCGCGGTCGCGCAGCCGTCAGAGAGGTGCAGGTGCAACAGGTAGGCCAGACTGACCGGAGTCGACTAGGCGCTTTGATCGGCGTGCCGCTGCAGCTCAGTCCAGGTAGTCCCGGAGAACCTGACTACGCGAGGGGTGACGCAACTTGCTCATCGTCTTGGACTCGATCTGGCGGATCCGCTCGCGGGTGACCCCGTAGACCTTCCCGATCTCGTCCAGCGTCTTCGGCTGGCCGTCGGTCAACCCGAAACGCATCGAGACCACCCCCGCCTCGCGCTCGCTGAGGGTGTCCAACACGTCGTGCAGCTGTTCCTGCAGCAGGGTGAAGCTCACCGCGTCCGCCGGTACGACGGCCTCGGAATCCTCGATCAGGTCGCCGAACTCGGAATCGCCATCCTCGCCCAGCGGAGTGTGCAGCGAGATCGGCTCGCGGCCATACTTCTGGACCTCGACCACCTTCTCCGGCGTCATGTCCAGCTCACGCGCGAGCTCCTCCGGAGTGGGCTCTCGGCCCAGGTCCTGCAGCATCTGGCGCTGCACGCGGGCCAACTTGTTGATCACCTCGACCATGTGCACCGGGATACGAATGGTGCGAGCCTGGTCGGCCATCGCCCGGGTGATGGCCTGACGGATCCACCAGGTTGCATAGGTGGAGAACTTGTAGCCCTTGGTGTAGTCGAACTTCTCCACGGCCCGGATCAACCCGAGGTTGCCTTCCTGGATGAGATCGAGGAACAACATGCCGCGACCGGTGTATCGCTTGGCCAGGGACACGACCAGACGCAGGTTCGCCTCGAGCAGGTGGTTCTTGGCCCGGCGGCCGTCCTCGGCGATCCAGTCGAAGTCCTCCTGCTGAGAGGCCTTGACCTTCGTCTTCTCGTCGTTGACCTTCTCGTCGGCGAACAGGCCAGCCTCGATCCGCTTGGCGAGCTCGACCTCCTGCTCGGCGTTCAGCAACGCGACCTTGCCGATCTGCTTGAGGTAGTCCTTGACCGGGTCAGCGGTGGCGCCGGCGGCCATCACCTGCTGTTCCGGCTCGTCGGCGTCGTCGGCCTCCGACAGGGTGAAACCCTGATCCTCGACCAGCTCCTTCTCCAGCGTCTCCACCTTCGCGGGCTCGAAGGTCGACTCATCGACGTCGTCAAGCGTCCGCTTCTTGCCGCCGACAGTAACGACCACGTCCTCGCCTGCCACTTCAACCTCAACCAGCACGTCGGCGATGGCGACCTCGGGGTCGATCACCTCGAGACCGGTAAGGTCCTCGGGCGCTTCAGTCAGCTCGTCATCGGAGCCGAGATCCGCTACGTCTGAGGCCGTGGGATCGACCGCCGGCGCGGCCACCGCCTTGAGCGCCGACTTGCGTCCGCCGGCCTTGCTCGGGGCCGGCGACTTCTTGGCCGGACTGTCGGACGCCTCGCGCTTACGTCGGGCTGGTGCTGCGGCGCGGCTCGTGGGCTCGGATGCGGCTTCGGCTTCGGCCGGCGCGGCTTGCGTTTTGGGAGGGGGTGTCACGAAGGCCTCTCGGGCTTGCTCGAAGTAGGGCAGGCGGGAGCCAACGGATGTCAAGGTTCGCTCCTGTAGTTATTGTGGCACGGCTCACCAAATTCTCAGCATCCAACTGGGCCGATGCACCAGAAGGGGTCGGCTCGTCGCCAGTCGGTCCAGCGACCGAAACACCCCCGGCCGGAAGCCGTCCTCAGGCCGGGTCGGCCTTGACCGCGAGCACCGGGCAGGAGGCATCCAAGAGCACGCGTTGCGCGTTGGAACCCAGCAGCAGCTTGCCGACCGGCGATCGGCGGCGGAGGCCGATGACTATGAACTGTGCCGAGGATATATCGGCCGCGCTCAGCAGTTCCTCAGCCGGGTCGAGGGTGTCGGCGGCTGGTCGGATCTCATAGCCGACGCCGGAGGAGTCGAGCTCGGAGCGCAGACCGTCGAGCTCGAAGTCAGGCGAGGTGTGTACGACGATGAGCCGACTCTGCCGCAGTCCCGCCTCAGCAATGCCTCGTCGCAGCGCGGCTCGGCCCTCGGGCTTCGCCGAATAGCTGACCACGATCGTCGACCCGGACGCGGCGCTCCCCTCCGCGACACCCTTGATCCCCAGCATCAGTTCCCCTCCCAGGTGTGCACCGGCTCGTTGCTGTGCATCAGCTCCAGATAGCGGCCCAGCATCTGGCGGAGCGCCTCGCGCCTGGCGTGGCCGGCGGCCTCCTGCCGCGCTACCTCGGCAGTCTGCCACGTCGCACCGTTGGCCGCACGCACGCAGCGCTGCTCGACGATGTCCAGCAGCCGCCCGATCTCGCTCTCCTCCACCTGCCACGCTCGAAGCCCTTCTGCCGCCAGCGGCAGCAGCTTGCGCACCACCAGCTCGGTGGCCTTGACCTGTCCTGCGCCCGGCCAGTACACGTCGGCGTTGATGCCGTGACGGATGCCCGCCAAGAAGTTCTCGTTGGCCGCCTGGAAAGACATCTGGGACCACACAGGCCGGTCGTCATCGGCCAGCGACCGCACCAGACCGGCAAAGAAGGCCGCGTTGGCCAAGGTGTCCACGACGGTCGGGCCGGCGGGCAGCACGCGGTTCTCCACCCGCAGATGAGGCTGGCCACCAGCGACGTCGTACACCGGGCGGTTCCAGCGGTAGACGGTGCCGTTGTGCAGTTTCAGTTCCTCGAGCACCGGGACGCCGCCGGCATCGAGCACCGCCGCCGGGTCCTCCTCGCTGGTCACCGGCAGCAGGGCCGGGTAGTAGCGCGAGTTCTCCTCGAAGAGGTCGAAGATGGAGGTGATCCAGCGCTCGCCGAACCACACCCGGGGGCGCACACCCTGAGCCTTGAGCTCGTCGCTCCGGGTTTCGGTGCTCTGCTCGAACAGCGGGATACGCGACTCCTCCACCAGCTGGCGTCCGAAGAGGTACGGCGAGTTCGCCCCGACCGCGAGTTGCACGCCGGCGATGGCCTGAGCCGCGTTCCAGTAGCTGCCGAAGTCGTCGGGGCTGACCTGCAGGTGCACCTGCGTGGAGGTGCAGGCGGCCTCGGGCATGATCGTGTCGGAGATCATCTCGAGCCGCTCGGTCCCGTCGATGACGATCTCGAGGTCCTCGCCGCGGGCGGCGAAGATCTGCTGGTCCAGAAGTGAGTAGCGCGGATTCTCACTGACGCTGTCCTGACGCACGTGCTCGGGATACAGCGTGGGCAAGATCCCCACCATCGCCGTCTGCGTGCCTTGGGCGCGGGCCTTGCCGTCAGCATCGTTCAGGGCGGTCCGCACTGAGTGCTCGAACGAGCTGAAGCCGCCGTGTCCCAGCCGGCGAGGCGCGACATTGATCTCGATGTTGAACCGGCCCAGCTCGGTCTGGAACTGCGGATCGGCGATCGCGGCGAGCACTTCAGCGTTGCGCATGGCCGGCTCATAACGCTCGTCGACCAGATTGAGCTCGATCTCCAGCCCTGCCATGGGTCGCTCGAAGTCGAACCGGGCCTCGGTCAGCATCCGGGCCAGTGCGTCAAGATCTTGGTGGACCTTGGCGCGGTAGCGCTTGCGGTCTTCGCGGGTGAACTGCGTCAAGTCAACTTCTTGTCCCATGGCGTCATCTTCACCTATTCGAACCAAACAGGCAGATCCCTCACCAATATGGCCTCATCGTGGACGAGCACGTCCCGAGTCGGTGAGTCGCGACGACTGGTGGCGCGACCGAGGCGCGGGCTAGGCTCTGACGCTTATGTCCGCCGAAGCCGCGTCCGACCACCACACTCCCCCGGTCGCCAACCGACGTCCGCAGCTGCGGGTGCACCACGGCGACGAGTTCGCCGACCCGTACGAGTGGCTGCGTGACAAGGATGACCCCGCCGTGCTGGCGTATCTGGAGGCCGAAAACGCCTACACCCGCGAGCAGACGGCCCACCTAGAGGGGCTCACCGGCGCGATCTTCTCCGAGATCAAGGCACGCACCCAGGAGACCGACCTCACTGTGCCGGTCTACTCACGCCACCGGACCGAGTCAGGGGATCGCGAGGTCGCCTTCTGGTATTACGAGCGCAGCGTGCTCGGCTCGGAGTACCCCATCTACTGCCGTGCGCCCGCGGTCCCGCTGTCTCCTGGCGAGCGCCGACTGCCGCCGAACACCGACAGCGGCCTGCCCGACGAGCAGGTGCTTCTGGACGCCAACGCCGAGGCGGCCGGACACGAGTTCTTCTCCTTGGGCGCCCTCGAGCTCTCGCCGGACGGCACACTGCTGGCATACGCCGTGGACACGTCGGGCGCCGAGCGGTTCACCCTGCGCCTGCTCGACCTGACGACCGGGGAGCGCCTGCCCGACGTGCTTGACGACGTCGCCTACGGCGTCGCCTGGGCCGGCACCAGCCACCTCTTCTACACCCGTGCTGATGAGGCCTGGCGCCCCTACGTGGTTCGCCGCCACCGCCTGGGAACCAGCCCCGATGACGACGTGGACGTGGTCACAGAACCAGACGAGCGGTTCTGGCTCGGAGTCGACTCCAGCCGCGACGACTCCTGGGTGGTCATCGGCGCCGCCAGCCACCTGACCTCGGAATACCGGCTGCTCAGCACCGCCGACCCCGAGGGCCAGCCGCGCGTGGTGGCCGCCCGCCGCCAGGGCGTCGAATATGAGGTCGAGCCGGCCGGCGACCGGCTGTTGATCGTGCACAACAACGGCGCCGAGGATTTCGAGCTGGCGCAGGCGCCGCTGGATGCCACCAGCCCCGAGCAGTGGACACCCGTGCTGCCCGCCGAGCCGGGGGTGCGGGTCGTCGGCGTCGACGCCTACGCCGGCTACGCGGTGGTCTCGCTGCGACGAGACGGACTGACCGGGCTGCACGTGCTGCCCCGCGACGGCGACGGCCACGGCTTCGGGCCCGGTGTCGACGTGCAGTTTCCCGAGCCGCTGTACACGGTCGGCGCCGCAGGCGACTCCGACTACGACACTGAGACCGTGCGGCTGAGTTACACCTCGCTGCTGAGTCCGCCCACGACCTACGACTACGACCTGACGAGCGGCCAGCTCACGTTCCTCAAGCAGCTGCCGGTGCTGGACGAGCCCACCTTCGGTCCCTACGACCCCACGCGCTATCGGCAAGAACGAGCCTGGGCCACCGCAGCCGACGGCACCTCGATCCCTATCTCCCTGGTGTCTCGGGCGGACGTGCCACGGAACGGGTCGGCACCGGCGCTGCTCTACGGCTACGGCTCCTACGAGGTGGCGATCGACCCGACGTTCTCGATCGCCCGACTGTCCCTGCTGGACCGAGGCTTCGTGTTCGCCATCGCCCACGTGCGGGGGGGTGGTGAGCTCGGCCGGACCTGGTACGAGCAGGGCAAGGCCTTGACCAAGCGCAACACCTTCACCGACTTCGTGGCCTGCGCGGAGCATCTGGTCGAGCAGGGCTACACCTCGCCCGATCGGCTGGCCGGGCGGGGGGCCAGCGCCGGCGGGCTGCTGATGGGCGCGGCCGCGAACCTCGCGCCCCAGCTGTTTCGGGCCATCCACGCCGACGTGCCGTTCGTGGACGCACTGACCTCCCTCCTGGACCCGGAGCTGCCGCTGACCGTGGTGGAGTGGGAGGAGCTGGGGGACCCGCTGCACGACGGGTCCGTCTACGCCTACATGAAGTCCTACACGCCTTACGAGAACGTCTCCGCTCAGGACTATCCGGCCATCCTGGCCACCACCAGCCTGAACGACACCCGGGTCTTCTACGTCGAGCCCGCCAAGTGGGTGGCTGCGCTGCGGCACGCCGGTGGTACCGACGCCGAGTCGGCGATCCTGCTCAAGACCGAGATGACCGCCGGTCACGGTGGGGTCAGCGGCCGCTACCAAGGGTGGCAGGAGATCGCGTTCCAGTACGCGTGGATCGTGGACCAGACCGCCCACTAGCGTTGATTCCAACTCTCTGTGGCATAATTTTCGACTTCCCGGGGTACTTCTGCAAGCACGAGCGAGGTGGCCCCGATGCATGCATCCGATCGAAGCGTCGGCTCCGAATCACTTGTACGGGATGACCCCAGCGGGTCTCAGGGTTTCTTCAGGGCTGACGAGGAATCCTTCACGGTCCCCAGTGCGTTCAGTAGGAGTAGGCAACGAAAGGGGCCATTGTGGTAGTACGTGCAACTCGTTCGCGGGTTTCTGAGGGTATAGATGGCAAGGACGCAGTCGGGCTTTACCTCGAGGGCATCGCCAAGACTCCACTGCTGGTTGCCGAGGAAGAGGTCGAACTCGCCAAGGCCATCGAGGTCGGACTCTATGCGGAGAAGATCCTGTCCGGTGTGGTGACGGCGGCGGAGCGCGGCAAGGGGGCCAAGCGGCCCACCCGCGCCGAGCTGGAGTTCCTGGTCGACGAGGGTCAGCAGGCCTTGCAGCGATTCGTCACCGCCAACCTGCGGCTCGTGGTGTCGGTGGCCCGCAAATACGGGCGCTCGCAGATGCCGTTGCTGGACCTCGTGCAGGAGGGCAACACCGGGCTCATCCGCGCGGTGGAGAAGTTCGACTACACCAAGGGCTTCAAGTTCTCTACCTACGGCACCTGGTGGGTTCGGCAGTCCATCAGCCGCGGGATCGCCCAGCAGGGCCGCATCGTCCGGCTGCCGGTGCACGTCGCCGAGCAGGTGAACCAGGTCGGCGCGGTGCGCCGGACCCTGGAGCGGCGCCTGGGCCGTGACCCCGAGATCGCCGAGATCGCCGACGAGATGGGGCTCGAAGCCGAGCGCGTGCTCGACCTGATTCGATACGGGCGCGACCACGTCAGCCTCGACGCCCCGGTGGAAGAGGGCGGCGACACCGCCTTGGGCGACCTGATCGCCCGCGAGCCAATGCCGGGTCCCGACGAGGTGTTCCTGGACGCTGAAGAGCACGATCGGCTCGAGGCACTTCTGGACCAGCTCGACGAGCGGTCCGCCGACGTGGTCCGTCGTCGCTACGGCCTGATCGACGGTCGTCAGGCCAAGCTGGCCGACATCGGTGCGCTGTGGGGAATCACCGCGGAGCGCGTACGCCAGATCGAGCGGCACGCCATCGCCAAGCTCCGCGGCAAGTCAGTGCTGGCGGCCTAACAAGGCATTTACGAGGCGGTCCTGGGAGTTGAATCTCCCGGGGCCGCCCTTCGCTCAGTTGTGGGCCAGGCACCAACTCTGACTTGGCTGTCATGCCAGCGATACGTTGTGCTCCCCGTCGGGTCGAGCCAGCAGGAGTGTTGCCGTGGACATGGACGTCTCGCAGTTTGCCCGCACGTTCACCGCGTTCATGGAGGTCATAAGCAAGGCGGCCGTCAAGTGATCCTGCCAGACGGTGTGCGGGAGCGGGTCACCCGAGACGCACCTAGTGTTTCGAGCGTTGTGGGCGAACCAACCCCTCTTGAGCGACGTCGGCTATCAGACGGTCGCCCTGGAAAAGACGTGCGGTAGACAGCCCGAGCGCGTTGGAAGCTGACGGGGATATCTGATCGTAGAGCAGCCACTGGTCGGCCCGGAACGGCCGGTGGAACCACATGGCGTGGTCCAAAGACGCAGCTTGGACGTCGAGACCGATGATGACGCCGTGCGGCACCATGCTGGCCGACAGCAGCGTGAGGTCGCTGGCGTAGGCCAAGGCCGCCCAGTGCAGCCGGGGGTTGTCGGCGAGCTTGCCGTCGACCTTGATCCAGACCCGGGCGCGGGCGGGATGACGCGGATCGACCAGCGACCCGCCGGGACGGGAGTCGCCGATGTAGCGGACGTCAAGGGCGCCCCACTCGCGCTCCCAGAACGTCGAAGACCGTCCCGACGCTGAGGCGAGCACCTCGCTGAGCGGAGGGCACTGCTCGGGAGCCGGTACGCCGTCGGGCACCGGGTCGGCGTGGTCGAAGCCGTCCTCGGGCTCGTGGTAGGACGCCGACAGGTAGAAGATGACCTGGCCACCCTGGCGGGCCAGCACCCGGCGTGACGAGAACGACCCTCCGTCGCGGATGGCTTCCACGTCATAGACCATCGAGGTGTCGGTGCGCCCTGGACGAAGGAAGTAGGCGTGCAGCGAGTGCAGCACCCGGGTCTCGGGCACCGTGCGGGCCGTTGCGACCAAGGCCTGAGCCAGCACCTGACCGCCAAAGGCCCGCTGCAACTGGGTGTCCGGCTGCCGCGCCCGGAAAAGTCCGACCTCAATCTCTTCGAGGTCCAGCAGGGCGATCAGTTCGTCAACGGACTGGGGCACTCCCGCAGACTAATGGCCTCGGTATTCGAGCCGCCGCTAGCATGACTGTCGCCGGCCGAGCTGATGCACTGTGGGCGCCCCTCAGTCGAGGTGCGCGTACGCCGCCGAGGGGTCCTGAGTCGCGAGCTTGCCACCGCTGACGTCCACCAGGGTGCCGGTGATGTACCCGGCGAGATCGCTGGCCAGGAAGCACAGCAGATGCGCTACGTCCTGCGGGCTGCCCCAGCGGCGCAGCGACAGGGTGTCGAGCTTCTTGGCCTGGGCCGCCGGTGGCAGCTCGGCGAAGCCATTCATGGCCGTCGGAATCATGCCGGGTGCGTAGGAGTTGGCCGTGATCCCCCACGGGCCAAGCTCCCCGGCGATCGTGCGGGTGAACTGCACGACGGCTGCCTTGGACGCAGCGTAAGCCGAGGCTCCGACGCTGGGCACGATCGCGGCAAAGGACGCCGCGTTGAGGATTCGGCCTGCGCGCTGCTGCTTCATCACCGGCGCGACGGCGTGGCAGGTGGTGAAGGTGCCGCGGACGTTGACCGAGAAGCAGCGGTCCCAGGCAGCGGCGTCCAGCTCCTCGAGCCGCCCCTCGACGTTGATGCCCGCGTTGTTGACCAGCACGTCGAGGCGCCCGAAGCGCTCCACCGTACGGGCGACCACGCCCTCGACAGCGGCTGGGTCGCAGACATCGGCCACCTCGGCAACAGCGGTCCCTCCGGTCGAGGCAAGCCCGGACGTGAGGCGCCTCAGGTCGTCGCCGTCAAGGTCGAGCGCCACCACAACGGCGCCCTCGCCGGCGAAGGTCTCCGCGATGGCCCGGCCGATGCCGCGGCCGGCACCGGTGACCAGCACCACGCGATCCCGCAGGTCGATAATCACAACGCCTTCTCCTCACCGGAGGCACCGGCGGCTCAACTGCCGATAGTGCCGCAACCCGACCAGGGCACACTAGTCCGCAGAACCCACATGCGGCAGCCCGCTGACCGATCAGGAGCGATAGGTGTCACCAGCGCAGAGGACGACAGCCTCCGGGTTGACCGACGAGGATGCGACCGCGAGTCATACGGTCTGGGTCACCGGAGCCGGCAGCGGAGTCGGCCGCGCGGTCGCCGTATCGGCCGCTGCCACCGGAGCCCGAGTGGCACTGACCGGGCGCCGCGCGTCGGCCTTGGCTGAGACGGCCGAGCTCGTCCGAGCCTCAGGTGGTCAGGCCCTCGAGCTCGCGTGCGATGCGACCCAGTTCGAGGAGCTGCAGCAGGCCTACGGCGCGCTGACCCGGGCATGGGGCGCGCCGACACAACTCGTACTCGCGGCCGGGCTGAACCACCCGAAGCGCTACTGGCGCGACCTCGCCATCAGCGAGTTCCGATCCATCATCGACACGAACTTGACGGCCGCCGCTGCGGCGGTCGGCCTGGCGCTGCCCGATCTGCGTCGTGGTGGTGGCGGGGTGGTGGTCTTCGTCTCCTCGGTCTCCGGCTGGCAGTTCTCCCCCGACGCCGGCGTCGCCTACAGCGCCAGCAAGAGCGCGCTCGCCTCGCTGAGCGCGCACCTGAACTCCCAGGAGAACCGGCACGGCGTCCGCGCCTGCACCGTCTGCCCGGGTGACATCGACACCGACTTTCTGGGGCTGCGGCCGGTGGTGCCGGGCGACAGCGACCGGGCACTCATGCTTAGCGCCGCCGACGTCGCTCGAACGGTGCAGTTCGTGCTCGACAGCCCGCCGCACGTGTGTGTCAACGAGCTGGTGGTCACGCCGACGAAGAAGGAGGGCTAGCGCGCCGCGCAGGCCCTAGCTCTCGTCGGACTTGTCCTCCTGCTCGGCCAGGAAACGCTCGAACTCGGCACCGATCTCGTCGGCGCTGGGCACCTGGTCCACGCCCTCGGCCTGCAGCGAATCGAACTGCTCCTCGAGCGTCGACACCAGCTCCTGCACCTCGCTGGAGCCGGCCAGCTCGGAGGCGATGTCGGCCAGATTTCCGGCGGAGGCGAGTTCCAACGGCTCCAGCGGCACAGCCAGCCCGGTGGCTTGGTTGAGGGAGCGGGTCAGGGTCAGCGTCGCCTCCGGGAAGGCGGCCTGGGCCAGGTAGTGCGGCACGTGAGCGGCGAAGCCCATCGCCAACCGGTCGCGTTGGCCCAGTCGAAACTCGAGCAACCCGCTGAAGCTGGCCGGGACCTCGACCCGGTCGATCCAGCTGCGATAGCCCTGGACCAGCCCGGGGTCGGTGGCGTGCGCGGTCAGCGTCACCGGGCGGGTGTGCGGCACCGCCATCGGGATTCCGTGGATGCTGATCGTCAGCCGTACGCCGATCCGCTCGATCAGCTCGATGATCGCGGCGGCCAACCGCTCCCACTGGACATCAGGCTCGGGTCCGGTGAGCAGCAGGAAGACTTCGCCGTGCTCGTCCACCATCCGATAGAGCCGCAGGGTCACGTCGGCGTAGGACTTCCAGGTGTTGGTGTCGAACACCATCGCCGGCCGGCGGCTGCGGTAGTCGTGCAGCTGGTCGTGGTCGAATTCGGCCAGGATCTCGTGGTCCAGCTGTTCCAGCAGGTGGGTCGACAACAGCCGCCCGGCCTGACCAGCGTCCACGAACCCGTCGAACTGGTGCACGAGCACCGGGCGCTGATCGGTGAGCTTGGACAGCACGTCCTCGCGTAGGGAGTAGAGGAGGCGTGGATCCTGCATGACGCCCAATCTACTCGGGCGCAGGCGGCCGCCTCGGGTGCGGCGCGGCCGGATCTCACAGCCGCCGGCTCGCCTCCGCGATGGCTTGGCGCACGCGCTTTTCCGACACCGGCTGCTTGGTCCGCAGGCTCTGGGCGAACAGACTCACCCGGAGCTCTTCCACCAGCCAGCCGACGTCCTCGACGAAGTCCGGCAGTGGGCCGGGCGGCGCTTGTGCGACCAAGGCGGCGTAGGCGTCCTCGATCCGGGTGATCGAGGCTAGGCCAGGAGCGTCGCGGGCCGGACTCGAGGTCAGCACAGCCAGCCGCTGAGCCGCCGCCCGAAGGTAGCGGGGCAGGTCGACCAGGTGGTTCTGGGCGGTGACGGCCAGGAATCCCGGGAAGACCAGGTTGGCGATCTGCTCCGCCAGATCCGCCGCGGCCGCAGGTGCCGCGGTGCGTACCCGCTCCAGGCCGGTGGACACAGATCCGTGCAGGGTGACGATCTCCGAGCACAGCCGCACCACTTCGCGGGTCAGGTCCGGCAGGTCCATCCGGACCTGCTCGCACAACCGTCGAAAGGAGGGCTCGTCGCGGGTCGACTCCCCACCGGCCCGCCGGATCAGCTCCCCGACGGCGGCCAGCCGGGCGTCGGCCAGCAGAGCCGGTACGCCGGCGTACGGGCTGGAGCCGAGAGCGAGCTTCTCGACGTTGCTGAGGTGACTGACCACCCACTTGGTCGGGTCTGGAGTGTTCAGCAACACCAGCCGGCGCAGTCCCGACCAGTGGCTGGCACGTTGGCGCTCCGGTGTGTCCAGCAAGGCCAACCCGACGCTGCCACCCTCGTCCACCAGGGCCGGGTAGCCGACCATCGCCAAGCCGTCGGGCGACATCTCCAGGCGCTCAGCGATGGCGCCGAACTCCCACCGGGTGAGGCCGCTGCGGGTCACCCCGGCCGCCACCGAGTTCAGCGCTCGGCTCAGCTGCGGCGCCAGGTCGGCCTTGAGCTGTTCGAGGTCGGACCCCACAGCCAGCTCCTCGGTGTCGCGGACCACGACGAAGGTCACCTGCAGATGCCGCGGCAGGTTCTCCGGACGCCATTCCCCCGGCTCGACCTTGACGCCGCTCAGCCGCAGCAGCGCCTCGGTGAGCGCCAGCGGCAACGGCTCGGAGCGCCGCTCGGGGTGCTCACGCAACCAGGCCAGCGCGCGCCGGGCAAAGTCGGGCGCAGGCACAAAGGCGGTCCGCCGCGCCTTGGGCAGTGACCGGATGAGCTCGGTGGCGCACTCCAGCCGCAGGCCGGGGACCTGCCAGCTGAAGGCAGCGGCCGGCACCTGGTTGAGCACCGCGACGTCGATCTCGACGGTGACCCCGTCACGCTCCGCTCCAGGCTCGAAGCGGTAGCCGACGGCGAGGTCATGGTCGCCGACCCGCCAGGTGTCGGGGAAGGCGTCGACGTCAAGGGAGTCCGGGTCGACTGCGGTGAGGTCGTCCAAGGTCATGGTCAGCAGATCTGGGTCGTCTCGCCGGGCCTGCTTCCACCAGGCGTCGAAGTGCGCCGCCGAGGTGACGTCGCTCGGCACCCGGGCGTCGTAGAAGTCGTGGATGACCTGGTCGTCAACCACAACGTCGCGGCGCCGGGTTCGCTCCTCCAGCTCCTCGGCTTCGGCCCGAAGGGCGGCGTTGCGGGCGAAGAAGTCGTGTCGGGTTCGCCACTGGCCTTCGACCAGCGCGGAGCGGACAAAGATCTCGCGGGCCTCGACGGGGTTGATCTTGCCGTAAGCCACGCGCCGGTTGGCGATGATTGGGATGCCGTAAAGGGTGACCTGCTCGTGCGCGAGCACCGACCCCGAACGCGACGACCAGTGCGGCTCGGAGTAATGATGCTTGAGCAGGTGGCCACCCACCTCCTCGATCTGCGCGGCGTCGATGCCGGCAGCGGTACGGGCCCACAGCCGGGTGGTCTCGACGATCTCTGCAGCCATCACCAGCGGCGGCTGGATCTTGGCCACGCTTGAGCCTGGATTGATGGCGAACTTGGTGCCGCGCGCGCCCAGATATTCCCGCAGACCCGCTCGACCGCGTCGCCGCCCTGCGGTCTTGGCCTCCTCGCGCACCTCGGCCAGGCCCACGTGTGAGAGCAGCCCGGTCAGCACCGCGGTGTGCACCCGATCCCCAGATGCCGGCTCGACGTTGCGGTGCAGCTTGAGCTCGCGGGCGATGTCGCGCAGCTGAGCGTGCAGGTCCTGCCACTCACGTACCCGGAGGAAGTGCAGGTATTCGCTGCGGCACAGCCGACGAAAGGCGTTGCCGGACAATTCACGCTGGGAGGTCCGGAGGTAGTCCCAGAGACGCAGCAGAGACAAGAAGTCGCTGCCGTCCGGCGTTGGTCGGTCCTCGCCCTGGTCGTCCCCGGCCGGCGCCCAGAAGCGGCGGTGCAACACGTCGGCCTTGTCCTGGGCGTCGGGGGGCCGCTCTCGTGGGTCCTGGATGGACAAACCGGACACGATCACCAGCATTTCGTTCAGGCAACCCTGGCGCTCGGCAGCGAGCAGCATCCGGCCCATCCGCGGGTCCAGCGGGATCGCGGCCAGTCGGCGTCCGACGCTGGTCAGGCGCGGCCGGTTGCGGCTGCCCTTGGTGGACAGCGCACCGAGCTCGTCAAGAAGCCGCAAGCCGTCGGTGATCTGGGCGTTGTCGGGCGCCTCGACGAACGGGAACGAGGAGATATCGCCCAGTTCGGCCGCGGTCATCTGCAGGATCACCGACGCCAGGTTGGTACGCAGGATCTCCGGCTCGGTGTAGGCCGGCCGGGAGAGGTAGTCCTCCTCGGAGTAGAGCCGGATGCACACCCCCGGCGCGACCCGGCCGCAGCGCCCGGCGCGCTGGTTGGCCGACGCCTGCGAGATGGGTTCAATCGGCAGCCGCTGCACCTTGGTCCGGGCGGAGTAGCGCGAGATCCGAGCGGTGCCGGTGTCCACCACATAGCGGATGCCGGGCACCGTCAGTGAGGTTTCGGCCACGTTGGTCGCCAACACGATTCGCCGACCCGGATGGGGGGAGAAGACCCGGTGCTGGTCGGCCGCGGAGAGGCGGGCATAGAGCGGCAGCACCTCGGTGTTGCGCAACCGCAGTCCCTCCACGGCTTCGGCGGCGTCACGGATCTCCCGCTCGCCCGACAGGAAGACCAGCACGTCGCCGTCACCCTGCGCGCAGAGCTCGGTGACGGCACGGGCGATGCCCTCGTTCTGGTCGAACTCGCCGTCCTCCAGGGTCGGGCGATAGTGCACCTGCACCGGATAGGTCCGGCCCGACACCTCGATGATCGGTGCGCCCGTGCCCTCGTAGTCGGCGAAGTGCGCGGAAAACCGTTCGGTATCGATGGTGGCCGAGGTGACGATCAGCTTCAGTTCCGGCCGCCGGGCCAGCAGCTGGCGCAGGTAGCCGAGCAGGAAGTCGATGTTGAGGCTGCGCTCGTGGGCCTCGTCAATGATGATCGTGTCGTAGCGCCGCAGGTCACGGTCGTGACCGATCTCAGCGAGCAGCACGCCGTCGGTCATCACCTTGAGCCGGGTCTGCCTTGAAGCCAGACGGGTGAACCGGACCTGGTAGCCGACGAGCTCGCCCAATGGCGTGTTCAGCTCCTCGGCGATCCGCTCGGCCACCGTGCGCGCCGCGATCCGCCGCGGTTGGGTGTGGCCGATCGACTGCCGACCCAGCTGCAGACAGATCTTGGGGAGCTGCGTGGTCTTGCCCGACCCGGTTTCGCCGGCCACGATGACGACCTGGTGTGCAGAGATCGCCTCGGCGATCTCTATGCGCCAGGCGCTGATCGGCAGGTCGTCGTCGAAGTCGAAGTGGACCTCTGCTGTCGCCGGCGGGCTGGACACAACAGCTAAGTCTAGTCGGCGCTACTGCTGCTCGCCCGATTCGTCGAAGGTGGTCCGGCCCCGCAGCTTCAACGCCAGCTCGTCGTCGATGCCGTCCGCGACCTCGGACATGATCCGGACCGCTTGGCGCAGGTGCGCGGCCACGAACGGCCGGGCAGGCACCGACAGGCTGACGAACACCCTGTCGCGGATCAGCAGGAACTTGACCCAGCGCGCATGCACGTTGAGGTCGTTGAGCACCTCAGCGGCACGCGAGCGACCCTCGACGTCGTGCACCACCGCGGCGAAGACCACCACCTCGGCGCCATCCGGAGCGGTCCGCAGGAAGATCATCGTGCTGCCCACCCTGATGGCGATGTCCCCCTCACCGTCGCGGATCGGGCGGTGGCCGAACAGCTCACTGAGCTCCTCGTCGACGAGGTCGTTGAGGTGCTCCTGACTTCCCGGCACCGTGGCCACCGCGCCAGGCGACACGAAGGTGTTGCCGGTGCTAAGGGGCGGCGGCGCCGGCTGCAGCACCTCAGCGAGATGGTCAGGCGCCAAGAAGACGGGGTGCTGCACGCCATACACGTCACGCAGGGCCGCGACCGCCAGATAGCTCAGCCGCTCCGGCTGCTCCTGGGATCCTTCGGCCCAGAAGTTGGGCGTGGGCCGCGGCGGCAGGCTGGTGGGGGGCTGCCACCCGAGCTGCTCCATCTGCGTCAGCTGGTCCGGACCCAGCTGGAAGGCTCCGCTGATGACGGCGTTGCTGGCCGCCTCGGTACGCACCACACCGCCGGTCGGGCTGCTGAACGCGACGAAGGGGCCATCCCCGGCGCCGGACTCGGTGCCAATGCGGAGGTCTGCGGAGTCGTCGATCAGCGACAGCACCTCGTTCAGCCGGAGCTGGAACTCGTCCCAAGCCTGAGCCGTGCTGCGGTCAAGGTCGAAGTCGGAGTAGTCGGGCATCAGGTCACCCCCCTTCCGGCTCCGAACCTAGCGCAAGCCGAGAACCAGTTAGACGCCCAGGCGCAACCTCGAGCGGCTCACAAGGAATCGTCATCTCGGCACAGTGCAGCGACCACTCGCGACGGCGACGGCCGACCGAGCTTGGCCGCCAGCCACGCGCTGGTCGAGGCGAGCCGGTGAAGGTCTACCCCGGTACGGATGCCGAGGCCGGTGAGCATCCACACCAGGTCCTCGGTGGCCAGGTTGCCGGTCGCGGACTTCGCGTATGGGCAGCCGCCGAGTCCACCGGCCGAGGAGTCGAACTCGACCACCCCCGCCTCCAAGCCGGCCAGCACGTTGGCCAACGCCTGGCCGTAGGTGTCGTGGAAGTGCAAGGCCACCTGCCTGGGTGTGAGCCCGGTGGCCAGCACGGCCGACAACACCGACCGGACGTGCCCTGGCGTAGCCACGCCGATGGTGTCGCCCAGGCTGACCGTCTGGCAGCCGAGGTCGACCAGCCGTCCGGCGACCAGCGCCGGCTGCCGCGGGTCGACGCGGCCCTCCCAGGGGTCGCCGAAGCACATCGAGACGTAGCCCCGCACGGTAATGCTGAGGGCGCGGGCCCGCTGGATAACAGGGGCCGCCATCTGAATCGCCCCCTCCTGCGTGGTTCCTAGGTTTTCGGCCGCGAAGCGCTCGGTGGCGCTCACGAATACCGCCACCTCGTCGGCGCCCGCGGCCAGCGCACGCTCCAGACCCCGCAGGTTGGGTACCAGGACCGGGTAGCGCACCCCAGGGCGGCGGGCCAGCCCGCGCATCAGCTCATCGGCGTCGGACAGCTGCGGCACCCAGCGCGCCGAGACGAAGCTGGTCGCCTCGATCGCGGTGAGTCCGGCGTCGGCGAGTCGATCGAGCAGCTCGAGCTTGGTCTGCAGGGGCACCCGGACACCCTCTGCCTGCAGGCCGTCGCGCGGGCCGACCTCGTAGACCGTCACCTCCGCTGGCATGCCGCCCAGCGGGAAGACCTCGGGACCGGACACAGTCCGAACGTTACGCGCGCTGCACCGTTGGTGGTCCGTCGAGACAGCGTCGCGACCGTGAACGAAGGTGTCGGCGCGGGTATCTATCGTGGTACCTCTCAGATCCTTTCTGCACACTGATCTTGCTCGATGAGCTGACGGGCGGTTTGCCATGTCCCAACCAGGCCCGAGTCCTCAGGGTCTCGTCCCGGCCTACAGCCTGCCCCCTCGACGGCGTACCTCGCCGTTGACTGTGGTCACCATGGTCGTGCTGGGGCTCGGCTCGCTGCTGATCGCGCTGCTGCTGCTGGTCTCCGGCGGCCCCACCGACGCGATCGTGACCACATTTCTGGCTGCCCTGTCGTTCCCTCTGCTGATCGCGCTCTGCTTCTGGCTGGACCGCTACGAGCCGGAACCCCTGCGCTACCGGATCGCCGCACTCGGCTGGGGTGCGATCGTCGCCGTCGGCATCGCGTTGCTTATGCAGGTGCTGGTGATGGCGGGCGGCGCTAGCCCTGAGAGCACCACAGTTATCTGGGCGCCGGTGACCGAGGAGTTCGCCAAGGGCTTGTTCCCGTTCCTGGTGCTGATGCTGCGGCGCGCTCAGCTGCACGGCATCTTGGACGGGATCGTCTATGCGGTGCTCGTCGGCATCGGGTTCGCGTTCACCGAGGACATCGTCTACTACCTGCAGAGCCTGAGCCAAGGCGGTCCGGGAGGGCTCGCGGCAACCTTCTTCCTGCGAGGGGTGCTGAGCCCTTTTGCGCACCCGCTCTTCACCTCAGCCACCGGCGTCGGCATCGGCATCGCGGTGATGTCCCGCTCGCGGGCGGTCCAGATCATCGCTCCCCTGCTCGGCTACCTCGTCGCGGTCCTGCTGCACGCCATCTGGAACGGCAGCGCGACCTTTGGCGGCACGCAGGGGTTCTTCGTCACCTACCTGCTGGCGTTTCTGCCGTTGCTGCTCGTTCTGGTGCTGGTGGCCATCTGGGCGCGACGGCAGGAGGGGCGGATGCTCACCGGCGCTCTGGAGGACTGCGCGCGGATGGGATGGGTCGGGCTCGGTGAGATCCGCTGGGTGGCCAGGCTGTCCGATCGGGTGGCGGCGCGCAGGTTTGCGCGTAGCGTGGGCGGCAAGCAGGCCGCCGACGTGCTCGCCGACTATCAGCAGACGTTGACCGAGATGGCTTTCCTGCACAACCGGGTGGTCAGTGGCACGGCGCCGGCGGACTTCAACCACCGGATGTACGCGATCCAGCAGCGTGCGGCCATGCTGCGACCGGGAGTGATCCTGCCGCCGTGGCAGCCCCAGCACGGGCCTGTTGGAGGGCCGGGCCAGAGCGGTCCCGGGTTGCCTGCTGGGCCGAGTCAGTGGTCTCCGATTCCGGGTCAAGCCCCCGCCCACCAGCTGCCGATACCCCCCGGGGGCCAGGTGCCGCCCCCGCCCGGTCAGCCCGGCACGTGGCCGCCACCTCAGCAGCCGCGCCTCTAGGCTCCCGTCCCGCGCCGAGCAGTCCGGACGCCGAAGACGAGCGCGCCGACGATCAGCAGGACGCCGATGAGCTGAAGGCCCGGCGAGTCATCAGACTCGCCGGCCACCATGCCGGCGGCGCCGATTGCCAGCACGAGGATGGCAACTGCGTACCTCATGAAGTCTCCTTGGATGTTGTCTCGTTCTCGACCCATTCGAGTAGGTCACCGGGCTGGCAGTCGAGCACCCGGCACATGGCCTCCAAGGTGCTGAAGCGGACCGCCTTGGCTCGGCCGTTCTTTAGGACGGCCACGTTGGCCGGCGTGAGCCCCACCTGCTCGGAGAACTCTCCGACGCTCATCTTGCGTTTGGCGAGCTCGACATCGATGCGCACCACGATCGGCATCAGATCACCGCCTCCATGTCCGTACGCAGGGTCGTGGCCTGGCGCAGCAGAGCGCGCATCACCAGCATCAAGAGCCCCAGCACAGTCACGCAGATCACCACCAGGAATAGCAGCAGCGGCAGTCCGGGGTCATTGGCGTTGAAGCCGACGTAGAGAAAGAAGGCAACAAGCACCACCCACGCGGCCGCAATCGCCCAGACGATGGCATCGACCCATGGCAGGGAGGCCTCACTGAAAATGCGGTCGCGCTTGACCAGGCTGAGCAACTTCCAGGTGCACACCACCACCACCTGGACGCACAGCACCCAGAACACCGTGATGGCGGTCAGCGGCCACCTCAGGTAGGCCATCTCGGGGGACTCTTGAGCCATGTGGCGAAACTGTCCCGGCAGCGACATCACCTGGAACAGGACCAGGACTGCAAACAGCAGCACGAGGAAGGCTCTAAGCGGCGTCACCGCTCGATGTTCGTTGATCATGCATTGAGTTTTACACGATATCTATCGATAGTCAATGTTGCTGATTCGAGGGGCTAGTTCAGCGCTCGAGGAACCCGCGCTCGATGCGCTGGTGCTGGGACATGCTGTGCTGCGATCCGCCGTTGGGGTCGTCGAGCTGGGCTGCGATGGAGACGGTGAGCCCGCCGAGCAGGAACCCGATGATCGCGGCTGCCAGG
>DASQDG010000086.1:0-14213 GCA_035634295.1 Propionibacteriaceae bacterium | reverse complement strand
GGCCGGATTGCCTTCCGTAGTCGAGATTCGCCCGTACTCGAAAGGGTCACTGTGTCTCAGCAGCAGCTGACTGATCGCCAGGTCGATCACTTCGTCCAGCACGGCTACCTCCTGGTGGAGAAGTGCTTCGACCCTGAGGCGGCGCAGGCGTGGATCGACCGCGCCTGGGTCCGCTTCGGCTATGAACCGGATACCCCGGTGCAGTGGACCGAGAAGCGGATCCACCTGTCCAAGCAGGCGTCCGTGGACGCTCGTCATTTCGCCCCCAAGGCATGGGCGGCCGCGGTACAACTCATCGGTGGCGAGGATCGGATCGAGCTTCCCTGGCACTGGAACGACGGCTTCATCGCCAACCTGGGCGTCGGAGACGACCGTCCTTGGCAGCCGCCATCTGCCGAGGTCAGTGGCTGGCATAAGGACGGCGACTTCTTCCGTCACTTCCTCGACTCCCCCGAACAGGGTCTCCTCACCATCGTTCTCTGGACCGACATGCACCACCGGGGCGGCGGCACCTTCATCGCCGCCGACTCCGTACCGGTCATCGCCCGCTACCTCGCCGGGCACCCTGAGGGTGTCCTCCCCACGGAGTTCGACTTCCCGGCCCTGACGCGACAGTGCACCAACTTCGTCGAGCTCAGCGGCCGCGCCGGCGACGTCGTGCTCCTGCACCCCTACATGCTGCACGCCACCTCGCAGAACGTGATCCAGCACGGTCGGCTCATCACCAACCCGCCGATCGCCCTGCGGCAGCCGATGCGGTTCGACCGCACAGGCCCCCGCGGACACTCGCCCGTCGAGCAAGCGGTCCTGCATGGGTTGGGGGTCGAGCGGTTCGAATTTCAACGGACCGGGGAACGACAATTAGTCGTCCCGGAGCGCGTGCGGGAGCAGCAGCGCCGGGCAGCCGCCGAGACCGCGCGCCTGGCGGCGGTAGGGATCGCTGAACCTTGAGTCGCCGTCATCAGGACGGGATCCACCGCGACACAAGAGAGATCACCTCGCTGCCGCAAGAACCACGACCCAACAGAGACGAGCCGACGAGCTCGGGACAGTCGACGATGAAGAGGAGCACCCTTGTGGTAGCAGCAGAGCCGGTCATCGCTGAACGGGAGACCCACCTCTGGCTGGACACGGCTCTCTCACCGGATGAGCGGGTCGACCTGCTGCTGGCGGAGATGACGTTGGAGGAGAAAGTCGGCCAACTCGGAAGCCGATGGGTCCGTAACGGCACGGTGGCAGTCGGCGATGCTGCTCCGTCGCCACCGGCGATCGGGAGCGCATCGGCGGAAATCCAGAACGTTGCGCCGATGCAGAACGTCTTCACCGCGCTCGGCTCGCCTTCGCTGGAGGAGGCGAGCAGCTACGGGCTCGGTCAGCTCACCCGCATCTACGGCAGCGTTCCCGTCACTGCTGCTGACGGGGCCGCGGAAGTGGTGCGGCAGCAGCGGGTCGTCATGGACTCTTCGCGGCTCGGAATCCCCGCCCTCGTCCACGAGGAATGCCTCACCGGGTTCACTGCGTACGGGGCGACGGTCTACCCGGCGGCCATCGCGTGGGGAGCGACCTTCGACCCCGACCTCGTCGAGCGGATGGCGGCGTCGATCGGCCAGAACATGGCCGATCTTGGCATTCACCAAGGTTTGTCGCCGGTGCTCGATGTCGTCCGGGACTATCGGTGGGGTCGGGTCGAGGAGACCATGGGTGAGGACCCGTACCTGGTGGCCATACTCGGCGCTGCGTACGTCCGCGGGCTCCAGAGCGCCGGTGTCCTGGCGACCCTGAAGCACTTCGCCGGGTATTCGGCTTCGCGCGGCGCGCGCAACCACGGGCCGGTCCCGATGGGTCGGCGCGAGCTGATGGACGTCATCCTGCCCCCGTTCGAGGCGGCGGTTGCTCTTGCGGGTGCCGGCTCAGTAATGAACTCCTACGCCGACGTCGACGGTGTCCCGGCCGGCGCGGACCGCTGGTTGTTGACCGATCTTCTGCGCGGCGAGTGGGGGTTCGAGGGGACCGTCGTCTCCGACTACTGGGCGGTGCCCTTCCTAGCCACGATGCATCACGTCGCGGCCGACTTCGATGACGCGGGAGTTTTGGCGCTCGGTGCAGGCGTGGACGTGGAACTGCCCGACACCATCGGCTTCGGACCGGCCCTGGTGGAAAAGGTGCGGCGCGGCGAGTTGTCCGAGACAGTCGTCAACCGTGCGGCCCGTCGCCACCTTCGACAGAAGGTCGAGCTCGGTCTTCTCGACCCCGACTGGACCCCCGAGCAGTCAGTCGCCGGCGCCGACACCGTCGACCTCGACTCAGCCGCGAACCGTTCCCTGGCTCGTGAGATGGCCGAACGATCCGTCATCCTCCTCGACCCCGGAACGGCGCTTCCCCTTCAGGGAGAGGGCCGGCCGGTCTTGCGGCGAGTGGCCGTCGTCGGTCCCTGCGCAACCGATCCTCGCACCTTTATGGGTTGCTACGCCTTTCCCAACCATGTCCTGCCGCGTCATCCCGACTTCGGCATGGGGATCGTGGTTCAGACCGCGCTCGACGCGCTGCGTGAGGAGCTGCCGGACGTGGACGTCGTTCACGAGCTCGGCTGCGAGATCCAAGGGGAGGATCGATCGGGGTTTGCCGCCGCTCGCGCCGCGGCTTATGACGCCGACCTGTGTGTCGCCTTCGTCGGCGACCTCGCCGGCCTTTTCGGGCACGGGACTTCCGGGGAGGGCTGCGACGCCGAGGACCTCCGGCTGCCCGGTGTGCAGGGCGATCTCCTCGAAGAGCTGCTGGCCTCCGGCACCCCCGTCGTGATCGTGGTCGTTTCTGGCCGTCCCTACGCGTTGGGCGAGGTGCACGGCCGGGCCGCCGGCCTCGTGCAGGCGTTCATGCCCGGAGAGGAGGGAGGGCTGGCTATGGCCGGGGTGTTGTCGGGGCGGCTGGAACCCGCCGGACGGTTGCCCGTACAGATCCCGCGGTCCCCGGGCGGCCAGCCGGGAACCTACCTTCAGCCACCGCTCGGCGCCGAGCACGGGGACACCACCAACCTCGACCCGACCCCGCTGTTTCCCTTCGGTCATGGGCGCTCCTACACCAGCTTCAAGGTGAGCGATCTGCGGATCAGCAGCAGCCAAATCCCGACCGACGGGGAGTTCACGGCCTCCGTCCACGTCCGAAACACCGGCTCCCGTCCCGGCCAGGAAGTCGTGCAGCTCTACCTCCATGACCTGGTGGCCTCGGTGGCTCGGCCGGTCAAGCAGCTCAGCGGCTTTGCCCGAGTCAGCCTCGATGCGGGCCAGGCGGAGGAGGTGTCCTTCACCGTGCACGCCGATCGGACCGCCTACACGGGCCGCGCGCTCCAACGCATTGTCGAGCCCGGGGAGATCGAGGTGCTGGTCGGCACCTCGGCCGCGCGCCTGCCGTGCAGCGCACGCGTTCGGCTCACTGGTCCCGTCCGTGTCGTCGGTCATGACCGCCGCCTGGTCACGCCAGTGAGCATCCGCTCGGCGGACTTTCCTACGACTCGCTAGAACTCCCTAGAAGTTGGCATGGTGGAGGGTCCCGCCTGTTGCACCACACCAGCGTCCCGTACGTGCTCCTTGACGCCACCTAACTGCACGTCCGTCACACCAGTCAGGTGACGTCGATGGCGGTAGTAGTCGCGGCCGGAGTTACCGCCAACAGCAGCCGGGAGGTGTTCAAGGTGGGTTTTGCGGAGTCTGCGCGAACGGGGCCTCACCAGCGTCCGGCCAGTCATCTCCGACCAACACGCTGGCCTGGTCGCCGCCCTCGGCCGGCAGCTGCAAGGCGTGCCCCCATCAGCGATGCGGGGATCCGCTTCGCCCGCAACCTCCTCGCCCTGGTCCCGAAGTCCCACAAGGACCATCCTGAGGGCATCGAGTGGGTGGCTGCGCGGTGCGCGGCGCTCTGGATCGTTGGGCGGCCGGCTGGTCGTGGAGGAGACCGCCAAGAGTTGCTGTGTGACCTGACCGGTGGAAGCTGAGGGCGTGATTATTCGCCTCTAAGGGTGTGGCCCGTCGGTCAACGACCGAGCCTGGAGACCCGGAGCACCTTCCCTGTGATCGTGACGACGAATGCGTTCTTTCCGATGAGCTCGAACGTGGTTGGGCGGTCCAAGCCGGAAACTATGCTTCGAAACTGCCCATGGCGATTAGCCAGCATCAGGTGACCAGTGTTCGGCGCGGCGGGAAAGCCTTCCTTGCCAGGCTGACCCTCGTAGGGCCAGTCACCCTGGGCCAGCCCGTACAGCTGGTGCCGCCGGCCCAGTTCCACGTCAACGAGCAACGGGGCACCTGATGCCAGCGGTAGTGCCCGACCCCCTGCGCGTCGGAGCAAGACGACCCGGCCAGTGTTTGGTGTGTGCGGGATGGGTCCGGCCTGGGCGACGAGGACGCTGCGTCCTACTCGTTCGAGGCCCGTGGGGACGATGTTCTGGGCGAAGTCTTTGTACACGGAGATCTTGCCGTTGAGCCTCACTCGCAGAACCCGGTTGTGGTGGCCGTCGCTGACCAGTAACCCGTGCCGGTCGGGCTCCATGGCGTAGGTGAAGCCACCAGGTACGAAGAAGCCGCGATGTCGAGGGGGGTTCGCTTGGCTCCATTTGTAGATGTCCGCGATCAGGGTTGCACGCGTCCGACCGGCGCCGACCCGATCCAGCCGGTAGATGCCCTCGGCTGCCGGGGTCTTGGCGGACCCGATCAACTTGGTCCAGAACTCGCTGACGCCAGTGACCAGCACGTACGTGGTGCGACCAACAAAGGCCACGTCCGTGACACCCCCGCCGACCACACCCGAAATGGCTGGCGGCAGGCCGTCGGCATAGGTGGTCACGATTCCACGCCGGGGGTCGACCCGCCTGATCCGACCCGCAGTGCTGTCAGTGACATACAGGGCGCCGTCGGGTCCGAACGCACTACCTGTGCTGCAGATGCCGTCGGTACACGGACCGCTGGCGATGGAGGCCAGTTCGGTCACCTTCGGCTTGCCCGGGTGGCTCGCCGCCGCCGCTGGCACTCCTGGTGCCATGAGCGCGACCACTGAAGCAACCGCCAAAGTTATCTTGGCTATAAACGACATGCCAACATCGCTGTTTCGATTGCGAAGTGTTGAACCGTTCATTAGTGTCCCCCCGGAGCACTCAGGGCTCATCGAGAATCATGCTTCAAGGTCCCGGTGACGCCGCCATTGCAGTATTTGCGGTGATGCCGATCTTACGCGCGCGCGATCGTTTCTGACTAGAGGAAGGCGGTCCGCTGTTCCCTTGCAACTGTGATTTACGGCTCGCAGCGGTTCGTGCTGGACGAGCATCACGCTAAGGGCCGGCTATTGCGAAAATAAGTCGGTCGACGTGCAGTTCAAGCCGACCGGTGGACGTACAGAAATCACGGTCAGTGTGGGCCAAGGCCTAGCGTTCTGGGCCCGTGCGTCCCGATCCCAGCGTCGGCGAGCCGTAAAGAACACTAGCGAGGCCGGACTTCCAGTGCCACGATGCCTATTGGGGCCGGCCAAAAGGGGGCCGGCCCTAGAGTGCGAGGGGATTTCAGTGAGCAACTCCAACATCATCCGCGGCGCTTACGCCGCCTTCGCATCTGGGGACATCCCACAGGTCTTGGCCACGTGCAACGATGACATCGTGTGGGTCGAGGCGGCCGGATACATCTACGGCGGCACCTACACCGGCGCCGAAGCGATCGTGCAGAATGTCTTCACTCGGTTGGGTAGCGAGTGGAATGAATTCCTTGTTGAACCTGACACGCTCCTTTCCGAGGGTGACCAGGTGGCGGCGCTCGGTTGGTTCTCGGGCACGTACAAGGCGACCGACATCGCCTTTCGCGCTCGATTCGTCCACTGGTTCACCATGGCCGACGGCCGTGTCAGCCGGTTCGAGTCGATCCCCGATAGTGTCAAGGTGGCCGAGGCGGTCTCGCCATAGACCGACTCGATCACCTGCTCGCCATCCGTGACCGCGGGACAAACGTCGCTAGGTACTTCTCCTCGCGGTGACGAGACCCTGCCGCAAGCCGAGGGCCTCGTTCGCTGGCTTCGACTCGCCTTCAGGTGCCGAAGCGAAGTGTGGCTCCGTTACAGGGGCTAGGTGCACGCGTGGGCCCAGCTGTCATCCCTTCGCTCGCGGGGCGCTGGGCTGCCATCGGTGTGCTCATCTCGGCTGTTGTCGTCTTGCCGGCCGCGGCGGCCCCGATGATTCTGATGATCCACTACGGGAGGCGCGAAAAGCCCCGTCCACCTAAGGGGGACGAGGCTTCCGCGCAGGCGGGCTGCTTGGTCGACTCACTCACAGGCGATTCGGTGTGAGCAGCCCGCAAGTGCCGACTTCGCTTGACTAACCAGAGTTGCGTCCGACCCACAGGCTGCCGTCGGCGGCGTAGTAGCCGGTCACGTCGGTCCTGCTGTCCCCGGCGAACTGGCCGGAGGTGAAGGTCCACCCTGAGGCGGGTGCGACGGTGGCGTACTTGGAGAAGGCGAAGCTGTTGCCGGTGTTGCGTCCGACCCACAGGCTGCCGTCGGCGCGGTAGTAGCCGGTGACGTCGGTCCTGCTGTTGCCGGCGAATTGGCCGGAGGTGAAGGTCCATCCTGAGGCGGGTGCGACGGTGGCGTACTTGGAGAAGGCGAAGCTGCTGCCGGTGTTACGTCCGACCCACAGGCTGCCATCGGCGGCGTAGTAGCCGGTCACATCGGTCCTGCTGTCCCCGGCGAACTGGCCGGAGGTGAAGGTCCACCCTGAGGCGGGTGCGACCGTGGCGTACTTGGAGAAGCCGAATTGTGGCGCCCGCGCGCCTTCAACTGCTCCGCTGGGAGTGGCCAGGAACGTGGCCGGCATTAGCGCCGCCACCGCACTCACGATCAAACTGATCCGCATTCGTTTCTTACTTGACATCTCTACCCCTAAACGTGGTTCACTCGGGCCTCAGCCCTCACCCCTGTTCGTGTTCGTTGACGGCAAGGCAGATACCACCTGACGCCTTATCATTTGATGCGCTACTCCCCGGAGCGTTCGTGATCGTCGCCCTAGGCGTTCCATCAGAAGACCTCGCCGTTCGTCACCTCCGAACCCAGTAGCAGGCGGCGGCCACCCTGGGCGCCCCCGAACATGCGAATTCCTACGATCCTCCTGCCCGACGAAGTGTCAATGGCCAGCGGACGGTAATTCTGTGACCTGAGTTCCACTTTGACTGTTGGAGTTTGCCGACTGGTTCGCGTCGCCGCTAGATGCAACGCCTCGGCTCCCTGCTTGCCCATGGGTGGCCTGGGCATCCAAGCTCTCGGAAGTGACGACGGTCCGACGCGAGACGGATCAGAAGGAAGCCCTGACTAAGCCGATCATCATGAAGCTGGTGACCGGTATCGAACCGGCATGACCAGCTCGGAAGGTCGCGCGGGCTGTGCGCGACCACCTACACAGGCGCGAAAGGTGCTCGACAGGGCGCCGTGAACGACCCTTGTTCGCCGTTGCTAATGGCCAACTGCGGTGCGCCAGCTTGGGCTGGGGCTCCGCGAGTGCTCGCCGACCTCATCAGTTCTAGCGAGTCGGTGGCGCCGGTGACCAGTGACGAACCTGTTCATGCCGGGCCACTACGTTGAGCAGGGTCAAGAACACGAGCACGACCGAGCGCTTGCTCATCGATCACTGGCCGGCCGAGGCTGCAAGCGCCTCGGCGGGGGCTGAATCTGTCGAGACTGCAAGCACCTCGGCGGTGATGCGGCGGACCGCGTCGACGGTCCGGTCGATGTCGGCGTCGGTGGTGCGGAAGTTCGAGACCGAGATCCGCAGGACTGCCTGCCCCTGCCACACCGAGGGCGTCATCCACGCCGTACCGTCCGCCAGCAGCCGCCGGGCCACCTCTCGGGTGACCTCGTCGGTGCCGAACGAGACGCACACTTGGGTGAAGACGACGTCGTTGACTATCCGGACCCCGTTGATCTCGGCCAGCAGCGTCGCGAACCGCCGGGCATGGGCGCAGAACCGGTCCACCATCTCGGCCACGCCGCTGCGGCCAAGAGATCGGAGCGCGGCCCAGACCGCGAAGCCGCGGGCCCGGCGGGAGAACTCAGGTACGGTCGAAATCGGGTCCGGCCGGTCGTCTTGGATGAGGTACGCAGCATGCACCCCCATCGACTCGTACAGCGCGGCGGTGTCGGCCACGATCGCCAGCCCGCTGTCGTAAGGGACATTCAGGGTTTTGTGCGCGTCGGTGGCCCAGGAGTCGGCGCGCTCCACGCCGGCCGTCAGCGACCGCAGCTCCGCGGACGCCGCGGCCCAAAGGCCGAAGGCTCCGTCGACATGCACCCAGGCACCGTGGCGATGCGCGATCTCGATAGCCATGCCGAGCGGGTCGAACGACCCACTGTTCACGTTCCCGGCCTGCAGACACACGATCAGCGGCGCGTCGCCAACCTGACTGAGCGTCTCTGCCAACGCGTCAGCACGCAGGCGGCCTTGGCCGTCCGCCGGGACCACCAGACTCCGTCCCGGCCCCAGGCCCAGATATCGCAGGGCCACGTCAACGGTGTCGTGGCGCTCATTGCCGACCACCACCGTGACCGGCGGGGCGCCAACGAGGCCGTCTCGGTCGACATCCCAGCCGACCCGCCTTAGCACCTCGTGCCGGGCCGCGGCCAGACAGGTGAAGTTCGCCATCATGGCTCCGGTGACGAAGCCGACGGCAGCCGACGGTGGCAGCCCCAGCACGTCGAGCAACCAGTTGCTCGCCACCCGCTCGGCCCCCGCAGCCGCCGGCGACGAGACCAGCAGGCCGGCGTTCTGGTCCCAGACCGACGTCAGCCAGTCAGCCCCCAGAGCTGCGGGCAGGTTCCCGCCGATCACCCAGCCGAAGAACCGCCCCGACGGCATCGCGACGATGCCCGGTCCGGCTCCAGCGATCAGCTCCTCAATAACGCTGAGCGCGTCACTGCCGACATCCGGGAGGGGCTGGCTCAGTGCGGCAGTCACCTGATCCACATCGCTGGCGGCCCGTACCGGCCGTTCGTCAAGCCCTTCGAGGAAGTTGACGGACTCCTCAACCACCCGTGCCAGAACCGCACGCTCGTCGGTCATCTCACTCATGCCCCCACTCAAATACCGGATTGATTCGCGCTGGGTAACTAGTCGCGGTCGGCTCAGATTATCGCCGTGTCGGCTGCCTCTGCAGCAGCTCCAATGGCTTTTTCGCCGAACGGAACCGAGCAGCACTCGGAAGTTTCGTGCATTTCGTCAGCTCGTTGGAGTGATCCTGCCGCCCACGGCTGCGGCGACCGCTCCGGCCCGAATCTGGTCTCTCACAACGAGCGGCATGACCAGCTTGAAGATTGCGCTCGGCGCCATCGCGCCGCACCCTGTTGGGCACGACAGTGTGTCGGCGTTTTGCATATACGCCGTGCACTCGAGCATCCTCCGCGTCGGCCTGAAGCCGCTGGGACAGCCGACTGTGATGGGTATCCTTGGCTGGCTGTCGGCTGGGGCAGCTGCATACCTGGCCTGGCGGGGAGATCAACCGCCGCGGGGTCCGCCAAGGGCGAAGGGGCCGTTATCGCGCCGGCAGACGGGTACGTTCGCGACATGAGGACTTCGTGGGGACTGGCCGCGGCTATGGTCGTTCTGCTCGGTGGCTGCGCCGTGACGCCATCGTTCAGCGAGACGCCGGTCGCCACATCCGCGCCGACCGGCACATCGACGACAACCGCGCCACGGACTGGCGCCGACGGACGCCCGTTCGTGATCAAGGAGATCGCCAACTTAGACGAGCCCTGGGCGATGACCTTCTTGCCGGACGGTCGGGCCCTGATCACCGGTCGAGGCGGCGAGCTGACCCTGCGGGCGACCGACGGCCAGATGGTCGACGTAACTGGGGTACCGGACGTGGTGCATGCCGGTCAGGGCGGGTTGGGTGACGTGGTCGCCGCACCGGACTTTGAATCGACCGGCACGGTCTATCTCAGCTGGGCCGAGGCCGGTTCGGGTGGTTCGGGAGCGGCTGTGGGCCGGGCGACACTGATCGACGATCGCGGGTCGGCGCGTCTGGACAACTTGACCGTCGTCTGGCGGCAGCGGCCCAAGGCCGGCGGCAACGGTCACTACGGGCATCGCCTGGCGTTCGCGCCGGACGGGAAGTACCTCTTCGTCTCCTCCGGCGAACGGCAGGAGATGCAGCCTGCGCAAGATCTGAACTCCAGCCTTGGAAAGGTCGTCCGTCTTCGACTCGACGGTACGGCCGCCGACGGCAACCCGTTCGCCGATCGCGGTGACGTGGCGTCCGAGGTGTGGAGCTACGGACATCGCAACCCGCTCGGCCTTGCCTTCGACCAGGACGGCAATCTGTGGAACTCCGAGATGGGACCGCGGGGCGGCGATGAGTTGAACCTGGTCCGTGAAGGGGCCAACTACGGGTGGCCAGAGGTTTCCAACGGCTCGCACTACAGCGGTGAGGAGATCCCTGACCACGCTGAAGGCGACGGCTACGAAGCTCCGAAGGCTTCGTGGAACCCGAGCGTCTCGCCGGGCAGTCTGATGATTTACACAGGTTCAGTGTTTCCCGAGTGGCGGGGCGACGCGTTCCTCGGCGCCTTGTCGGGCCAGGCCCTGATCCGCGTCGACCTTGACGGCACCGAAGCCGCCAAGGGCGACCAGTGGGATCTGGGCCAGCGCGTTCGGGAGGTGGAGCAGGCCCCAGACGGCACCATCTGGCTGCTCACCGATGAGGGTCAGGTGCTCCGGCTGAGCGCTCCCTGAGCCGACCGCAGGCGGACGGACGCATCGACTTCGGAGCATCGGGGGCGGCGAGCCTTCGTGGTCGGAGGTCCCGGGACGGCGCGCGAGCTCATGGCCCGGAGGGGGCGTGCCAGATGCGTGCCGATAACCGAATTGGAAGGAACGCTTGAAAAAAGCCCTTTCGGCAAGGCCTTCTGCTGTGGAGCGGGTGACCGGGATCGAACCGGCATGACCAGTTTGGAAGATTGGGCACGCGGGTTTGCGGCTAGGCCAAACGTCGGTTGATCAGGGAAAGTAGTTGCCGTGGGTGACCTCGCTGAACCGCCTTGACGCGCCCTCTTGGGCACGTATTGGGCACGACCGGGGTTGTTGTGGACCCGGCTCTTGTGCCCTAGCGCCATTCGCGCCCCTCGGGACTCGCCGTGCCCGCGGGTCCTCGCCAGGAGGGTTCTGCGGTTCTCTAGGCGCCGTTGCGTTGGGCGTCGTGGCATGCGCCCCGGCCAGAAGCTGCTGCATATCGCCGGTTGACCCGTTGACGATGAAGTTTCGCGAGGCGGCTGGGTCGTCAATGAAGTCACTGAGTCCCTTTAGTCGAGCGTGTGAAGGGTGATGGCAGTCGCGAACGCGCGCAACACGGCCCGGCGTCAGCGGCCGGGGACCCACGTCAAGCGAATCCCGGCGAAGCTCGGACGGCGGACCCGGGTCCAGCTGGTTGTGTGGCATGTGCCTGAAGGAGGTCTCGCGGTGTTTGAGAACGGCTGGGATGGCACGCAGCAAGCGGAGGGGTGTTGGTTCGCCGGCGTCGGGTCTGGTCTCGGTGTTGTTCTTGATCATTGGCGTAGAGGACGTCAGTGCGTCCGCGGGCGAGGCAGATGAGGGCGGCGTTGTGTCGTTTGCCTTCGGCGCGTTTGCGGTCATAGTAGGCCCGGCTGACGGGGTCGGCTCGGAGGGCGGCGAAGGCGGAGAGGAAGAGTGCCCGTTTGAGGTGCTTGTTGCCGCTGCGCGGTGGGTGTTCGCCTCGGATGGAGATCCCGGATCTTCGGGTGACGGGCGCGAGGCCGGCGTAGGCGGCGAGGTGGCCGGCGGTCGGGAAGGAGGAGGCGTCGCCGACCTCGAGCAGGATCCGGGCTGCAGTCCTGACTCCGACGCCGGGCATCGAGGTCGGGACGGTGGCAAGAGGGTGGGCATCGAGGACCTGTTCCACCCGGGCGGCGATGACCGCCCGTTGGTCGAGAATGTCGCGAAGAGATGCGGCGAGCTGAGGCAGCACGGTCTCGGCGTCGGTGGGTTGCGGGCACGATTACGGTCTACTCGTCAAGCGCAGCGAGGAGGTGCTCGACGAGTTCGGCGGCTCCCCGGGTTTGGCTTTGCGGGCGGTTGCCAGGAGCCGCCCTCGGCCAGCCTTCCGCAGCCCGCCCGGGCCGCCGTGACGCGCGATCAGAGCCATCACTGCTTTGGTGTGAACTCGGGGGCCGAGAACCCGTTCGAGGGCGGGGTGGATTTGAGTGAGCAGGCCGCGGAGTCGATTGGTCAGCCGGGTCGCTTCGGCGGCCAGGTCGTCGTCGAAGCCGATCAGCACGTTCAGCTCGGCGAGTGCTTCCTCCCCGACGTCGACCCGGCGCAGGGTGCGCGGCATGACCCCTGCGGCGTCGGCGATCATATAGGCGTCGTGGGCATCGGTTTCACCGCACCGTATGCAGGTCCGCGATCCGGCGCATCGCCAGCCCAGGCAAGTAGGCCACGCCAAGACCCATCGCCCTAGCGACAGCGATTGGCAGCGCCCCGATCGTGTTCGGCTGGTCGACAACAACAGCACCGGTCCCTGCTCGGCCAGCCCCGCGAACAGCTCACGAAGCCTGCCTTCTGTTGAGGCAGGGCGGCGTCGAACAGCCGCCGCCCGGCCTGGTCCAGCGCGCAGGCGTGATGGGCTTGCTTGCCCACTGCAACGCGCAGAACACCGCGTTCTCGATGGTCATCGCACCGCCGTTCCCTCGTCGTTCGAGGCGGTCGCCGATCAAGCGTCAGCTGCCGGCACCCACGTTACGTAGAGACCACACGAACTCGTGCCAGGTCTCTATCAGCGGTCGGCCAACGCCACCGACCCCGGCGACAACACCCCCGGATCATCAACGACAGGGGTAGTAAGCCTACCGGGCCCGGCGACCGCGGCCCCTTGGATCAGGAACCACCAGCAGGGTCCTCGTGGGGAGGCCTCGGACGGGCGGCGTAGCCGAGTCGTGGCCTTCCCACGGCTCGGCCCAGCCTTGAGACATGCCGGTCCGGATCTGGCGCGTAAGGGACTGACTCAAGCAGGCGTCAGACGATGCGGACGACCTTGAACGGGCTATGTTCCCATGGGGTCCAGTCCTCAGCCTGGCTGGCCCCGTCCAGGTGAACTTGGATGCGCACTCGCTGGAAGAACTCACCCCGCCTGTCGACGTCGTAGCTGTGGTTCACAACCCGCGAGTACGTGAAGGTGCGGGTCTGCTCCGTTGCTCGAAACGGGGCGCTGTCGCCTAGGCGCCCTACGTTGTCAGAGCCACCGACATCGCCGTATTTTCCGCGGTCGAGTTCCCACAGCCGGGTTTGGAGCCTGACGGTGCTGTTTACCGCGCACCGGACTTTCACCACCGCGGTGATCCGCTTGCTGTCGTCGGAGCCCTTCTCGACCTGCTCGGCGGTAGGTTCGTAGACGCGGAACTTGCAGCCAGTGTCTTCGTACAGGTTCGAGGGCGGCTCAGCGGCGGCTGCAGGGCCGGCCGAAAAACCGACAGCCATTCCTGCAGCCATGGCCACGGCTGCTGCGGTGCACGCCGCAGCCTTTGCTGTAAATGTGCTCATGTCAATACCCCCTTCGGGTTGTCGGCCAGCGGCCTTTCCGGTGGCCGTCGCGAGCTGCCGAGTCCGGATTACCCGGCAACCCTCAGAGGGCCCGACTTTTGCCCTGATACCTTGGGCGCGGAAAACTCGCGGGCGGTGCTAAATACGAGTCGTCAGTCGGCATTTTCCCGAACCGCTGACCAACACAGGTATTGGCTTTCCGGCACAAGCGCTTTGAGTGCCGGGCAACGCTCTCAAGCACTGCAGCCGTAGTCAAAGACAGGCATCCATCGAGGCGACGATAACTGTGGTCACCGGGCTCACATCGTGGGAATCTCGACAACCCCATACCAAGGTGAGAAAGGCGATCGGGACGACCAGAGTGCCGAACAGCACCATTGCCGGTAGCAGCCGTGGGTTACCGGTCACCAGCGCCGCGTATCGGGTGGCTTCGAATAACATCAGCCCGACCAGGAGTACAGGCAGCCACGACGCAGCCGGTCGCCTGAAGGAGGTTAGGCGGGTTGAAGCGCCCCACGTTCTCGGCCGTTCCTATACGGGTTGCTGCTCTGGGTTGAGGGCAGCGTAGTGGGCTTGCTCGTACTGGAGGGGCGGGACGTGCCCAGGGTCGAGTGAAGTCTTCGGTTGTTGTTGCAGTCGACCC
>DASQDG010000085.1:0-44772 GCA_035634295.1 Propionibacteriaceae bacterium | reverse complement strand
CCCACGTCGACAATCTCCGCCTGCGCGCGCGCGTGTCGCAGGGCAGCCAACGGGGCCAGCCGGTCCGACACGATGACGTCGGCGGACCGAATCGCCTCGAGGCCCGCCACAGTCAGCTGTCCGGGGTCGCCCGGACCGCCGCCCACCAGGACCACCCGCCCCCGGCCGGCCCGGTCGACGGTCTCCGGCGCGGTACGGACAGTGGCGGCGACCGCGTTGCCGCGAGCGGCAGCCGCGCGCACCTCAGCGTCGCTGTCCGCGCTGCCCGTGGCCGCGACCACCAGGGCTGCGGTGTGGAAGTCAGCGGGCTCGGCCGGGCGCGACAGCCACGCCAGCAGACCCCGCTCGGCGAGGTCACGGATCGAGGTGGCGACGTCGGGGGAGACCACGGTGACGTCTGCCCCCAGCTCCACCAGTCGGCTGATCGTGCCCAGCGCCCCGGCGGCTCCGCCGACCACCACGACCGTACGACCGGCCACGTCCAACTCGGCGGCGAAGCTCACGGCCCCTGCCTGGCCTCGAGAGCGAGCAGGGCCTTGGCCAGTGCCTCCGTGGTGTCGTAGTCGCGGACGGCGATCCGAATCCAGCTCGGCCCCAGCCCGGGAAAGGTCTCCCCACGGCGGACCGCGAACCCGGCCCGGCGCAGCTCGGCCCGCACCCAATCCGCGGAGCGTCCCGGCCGTGCCCACGGCGAGGTGTCGACCAGGACGAAGGGCGCCGTCGGCGACCCGACCACCGGCAGCCCCAGCTCGGCCAGAGCCTCCACCAGCACAGCCCGGCGCTCCCCGATCTCCACCGCCGCCTCACCGGCCAGAGCGAGGGCCTGCGCGCTCAGACAAACCTCGATTGCGGCCAGGGCTGGCGTGGACACCGACCATGGCGGCTGCTGGCGGCTCATGGCCTCGATCACCGCGGGATCGCCGACCGCGTAGCCGGCTCGAAGCCCTGCCAGCCCCCAGGTCTTGGTCAGCGACCGCAGCACGACCAGGCCCTCGTACCGACCGGCCAGCATCGACTCCGGTTCGCCCGGCACGGCGTCCATGAACGCCTCGTCGACACACACCACCCGCCCGGGCCGCAACAGGTGGCGTAATGCGTCTGCCGGGTGCAGCACGCTGGTCGGGTTGGTGGGGTTGCCCACCAGCACCAGGTCGGAGTCGGCCGGCACCCGGTGCGGATCCAGGGCGAAGCCCTCCTCGACGGTCAGCAGCAGCCGCCGAATGCGGTGCCCGGCCGCCAGCAAGGCGGCCTCGGGCTCGGTGAACTGCGGGTGCACCACCACCGGCGCCGCCCACGGACGCGCTCGGGCCAGCAAGGTGAACGCTTCCGCACCTCCTGCCGTGGGCAGCACGTGGTCAACGCCTACGCCGTGTGCGGCGGCGATGGCGTCCACGGCCCGATCGGGGCGAGGGTACGTTGCCAGCCCCGCGACGGTCTTGTGCAGAGCCTCGCCCAGCCAGCGGGGCGGGGCCGGCACCCGTACGTTTACCGCCAGGTCGACCAGGCCCTCGGTCGCGTCCGCGTCACCGTGGTGCCACAGGTCGTGCTGCTGGGGGTTCGAGTGGCTCGTGGCCACCGGCGTCACCGTCCAGGCAACCCTGCGTTCGGCGGCCGCGTGCACGGCCTCGCTGAATCGCTGTGCCAGCTGCGGATGCCCCGCCCAGTGTGTGTGCAGATAGCCGGCGTGCAAAGTCGGCTGCCCGAGGTGCGCAGGGTCAGCCGAGAACCCGGCTGGTGTTCCGCCCGTCAGCCAGGCCGAGTGCGCCCCGACAGGCGGCTTGACGCTCGTGCGGTGGAACTCGTGCCCGGTCACCCGGGTCCCGGCCGGCGCCAACAGCGAGTCGGCCTCCGCAACCGCCGTACGGTAGCCGAGGGTGAGCCGAGGAGTCATCTGCCCGACTGCCGGCACCGCGGCGGCCATGGAGTGCCCATCCACCGCCTGACACAGGTAGAGCAGCCCCGCGCATTCGGCGACCGTCGGCACGCCCGCCTCGACGGCGGCGGCGATGTCGGCCCGGAGAGCGGAGTTGGCGGACAGCTCGACGGCGTGCACCTCGGGGAACCCGCCACCCAGATAGAGGCCGGCGGTGCCGTCGGGCAGTCGACTGTCGGTGAGCGGGTCGAACACCACCGGGTGGCAGCCAGCGGCGCGGAGCAGCTCCTCGGTCTCGGCGTAGCGGAAGGTGAACGCTCGTCCACCCGCGACGGCCACCACCGGCCGGGCGGCCGAGGGCGGCGCCACGACGAGGTCAGGGGACCAGGGCACGTCCGTCAGCGCAGCAGCCGAGTGGGCCAGGGCCAGCAGCCGGGTGAGCTCGAGGTGTCGCCCGACCTGGTCGGCCAGCCGAGCCAGGGCCCCCGCCGCGTCGGCGCGCTCAGCGGCCGGCACCAGCCCGAGGTGCCGCGAGGGGGCCTCGATGCCGGCGTCGCGGGGCAGGATCCCGAACACCTCGATGCCGGTGGACTCCATCGCGGCGCAGATCTCGGCCGAGTGCCGCGAGCTGCCGGCCTTGTTGAGGATCACGCCGCCGAGGCGTACGTCAGGGTCGAAGGTGTTGAGTCCGTGCACGATCGCCGCCGCCGTGCGCGACATCGCGGAGATGTCGAGCACCAGGACCACCGGGGAGCGAATCAGCCCGGCCACGTGGGCTGTGGAGGCGAAGCCGTGGCCGCCGAGCTGGCCGTCAAACAGGCCCATCACGCCCTCGACCACATTGACGTCGGCGGGCTGCGGCACGGTGGCGCCATGCATCAGCAGCGGCACCATCAGCTCCGGCGAGCACAGGTGCGGGTCCAGGTTGCGCCCGGGGCGGCCGGTGGCCAGGGCGTGGTAGCCCGGGTCGATGTAGTCCGGACCCACCTTGAAGCCCGCCACCTCGAGCCCTTCGGCCGCCAGAGCGGCCATCAGCCCGCTGGCCACCGTGGTCTTGCCGTGGCCAGAACCAGGGGCGGCCACCACCAGCCGAGGCAGGGCCAGGGTGATCGAGGCCCCGGTTACGGGACCGGTCCGGGTCACCACTCGATGCCCTTCTGCCCCTTCTGGCCCTCGTCGAACGGGTGCTTGACGTGCGTCATCTCGGTGACCAGATTGGCGGCCTCCACCAGCTTGGGGTCGGCCCGCCGGCCGGTGACGATCACGTGCTGGCGACCAGGCCGGTCGCGGAGCGTCTCCACCACGTCGTCGATGTCCACCCAGCCCCACTGGATCGGATAGGTGAACTCGTCCAGGACGTAGAGGTCGTGGGTCTCGGCGGCCAGTCGACGCTTGATCTCCTGCCAGCCCTCGGCGGCTGCTGCAGCGTGGTCGTCGTCCGTGCCGTCCTTGCGTGACCACGACCAGCCGGCGCCCATCTTGTGCCACTCGACATCCCCGCCCGCCCCGGTCAGCCGGTGCTGCTCGGCCAGAGCCTCCAAGGCGGTCTGCTCGCCGATCCGCCACTTGGCCGACTTCACGAACTGGAACACCCCGATCGACCAGCCCTGGGTCCAGCCACGCAACGCCAGCCCGAAGGCGGCCGTGGTCTTGCCCTTGCCGTTGCCGGTGTGCACGATCAGCAGCGGCCGCAGGCGTCGCTGCCGCGTGGTGAGACCGTCATCGGGGGTGACGTCAGGTTGCCCCTCGGGCATCAGGCAGCCCTGCCCGGGGCACCGCGATGGGGGCGGACCGCGCCCACGATCGCGTCGGCGGCGACCTCGCCGACCTGCACGTACTCACCGCCGAGCCGAACGCTGAGCTCGCGGGCCAGACCGAGCCGGAACCGCCCGGTCTCGCAGTCGATCACCACCGAGGAGACCCCCGTCCGGCGCAGGTGGTCGGCGCTGAGCTGCGCTCGCGTCGTCGCGTCGGGTCCGGAGGTGGCCCGCCCATCGGTCACCAGCACGAGCAAAGGCCGGCGCCGCGGGTCACGGATGCTTTCCAGCCGAAGGGTCTCGGCCGCGCACAGCAGCCCCTCGGCCAGCGGGGTGCGACCACCGCTCGGCAGCTCGTCCAGCCTTCGGGCTGCGATGTCGACCGAGGACGTGGGCGGCAGGGCCAAGGTGGCGCCGGAGCCACGGAACGTCACCAGCCCCACCTTGTCTCGCCGCTGGTAGGCGTCCAGCAGCAGCGACAGGACGGCCGTCTTGACCGCGGTCATCCGGCGGCGGGCAGCCATCGAACCGGACGCGTCGACCACCAGCAAGACCAAGTTGGACTCACGTCCCTCGGTGACGGCCAGCCGGAGGTCATCGGAGGCGAGCCGCAACCGTCCGGTCGGCATCCGTCCCCGGGAGATCTGGTGCGGGGCGGCGGCGCGCAGGGTGGCGGTGAGGTGGACCGGGCCGACTTGCCCCGGCCGCGGCGGTGCCGCACCAATCCGGTGCCCGGTGGAGGTCACGGCCCGGCTGCGCCTGCCCGACTCACCCACCCCCACGCCGGTGGCGGTGAACGTCCGGGTGCGATAGGGCTGCTCCGCTCGAGCCAACACCAGGCCCTGCGGCGGAAGATCTGAGGTGTGACCTTCGGCCGGAGCCTCGGTCGGAGCCTCGGTCGGAGCTTCGGTCGAGGCTGAGGCCGAGGTCTCCGCCGGAATCTGGTCTCGTGTGGACTGCGATGAGCTGGACTCACCCCCCTGTCCTGTCGGCGACACGCCCGGCTCGTCGGCCGGTCCCCTGCCCTCCGAGCCGTCTTCGGGGCCGGGCGGCTCCGGCTCCGGCTCTGGCTCGTCGCCCAGCAGCGAGTCGAGCAGCTCCTCGTCGAGGCCAGGGGCGTCGAACGGGTTGCGCCGCCGCCGGTGGGGCAGGGCCAGCCGGGCGGCGTCACGAATGTCAGCGGTGGTGACCGCGTCCCGCCCGTTCCAGGCCGCCGAAGCCAGAGCGGCCCGGGCGGTGACGATGTCGGCCCGCATTCCGTCCACCTCAAAGGCGGCGCAGATCTCGGCGATCCGGGTCAGCTGCGCGTCCGAAAGCACCACCGAGGCGAGCCGTGCCCGGGCGTCGGCGATCCGCTCCCGGAGCGCCTCCTCCTGCTCGGCGAATCGACGGTTGAAGGCCACCGGGTCGGCGTCACAGGCGATCCGCCGCCGGACCACTTCCGCACGCAGGCCCGGGTCACGCGGAGCGGAGATCTCCACGGTGAGCCCGAACCGGTCCAGCAGCTGGGGGCGCAGCTCGCCCTCCTCGGGGTTCATGGTGCCGACCAGCACGATCCTGCTGGCGTGGGCCACCGAGACCCCTTCGCGCTCTACCGTCGACCGGCCCATGGCCGCGGCGTCCAGCAGCAGGTCAACGAGGTGGTCGTGCAGCAGGTTCACCTCGTCGACATACAGGATCCCGCGGTGGGCGGCCGCCAGCAGTCCCGGCTCATAGACCGTGTGCCCGGTGCCGAGCGCGCGCTGCAGGTCCAGCGACCCGATCACCCGGTCCTCAGTGGCTCCCACCGGGAGCTCGACCAGTTGCGCGGGCCGCGTGGTTGCCGCAGCGTCGACGTGCGGCCCGTCGGGGCAGTCGGGGTCCACGTCGTCCGGGTCGCAGCGAAACCGGCAGTCCTGGACCACCTGCTGTGCCGGCAGCACGGCTGCCAGCGCCCGCACCATGGTGGACTTCGCCGTACCCTTCTCCCCCCGGACCAGCACTCCGCCCACCTCCGGCGACACCGTGGTGAGCAGCAGGGCCAGAGCCATGTCGTCGGAGCCGACGACGGCCGAGAAGGGATATGTACGCACGAGGCGTCCTCCTTGCGGGTGTCCACGCCCGCTCGTCTGGATGAGGGCCATCGGACGTGGTACGCCGGCGGCCGGCGCGGCAGACGTCCTGACTTCCCACGAGTTGGAGCACGCGTGAGTCACAGTGGCGGGACCGTTCCGGAGTCGCACCGGAGTCCTCTCCCCGCGCCGAGGCTGATCATAGTGTGTGAGGCAGACTCACCGCCTGAGCGATGAGACGAGGCAGAGGGGGGTCACGTGGACCGATTGGTGCTGGACGTCGATCTGGCCATGGGGACCCCCGGCAGCGACATCGACGACGGCTTCGCGCTGGCGCTGGCGCTGGCCTGGCCAGATGCGACGGTCGACCTGGTGACCACCGTCAACGGCAACACCGATGTGGACACCGCAACCACTTTGACCTGTGCCCTGCTGCAACGGCTGGGCCGCGCTGACCTGGCGGTCCACCGCGGCGCAGAAGTCCCGCTGATCAGGCCGCGGACCCGCACCGGGACGGTGCCCGAGTCGATGGCGCCGGGGCGGCCCGCAGCCCAGCCGGCGGCGGCAGCCATGGTGCAGCATGTGCTGGCCCACCCTGGCGAGATCACCCTGGTCGCGGTGGGACCGCTGACCAACGTGGCGCTGGCGCTCCGGCTGCATCCCGAGTTCGGTCCCAGCCTCCAGTCGTTGGTGATCATGGGCGGCGCCTTTGACGCCAGTCCCAACCGCGGCGACATCCCGGGCGAGTTCAACGTCTGGAGCGACCCCGAGGCGGCGCACATCGTGCTCGCCTCGGGCGTACGGGCACGCTGGGTCGGCCTGGACGTCACGCTGCAGGTGACACTGAGCCGAGCCGAGGCGCTGACCATGCAGGCCAGCGACCAGCCATTCGCTTCCTACGCCGGGCTGCACACCGTGGCGTGGATCGACCACCTCAACGCCGATCGGCAGCACTCCGACGACGCCTGCGCGCTACACGACCCGCTGGCCGTCGCCGCCGTGCTCCAGCCCCAGCTGCTGACCTGGCGGACGGCGCACGTGGTGGTCGACCTCGACGAACGCAACCGGGGAGTGCTGACCACCGACTACACCGTCGATGACCGGATGGCCAACGCCGAGGTAGCGGTCGCGGTGGACGTGTCGGCGGCCCGCGAGCTGATCCTGACATCCATCTCCGCGCTGTGACCGACGAGCGCCGGTGATCGACGTCGTAGGCATCGGGGCCGCCGGCTATGAGACCGTCGGAGCGACCGAGCGCCGGCTGATCACGACCGCCGCCCGAGTGCTCGGCAGCGAGCGCCAGCTGGACCTGCTGCCGGATGTGGCGGGGCAGCAGCGTCTAGCCTGGCCGCGGCCACTGCGGCCAGCGCTGCCGGCTCTGCTGGGGGACCACGAGGAAGTGGCCACCGTGGTCCTGGCCAGCGGCGACCCGCTGCTGGCGGGCATCGGCAGCACCGTAGTCGAGGTGTTCGGCGCAGCCGCCGTACGGGTGCACCCGGTGGTCTCCTCGGTCGCGCTGGCGCGGGCGCGGATGAGGTGGTCGGCGGAGTCCGCCGAGGTGGTCCGGCTGCTCGACCCGAGCGCCGACGCGCTGCGCCGGTGGCTGGCGCCGGATCGTCGGCTGGTGGTGCTCAGCCGAGACGCCGGCTCGCCCTCGTCGGTGGCGGCTGTGCTGCAAGACGCCGGGTTCGGGGGCAGCGCACTCACGGTGCTGTCGGACCTCGGCGGCCACACCGAGTCGCGCATCGACACGTCGGCCGATCTTTGGGGCGAGCAGGTGGCGGCTGAGCTCAACGTGGTCTGCGTGACCTGCGTCGCCGGCGAGGCCTCTGCGCTGTGGTCGAACGGCCCCGGCTTGCCGGACGAGGCGTACGAGCACGACGGCCAGCTCACCAAGCGCGACCTCCGGGCGTCGGCGCTCGCCCACCTGATGCCGGTGGCGGGGCAGCTGCTGTGGGACGTGGGGGCAGGAGCGGGTTCGGTGGGAATCGAGTGGCTGCGGACCCAGGCGACCTGCCGGGCCATCGCGGTGGAGCAGGAGCCGGTGAGGGTCGCCCGGATTGTCGGCAACGCCGCTCGGCTCGGGGTGCCGGGGCTGCAGGTGGTCGAGGGCTCGGCGCCGGCAGCGCTCCAGGGCCTTCCTCGACCGGATGCCGTCTTCGTCGGTGGTGGCGTGAGTAAGGAGACCATCGAGCTGGCCTGGCGGGCGCTCGCCGGTGGTGGTCGGCTGGTGGTGCACGCGGTGACCTGGGAGAGCGAGGCGCAGCTGATGGAGGCCTTCGAGGCCCACGGCGGCGAGCTGACCCGGATCGCGGTGGAGCACCTTGAGCCCCTCGGTGGCTTCCTGGGCTGGCGTCCGGCCCGGGCCGTGGTGCAGTGGAGCGCGCAGAAGAAGCTGGAGCTACCGTGACGGTGCACTTCGTCGGTGCCGGGCCCGGCGCTGCGGACCTGCTGACGTTGCGGGCCGTGGAGCTGCTCCGGTCGTCGCCGGTGTGTGTCTACGCCGGGACCTATGTCACCCCGGAGGTGCTCGCGCACTGCCCGGCCGGCGCTGTGCTGATCGACAGTCAGCACCTCGAGCTGGACCAGATCACCGACCGGTTGGTGCACGCGGACGCGGCGGGTCGCGACGTCGTCCGGCTGTGCTCCGGCGACCCCTCGATCTATTCTGCGATCACTGAACAGACCCGACGATTGGACGCGGCTGGCGTGCCCTGGGACGTGACGCCCGGTGTCCCGGCCTACGCCGCCGCGGCCGCGCTTCTCGGGGTCGAGCTGACTGTCCCCGAACTGGCACAGACGGTGATCCTGACCCGGACCCAGGCAGTTTCGACGCCGATGCCCGCGTCGGAGTCGCTGGCCCGGCTGGCCCGGTCGCGCGCCACCTTGGTGCTGCATCTGGCCATCCGGCACACCAGGCGGTTGACGCTGGAGCTGGCCGGGGAGTATGGCCAGGACTGCCCCGTCGCCGTCGTGGCCAACGCCACTCAACCGGGCGAGGTGGTGCTACGCGGCACGTTGGCCGACATCGCCGACCAGGTTGAGGCCGCCGGACTCCGGCAGGCCGCGGTGATCCTGGTCGGTCGGGCGCTGGGAGCCAGTCGCCTGGAACAGGTGGCTCAGTCACACCTGTATGGCCCACGTTCACGCCAGTAAGTCCGCTATTGGACATGTCCAGAAGTGGACAAACAGGTGTCCAAGAGTTTGAAATACGTCGAGTATGGGAATGCGCGAGCAGCCTCGCGCTCAAGGCGACGGACGGGTTGGATTCGAAGATCGGGGGATTGGAGACCAATCACGACTCCCGTGGGCGTACCATTTCGGCTATGCCCACGGGCCGATCGTCTTACTTCTTGCCCTAAGCATGCCACGAACGTCAAGAAGAAACAATTCGCCTAAGGCCGTGAACAAGTTATCTCGGATATCGAGACTATAGTGAGCCGGCTTTTGCTAATCGCTTCTGAATCGCGTTAACTATCACTCGAGTCCGTGGTTACCTGAACCCCCGAGCAGGCAACCACGGACTTTTTTCATGCCCTGACTTGGCCCCGGCTGTGGGAGAACTGTTCAGTTTTCGACACAGCGGCGAAAGTGCAGTGTTTCGCGCCGCAGGGCGGCTCATGCCGGTGGACGGCCGACAGCAGCTCGCAGGCGCCGAGCTGACGCCGCCGGCACCGAGGCCTGAGTGGACCACCGATGTCGGTCACGACCGCTGATGCCATCGCAAACAGCGGTGTCCAGGCCGGTGTGGTGATGCCGGTGACCAGCACGTCGCCGGGCTGCAACTGCCCGAATTCCTGGGGCCCCGACAGCATCTCGCCGGCGCAGTCACCCGGCCGCCGCTGGTGGCCATGGCGACTCCTGCTGCCGACTGAGCCGAATCTACTGCTCCTGCCGCCGTCTGGCTTCACGCCTGTGTCACGTAGCGTCACACGACTGAAACGACAGGGACGTTCACTGCATGCACAGATCCGACTCGACGGAGGTCTCGGCGACGAGTGCGTCGGGATCCCTGCGCGGTGACTGCGGATCGGGAGAGGATGGGCACCGTGACGATTATCAAAGCTGCGATCACGCAGACCACATGGACCGGTGACAAGGAGTCGATGCTCGACAAGCACGAGCAGTTCGCCCGGGACGCCGCCGCGCAGGGAGCCCAGATCATCTGCTTCCAGGAGCTGTTCTACGGGCCGTACTTCGGGATCACCGAGGACGCCAAGTACTACGACTACGCCGAACCTGCCGACGGACCAGTCGTACAGCGCTTCGCTGCCCTGGCGAAAGAGCTGTCGATGGTGATGGTGCTGCCGATCTACGAGGAGGACCAGCCGGGCGTCTACTACAACACCGCAGTGGTGGTGGACTCCGACGGGACGGTCCTCGGCAAGTACCGCAAGCACCACATCCCGCACCTGGAGAAGTTCTACGAGAAGTTCTACTTCCGGCCCGGCAACCTGGGATATCCGGTGTTCAACACCTCGGTCGGGCCGGTCGGGGTGTACATCTGCTACGACCGCCACTTTCCCGAGGGCTGGCGTGAGCTCGGGCTTAACGGAGCCCAGATCGTCTTCAACCCCAACGCCACCAAGCCGGGGCTGTCCAACCGTTTGTGGGAGATCGAGCAACCGGCAGCGGCCGCCGCCAACGGATACTTCATCGCCGCGCCTAACCGGGTCGGCCGTGAAGACAACGAATATGGTGACCTAGCGGTGACCTTTTACGGCTCCAGCCAGTTTGTGGACCCGCAAGGCAACCTCATCGGAGAGCGCGGCAGCGAGGAGGCCGAGGAGGTGGTGATCCGCGAGATCGACCTGGACATGATCCGCAAGGTGCGCAACGACTGGCAGTTCTATCGCGACCGCCGGCCGGAGTCCTACACCGCGATACCCCAACCTTGAGGACAGAGGGGCCATGAGCACCGTACTCATCACAGGCGGCACCGTGGTCAACGCCACCGGCACCGCGACCGCCGACGTGCTCGTCGACGGCGAGCAGATCGCGGCCGTGCTGGCGCCCGGATCGAGCCTGTTGGGGGTCGACCTGGCCGCAGGAGTGGATCGCGTGGTCGACGCCGAGGGCAAGTACGTCATCCCCGGCGGCATTGACGCGCACACCCACATGGAGCTGCCCTTCGGTGGCACCAACGCCTCCGACACCTTCGAGTCCGGCACCCGCGCCGCGGCTCATGGCGGCACCACCTCGATCATCGACTTCGCCGTCCAACGGGCCGGCGAGCGGGTGGAGGAGGGGCTCGCGGCCTGGCACGCCAAGGCCGCCGGCAACTGCGCCGTCGACTACGGCTTCCACCAGATCATCGGCGGGGTCGACGAGTTCTCCCTCAAGGCGATGGACTCGCTGATCGACGAGGGCGTCACCAGCTTCAAGCTGTTCATGGCCTATCCGGGCGTCTTCTATTCCGACGACGCCCAGATCCTTCGTGCGATGCAGCACTCGGCCGAGTCCGGCCTGCTGACCATGATGCACGCCGAGAACGGCCCGGCGATCGACGTGCTGGCCGAACAGCTCTACTCGGCCGGCAAGACCTCCCCCTACTACCACGGCATCGCCCGGGCTTGGCAGATGGAGGAGGAGGCCACTCACCGGGCGATCATGCTCGCTCACCTCACCGGCGCGCCGCTCTACGTGGTGCACGTCAGCGCCAAGCAGGCCGTGGAGCAGCTGGCGAGCGCCCGCGACCGCGGCCAAAACGTCTTCGGCGAGACCTGCCCGCAATACCTCTATCTGTCACTGGAGGAGCAGCTGGGGGCACAGGGACCGGAGTGGGGCGACTTCGAGGGCGCGAAGTGGGTCTGTTCGACGCCGCTGCGCTCACGCGCCGAGGGTCACCAGGACGCGATGTGGCAGGCGCTGCGCACGAACGACCTGCAGATGGTGTCAACCGACCACTGCCCGTTCTGCATGAAGGAGCAGAAGGAGCTGGGCCGGGGCGACTTCCGGGCCATCCCCAACGGCATCGGCTCCATCGAGCACCGGATGGACCTGATGTACCAGGGAGTGGTCACCGGCCAGATCACCCTCCCTCGCTGGGTGGAGCTGACCTCCACCACGCCAGCCCGGATGTTCGGGCTCTACGGCCGTAAGGGCGTCATCCAGCCCGGCGCCGACGCCGACCTGGTGATCTATGACCCGCAGGGCCACACCTCCATCGGGCTCAACAAGACCCACCACATGAACATGGACTACTCCGCCTGGGAGGGTTACGAGATTGACGGCCACGTCGACTGGGTGATGTCGCGCGGCACCGTCCTGGTCGACGACACCGGCTACGTCGGCACCAAGGGCCACGGCCAGTACTTGAAACGCTCCCTCAGTCAGTACTTGACATGAGTTCGGCTCGCGCATCGCACCTCCTCCGAGCGTCGGCAATCGCGCGCCGCCCGATGGAGGAGGAGCGAGCAGACACGCTTCTCCGTCTGCGAGCGACGACGACACGGGCGGACCAAAGCGCGATGCGCGAGGAGGATTGAATGGAATTCGGTGTTGTGCTGCAGACCAACCCGCCGGCGAGGCGGACCGTACAGCTGGCTGAGCTGTCGGAGGCGTACGGGTTCGACTATCTGTGGACGTTCGACAGCCACCTGCTGTGGCAGGAGCCCTACGTCATCTACAGCCAGATCCTGGACCGGACGCACCGGATCAAGGTGGGACCGATGGTCACCAACCCGGCCACCCGGGACTGGACCGTCACGGCGTCGGTGTTCGCCACGCTTAACGAGATGTACGGCAACCGCACGGTCTGCGGGATCGGGCGCGGCGACTCGGCCGTACGGGTCACGAACGGCAAGCCGTCCACCCTCAAGGAGGTGCGCGAGGCCACGCATGTGATTCGGGAGCTGGCCAACTGCCGGCCGGTGGACTACAAGGGCACCACGCTGCAGTTCCCGTGGGCCCGGACGTCATCGCTGGAGGTCTGGGTGGCCGCCTACGGGCCGCTGGCGCTCAAGACCGCCGGCGAGGTCGGTGACGGTTTCATCCTGCAGCTGGCCGATGTCGACATTGCGACCTGGATGATTGAGGCCGTCCGGACGGCAGCGTCCAATGCCGGCCGCAACCCCGACGCCCTCACCTTCTGCGTCGCCGCCCCGATGTATGTCGGCGGTGACCTGGCCCACCAGCGCGACCAGTGCCGCTGGTTCGGCGGGATGGTGGGCAATCACGTGGCCGACATCGTCTCCAAATACGGCGAGTCGGGTGCCGTCCCGCAGGCGCTGACCGATTACATCCGCGGCCGACAGGACTACGACTACAACGAGCACGGCCGGGCGGGCAACACCCATACCGACTTCGTCCCCGACGACGTCATCGACCGGTTCTGCGTCCTGGGCGCCGCAGAGGACCACATCGCCAAGCTCGAGCAGCTCAAGGCCATCGGGGTCGACCAGTTCGCGGGCTACCTCCAGCACGACAACAAGGAGGAGACGCTGCGCATCTACGGCGAGACGATCATGCCGGCGCTCCGCGAGCACGTGACGGCCAAAGCGTGACCTTGGCTCGGCGACTCCGCTCCCTCGCGCTCGGACTGCTGGGCCTGCTGCTGTTGGCTGCCACCTGGGAGGTCTACAAGGCATTGGGGCCCGAGGCCGGCCTGCGCTTCGGCGACCGGGCAGTGCTGCCGCGCACCGGTGATCGAGCCATGCCGCACGTCTGGACCATGGCCACCCGGCTCTTCGAGCCGGCGACAGGTCGCTCGGGACCGCCGCTGTGGCAGGCCGTAGTGTCGGCCTGCGTGTTCTCGCTCAAGATCGCCGCCGCCGGCTGGGTGATTGGCGTGGCAGTCGGTGCCATCTTGGCGCTGGCGATGCAGCGGCTGCGCCTCGCGGAGGCGGCCATGCTGCCCTGGATCGTGCTCAGCCAGACCGTGCCGCTGATCGCCATCGCGCCGCTGGTGCGGCGCTGGGGATCCCAGATCACGATCGGCAGCTTCGAGTGGCAGAGCGAGCACTCGGTGGCCGTGATTGCGGCCTATCTGGCTTTCTTCCCCGTCGCCGTCGGCATGCTGCGCGGGCTCAAGGCGCCCGAGGCCACTCACGTTGACCTGATGCACACCTACGGCGTCGGCTGGTGGCGGACGCTGGCCACCCTGCGGCTGCCGGCAAGCGTGCCGTACCTGCTGTCTGCGCTGCGGCTGGCCGCGGCGTCAGCGGTGATCGGCACCGTGGTGGCCGAGGTGTCGATCGGGCTGCGCGGCGGTATTGGGCGACAGGTGATCGAGTTTGCCCAATCCGCCTCCGGCGACCCGGCCAAGGCGTGGGCGCCGATCTTCGGGGCGATCGCCGTCGGGCTGGTCGCTGCCGGCGTAGTCGGGCTGATTGGCGTGGCCCTGCGCCCCTACCGCCGCTCGGAGGTGGCAGCGTGAGCCAGACCGTCACACCTGCGGCGACGCGCCGCGAGCAGGCGGCTGTCAGGGTTCGCGGGCTCGATCGGGTGTTCTCCGCCCGTGCTGGCTCCTCGGTGACCGCGCTCCAGGGCGTCGACCTCGACGTCGCACCAGGCGAGTTCGTGTCGCTGATCGGCCCGAGCGGCTGCGGCAAGAGCACGCTGCTGCGACTGATCGCCGACCTGGATACCCCGACCTCAGGTGAGCTGCAGGTGTTCGGCAAGTCGGCCCGGCAGGCCCGGCTCGACCAGGACTACGGCATCGCCTTCCAACAGGCCGGTCTGCTGCCCTGGCGTACCGTGTCGGCCAATATCGAGCTGCCGCTGAAGCTGCACAAGGTGCCAGCTGCCCGCCGCCGAGAGCGGACCGACGAGCTGATCGAGCTGATCGGCCTGCAGGACTTCGCCCGCGCCTACCCCGACCAGCTGTCCGGCGGCATGCAGCAGCGGGTGGCGATCGCGCGGGCGCTGGCCGAGAGCCCCAAGCTGTTGCTGATGGACGAGCCGTTCGGTGCGCTGGACGAGATGACCCGCGAGCGCATGCAGAACGAGCTGGTCCGGATCCGCGCGGAGACGCAGGCGGCCGTGGTGTTCGTCACGCACTCCATCCCCGAGGCGGTGTTCCTGTCCGACCAGGTGGTGGTGATGTCCCCGCGACCCGGGCGGATCTCCGACACGGTCCGGGTGTCGGTCGACGGGGCCGCCCGCGATGATGCCCTGCGGGAGAAAAACGCCTTCTTCCACTCGGTCGCCCGGGTGCGTGAGGCGCTGCACGGTGTGCCGGTGACCGGCGGCCGGGGGGTGGAGACCCGGTGAGCGGCGCCGCGCTGGAAGGGGCGCCGCAGGAGCTCGGCGAAGGGCCGGTGGCCGTCCCGCGTCGGGTGCTCGCCCGCGGAGCGGCGTCCTGGACCGTGCTCGCGCCGGTGCTGTTCGGGGTGCTCTTCCTCGGCCTGTGGCAGCTGTTGGTGGTCGCGCTGCGGATCGAGCAGTTCATCGTGCCCTCGCCGCTGGCCATCCTGGGTGAGTTCGTCGGCAACCTGTCCTCCGTGCTCTCGGGCGCCCTTCGTACCGGGGTGAACGCGCTGGTGGGCCTGGTGGTCGGCACCGTCGTCGGGGTGCTCGCCGCGATGGTGGCGAGCCTGTGGCGGGTCGCCGACAGCATCGCTGCCCCGCTGGTGGCGGCGCTGTCCGTGATGCCCATCGTGGCCCTCGCGCCGGTCCTCTACACGATGTACGGCTCGAACGTGGAGACGGCGCGTCAGCTGGTGGCCGCGCTCGCGGTGCTGATCCCGGTCTACCTCAACACCTTGCGTGGGCTGCGCCAGGTGCGGCCGGTGCACCGCGACCTGATGCGCGTCTACGCAGCCTCGGCCAGGCAGCAGCAGTTGACGGTCACACTGCCGACCGCCGCGCCGTACCTGTTCACCGGCCTTCGGATCGCGTCGTCGCTGGCGGTGATCTCGGCGCTGGTGGCCGAATACCTCGGCGGGCCGGTCGGCGGTCTCGGCAAGTCGATCACCACAGCCGCCTCGAGCAGCAGCTACGCGTTGGCCTGGGCGTACGTCCTCGGGTCGATCCTGCTCGGGCTGTTGTTCTACTGCGCCGCGCTGGCCGTCGAGACCTGGTCCGCGCGGCACCGACCGACATGAATCGCTCACACACCAAACAAGGAGAGAACTGAATGAAACGTGGAGTACGGGGGGCGCTCGCGCTCGCCTCGGCAGCAGTCATGATGACGTTGGCCGCCTGTGGTGGCGGCGGTGGGGCCGAGCCGGCCGCGAACAGCAGCTCCAGCGGGAGCGCGCCGACCAAGATCAAGCTGCAGCTGCAGTGGGTCGCGCAGGCTCAGTTCGCGGGCTACTACGCGGCGGTGGACCAGGGGTTCTACAGCGCCGAAGGGCTTGACGTCGAGATCGTCCAGAGCGGCACCGACACCGTGCCTCAGGACGAGCTGACGGCCGGGGCGGTGGACTACGCGATCTCGTGGGTGCCGAAGGTGCTTGGCTCCATCGAGAAGGGTGCCAAGATCACCAACGTCGCGCAGATCTTCGAGCGCAGCGGCACCACCCAGATCTCGTTCCGGGACAAGGGCATCACCGCGCCAGCCCAGTTCGCCGGCAAGAACATCGGCAGTTGGGGCTTTGGCAACGAGTGGGAGCTGTTCGCCGGGATGCAGAAGGCTGGGGTGGAGCTCGGGCAGATCAAGCTGGTCACTCAGGCGTTCGACATGAACGGCTTCCTGGCCGGCGACATCGACGCGGCGCAGGCGATGACGTACAACGAGTATGCGCAGGTGCTGGAGACCAAGAACCCGCAGACCGGCAAGCTCTATCAGCCGAGCGATCTCAACGTCGTCAACTGGAACGACGTCGGCACCGCGATGCTGCAGGACGCCATCTGGGCCGACACGGAGAAGCTGAAGGACCCGGCGTACGCGGAGCAGACGAAGAAGTTCATCAAGGCGTCGATCAAGGGCTGGGTGTACACCCGGGACAACCCCGACCAGGCCGCCAAGATCGTCACCGCGGCGGGCTCCACGCTGGGGGAGAGCCATCAGCTGTGGATGGCCAACGAGGTCAACAAACTGATCTGGCCGTCGAAGAGCGGCGGTATCGGCATGATCGACGACGCCGCCTGGAAGCAGACGGTCGGGATCGCGATGGGCACCAAGAACGAGAACCAGAAGACCATCATCACCAAAGAGCCGCCGGCGGAGGCGAAGTCCAATACCTATGTCGAGCAGGCGCTGGCGGACCTGAAGAAGGAAGGCGTCGACGTCGAGGGCGCGAGCTTCAAGCCGCTGACTGTGGAGCTCAAAGAGGGCGGGAACTAGGTCCAGCCGCCCGAAAGTAAGCGCTCGACACATCGACGAACCGGTAGAAAACCAGGTTCGCCGGTCGAGCGCTTACTTTCGGGCGGTGCCCTCACCACGGACCTTCGCGAGCTAGCCGGTCAGGTGGTCGAAGTCTCCGCGCACCCACGCGATGTAGCGGTCAGCTGACCGGCGCACCCAGGTCGGCGCGTTCGCGGCCACGCGCCCATCGAAGTTGTCGTAGAGCCGGTCAAACTCCAGGGCCAGCACCCGCTCGGCCACCTTGGCCACCACGGCGGCCGACAGCGGGAGCTTGTTGGGGAAGCTACGCATAAACGAGACCCAGTGCTCGTCCGGGGTGGCCGCGACGGTGTCCCCGGTGAGCAGCACGCCGCGGCCGTCGGCCCCGACGAACCGGGCGACGGCGCTGCCGGGGAAGTGACCGCCGATCCGGTGCAGTGCGACTCCGGGCAGCACCTCGGCGGTGTCGTCCCACAGCCGCACCACGGGGTCGGTCCGCTGCAGCCACTCCTGGTCCGCGGCCTGGACATAGACCGGCGCGTCGCCGAAGCGCCGGCTCCACTCGACCTGGGCGCCGAACATGTGCGGGTGGCTGGAGGCGATGGCAGTCACGCCGCCGGCCCCTTCGACGGCACGGGCCAGCTCGTCGTCGAGGTAGCCGACCGGGTCCCACAGCACGTTGCCGTTGGGGGTCTGCACGAGCAGCGCGCGCTGACCGATCCCCACCGACGGCGCAACGGTGATGCCCAGCAGTCCGGACTCGACCTCGTTGACCTGCCCGCGACGCCCCTCGGCCACCAGCTCGGCCATGGTGGTCCACCGCTGACCCGACGGCCGGACGTACTGGCGCTCGTCGCTGCAGATCGAACAGGTGTCGGGCGGCGATTCGGTGTCGGGATATTCGACGGCGCAGGTGCGACAACTCCAGACCGGCATTGGCCTCCCTCGTGGACGTTAACGGCATCCTGGCAGAAGAGAGCTCACTCCACCGAGCGCGCCGTCCACATGCGACCGTCCGTCAAGTGCGTGCCGCTCGCCCCCACGATCACCAGGCACTTCATGTCCACCTGCTCGGAGTCGAGCAGGCCGAGAGTGGTCACGGTTAGCCGCTCCTCGTCGCGGCCGATGTCGCGCCCGACCACCACCGGGGTGTCGGCGTCCCGCACCTCCAGCAGGACTTTCACGGCTCGCCGCAGCTGGTCGGTCCGGCTGCGCGAGGCCGGGTTGTAAAGGGCCAACACCAGGTCGGCGGCGGCGACGGCCCGCAGCCGGGTCTCGATCACCGGCCACGGTTTGAGCCGGTCCGACAGCGACATCACCACGTAGTCGCCGCCCAGCGGCGCCCCGGCCCGAGCCGCCACCGCTTGTGCTGCGGTCACCCCGGGGAGCACTCTGACCTGCACCCCGGCGTAGCGCTCCGCGGCCGCAGCCTCGAAGACCGCTGACGCCATCCCGAACACCCCCGCGTCACCGCCCGACACCACCGCCACCCGCTTCCCGCCCAGGGCCAGGTCCAGCGCCAGCCGCGCCCGGTCGAGCTCCACGGTGTTGCCGGAGGAGTGCCGCTGCAGGCCGGCCCGTTGGGGCACCCGGGCCAGGTAGGGTCCGTATCCCACCACGTGGTCCACCTCGGCCAGTGCCGCCGACACCTCCGGCGTCACCCAGCGGTCGGGGCCGGGGCCCAGGCCGAGCACCAGCAGCTCCGGCTCGCCGGTCAGCCGATCGGGCATCGCGGCCCCGGCTTGCACGACGGCCCCGGCACGGGCCGCGGCGTCTGCGCGCCGATCACGACCGGGGACCAGGATCATCGAGAAGTACGGCACCGCCTCAGGGTCGACCTCGGCCACCGGACGGCTGGTCTCGCGTCCGGTGCTCGCCCGCTCCACGTACACCGCGTCATCGAGCCGCCCGGCCTGGGCCAGCGCCTCCCGCACGGCGGCGAAGGTCCTGCCCAGCTTCATCACGGCCGCGGCGTCGGTGTCGGCCAGTCGTCGGGCCAGCTCGGGCACCGGCAGCGTCCCGGGCAGCACGGTCAACACGTCCTCGTGCCGAGCGAGCGGGGTGGCCACCGCCGCCGACGATGCGCTCACCGAGGTCACTCCAGGCACCACCTCGCAGGGGTAGTCGCCGCAGATGCGGTCGTGCAGATACATGTAGGAGCTATAGAACAGCGGGTCGCCCTCGGCCAGCACCACCACCGTCCGCCCGGCGTGCAGGTGCTTCACCAGCCGCTCGGCCGACTCGTCATAGAAGTCGTCGATCGCCCCGTAGTAGCCGAGCGGGTGGTCCGTTTCGCCCACGGTGACCGGATAGATCAGCAGCTCCTCGATCGCGTCCTCGGTGATCAGGTCGGCCACGATCGAGCGGGCGATCGACCGGCCCGCGGTGCCCGAGTGGTACGCGACCACGTCCGCTGAGCGGATCAGCCGCGCCGCCTTGACCGTGACCAGCTCGGGGTCTCCTGGCCCGACCCCGACGCCGTACATCCGTCCCCCATTGCCGACCATCTAGAGCTCGTCCTCGCGGGCAAGGGCGTTGACCGCCGACGCCGCCATCGCCGAGCCGCCGCGCCGGCCGTGCACCACGACGTACGGGATGCCCCACGGGTTGTCGACGAGCGCCTGCTTGGACTCGGCGGAGCCGACGAAGCCGACCGGCATGCCGACCACCGCGGCCGGCCGGGGCCCGCCGGCAGCCACCAGCTCCAGCAGGTGGAAGAGCGCAGTCGGGGCGTTGCCGACGGCCACCACCGCGCCGGCCAGCCGCGGACCCCACAAGGCGACCGCCGCAGCAGACCGGGTCGTCTGCCAGTCAGCGGCCAGCTCACCGACCTCGGGCCGGCGCAGCGTACAGATCACCTCGTTGTCCGCGGGCAGCCGGGCGCGAGTGATTCCCGACGCCAGCATCACCGAATCGGTGAAGATCGGTGCCCCGGACTTCAGCGCCGCCCGGGCATCCACCACCAGTCGAGGGTGAAAGTTGAGCAAAGCGGGGAGGTCGACGTCTCCCGCCGCGTGGATCATCCGGACCGCCACCGTCTGTTCGGGCTCGCCGAACCGGGACAAGTCGGCCTCAGCCCGGATGGTGGCGAAGGACTCCTTGTAGATCTGCTGGCCGTCGGAGCAGTAGTCGTAGCGCCGGGGCGGCTTCACCGGCCCCCCTCGATCAGGGCCAGCGCATCCTCGACCCCGCCCGGTGCCACCAGGTCGTGGTGCTGCCCCGCGGGTGCACCACACCGCCGTTCGCAGCCGCTGACGTGCACGGGCAGCGTCGGCGCGGTCGCGAGGGCAGCGGTCAGCTCGGCCGACAACCCAGCCGTGCTGATCCGTGACTTCGCGCAGCCGGGCGCCCCGATGCATGCGGTCAGCTGGGACCATGCCGAGTTGTCGTCGGTGACCAGGCCGGCCGACCGCAGTCGGGAGAGCGTGTGAGCGGCGCCGGGAATCACCAGCCCTCGCCAGGGGGTCACCACCACCGCGCCACCGGCGGCGGCCGCGTCCACGGCAGACACCTGCTGCGGGGTGAGCAACGACAGCGGTACGCCGACCGAGGCGGCGCCGCACACGGCGCCGAGCGGGACCGGACCGGCGCTCGTCATCGGGCCAATCGGCGTGACAGCGGGATGCAGGACCGACACGTCCGCCAGCTCAGCCATGTGCCACACGGTCGCTCCGCTCCGCGCCCGCACCCGCCGAAAGGCCTGCGCCAGCGCGATCATCAACCCGACCGCGTTCTTGGCGGCGGTGGCGACTCCTTGTCGGCGGTCGCCGACCAGCACCCACCCGGCGTCGGCGTCGCGAGCCAGGTACGCGAGGTCGAACCGCATCGACAACACGTCGCCTCGACCGTCGTCGATGGCGAACAGGAAGCGTCCGGGCAGCTCGGCCAGCTCGGCCGTCCGGCACAGGGCCGCGTCCAGGTTATCCACCATCGGCCGCAGGTCAGGCCGCTCCCCGGTGAGGCCGGTGAGCGGTGAGGCCACGAGATTGCGGACCCGCTCGTGGGTGACCGACGGCAGCAGCCCGGTCGCAGCCACCCGCTCGACCAGCGCCGGCCAGCGGCTCTCGGCGAGTCCTCGCAGCTGGACGTTGCCTCGTGAAGTCAGCTGCACCGACCCCTCGCCGAATTCCGTGGAGATCCGGCTCAGCTCGACCAAGGTGGCCCCGTCGGTCTGGCCACCGGGCAGCCGCAGCCGCACCAGCAGTCCGTCCTCGGCGGCATGCGGCCGCAGGAGACCCGGGCACCGATCGGCCAGCCTGCGCGGCTGGGCAGGCGGCGCTGCGGTTCCGGCCTGGATCACCGGTTCATCGTAGATGTTCCGGCGAACCCGTCTGGGTGACATCTCGAGGGTCCCGTTTTTCCGTGGGGTGGAGATGGGGTCCCACCGCGCTTGTTAGTCTTCTACCCGCGAGCGGCGAGCACGGCTGGCGCTGATCGTGGTCACTCGGGGCGGGAGAAGCCTCAGGGAGACGTCATGAGATTCGGGTCAACAAGACCAACAAGCGCGCCGCTGCCTGTCGCCGCCCGCCAGCTGAGCGCCCTGCTTGCCTTGGCGCTGGTCGTGCTCGGCCTCGGCGCGGCCCCTGCCCACGCCACGACCACCCGGGCCACCACCGGCTCGTGCGTCGACGGTGGCGGCGTCACCTGGCACACCAAGGTGATCTGGGGGAGCACCTACGTGACGTCGGACGGGGTCACCAAGGTGTCGGTGGACTACGCCGGCTGGTCCAGCACGCTGGGCACCATCGCCACCGACTCCCGGGTGAGCACCTACGACGGGGCCGGCCGGCAGGTGGCCAGCCTCACTCGTACGGCCACGGTGAACTATCGCCAAGGCGTCGTCTCTGCGGCCCGCAACCCGGTCAACCCGACGTCCGGCGGAGCGCAGATCGTGATCCGCCTGGGGCGTGACGCCGACGGGTTCGGCAACTGCTCGGTCGCCCACTCGCAGTCTGCGACCGCCGATCCGGTGGTGGCCGCGGTGGGCGACATCGCCTGCAAACCTGGGGCGGTGACCACCGCAAAGACCTGCCAGCAGGTGGCGGTCTCGAATTCGATCCTCGCCGCGCGTCCGGCTCGGGTGCTGACCCTAGGGGACAACCAGTACCCTGACGGCACGCTGGCGCAGTATCGAGGCGCCTATCATCGGAGCTTCGGCCGGCTTAGGGCCATCACCAGCCCCGCGCCGGGCAACCACGAATATCACACCTCCGGCGCGGCCGGCTACTACGCCTACTTCGGCACCGCGGCTGGTGAGCGGACCAAGGGTTACTACTCCCACGACGTCGGCTCCTGGCACGTGGTGGTGCTGAACTCCGAGCGCGACATCCGCGCCACCGGCGCTCAGCTCACCTGGCTCAAGAAAGACCTGGCCGCACACCCGAACCGGTGCACACTGGCCGTGCTGCACAAGCCGCGCTTCTCCTCGGGCAGCCACGGCAGCAACGCCGCCATGAAGCCGTTCTTCGACGCGCTGGTGTCAGCCCGAGCCGACCTGCTGCTGGCCGGCCACGACCACGACTACGAGCGCTTCGCCCCGCAGACCGGCGCTGGCGTGGCCAGCGCCTCCGGGCTCACTGAGGTGGTCTCCGGTGCCGGGGGCAAGAACTTGTACGGCTTCGGCTCCAGGGTCGCCAACTCGGTCGCCCGGTCCAGTGCCGGCTTCGGCTGGCTGAAGCTGACTCTGCGCCCGACCAGAGCCGACCTGCAGTTCGTCGGCGTGGCGGGCAACACCTACAGAGACCGGACCACCGTCACCTGCCGCTAGCGGCCAACGCGTCCGTCAGCACGTCCAGCCCGTCGTGCAGCAGGTCATCGGAGATCACGAAGGGCGGCAGGAACCGGATCACGTTGCCATAGGTGCCGCAGGTCAGCACCAGCACGCCATGCTCGATCGCGTAGGCCGCCACCTGCTTGGTCAGGCCGGGGTCAGGGGTGGTCGTGCCTTCGGCCACCAACTCGATGGCGATCATCGCCCCGCGCCCCCGGACATCACCGATTCGGGAGTCGGCGGCCTGCAGCTGCCGGAGCCGGGTCAGCATCAGGACTTCGATGTCGCGGGCCCGCTGGCTCGGGCCGCCCTGCTCGTAGATGTCAATCGCCGCCAGTGCCGCAGCACAGGCGATCGGGTTGCCGGCGTAGGTGCCGCCCAGGCCGCCGGCCTGGGGCGCGTCCATGATCTCGGCCCGGCCCGTGACCGCCGACAGCGGCAGGCCGCCGGCGATGCCCTTGGCTGTGACCACCATGTCGGGCACCACGCCCTCATGCTCGCAGGCGAACATCCGCCCCGTACGGGCGAAGCCGCTCTGGATCTCGTCGGCGATGAACACCACGTCGTGGGCGCTGGTCCAGGCTGCCAGCTCGGACCAGAAGCCGGGCGCCGGCACGATGAAGCCGCCCTCGCCCTGGATCGGCTCCAAGATGATCGCGGCCAGGTCGTGTGCCCCCACCTGGGCTTCGATCTGGGTGATCGCCCGATGGGCCGCGGCCACCCCGTCCAGCCCGCCATCGCGGTACGGGTAGGACAGCGGCGCCCGATAGACCTCCGGCGCGAACGGCCCGAAGCCTGCCTTGTAGGGCATCGACTTCGCGGTCAGCGCCATGGTCAGGTTCGTTCGGCCGTGGTACGCGTGGTCGAAGGCGACCACCGCTTGCCGCCCGGTGTAGGAGCGCGCCACCTTGACGGCGTTCTCTACCGCTTCGGCGCCGGAGTTGAACAGTGCCGACCGCTTGGCGAAGTCCCCGGGGGTGAGCCGGTTCAAGGCCTCCGACACCGCGACGTAGCCCTCGTAGCCGGTGACCGTGAACGCCGTGTGGGTGAACAGTTGCGCCTGCTCGATGACGGCCGCGACCAGCTCTGGATTGGCGTTGCCGAGCCCGGTGACCGCGATCCCTGAGCCCAGGTCGATCAGGGAGTTTCCGTCCACGTCGACGATCACCCCGCCGCCCGCTGCAGCGACGTAGACCGGCACCGCTGTGGACACACTGGCCGCGACGGCCGCACTCTTGCGAGCCAGCAGCTCTCTCGACCTCGGTCCCGGGATCTCGGTGGCCAACTGGCGCACCTGCGGCAGCGTGGGCCCCCCGAGGGGCGTGGTCACAGTGGACATCGGACTCCTCGATGGTCGGTTCGACGACACCCTACGACAGCGCCGGAGGGGCCGTCGGTTGGCCGGTGCGGCCCCTCGCCGACGGTTCGCTCGGATGGACGGTCGCCCCTAGACGCGCACCTGCCCCTTGGTGACCAGCACCGAGCAGTGGGCGTGCCGGACCACCTGATCGCTGACCGAGCCCAGCACCATCTCGGCGAAGCCGCCTCGCCCCCGAGACCCCACCACCACGATCTGTGCCGTCTTGGACAGCTCGATCAAGGAACCCGCTGCGCTGCCCTGCTTGGTGTGGTAGGACACGGGAACGTCGGGGAAACGCTCGACGCTGTCGCGGGCGTCGGCCACCAGATCGTCGTACACGGCCTGCTCCAGCTCATCGGACGTGGAGACGTATCCGAACTGCCAGTCAGCAGGGCGGGGAGCCGTGGAGATCGTCCAGGCTCGCGCGATCACGAGGGGCGCCTGGAGCTGGCTGGCCAGCTCCAGCGCGGTGAGCAGCGCGGCGGCGGCGTCGGCGGAGCCGTCGTGGCCCACCACCACGGTGCGCTTGGGGCTGGCGTCGACGCTGGCTGCGGCATCTGCGACGTCACTCATGGATTCTCCTGACCAATCGGTTGGGGCTTGGCTGCCTCTACGGCGACAGTGTCTCGCGAAAGGCTGCCGGTCGTGATCGGCGGGCCACCGACGATGACGCCCCGGCTCACGAGCTTTCCGCAACTACCGGTCGTCAGGTTGAATGGGTCGACCAGCCCGAGGAGGATCAAATGGACGCCGTGACCGTGGTTCCCGCACCGTCGAATGAGCCAGTGCACGACTATGCGCCGAACAGTTCCGAACGTGACCGGCTGCAGGCCAAGCTCGCCGACCTGGCCGCCAATCCGACGCACGTCCGGCAGGTCATCAACGGCACCCACCGCACCGCCGCCGGGCCGGTGGAGAACGTGGTGCAGCCGCACCGCCATGCGACGGTGATCGGCTCCTTCGCCAACGCCGGTCCAGCGGACGTAGCCGAGGCCATCGAGGCGGCGTGCGCGGCGGGACCGGCGTGGCGGGACCTGCCCTTCGATGAGCGGGCCGCGGTGTTCCTGCGCGCCGCGGACCTGCTGTCCGGGCCCTGGCGAGAGACCCTTGCGGCGGCCACCATGCTCGGGCAGTCCAAGACGGCCTACCAGGCCGAGATCGACACCCCGTGTGAGCTGATCGACTTCTGGCGGTTCAACGTGCACTTCGCGCGACAGATCCTCAGCGATCAGCCGGTGTCGTCCCCCGGGGTCTGGAACCGGGTGGAATACCGCCCGCTCGAAGGGTTCGTCTACGCGATCACGCCGTTCAACTTCACCGCCATCGCCGGCAATCTGCCGACCGCGCCGGCGCTGATGGGCAACACAGTGGTCTGGAAGCCGTCACCGACCCAGGCCGTCGCGGCCTACCTGACCATGCAGCTGCTGGAGGCGGCCGGGCTCCCGCCCGGGGTGATCAACCTGGTGCTGGGCGACGGCCCGATGGTGTCGGAGGTGGCATTGGCCGACCGCCGGCTGGCCGGCATCCACTTCACCGGCTCCACGGCCACCTTCCAGCGGTTGTGGTCCCAAGTCGGCGCCAACATCGCCAACTACGCAGGCTATCCGCGGCTGGTGGGCGAAACCGGCGGCAAGGACTTCGTGGTGGCGCACACCTCGGCCGACCCTGATGTGTTGACCACCGCCCTGATCCGAGGTGCCTTCGACTACCAGGGTCAGAAGTGCTCGGCGGCCTCCCGCGCGTTCGTGCCGAAGTCGCTGTGGTCCGCCATGGGCGAGGACTTCATCTCCAAGGTCGCCGCGCTCACGTACGGCGACGTCACCGACCTGTCCAACTACGGCGGCGCCGTGATCGACCAGAAGTCCTTCGACCGCAACGCAGCGGCCATCGACCGCGCCAAGGCGACCAGCGGGATCACCATTGCCGCCGGTGGCACCTACGACGACCGCGAGGGCTTCTTCGTCCAGCCCACCGTGCTGCTCGGCGACGACCCGACCGACCAGGCTTTCTCGACCGAATACTTCGGTCCCATTCTGTCGCTGCACGTCTACGACGACTCCGCACCTAGCGCCTACGCCGACCTGCTGCAGCGGGTGGACAGTGGCTCCGGCTATGCGCTGACCGGCGCGGTGATCGCCACCGACCGGGTCGCCGTGCAACAGGCCAGCAGCGCACTGCGCTTCGCAGCCGGCAACTTCTACATCAACGACAAGCCGACCGGGGCCGTGGTCGGTCAGCAGCCGTTCGGCGGAGGCCGAGCCTCCGGCACGAACGCCAAGGCCGGCTCGGCGCAGAACCTGCTCCGGTGGACATCGGCGCGGACCATCAAGGAGACGTTCGTGCCGCCGATCAACCACCTCTATGCCCACCAGGCGACTGAGAACGCGGACAATCGCGAGTCGCCCGAACGCGAAGCGTCCTGATGGCGGTCGTGCTGAGCAACCCCTTGCGGCCGGTGCTGCTGGCTGCTGGCCGGTCCAACCGACTGGGGCAGACCATCTCCAGACTCGGCCCGACCCGCCGGCTGGTCGACCGGTTCGTCGCCGGCGAGACCGAGCCGGCGGTGGTGGCCGTGGTCACCGAGCTGCTGCGCTCGGGTCGGCTGGTGTCGGTGGACTACCTCGGCGAGGACACCACCGACGCCGAGCAGGCCGGCGCCACCAAGGACGCCTACCTGTCGCTGCTCAAGGCCTATGCCCAGCTGCCGACCCCGTCGGCGACCACCGCAGCCCGACCGTTGGAGGTTTCGCTAAAGCTTTCCGCTCTGGGGCAGGCGCTGCCCAATGTCGGTCGGTCGGTGGCCCTGGACAACGCCCGGGCCATCTGCTCTGCTGCCCGCGACATTCGTGCGGTGGTGACCGTGGACGCCGAGGACCACACCACCACCGACTCGACGCTGTCCATCGTGAGTGAGCTACGTCAGGACTTTCCTGACGTCGGAACCGTCCTGCAGGCCTACCTGCACCGCACCGAGCAGGACTGTCGAGAGTTCTCAGGTCCCGGCTCCCGCATCCGGCTGTGCAAGGGCGCCTACTCCGAGCCGGCCTCGGTTGCGTACCAGAAGCCCACAGAAGTGGACGCCTCCTACCTGCAGTGCCTGCGCGTGCTGATGGAGGGGCAGGGTTATCCGATGGTGGCCTCGCACGACCCCAAGATGATCGCCGCCGCTCAGGGGTTTGCGGGTGAGACCGGACGAAGCGACGACGACTTCGAGTTTCAGATGCTCTTTGGCATCCGCGCCGACGAGCAGCGGCGACTGGCGGCGGACGGCTATCGGATGCGGGTCTACGTGCCCTTCGGGGACCAGTGGTACGGCTATTTCATGCGTCGGCTGGCCGAGCGACCGGCCAACCTGGTGTTCTTCGCACGCTCGGTGTTGGGCCGCAAGTAGGACGGGCAGCCGATCGCTGACGTCGCCGGCCGAGGCCTCGTCCGGCCGGTTGCTCGAGCGCTGACGCTTGAACGGCGTGGTTGCGTCCGGGTCCGAGCGGCACCCCCCGACCCGGCTTCGTTGTGGCCCGTGCCACAGTGGGGACGACCAGCACCTTCGAGCAGACAGGGCACTCGATGACCGACTCGATCTTGGATCCAATGGGCGACCACGACGGCGTGAACTCCTCACAGGACGCCGACGTCGCGGCCAGCTTTGACGAGAAGGGCGACGCCGCAGTCACCGGCGGCGACGAAGTTGCCGACGGTGGCGCTCCCGACTCCCAGTCGGCTGACGTCGACGCCGGTTTCACCGACCGGCCCGAGTAGCCCAAGCTGCTGGCCGCTGCCGTCCGGGTCAGCGGCCCGAATACCGCTCCCACCAGGTGAAGGACGTGCGATAGCGTCCGGGCGTGTTGTCGGCACCGTTGCGGGCGAGCCCGTCTCGACCGCGCAGGTAGGCAGCGACTTGATCGCGGTTGGCCAGGCTGCCGTTGCGCTGCCAGATGTCGGTGTCGCCGATGGCGATCGCGTGGATGTGGGCTGGCCAGCAGCCGCCACACTGCGATGGGGTGCGAAGCCAGGCGGCGAACCCCACCTTGCGCATCGCCTGCACGGTGCGCCAGCGCTGGGTGCTGTTGAGGTTCGACACCCTGAGGTCCACCACGCCGCCACCGTCGTGGGTGCCCGCCGACGCGCTCGCGCAGCCGCTGCCGGTGAACGTGCAGTAGGAACCCTGGGTGACCGTGATCTTCCAGGGGACTCGCCGGTCAGCGGCGGCCAGCATCTGACGGGTTCGAGTGTTCACCCGTCGGCCGCTGTAGCGGTCGTTTCTGTTACCAGTGACGACCTTGTGCTTGATGGTGAAGCGCCGAGCGCCGAGTTTGGTCAGTGAGGCCAGCCCCGGCACGCCGTTGGCGTTGATCCCGCTATAACCAAGGGAGCGCTGATATCGCGCATAGGCTGCCGTGGTCGTCCGATCGTACGTTCCGTTGACGTTCACCCGGAATCCCTTGGCCCTGAGCGCCCGCTGAATTAGCCGGGTTGAGCTGTCGTCACCCAGCGAGCGGCGGTTTCCCAGCTTGCCTTCCACGTGGGCTGCGGCGTCAACTGCGGCCATATTCACGGTTGGCAGGGCTGCCTCGGCTTGCGTTGGGGCAGTGGCGGTTGCAAAGCCCAAGGTGACTGATAAAGCGATAACGGCAGATACGTGGCGCAGCACGAGTTTCTCCTCAAGTCGCGCTCGATAATCGTGCGCTTCCGGTTGTCCGTTGGAATATCGGTGAACACGAGTGCAGCACATGCTTAGTCCAAATTCAAAATTCTCTTGAATGTCGCCAGTTTGTGATCTCGCAGTGAGGGCACTTATCGATCGCACACTTTCGCGTTCGCGCAGCAAACTCAGGCAGAATAGGGAGTGTGGAGACCACCCGGGATGGCGCTGGTCACCGGCGGCAGCCGCGGCATCGGTGCTGCCACTGCCCGCGCCCTAGCAGCCGACGGTTGGGACGTGCTGCTCAGCTTCGGCATCCAAGAGGCCGAGGCAGCGCGCGTGGTGCGGGACTGCCAGGCGCTCGGGCGGCACGCGCTGGCGGTGCAGGCCGACGTGGCGACGAGTCGGACCTGCATCGCTTGCTCGAGGACGCGATGTCGCTTTGCCCGCTGGGTGCGCTGGTCAACAACGCCGGTGTCACACCTGAGGCCGGTCCGGTCGCCGACTTAACCGCCGCCCGACTGAACCAACCCGCTGGGGCGTCCTGGCACGGCGGCCGAGGTGGCGGCCACCATCGCCTTCCTGGTCTCCGGGGCCGCCTCCTACATCACCGGCGCCACCTTGGACGTGAGCGGTGGCCGCTGATCGTCAGCTCGCGATAGCTGCTGCGGCTCAGGGAATGGGGATCGACCTCGGCAGCACATAGACCGGCACCGGGGAGTTGCGGACGATCTTGGACGCGTGCGAGCCCAGGAAGAAACGGCTGACCGGGGACGTGCTGGCGCCGACCGCCAACAGGTCGCCCTCGGCCCAGGTCACGTCGGCGATGGCTTCTGCCCAGGAGCTCCCTTGGCCTACCACCCGTTCGACTCGGGTCTGCACGTCCCCCTCACCAGCTGAGCCCGTTCGGTACGAGCGGACGGCTCGATCAACGTCGGCGTCAAGGCGCCGGACCCACTCGTCGACCACCAAGGTCTCCGCGCTCTGCTCGATGCTGCCGGAGAACACTGTCAACGGGCGCACGGCGAAGCAGACCACTCGCAGCGAGGCCCCGATCTGCTCGGCCATCTCGGCCGCTCGGATCACCAGGTCGCTGTCGCCGTCCACCCGACCGAAGGCCACCGTGATTCGCCGGACGCGCGTGTGTGGGTGCTCGACATAGCCGGTGGGAGCCACTGCGACCGGGATGTCCGAGGTGTGCAGGACCCTTTGCCCGACTCCGCCCAGGGTCACCAGACCGAGCAGCCCTCTGGCCGAAGACCCGAGCGTCACCAGGGACGCACCTCGCTCCCGGGCCACCTCGACCACACCCGAGGACACCGATCGAGCCCGGTGCAGCACACAGTCGAGCGACAGCTCGTTGCCCAGCTCGGCCCGGGCCTTAGCCTGGGTCTGCTCGGCGGCCTGCTCCAGATAGGCCAGATATTCGGCGTCCTGGCGGTTTGGATCCGGCGGCCAGGGCGTCGGCACGATGGTGACCAGCACGAGGTCGTCGGAGAACGACCGGGCCAGCACAGCCGCCAGCTGCAGCGCAGCCAGCCCGCGCTCACCCGGGGCCAGGCCGACCACGATGGTCACCGGCTCACACCCCGACGGTGGCGGAGTGCACGATCACGTGCGTCACCGGCAGGTCGTAAGTCTCTCGGGCGCGATCGACCACGTCGTATCGGAGCCAGGCCGAGCGGTCCTCGGGCAGCGTGCAGATGACCAGTCGGTCGGGATTGAACTGGGAGACCGCTTCGGCCAGCGCGCGCAGCGGTCGGTAGTCTCCGAGCGCACCCTCTGCCTGCAGGTTTTCGTTGCGGAGGATGTTCAGCGTCCGGTCCAGGCGAGCCTGGGCCGCCTCTGTGGTCGCCTGCCAGATAAAGGCCGCTCCCTGGTGCATCGCCTGGCCGGTGTCGATCGGGTTCGCCGGTACGCAGACGAAGTACTCCGCCTTGCCGGCCTGGTCGATGGCGCGCAGCTCGTCCAGCAGCTCCCGGCCCTCGACGGTCTCGTTGGCGAGCACCAGCACCCGCTCGGCCGGCCCGCCAGGCTCGCCGGGCTTCGCCGCCACGGGAGGCTTGTTGCGCAGCTTCCTGGAGGCGAAGAACAAGATCACCACCAGGGCCCAGGAGGCCAGGCTGAGCAGCAGCTGGGTACGGGCGCTCTCGTCCAGGGCCATCTGGGTGAGGACCGCCAGTATGGCGACCACGACGATGAACGACAGCACCGGGAACCCCCACATCTTGACCGCGAGCTGCTCGGACCCGGCACGCCGGCGGAGCACGATCTGGGAGATGGCGATCAGCAGATAGACGAACAAGATGATGGCGCCGGAGGAGTTGAGCAGGAACAAGAAGACGCCCTCGGGCGAGATGGCTGCGGCGATGACGCACAAGAACCCGACCACCGAGGAGGCCAGGATGGCAGGCATCGGCACGCCGCGCTTGTTGACCGACATCAAGCCCACCGGTGCTTCGCGTCGGGCCGCCAGCACGAACAGCATCCGTGACGCGGTGTAGAGGCCGGAGTTCAGGCAGGAGAGCACCGCGGTTAGTACGACGGCGTTCATGATGTGGTCGGCGCCGGGAATTCCGAGCACCCGGAAGGCCGAGACGTACGGCGAGCCGGCCATGTCTTGGGAGTTCCACGGCAAGATGACCGCCAGCAAGAAGATGGAGCCGACGAAGAACACCGCGATCCGCATGATCACCGAGTTGGTGGCGCGAGCGATGGCCTTGCCAGGGTTGGAAGACTCCGCGGCGGCGATGGTGGCAACTTCGGCACCGACCATGGAGAAGATCACCACCACGATGCCCGCGAAGACTGCCGCCACACCGTTGGGCAGGAAACCCCCTTGGCTGGTCAGGTTGCTGAAGTCCATCGAGCGTCCAGGCCACAGCCCGAGGACGAACAAGGTGCCAAGGGCCAGGAACACCATGATCGCCGCGACCTTGATCCCGGCGAACCAGAACTCGAACTCACCGAACGAGGACACCGAGAAAAGGTTGGTGGCCGTCATCAACAGCATCAGGAACAAAGACATCGTCCATAGCGGGACGTCGGGGAACCAGAACTGCAGCACCTCCGCCCCGGCGACGGCTTCAAAGCCGACCACGATCACCCAGAAATACCAATAGAGCCAGGCCACCGAAAAGCCGGCCCAGCCGCCGATGGCTTTGCGGGCGTAGTCGGCGAACGAGCCCGTGGACGGGTTCGCGGTGGCCATCTCACCCAGCATGCGCATCACCAAGATGATGAGTACACCGGTGATTGCATAGGTGAGGAAAGCCCCAGGTCCGGCTTTGCCGATCACCTTTCCGGAGCCGACGAACAAGCCGGCGCCGATCACGCCCCCCATCGCGATCATGGTGAGGTGGCGCTGCTTCAAACCCTTTTTCAGCTCGGTCGGTGGTCCTTGCATGGCTGCTCCCGAATTCAGTCACGCCGACTCGGCTGCCGGCCTTGGCGCTGACTGTAGCGAAAGCCTTGTTACAACGGGAGACTCCAGCACACGACCTTTGAGGGCTGCGTCGCTCCATCGGTGCCCCCGGAGCTTCGGCCGGCGTGGCCGGCGTCGATAGCCTGAGCAGACCATGACGATCCCCACTCCGACCGCTGCCGACCCGACTCCCGCCGCCGTGTTGTCTCCCGCTCCGCCGGTCACCGGTTCCGCAGTGCGGGTGCGCTTCTGCCCGTCGCCGACCGGCACACCGCACGTAGGGATGGCCCGCACCGCACTGTTCAACTGGGCCTTCGCCCGGCGCACCGGAGGCACGTTCGTGTTCCGCGTCGAGGACACCGATGCAGGCCGTGACACCCAGCAGAGCTTTGAGCAGCTGCTGCATGCCATGCACTGGTTGGGCCTGGACTACGACGAGGGTCCCGACATCGGCGGGCCGTACGGTCCCTATCGGCAGAGTGAACGGCGCCCCCTGCACCTCGACGTGGCCGCCCGACTGCTGGCTGCCGGGTACGCCTACGAGTCGTACTCGAGCAACGAGGAGGTCGAGGCCCGCCACCGGGCGGCCGGGCGGGACCCCAAGCTTGGCTATGACAACGTCGACCGGGACCTGACCGAGGAGCAGCGGTCGGCTTACCGCGCTTCCGGACGGGAGCCGGTGCTGCGCCTGCGGATGCCTGATGCCGACATCACCTTCACCGACCTGATCCGGGGGGAGGTCACGTTTCGGGCCGGAAGCGTGCCGGACTTCGTTCTCGTTCGGGCCGGCGGGCAACCGCTCTATACCCTGGTGAACCCGGTGGACGACGCCACCATGGGCATCACCCATGTCGTCCGGGGCGAGGACCTGTTGTCCTCCACGCCCCGTCAGATCGCGCTCTATGCCGCACTGGTGAAGATCGGCGTCGCCGAGCGGGTGCCCACTTTCGCTCACCTGCCGCTGGTGCTGGGGGAGGGCAACCGCAAGCTGTCCAAGCGCGATCCGCAGTCCAACCTCTTCCTGCACCGCGATCGGGGTTTCATCCGGGAGGGCATGATCAACTACCTGGCACTGCTGGGCTGGTCCATCGCCGACGACCACGACCTGTTCTCGCCGGCGGAGCTGACCGGGGCCTTTGACGTCCGCGACGTCAACCCCAATCCGGCCCGCTGGGATCAGAAGAAGGCCGAGGCGATCAACGCCGAGCACATTCGTCGCCTGGAGCCGGCCGATTTCGCCGGCCGCCTGGTGCCCTATCTCCAGCGTGACGGCGTGCTGTCGGCGGATCCGGGTGCTGACGAGCTCGACCGGCTGGGCCAGATTGCGCCGCTGGTGCAGACCCGGGTGCAGGTGCTGAGCGAGGCCACCGCGATGGTGGCGCCGTTCTATCTGAGCGACGACGAGCTGCCGGTGGCCGAGGACGCTCGTGCCCAGCTCGGTGAGCAGGCTGGCCCAGTGCTGTCGGCGGCCGCCGAGGCCCTGGGTCAGGTCGAGGTGTGGAAGGCCGCGGAGCTGGAGGGGGCGTTGCGCACTGCTCTGGTCGACGGGCTGGGTCTCAAGGCGCGACTGGCGTTCGGCCCGGTGCGGACCGCGATCTCCGGCCAGCGGATCTCACCGCCGCTGTTCGAGTCGATGGAAATCCTCGGCCGAGGGTCGTCCCTGGCTCGATTGGCCCGCCTGCAGCAGAGCCTGACTGAGGCGACGGGCTGAGGCCGCCTCAGTCACCGGTGACCCGGACCTATCGGGGCGCTCAACGCACCTCGAGTTGCAGCCCGGCTGTCGCGGCTCGCCGCGACCAGCTGGGTGAGGGCCGAAGACATTCGCCCCGCGTCACCGGTTCGCCCGCAGCACCGCCTGGGAGGGCCTGACGCGCTGGTGATGAGCAGGGCAGATCTACTCCTACGCCGACTTCTGAGCTGGTGAGTGGCCTCAGTCGTTCTTCTCTGCCTCCGGCCCGTCCGGGCTCTTGCCGCGGGTGGCGGTCAGTCGCGCCACTGTCGGCTCCAGCCCTCGGATGTACGGGTGCTCGGGATGCGGCAGCACACCCTGGATGAAGGTGGGTAGCTGGGCCATCGGCCGGCTGTCCTGGTCCTCCTTCCAGGCGCGGTGGATCCGGGCCCGATCCTCGAGGTTGAGCCGCGCCAGCACCTGCTCGACCGCGGCCAGGATCGAGCCGCGAAGCAACCACGACGACGTGTTGTCTACGGCGTCGACCATGATCAGCTCGGCCAGGATGGCTTGGGTCTCGCGCAGGATGTCCAGGGATTCCGCCAGTGCCTGCTCGGTGTCGGCCTCCCGCCCTTCGGCCTCGGCCACCACCAAGCCGCCGAACGCCCGAAGGCAGTCGGCGACGTCATGCAGCACCACGGCGAAGGCGGCGCGCAGCTCATCGCCGTACGGGTCGTCGGGCCGCTCGTCGCTCGGCACCTCCGACAGCAGCACCACGAACAAGGCACGGACGGCGAGCAGGCAGTGTTCGAGGGTGTCCAGCCCGGTGTCGAGGATGGGCTCGACGTCGACGGTGCCGAGGGCACGCGGGTTGAGCCGACGGCTGTCCTTGAGAGCCTTGATCCGGTCGGCGGCCGACGCGACCCGGCGGGTGGCCGACCGCACCTGATCGAGCCAGGACTCCACCTGCCGCCGGGTCACCGACCCGGCGGTGAAGGCGTCTCCTGCCGTGTCGAGCGCTTCCGCCGCGGCCTCGGCCACCCTCACCAGCGAGCGCCCCGCCTGGGCGATCGGCATCGCCGGCGGATAGAGCAGGTTGAAGGCCATCCCGACCCCGGCACCGAGCAGAGTGTTGATGACTCGGATCTCCGCGGCCACCTCCTGGTTGCTCACCCCCAGGATCAACATGGCGCTGATCGGCACCTCGAGGGCCTGCTCGCCGAGACGGAGCACCCGGCCGAGCACCAACGAGAAGGCGATCGCCGCCCCCAGGCTCCACCAGGTCAAACCGCTCCAGATGGACAGCAGCGTGGCCACCAGCACGCCCGAGAGCACGGCGCCGATCCGGACGATGCCCATCTTCAGGGTGGAGAAGGCCGAAGCCTGCACCACCAGCAGCGCCGTCAAGGGACCGGTGAGGTCGAGGGCTCCGTCGGTCACCAGCAGCGTCAACAGATAGGCCACGATGCTCGCCGCAGTCAGTCGGGTGATGCTGAGCAGCGCAGGCGTCAGCTGACCCGGCACCTCGCGCCAGGTCGAGGGATGCCCTGGCCACACCAGGCGCGACCACCGTCCCCACCGCGAGCGCTGAGGCCTCTCGTCGGGCTCGGTCACGCTCGAAGCCTGACACGACTGGTCGACGGTTGGGTAGCGGATGTGTGACAGCCCGGCAACCGCTCCCGCTGACCGAAGCCGGCGCCGAGAGAGTGCTATCTCAGGACGGCGGTCCGCTGCTCCCGGCGCTGAACGGGACCGGTGAATCCACCGCGGGTGACCACCAGCACCACCAGGACCCATTTCAGGCCCACGGCCACCAGAGGAAGGGTGAGGTCGCCGTCGCTGGGGTTGGTTGGCGAGACGAGGAAGACATTCGTCGCGGCGTGGAACAGAGCGGCGATCAGCACGCTGCCGTTGGTGTGCAGGAAAACCCAGGTGAACAGAACCGACTTCGCCGTGATGTCGAGCAGCAGCAACCAGAGGGGTTGATGGTGAAGGAAGCGGCCTTCGGTCCAGATCAGCGGCAGGTGCCACAACCCCCAAAGCAGCCCCAGCAGGAGACTGGCCAGCAAGGGTGTGTAGCGGGTGAGCAGCCGCGGCAGGGCGAAACCGCGCCAGGCCATCTCTTCTCCCAGCCCGTCGGTGAGCATGGCCCCCAGCAGGAACAAACCCAGCAGAGCCCAGCTCCCGCCGACTAGCACCGAGGGCGCCGCTGACGTCCAGCTGCCGCCCAGCAGCACGACGATCCCGGCCGCCAGCGAGGAGAACAGGGCAGGCCCGACCAGCACGACGCCGTACCAGATCCAGCTCACTCGCCAACGCAGCACGCGGGCGCCCAGATCTTTCAGGGCGGACCTGCCCCCGGTCAGCAGGGCCGCAACCACGGCCGCGACCGTGACCAGCCAGGTCGACAGCTGGTCCAGGACACCGACGGGAACGCCCATGGCTCGGGGGACCCACGCCAGCCAGGTGAGACCAAAAGCCAGCAGGAAGAAGGTGATCAGTGGGTGTTGGCGGATCAAGGTCACGAGCTCAACCACTCCTCAAGGTGATGTGCGGTCCAATCCGGATTCTCCAGGTGCGGCAGGTGTCCGGTGTCGGACACGATGCGCAAGGCCCAGTCAGATCTGTTGGCGGCGAAGTTCCGCGCCGCGTCCACTGGCGCCATGGGGTCGTCTTGGCCCACCGGCCTTCGGCAGACCCCGGTGATGAAGGTTTCCAGCAGGCGAAGGTTGTCCTCGATCACGTCTGGCCCCGACCGGCTGTGGCTGTAGCCATGGCCGATGAGGTCCACCGCGTAGACGTGTGCCCGGTGGCTGAGCAGAGGTGCTACCGCCCCCCAGTTGAGTGCGGAGCCGCCCAGACCGTGCACGCACAGCAGGACGGGGCCCTCGCTCGGACCAGGGAAGTGCAGGTAATGCACCGGTCCTGCGATATCGACGGTTCTTGAAGCAGAGTGCGGCCAGCCGCTCGGTGAACGCCCCTCGTCCTCGTCGACCCAAGCGCCGAAAGTCGATTCCCACAGGACGGTCTGATCGGTCACCCGTGTCCCCCCTCTCCCCCGCAGCTCACCACTGGCGAGCCGAGGCCACCCGATCACCCACCTTGAGCCGTGAGCAGAACCCTCAGGGAAGATCTTGACGCAACGGCCTTGCAAGACGCTTGCAGCTCTGATGAGGGACCCTTGGCAGAGCGCCTCCTCATGGGGTGTGGCGTGCAAGAATTTCCTGTGCCAGTCGGGGGCCGCGGTAACGCCGTGTCGAAAGCAGTGAGTCGGCACAACCCGCCCGGCGAGCCGCCTCACGCGCTGAACGATGAGGGGCAGCCGGCGATCCCGTTGCTCGGGCCCGTACAGGCCGTGTTCGGTGGGCGACCAGTCGTCTTTCCCTCGCCGAAGGCTCGGGCGCTGTTCGCGCTGCTGGCACTCAATGCAGGTCAGGCCGTGTCAGTCGCTCGGCTGGTGGGAGGGCTGTGGGGGGATGATCCGCCCGATACCGCCACCGCCACACTGCAGGCGTACGTGTCGCGGCTGCGCCGCACCCTGGAGCAGGCGGCAGGTCACCCGGAGTCTCGGCCGTCTCTGCGCACCGTGCGCATCCGGCGCCAGCCGCCGGGCTATCTGCTCGAGGTCCCCGACGAGGCAGTGGACGCGAGACTGTTCCGCGGGTTGTCGGCAGCGGCCAAGGAACGGTTGGACTCCGATCCTGCAACCGCCGTCGAGCTGTTGGGCCGGGCGCTCGCGCTGGTTGACGGCGAACCGCTGTCGGACGTCTCCGAACAGCTGCAGTCGACGGGAGCCACGGAGGCGATGCGGCTCGCCGAGCAGGTGCTCGACGCCCGAGAGCGTCAGATCGACGCGCTGCTCAGGGTCGACGACGCCGAGACGGCACTGCTGCGCTCCCGTGACCTCCTCGGTGAGCACCCCCTTCGGGAGAGTGCGCAGGCGCTGCACTTGTTGGCGCTCTATCGGTGTGGCCGCCAAGCTGAAGCCCTGTCGGCCTACGAGCGATTTCGGCGCCGGCTGGGCGAGGAGCTCGGGGTCGACCCTGGTCCGCAACTGCGCCGGCTGCACACGATGGTCTTGCGGCAGGACCCCGCTTTGGAGCTCAGTCCGGGCCGGAGAGCCGCTGTCACCAAGACCACGCGACCGGGGTGGGTGGCCCAAGAACCCAGAGACGCCAGCATCGGGCGCAAGGTTCCCCTGGGCCGACTCGAGTCCGCTCTCGCCGCAGCAGAAGAGGGTCAGGGTTCGGTATGTCTGGTCACCGGCGAGGCGGGGATCGGCAAGACCACCCTGTGTCAGGACTTGGCGCTGCGGGCGCAGCGGCGCAGCTTCGTCTCTGCCTGGGGCCGGGGGGGACGGGTCTGCCGACGCCACGCCGTACTGGCTGTGGACCCAGGTGTTGGTGGCGCTCCCCGAGCTGGCCGGCAACACCGAGGCAGACGCGATCCTGGGTGCCGCACCCGGCACGGCCGCGACGGCGTCACTGCCCTCGTACCGCATCCACCTGCATGAAGCTCTTGCGGCGCGCCTGGCCCACCGGGCCAGCAGGGAGCGGCTGCTGATCATCCTGGAGGACCTGCAGTGGGGCGACCCGTTGTCGTTGGAGCTGTTGGGCGTGGTCGCCCAGGCGGCAGCCACCTCACCGCTGGTGATCGTGTGCACCCTCCGGTCGCCGGGGCTGCCCGCCACAGCGGCGTTGACCGAGCTGTCGGCACGGCTGGCGGCCTCAGGTCTGCAGGAGATCTCACTCGCCAGCCTCCCGCCCGATCAGGCCCGGCTTCTGCTCAACCGACAACTGCAGCACGCGTTGGCCGAGACCTGGACGGAGGAGGCCGTGGCCAGGGCCGACGGAAACCCCTTTTTCCTGGTCGAGCTGGCACGGCTGTTCGACCAGCGTTCAGCCAGTCCAGTGGCCGAACGCGCCGGCCTGGGCGTGCCGGCGACGGTCCTGGCGGTGTTGCGTGACCGGCTCGGGTCGCTGAATCCGAGCACCCGCCGCCTGCTCGACGTGTCCGCGGTGGTCGGTCGACAAGCACCGTTCGGCCTGCTCGAGCGGGTCAGCGGCCTGCCTGGGGGCGACCTGGACGCAGCACTGGCAGAAGCAGTGAGCGCCGGCTTCGTGACCGAGCAGCTGCTTCCCACGCCGCGGATTTGTTTCACCCACGCCCTCGTCCAAGAGGCTCTCTATGAGGAGATGCGCCCCGTCGTGCGCGCCCGGCTGCATGCTGCCATTGGCACCGAGCTGGCGACTGGTCACTACGGCGCCCCCGCTGACGAGCTCGCCGTCCATCTGCTGCAGGGTGCCGAGGTTGCGGGTCCAGCAGCAGCCCTCCCAGCGCTGCTCGAAGCCTCCCGCCACGCCGCTGCCCAGATGGCTCTGGAGCACGTCGAGCGATTGCTTCGGCAGGCTCTGGTGCTGACCAGCCGGCTGCCCCCGGGGTCGGACCGCGACGGTTGGGAGCCCGCCGTGCAGGCCCGACTTGGCTCCACTGTGGCTGTTCGGCTGGGATGGGGTGCGCCGGAGGCGAACAGCGCGCTCCAGCGGGCGCAGCATCTGGCGCTTCGTGCCGAGCCAGACGCGGAGATGTTCGCGGCTCCCTACCATCGCATGGGGCAGCGCTACGAGCTGCTGGGTCGGATGACGCGCGGGGCCGTGAACTGGTTCCGGGGTGCCGACGACGAGGCCGTTCCCGAGCTCGTGCGGGCCAACGAGCTGGCGGCACTGCTCGGTCCTGGCCTCGTCGAGGCATTTCGGGAACACCCGCAGACGCCGGTCCTCGGGTTTCTCTCCCAGGCGCTCGCCGGTTCGGGAAGGATCGGCGAGGGGTGGGCCATGTCTCAACGAGGCCTCGTGCTGGCGCGCGAGTCCCACCCAGCCGAAGCCGGAGGAGCGGTGATGTTCGCCGCCCTGCTCGCTGCTGGCTGCGGTGACCACGACGCCGCAGTCAGTCTGGCCGATGAGTTGTCCGGTTTGGCCGAGGCCAGCGGACTGACTCTGCGCGCGCACACCGCCGACATCATCAGGTCGTGGTCTGAGGCGACTTCCCCACGCACCCCAGCGCCGCACGCCGAGACGGCCCTGACGACGATGCGGAATGCCATTGACAGCTACCGAGCCACGGGTGCGCAGATGATCACCCCGATCGTGCTGACTCTTCTCGGTGAGGCGGAGTTGGCCCACGGCAATGTCGACAGGTCACGAGACGCCGTGCAGGAGGCTCAACGGGCGGGGGAACGCGGAGCTCCCGGACTCTGGCGACGGCGGTTGGGTCAGCTGGCTCAACACCTGCCGCCCCCAGACTTGCGCCGCCCGGGCAACGGACTTACACCTCGGGTGCCTGGGTAGGCTGCCTGAGCGTTCAGCAGCCGCCTGCCCCGAAGGACTTGCCCGATGAAGCGCGTGAGCGAAGCGAACACCAGCCCCTGCGGCGAGCAGCGTCCGTGAGTCGCATCGCCCTGCTGTCCACCTCCGACACCGATCTGTTGTCGGCGCGCGCGTGCGGAGCGGACTACGTCTACGTCAACCCGACCAAAGCCGCGCACACCGAGATGGCCGAGGTCGTGGAGGCTGCGGACCTAGTGGTGGCTCGAATCCTGGGATCACCACAGTCGTTGTGTTCGGGGTTCGCTCGGATCCGCGCCCTCGGGCTACCGATGGTGGTGCTGGGCGGCGAGCAGGCGCCCGATGCCGCCCTGATGGAGCAGTCGACGGTGCCGATCGGAGTCGCCGCCGACGCGCACGTCTATCTGGCTCAGGGTGGCACCGAAAACCTGGCGCAGTTGCACGCCTTTCTGTCCGACACGGTGCTGCTGACCGGACTGGGCTTCGAGCCGCCGGTCGAGCAGCCCCTGTGGGGGGAACTGCCCCGCCCCGCGACCCTCCTTGAGGGCACGTCAGCACGGCCGCGGATCGCGATCTTGTTCTACCGAGCCCAGCAGACGGCTGGCAACACCGACTACGTGCACGCCCTGGCCGACGCCGTCGACGCGGCCGGCGGGGTCGGCGTACCGCTGTTCACCGCCTCGCTGCGTGACGCCCCGCCCGACCTGATGGCTCACCTGGGCTCCTTCGACGCGCTGATCACCACCGTGCTGGCCGCCGGCGGGACGAAACCGGCAAACGCCTCCGCGGGTGGCGACGACGAGGCCTGGGACGTACGCGCTCTGGCTGCGCTCGACGTACCCATCCTGCAGGGGCTCTGCCTGACTCGCGACCGCACCTCCTGGGCCGAGTCCGACCAGGGCATGACGCCCCTGGACGTGGCCACGCAGGTGGCGGTGCCAGAGTTCGACGGCCGGATCATCACGGTGCCGTTCTCGTTCAAGGAGAGCGACGCCGACGGGCTGCCGCACTACGTACCCGACCTCGAACGCTGCCGCCGGGTGGCCCAGATCGCGGTAGCTCACGCCCGGCTCCGGATGATTCCGCCGGGTGAGCGCAGGGTGGCCATCGTGCTGTCGGCCTATCCGACCAAGCACTCCAGGATCGGCAACGCGGTCGGGCTGGACACCCCGCGGTCGGTGATCAACCTGCTGCGCGCGATGCGTGCGGCCGGCTATGACGTGGGCGCTCCCGGCGAGATCCCCGGCACGGCTCCCCTGCCCTCCAGCAGTTCGCGGGGGTCGCAGGGGGTCGTCCCCCCGCTTGAAGAGGTTGAGGGGGAGCACCCCGACACGACGGCTGGCAACGCGTTGATCCACGCCCTGATCCAGGCCGGTGGCCAGGACGCGGACTGGCTGACCCAAGAGCAGCTGTCCGGCCAGCCCGTACGGATCAGCGCCGCGCGCTATCGCGGGTGGCTGGCCCAGTTACCGGTCGAGCTGGTGGAGCAAGTGACCGCCGCCTGGGGCGAGGCGCCCGGAGATCTGTTCGTGGACCGGTCCCGCGACCCCGACGGCGAGATCGTGGCCGCCACCCTGCAAGCCGGCAACCTGGTCATTCTGGTGCAGCCGCCCCGCGGCTTCGGGGAGAACCCGATCGCGATCTACCACGACCCGGACCTGGCGCCGTCGCACCACTATCTGGCGGTCTACCGCTGGTTGGAGCGCGAGTTCGGCGCGCACGCGGTGGTGCACATGGGCAAGCACGGGAACCTGGAGTGGCTACCCGGCAAGAACGTCGGCATGTCGGCGAGCTGCGGCACCGACGCTGCCCTCGGGTCGATGCCGCTGATCTACCCGTTCCTGGTCAACGACCCCGGCGAGGGCACGCAGGCCAAGCGCCGGGCCCACGCGACGATCATCGACCACCTGGTGCCGCCGATGGCTCGGGCGGAGTCCTACGGCGACATCGCTCGGCTGGAGCAGCTGCTGGATGAATACGGAAATGTGATCGCGATGGACCCGGCCAAGGCGCCGGCGCTGCGCGGCGAGATCTGGACGCTGATCAAGTCCGCTCAGCTCGACCACGACTTGGGGCTGGACGACCGTCCCGAGGACGACGCGTTTGACGAGTTCGTGATGCACGTCGACGGCTGGCTGTGTGAGATCAAGGACGTGCAGATCCGCGACGGGCTGCACATCCTCGGCGCGCCGCCCGAGGGCGAGGGCCTGGTCAACCTGGTGCTGGCCATCCTGCGCTCCAACCAGGTGTTCGGCGGCCAGATCAACAGCGTGCCGGGGCTGCGGGCGGCGCTGGGGTTGATGGAGGACTCGCCGCTCACCCAGGTCGACGCCGTCGAGGAGCAGGCCAAGGCGCTGGTCACCGCGCTGGATGCCGTCGGCTGGCACGCCGATCGGGTGAGCGAGGTCTGCCGGCGGGTGCTGGGCGAGGAGGTCGAGCAGGTGGTCGCTTCCCTGCAGTTCGCCTGCACGGAAGTGGTGCCGCGGCTGGCGCGGACCACCGACGAGATCACCGCCACCCTGCACGCACTCGACGGGGGTTATGTCGCCGCGGGCCCGTCGGGGTCGCCCTTGCGGGGACTGGTCAACGTGCTGCCCACCGGTCGCAACTTCTATTCGGTCGACCCCAAGGCGATTCCGTCGCGGCTGGCGTACGGCACCGGCCAGGCGATGGCCGATTCGTTGCTGCAGCGCTACCTGGACGACACCGGCGACTATCCGCCCTCGGTCGGTCTCTCGGTATGGGGCACCTCGGCGATGCGGACCAGCGGCGACGACATTGCCGAGGTGCTGGCGCTGCTCGGTGTGCTGCCGGTGTGGGACGAGGCCTCACGTCGGGTGGTCGGCCTTGAGCCGGTGCCGCTGGCCGAGCTCGGCCGACCCAGGATCGACGTCACCGTACGGATCTCCGGCTTTTTCCGAGACGCCTTCCCACACGTGGTGGCCATGCTGGACGACGCCGTGCGGCTCGTGATTGACCTCGATGAGCCCCTGGAACAGAACTTCCCCAAGCGGCATGCCCAGCTGGAGCTCGCCCGGCACGGGGACGCACGGCGCGCGAGCACTCGGATCTTCGGCTCCAAGCCCGGGTCGTACGGAGCCGGGATCCTGCCCCTGATCGAAGCCGGCAACTGGCGAGACGACGCCGACCTGGCCGAGGTCTACACCGCCTGGGGCGGATTCGCCTATGGCCGCGACCTCGACGGGGTGGCGGCGCGGGACGATATGGAGGCCAACTACCGCCGGATCACCGTGGCGGCCAAGAACATCGACATCCGCGAGAGCGACGTACTCGACTCCGACGACTACTTCCAATACCACGGTGGCATGGTGGCGACCGTACGGGCGCTGACCGGCACCGCCCCCCAGGCTTACGTCGGCGACAACACCTCCCCGGACGCGGTCCGGACGCGGTCGCTGTCGGAAGAGACCGCGCGGGTCTTCCGGGCGCGGGTGGTCAACCCGCGCTGGATCGCGGCGATGCGGCGACACGGCTACAAGGGGGCGTTCGAGCTGGCGGCCACGGTCGACTACCTGTTTGGCTTCGACGCCACCACAGGCGTGGTGACCGACTGGATGTATCAGCAGGTGGCCGAAAACTACGTGCTCAACAAGGAAAACCAGGACTTCCTCCGCCACGCCAACCCGTGGGCGTTGCAGGGAATGATCGAGAAGCTCAACGAAGCGGTCGACCGGGGGCTGTGGGCCGAGCCTGACCCTGAGCTGCTGGCCGACCTTCAGCAGGTCTACCTGGACACCGAGGGCGACCTGGAGGACGCCCATGGCTGACAGGGCGGCGGAGACGTGAGTCTCGACCTGGCCGAGCTGGAGGACACGGTGCTCACCTTCCTCACCGAGCGGCACCTGGCAACCCTGACCAACGTGCGGGCCAACGGCGTCCCGCACGTCGTGCCGGTCGGCTTCACCTACGAGCCGGAGACCCAACTGGCTCGGGTGATCACCAGCGGGGACTCGGTCAAGGCCCGGCTGGCCGGACGCGCCGGGGCGGTCGGCGCGCTTTGTCAGGTGGACCGGGCTCGCTGGCTCACGCTCAGCGGGCGGTTACGGGTGGACCGCGACCCCGAGGTGGTGGCGGACGCCGAGCGACGCTACGCCGAGCGCTACCGTACGCCCCGGGTGAATCCGCTCCGGGTCGTGCTGGTGATGGAGGTGGACCGGATCCTTGGCCACGGGTGACTCGGTTGCACGGTGTCTAGTCCAGAGGAGTAGTCCGTACGCCGTACTGCCGTACTGCCTCGTCCTCGTTGAGGGACGTCAACAAAGGATTCCTCAGCGTGAACTTAGCGTTGCAGCCTGACGCAGCTTGTGGCCTTAAAGTCCTGGTGCAGTTGGGGGAGGGCGAGGAAGATTGCCTAAGGGGGTGACGGCGTGTCGCCGATGCCCTGGCATGTTTCCTGAACCGCCTCGGAGGGTCTCATGAGACACCGCTCATTTCTTCGGTCCATGCTTGGGGCCGCACTGAGCGTCGGTCTGCTCGGGGTCGCTGCCCCTGCAGGCGCGGTCGAGCAGCCGGCGCCCCGGTGGGAGCGGGGAGCCACCGCCACGTCGTTGGGAGCCGACCTGGCCCAGCTCCGTCCGGGCACCGTCCTGTCCCGTGTGCGCATGCACCTCGGCCCGGAACTTGCCGCGGTC
>DASQDG010000084.1:0-21116 GCA_035634295.1 Propionibacteriaceae bacterium | reverse complement strand
AGCATCGACGTGGCCAAGGGCACGGAGCTCTGCTGGGGCAAGTAGGTCTTAAGCCTGGCTGGCTTCGCCTCGAGGCGAAGCCAGCCAGGCTTAAGACCTACTTGCCCCAGCAGAGCTCCGTGCCCTTGGCCACGTCGATGCTCGGCACGCCGGCGACCGGCTTGTCGGTCACCAACGCGACACCGGTGTCGAAGAAGTCCAGCCCGGGCGTGACGGCCGGCTTGGTGCCGTCCTTCTTGAACTTGGCGATCGCGGCCACGCCGAGCTCGGCCATCTTGACGGGATACTGCTGCGACGTAGCACCGATGACGCCACTCTTGACCGAGGTCAGACCTGGATCGCAGCCGCCATCGACCGAGACGATGATCGCGTCGTTGATGCCGGCATCCTTGAGGGCCTCCGAGGCGCCGGCCGCTGCCGGCTCGTTGATGGTGTAGACCACGTTGATGTCCTTGGAGCTATTCAGGCAGGTCTCCATCGCGGTGCGACCCTTGTCTTGGGCTCCATTGGTCGGCTCGTTGCAGACGATCTCGTAGTCGCCCCCCTTGCCGCCGGTGTACTTGCCGCTCTTGTCCTCGTCGCCGTTCTTCATCTTGTCCTTGACGTCGATGCCCATGCCGGTCAGGAAGCCCTGGTCACGGTTGTAGTCCACGGAGGCGATCTTGTCGTTGAAGAGGTCGAGCAGCGCGATGGTGGCCTTCTTGCCGTTCAGGGTGCCCGCGGCCCACTTGCCGATCTGTTCCCCGGCCTTGAAGTTGTCCGTGGCAAAGGTGATGTCCACCGTGTCAGGCGGGTTCGGCGGAGTGTCCAGGGCGATTACGTAGAGCCCGGCGCTGCGAGCCTCTTCGATGGCGGGGTTCACCCCGTCGGTCGCCGGCGTGATCAGGATGCCGTCATCCCCTCGAGCGACAGCGGCCTCGATCGCGGCGATCTGGGTGGCCTCGTCGCCGTCCTCCTTGCCCGCCGCCTTGGTGATCTTCACGTTGTTTGTCTTGCCCGCCTCGTCGGCGCCCTTCTGCATGGCAATGAAGAACGGGTTGGTGCTCGTCTTGGTGATCAGGGTGACCGCAAGCTCCTCGCCGCCGCCGCCGCCCCCGCCGGCGCTGTTCCCGCCTGGGGCCGCACTGGCGCCCCCACCACCCTCGCCGCTCCCGCCGCAGGCCGTCAGTCCGGCCATGGAGACGGCCAGCACGGCGAACGGGACCAGGGCCTTGCGTAGCCGGTTGGTGCTTCTTTGCATCTGTTCCTCCCGAGTTCCGGCCCGTATAGTCTGCCGGTAAGACAACGTTGTCAGGTCATTGAACCCACGTGCTCGTGTGTTCGTCAAGACATTAGGGGCAGGCGTGACCTAATTGGTGGACATCACTGCGGCGCGGCTCATCTGACCCCGGAAGGAGCGGCGATGAGGCGTGCGACCATGCATGACGTTGCTCATCATGCCGGAGTGAGCCTCAAGACGGTCTCGCGGGTGATCAACGCCGAACGCGGCGTCTCCCCAGTGCTGGCGGGCAAGGTGCAGGCCGCGGTCGAGCAGTTGGGCTACCGGCACAACCTGGCGGCCAGCAATCTCCGCCGCAACCGCCAGCGGACGGCCTCGTTCGCTGTGTTGGTACAGGACCTGAGCAACCCCTACTCGGCGACGCTGCTGCGCTCCGTCGACGACGTCGCGCGGCGCCACGGCGTTGTCATGATCGCGGCCAGCCTGGATGAGGAGGAGGACCGCGAACGCGACCTGGTGGCCGACCTGATCAATCGCAGGGTCGACGGCCTCATTCTGATGCCGGCCACCCACGACCAGTCCTATCTGCAGGCCGAGGTGGAGGCGGGCTTCGTGGTGGTGGTGATCGACCGGCCGCCGAGCAACCTGTACGCCGACTCAGTGCTGGTGGACAACGTCGCCGGCGCTCGAATGGCGACCCGGCACCTGCTGGAACACGGTCACCGGCGGATCGCCATCATCACCGACGACCAACGGATCGCGACGGCGCAGCAACGCCTGCAGGGCTACCAGGCAGCACTCGGTCAGGCTGGAGTCACGGTCGACCCGCACTTGGTGCGCAGCACACGTACGGTCCCGGGAGCCGTAGCGGTCGTTCACGAGCTGCTGGCGATGCCCGATCCGCCCACTGCCGTCTTCAGTGCCCGCAACGCGGTGACTCGCGGGGTCGTTGTCGGCCTTCGGGAAGCCGGCGTCGCCGGCTCCTGCGCAATGGTGGGCTTTGATGACCTCCCGATGGCCGACATGCTTCAGCCCGGGGTCACCGTGGTCGAGCAGCAAGCCAGCCAGGTGGGCCGACAGGCCGCTGAGCTGCTGCTCAACCGGCTCGCCGGCGGCCTCCAGGCGCCACCTCAGGAGGTCGTGCTACCGACCTACCTGATCCCACGCGGCTCCGGCGAGCTACGACCACCAGCGGCCGCTCGTGAGCGCGATTAGCCGCCGGCGACGGCTGGAATGATCGAGATCTTGGCGCCGTCGGCCACCTCGGCGTCCAGTCCGCCGGCGAAGCGCACATCCTCATCGCCGACGTAGACGTTGACGAAGCGTCGCAGGGCGCCGGTGTCGTCGAGCACCCTGGCCCGGATGCCCGGGTGGTTGTCCTCGAGCGAATTCAGCACCTCGGCGAGCGTCGAGCCCTCAGCCGACACCTCCCCGGCTCCCTGCGTGTAGGTGCGCAAGATAGTCGGGATCCGGACTGAGGCGGTCATCCGCGGTATTCCTTCCAGAAGTCGACAAAGGCCTCATAGCGCGGCGCAATGGTCGTTTTGGGTCCCACCTCGCTGGCGATGGCGTCCAGGGTCTTGAGTCCGTCGCCGGAGTTGATCACCACAGTCTCGGCCTCCGGGTCGAGCACTCCGTCGGCGATCAGCTTGGCTGTCACACCCACGGTCACGCCGCCAGCCGTTTCGGCGAAGATCCCCTCGGTCCGGGCGAGGCGACGGATGTTCTGCACCACGGCGCGGTCGTCGACGTCGGCGATCAGGCCGCCGGTGCGCCGCACCACGTCCAGCACGTACGGACCGTCGGCCGGGTTGCCGATGGCCAGCGACTTGGCGATGGTGTCCGGCTTGACCGGCGCGACCACGTCGTGACCGGCCCGATAGGCCTGGGCGATCGGCGAGCAGCCGGTGGCCTGGGCGCCGTAGATCTTGACCGGCTTGTCCTCGACCAGCCCCAGCCGGACCAGCTCGCCGATGCCTTTGTCGATCTTGGTCAGCTGAGCGCCGGAAGCCACCGGGATGACGATCTGGTCGGGCAGCCGCCAGCCCAGCTGCTCGGCGATCTCGTATGCCAACGTCTTGGAGCCCTCGGCGTAGTAGGGGCGGACGTTGACGTTGACGAACGCCCAGCTGTCCTCCTCACCGGCGATCTCGCTGGCCAGCTTGTTGACATCGTCGTAGCTGCCCTGCACCGCTACCAGGGTGGTGTCGTAGACCGCCGAGGCGAGGATCTTCTGCTGCTCGAGGTTCTCCGGCACGAAGACGACCGAAGTGATGCCCGCGCGGGCGGCCGCGGCCGCGACGGCGTTGGCCAGATTGCCGGTGCTCGGGCAGGCCAGCACCTTGAAGCCGAGCTCACGGGCGGCCGACAGCGCGACCGCGACCACCCGGTCCTTGAAGGAGTGCGTGGGGTTGCCCGAGTCATCCTTGACCCAAAGCTTCCGCAGCCCGAGGTCGGCGGCCAGGTTGCCGGCGTCGACCAGCCGCGTGAAACCGGGGTCGGTGGAGGGATAGGTGGCGATGTCGGCCGGCACGGGCAGCAGCGAGGCGTAGCGCCAGATGCTTCGCGGCCCGGCCTCGATCTCGGCCCGGGTGATCGAGGGGTAGGAGTAGCCGACCTCCAACGGGCCGAAGCACTCCAGGCAGGCGTAGAAAGGGCCGAGCGGACTCTGCTCGCCGCAGGCCCGACAGACCAGATGGGTAGCGTTGCCGAAGGCGCCTTCGCGAGCGCCGGCCGAGGACAATGGGGTTGGCGTTGCGTCCACAAGAACAGTCATGAGTCAATCCCTCTTCTTCATCTGCCTTGACCGGCGATCGATCAAGTCGGAGTTGGCACCGTGTCCGTTCAGCGACTCAGGTGTCTGTCGCCGCTCAGCCGGTTGCCGGGGAGTCATTGGGCCGAATCCCTAATCCCGCTCTGGATGAGCAAGGCCAGCCTAGGACCACATTGGGCAGCCTGCACGCTCGATGTCCAATAGTTGGTCAGGCTGTCCGGATGGCGAGACGCCCCGCGTGCCAGGATGCCCTATGCCTTCTGCCTCACTAACGAGACGACATGCGTCGCTGGTCACCGTGCGCGCGCTGGGGAACTGGGTCAATCTCAGCACTCCGCTCGGACTGCTGATCGCCCGGTTGGGTCAGGCTCAGGTCCACCGACACGAACGCGGCCTCTACCTCGCCGAGAGCTACCGGCTGCGCTTCCCGGTCGCTGGAGCCTTCACCGTGGGCAACGTCATCCTCACCGCTGGATCCTTGGAACAGCTGACGGGCCGGGGTCAGCTTCTCGAGCATGAGGAGGCCCATACCTGGCAGTATCTCTATTGTCTCGGGCTGCCTTACTACCTCGCCTATGGCGCCTGCGTGGCTTGGTCGGTGCTGACCACCGGTGACCGTGCTCTGGGCAACTTCTTCGAGCGGCAGGCGGGTCTTGCGGCGGGCGGCTATCTGAACCCTTGAGCCGGTCGCCTCAGTAGTCGACGCTGAGGTCGATGCCCAGGCGCTTGGCCGAGCGGTTTCGCTGCCGAGTAGCGCGCAGCCGCCGCAGCCGCTTGACCAGCAAAGGATCGCGCTCCAACGCCTCCGGCTTGTCGATCAGCGCGTTCAGTACCTGGTAGTAGCGGGTGGCCGACATCTGGAACTGGTCACGGATGGCCTGCTCCTTGGCGCCGGCGAACTTCCACCAGTGCCGCTCGAAGGCCAAGATCTCCGCGTCCCGGACGCTCAGCAGGTCCGCAGACGTCGTGGCGGCTTGCTCGGGGAAGGAAGCGGCGACCATGGCGTCATCCTAGGCACTAATCACACGGGTGTCATTCACCTGCTCCCGTGCGGTTCGCGTTTGGCTGCTCGGCTTTGAGGTTGGATGGGGACCGTGACTTCGCACCCTTCCCCACTCGGCTGGGGCATCCTCGGCACCGGCCACATCGCCAGCACCTTCGTCGGTGACCTTGCTCTGCTGCCCGACGAGGCGATACTGGCGGCCGTCGGTTCCCGTACGCTCGCCAAGGCCGAGTCCTTCGCCCGTGACCACGGCGTCTCCCGGGCCTATGGCTCGTACGCCGAGCTGGTCAGCGACGACGACGTCGAGGTGGTCTATATCGCCTCCACCCACAACGACCACTTCGCCTCCGCCAAGCTTTGTTTGGAAGCGGGTCGCGCCGTGCTGGTCGAGAAGCCGGTGACGGTGACTGCAGCCGAGGCCGAGGAGCTCTTCGCTCTGGCCGCCGAGCGCGACCTGTTCCTGATGGAAGCGGTCTGGACTCGCACCAACCCGCTCATCCGTCGCGCGGTGGAGATCGTGCGATCCGGAGAGCTGGGCGAGGTTCGCCACGTCGCGGCGTCCTTCGGGTTCGCCTTTGACGGCGACGCCTCGCACCGGCTGCTCGACCCGGAGCAGGCCGGCGGCGCCATCCTCGACCTCGGCGTCTATCCGGTGCACGGGGTCAATCTCTTTCTCGGCGAGCCCGAGCAGGTGCTCGCCTACGGCAGTCACGCCAGCACCGGAGTGGACAGCCACGCGGCGGCCACCCTGACCTACCCCGCCACCGAGTCCCGCGCGGCGGCGACGGCGAGTGTGCTGTGCACTTTGGAGACCACCGTGCCGACTCGGCTGGAGGTGTTCTGCGCCGCGGGGCAGGTGAGGATCGACAACTTCATCCGGCCTGACTCGCTGTCGGTCTGGCGGGGCGACGATGCCGAGCCGGAGGTGATGGTCACTCAGTGGCCGGGTCGGGGATACACCTTCCAGGCCCAGGAGGTGACGCGCTGCCTGCGGTCGGGCGAGCGCGAGTCGCCCCTGGTCCCGTGGACCGACAGTCTGGCGTGCATGCGGACGTTGGACCGGTGGCGCGCCGGGGTCGACGGGAGGCGGTCGTGATCAGCCGCATGCAGGGCACGATCCAGCGCTACGCCTGGGGCACCACCGACTTCATCGCGGAGTTGCTGGGGCGGGAGCCCAGCGGCGAGCCGCAGGCCGAGCTCTGGCTCGGTGCGCACCCGTCCACGCCGTCCCTGGTCGGTGACCGACCACTCACCGACCTCATCGCCGAGGACGCCGACGCGGTGGTGGGCTCGGAGTCGGTGGCCGCGTTCGGCCCGACCCTGCCCTATCTGCTGAAGGTGCTGTCGGCGGCCGCGCCCCTGTCACTGCAGGCGCACCCGTCGCGGGCCCAAGCCAAGGAGGGCTTCGCTGCCGAGGAGGCGGCGGGGATTGCTCGCGACGCGGCTGAGCGGACCTACCGCGACGACTGGCCCAAACCGGAGATGCTGTGCGCGCTCGTGGAGACCGAGATCCTGTGCGGTTTCCGGTCGCCGGCTGAGACCTACGCGTTGTTCGAGCAGCTGGGCCTCGGATCCACTCGACATCTGATCGAGCCGCTACGAGAAGGCGGGGCGGCCGAGCTGGAGCAGGTGTTCGGAGACATCCTGCGACTGGGCGAGGACGCGTCGAGCGTGATCGGTGAGGTGGCTCAGGCGGCGCAGCGAGCCGACAGCGACTTCGCCCGCACGGCCCGGGAGCTGGCCGAGCGCTACCCCAAGGACCCGGGGGTGCTGGCCGCGCTGCTGATGAACCGGCTGACCTTGGCGCCCGCCGATGCCGTCTATCTGCCGGCCGGCAACCTGCACGCCTACCTGCGCGGAAGCGGTATCGAGATCATGGCGAACTCCGACAACGTGCTGCGGGGCGGACTGACCTCCAAGCACGTCGACGTCGAGGAGCTGCGCAAGGTGCTCGACTTCACTCCCGGCGTCCCCGGGCTGGTGTCCTGCGTCGAGGAGCAGCCGGGGCTCTGGACGTACGAGACGCCGGCCCCGGAGTTCGCCTTGTGGCGGCTGGAGCTGACAGGCTCACCGCTACGGCTGCCGGCGACCGCCAGCGGTCGGGTCCTGCTGGTGGTCGACGGCTCGGTCAGCGCCCACGATGAGGAGCAGCCGGCACTGACCCTGCAACGCGGCCAGAGCGCGTTCGTGAGCGCCGGCGAGCAGGTGGCCCTGGAGGGCACCGGCACCGTGTTCGTGGCCGGCCCGGGAGTGGCGTCGAGCTAGACCGGCTGATCGTCGCTGCGACCCCAGTAAGCCCCCGCCTCGTTCCGCAGATACCACTTTCCGGTCGTCGGGCGCCAGACCGCGATGGTGGCGGTGCCGTCGCCGTCGTAGTCGCCGGGGACCGGGCGGTCGGTGCTCACGCCATAGGTCGTCTTGCTGACGTTGCGGAGATACCAGGTGCCGGTCGAGGGGCGCCAGACCGCGATGTCGGTTCGACCGTCTCCGGTGTAGTCCGCGGGCGCCGGCTTGTCCCCCGACACTCCCCAGTAGGTGGTGGCGGCGCCCCGCACATACCAGGCGCCGGTGGAGGGGCGCCACACGGCCAGGTCCGCCCGGCCGTCGCCGTTGTAGTCGGCAGGCACAGGGATGTCGCCGTCAACTCCCCAGGACACTGCGCCTTTTCCCTGCACATGCCAGGTCCCGGTGGAGGGCCGCCAGACGGCGATGTCGGTCCGGCCGTCGCCGTCGTAGTCGGCGGGCACCGGTTTGTCTCCGGAGCGCCCGTACGTCGTGTTGCCGATGCCACGAAGCCGCCACTCTCCGGTCGACGGGCGCCACACGGCCATGTCGGTGATTCCGTCGCCGCCGTAGTCGGCGGGCACCGGCTGGTCCCCGGACTGCCCGAACGCCGTGATCGCCACGCCGCGGACATACCAGGTGCCGGTCGAGGGGCGCCAGACTGCGAGGTCGCGGTCGCCGTCCCCGTCGTAGTCGCTGGCCGTCACGGGCGAAGCCACGGCTGCGTACGTGGTGCTGACCTTGACGATCTTGGCCACCGAGGGAACACCGGCCTCGTCGGTCACGAACATCATGTAGTAGCCGGGAGGGGCGATCTGCGCCGTGGCCGGGGCGCTCGCGGTGACCACCGAGCCGGTGACGGTGAAGGAGAGCGGAACGTAGCGCTGGCCCTGGTCCACGCTGTGGGTCGCGGCACCGAGGCGCACCAGGCCGACCTTTTTGATAGAGGTCGCCTGCGGGGTGGAGATGCCGAACTGGCGGCCGAAGCCGAGCGTGCTCGGGGCGCTGTCGATCACCGGGCGGTCCGCGAGCTCGCCGCTGCCGTCGGACTTGTACAGGTAGGGCGGGGTGAAGTATTCGAGGTTCTTCTCCAGGTAACCCTTGGTGGTGCAGGTGCCGCAGATCCCGCCCCCTCCGGTGAGCACCCGCCCGTCGGGCAGCAGCGAGGCCGCGGAGTGGTATTGCCGAACCCGGCTGGCGCTGGACAGAACCGTCCAGGAATCGGTGGCCGGATCCCAGCGTTCGGCGGCGAACACGGGGTGCTCGAGGTCGACCAGGCCGTTCACCGAGCTGCTCTGACCACCGGTGGCAAGCACGCTGCCGTCGGCCAGCACAGTGAGGTTGTGCTGGCGGCGGCCGACCGACATCGAGCCGGTGGAGCGCACGGTCGTCTTGTTCGCACTGACGTCGACCACGCTGGCCGTCTTGGTGGGCACCTGGGATTGGCCGCCTTCGGTCACACTGCCGCCACCGGCCACGAGGGCTTTGCCGATGTCGTAGGTGGCGAAGCTGCCGTAGCTGCGATAGATGGTGTCGCGAGCCTGGGTAGCGGTGAGTGCGCCGGCCCCGGTGGTGGTCATGGTGTGCATCGGGTTGTTGGGTCCGACCATCTCGACCTGGCCGTTGGGCCGGGGCACCAGGAACGGATAGATCCGGCTCTTGAAGCTGGAGAAGCCAGTGAGCCGTCGGAGCTTCCCGTCCGTCTGGTAGACCTCAGCGGTGGCGGGTCCGCCGGCGACGATCAGGGCTTCGCCGTTAGCCAGGGCGGCCAACGAGGGATACCAACGCTGCGAGCTCATGTCTGGACCGCGCGTCCAGCTCTCAGTGCGCCAGTCGAAGAGGTGGGTCTGGACGATTCCGGCGAGGTTAGCGTCCTTGTTGCCGCCGGCGACCAGCACCCGCCCATCGGCCAGCTGGACGAAGCCCGCGCAGAAGATGTTGTAGTTGGCCACGTCCACCGGCTTGGAGGTGTCGGACACCGGGTCCCACACGATGGCCCGGGTGGAGGTGTGGTCCGGGTACTGCTCGGCGGACTCGTCCCCTACGGAGTCCCAGATCAGCACTTTGCCGTTGGGGAGCACGGCCTGGAAGACCGGAACGACCGGGGTGGAGATGACCGGGCTCCATTGGCCGCCCTGGCCGGGATCGGTGGCCGCCGCCATTGAGGTGCGCTCGTTGGACACCTGCTGCTGTTTGGTGCGGCCTCCGGGGGCTGCGCCGGTGGCCTTCTTGATCCTGGCCGCGTTAACCCGGGTCTCCTGCTCGATGGTGCTCATCGGCACTCCAGCGCGGTCCTGCGCGGCGTGCTGCTCGTCAGTCTCCGGCTCGCCGCCATGAGCAGCAGCGAGCTGAGTCCCTCCCAGCAGGCTGAACGCGCCGCCCAGCATGGCCGCCGCCGCCCAGCCGCGCCAAGTACGTACGTCCATGTTTCTCCCCCGAGAACGTTGCGCACTGCGCCTTTGTGAGGCCCCGCCGGTGAGGCGGGGACGGGCTCCCCATTACCCGTCCAGCGCGATTTCACGGTAAGCGGGAGCATCTCGAGGAGGTCGAAGATAAAGGCAACCTTGGGGACAACTTTGGGGTTGGCCGGTTGCTGCACGAGATCTCACGCGCATGGGTCAAAATTCCCCGCGAACGACCTGCGGGCGCCGACGCGAGTGACAGATCGTGCACCTACCCCGACCCAACATGCCGGGAATCGGCGGCGAACGGACGATTTGCGCAGTTGGTAGCGTTACCTGCGGCGGAGCTAGTACTCTCCTCCGCTGGCGTGGCGCAATTGGTAGCGCACCTGTCTTGTAAACAGGCGGTTGTCGGTTCGAGTCCGACCGTCAGCTCAAGTGTTTACTAGGTCAGACGCGATGTCAGGTCTGTCCCGTCATGAGTCTTGACTGCGTTGTGTTGATGGGTGGGTGCGGGGCACGCGGAGCCAGCGCCATCGCCGCCTCGGCTGCACTACGCCCGACGCCATCGAGAAGGTGCGAGTACGTGCCGTGCGTGATTGCAATACTGCTGTGCCCCAGACGTTTGGAGACGACCTCGACGGGGATGCCAGCGGCGAGCATGAGCGCTGCTGCTTCGTGCCGCAAGTCATGCAGACGGACCTGACGCAGCCCGGCTTCTCGCGCTAGCCGAGTAAACTCCTTGGTGATCTTGGAGGGGGCATAAGGCCTGCCGTTCTCTCTTGGGCGATGACGAGGTTCATGTCCACGTACCCGGTGCCCCACTCCGCCCGCTCGCCCAGCTACCTGGACTTACTCGGGGGCCGCGACCAGTCACCCGGACGTGCCGCAGGCGGGTCGCAGATCTCGTCGTGGACGGCACGTCGATTCGGTACTCCGTGACGGAGAGCCTCACCGCCCAGCAGTCGACGCCTGACAGCCCCACTTATATCTGGTGCCAACTGGGCACGACCTCGACCGGAGTGGTGTTGACCGCGTCTAGCACTGCGTTGGCGACCACCTCCGAGTGGTGAAAGATGATGAAGTGGTCGGTGTCGAGGATTTGGACCTCGTCGATGTGTTCTGTCGCCCACTGGCGCTCGGTGTCATTGAGAAGGTTGTCTGACTGCCCGGCAAGTACCGTGGTGGCGATTCCCTGCCAGGCAGCAGTTGTCTGCGGGTCGGTTAGGGTCGTCCTGGCTGCTGGCCTTCGTGGGTGTTTGCGGCAGTGTTGTTGCACCTCAGCGGAAAAGGTGGTGCCCGCCTCCTCGTTGACCCACCAGTCGTTATTCAGCACGAACATGCCGTCATCAACGGCCAAAATGTGTGGGTCCTCATCAACCCAAGTGTCGTCCTCGCCTTCAGAGCTAGGCGGTGCGGGAATATCGGCTACATAGACGAGCCTGACCACCGATGGCTCGCCGAGGGCTGCCATGCTGATGACCTTCCCGCCGTAGGACCAGCCGACGACAACGACCGGTGGCGAACAGGATCGGATGGCGCGGCGAACCTCTTCCGCGTCGTCGGCCAAAGTGGCCGTTGCTGAGCGGTGTGTCGGCAGGTCAGGCACGCTGACCCGCACATTGGTGTCCTCCAAAGAGGCGAGGGCGGCCAGCCCATCAAGCCCTGCGACAGCCAGTTCCTCTATCTGGGGCCGCAATGCGAGCTTTGACTGAAGGCATTGAATGGTGCAACAGGAAAGTCGGGGTCCGCAGAGAAGGCGGCTAAGGCGTGGACTCGCTCGAGCCCGGACGGTCCGGGAGCCGTGGAGCCCGGAACCCCGTATCGGCGCAAGCCGTGGTTCACCAAAGGCTCCGAGTCCGGAATCGCAGAAAAGGCATGTCGGGTTTCTCTCCAAGGAGTGGCCCGACGAGGGAGATCAACGATTCATCATTAATGCTTCCGGTGATTGCCCGGACCTACTCCCCGCCGTTAAACGATCCGCATCGACCCGAACCGGGACTCCAAATCTGGCAGCCAGGAGCGATCGAAGGTGAGGCCATACTGTTGGCAGAGCTCATACACTTCCTCCTCCGTTGTGGCGGACGGGTGCTCCATCAGCGCGGCGACCTCTTCAAACAGGTGCTCTAGGCCAGCGGGTGAAATGACCTCAAGGATGCGAGCGGGCTCAGGGCCGGGATTCCAGGAGGTGTGCAGGACGCCCCGAGGCTTCCACACGTAGGCGCCTGCAGTCGCTTCGACCTCCTGATCCCCGACCCGCGCCCAGATGTCACCTTCGAGGATGTAGGACAGCTCGTCCTCGTTGCGGTGAATATGAGGGTCCACCAGGACGCCGGGGGCGATGGGATGCTCAACGATGGCAAAGCTCCCACCCGTCCGCTCACCTCGCACCTTGAAGTGCACCCCCAGTCCGCCGAGGTCGACGAAGGGGCCAGCACCGGGAGCCAGATGCACGTCATTGCTCTCCATCGGTGCACGCTACCGCCAAAGTGCTCGCCTGACAGAGAGACCTAGACCGGTGGGCCGAAAGCAACCACGCGCCCTGCGTGACCAGCAGCACCGACTGACCGGGGTGTCAGGCTCAACGGGGCTGGCTACCGTCCCGCCACCGCCGTCCCTGCTCTCGAGATCGCCGGCTATGACACCTGCAGCCGCACCGTGACCCGACCCGGCAGAGTCGACCCCGTGAGCGTCAGTGTCGCCCGGCCGGGTTTGAGGTCGCGCGGCAGGTTGACCGGGTAGTCGATCGCGAAATCCGGTGCGGTGGCGTCGGCCGAGCCGAACTGCCAGCGTCGGTTCCCCTGCTGCAGGTGGAGGGCCACATCGCGCACCGGCGCGGGCGCCACCGTCGGCTGCGAAGGTGTCCGTTGCCCGCATCCGCCGACCTCCACCGAGTAGGTGTCCAGGCACGGGCCCAGATTTGATGCCTGCGCGGTCACGTGCTGTCCTGCCCTCACGTGGTACGTCGCTTCGGCGTCCAGGTCGGAAGAATTCGGAGGCACCGGCTCAAAGGAGGCGGAAGAAACCGAGAGAAGCGGACCGGCGCAACTGCCCTCGGCGACCGGAGCGATCAGCCCGAGCCCGAACGCCCCGATGGCGATACTGACGGCTCGGCGATGCATGAGTCCGATTCTGGCTCTCCCACACCCAGCCACGTCCAGTGCCGGCTGGGGATCGTTACCCACTAGGTGCGCCAACTCATTCACCGCGGCCGGCCGACGTCAGGCGTGGACGGTACGCAGCCGACCCGCCCCGACTCGGCAGATGACATAGATCAGGAACGAGATGGTGGTGACGTACGGACTGATCGGGATGCTCGTGCCCAGCGACACCAAGATCCCGCCGAGCACCGCGGTCAGGGCGAACAGCACCGCCAGCACCGGCACCACCACCGGGGAGGCGCTCACCCGCATCGCCGCCGCGGCCGGAGTAACCAGCAGAGCCAAGATGAGCAGCGCCCCGACGACCTGGACCGAGATCGCCACCGCACAGCCCAGCACGAGCATGAACAGCAGGCCGAGCGTACGTACGGGTACCCCCCGTGCAGTCGCCATCTGGGGGTCGACGCTGGCGAACATCAACGGCCGCCAGATCACCGCCAGCACCAGCAGGATCGCCACTGCGGTGATCACCAGCGTGCGCAGCGACGTGTTGTCGATGGCCACGATCTGGCCGGTGAGCAACCCGAACTTGTTGGCGGCTCGACCTTCGTAGAGCGACAGGAACAAGATCCCCAGCCCGAGACCGAACGGCATGATCACGCCGATGATCGAGTTCCGGTCGCGGGCCCGCATCCCCAACAGTCCGATGAGCAGGGCGGCGACGACCGACCCGACGAAGGCGCCGCCGATCACGCTCGATCCCAGCAGCAGCGCCCCAGAGGCACCGGCGAACGACAGCTCACTGATCCCGTGCACCGCGAACGGCAGGTCCCGGGTCATCACCAGCACGCCGACCACGCCGCCCACCACGCCGAGGAAGGCGCCGGCGATGATCGAGTTGCGGACCAGCGGCAGCAGCTCGGCGTAGTTGTCGAAGTTGAACAGGTCGCTCCAGGCCAGCAGGACGACCAGCTCCGTCACCGGGTCGCCTCCACCGGCGCCATCGGGTGCTCCCGGTCGTGGTGGCTGTGGTGCATGTCCTCCGCGCCTACCACGATGATCCTTCCCGATCGACGGATGACCTCTACGTGCGAGCCGTAGAGCTCCGAGAGCACCTCGGTGGTCATCACCTCGTCGGGCGTACCCAGGCGGAAGGTGCCGTCGATGAGGTAGAGCACCAGATCGGTGACCTCGAGGATCGGGTTGATCTCGTGCGTCACGAACACCACCGCCGTGCCGTGTTCGCGTCGCCGCCGGTCCAGCAGCTCCACCACGTTTCGCTGTTGGTGCAGGTCGAGCGACACCAACGGCTCATCGCACAGCAGCACCTCGGGATCGGTGGCCAGCGCCTGTGCGACTCGGAGACGCTGCTGCTCACCCCCCGAGAGCTGCCCGATGCGCACCGTGCCGTACCCCTCGGCCCCGACCTCCGCCAACAGTTCGTCCACCCGCTGCCGTCGCTGCCGCCCGGCGCCCGACAGGCCCCAGCGGTGACCGTCGAGGCCGAGGCCGACCAGGTCGCGGCCCCGGAGCGGGAGGTCCCAGTCAAAGCCGCTGTGCTGGGAGATGTAGCCCACCCGACGGTTGCCTCGTCGCACCGGCTCGCCGCCGATCTGCGCCGTGCCCGCCGACAGCGGCGCCAACCCGAGGAGCACCTTCAACAGGCTGGTCTTGCCGGAGCCGTTGGGACCCAGCACGGCGATGAACTGACCGGAGCGCACCGCCAGGTCCAACCCGGACCATAGCGTGCGCTCCCCGTACGACAGGTGCGCGTCGACCAGCCGGACCGCGGGTGGCGCCACCGCGCTCATGACTTGCCCAATGCCTGTCCGAGTCTGGATATGTTGCTCCTCATCCAAGTCAGGTACGTCTGACCCTGCGGCAGAGTCTCGGTCACCGGCATCACAGCGATGCCAGCTCGCTCCGCCGCTGACGTGACCTGCTCGGTAACCGGCCCGCTGGTCTGCTCGTTGTAGACCAGCGCCTTGACCTGGCGCTCGGCGAACAGGTCGAGAGTCCTCTTGAGCACGGCTGTCGGCACGTCCTCGCCCTCCTCGATCGCCTCACTGAACTCCTCCGGCGTCATGTTCTGCAGTCCGGCAGCCTCGAGGAGATAAAGCGGCACCGGCTCGGTGATCGCCACTCCGGCGCCGGCGTACCTCTCCTTGTTCTGTGCTTGAGCAGACAACAGCTTGTCCACGCCGGCGTTGAACGTCGACGCGTTGGCGGTGAAGGTGCTCGCTCGGCTCGGATCGATGGTGGCCAGCTCCCGGGCGACCCGGGTGGCCACCTGCTGCACGCTCGACAGGCTGTACCACACGTGCTCGTTAAGCTGCTCGCCCGCGGCCGGCCTGAGGCCGGTCACCTCCACGGCGTTCACTACCGCGGGTTGGTTCTTGGTGGACCTCAGCATGGTGTCGACGAAGTCGTCGTAGCCGCCGCCGTTCTCGATCACCAGCTTTGCTTTAGACAGCTGCAGCGCCACCTGGGTGTTGGCCTCGTAGGAGTGCGGGTCCTGGGTGGGGTCGGAGATGATCGAGGTCACATGCACGGCGTCACCGCCGACGGTTTGGGCGATGTCGCCGTAGACGTTGGTCGAGGCCACCACGACGATGGCGTGAGACGGCACGCTCGAGCCGCTGTCGGACGGTGAAGCCGTCCCCGAGCTGCAGGCGCTGAACGCCACCAGCACGCTCGTCACTACGGCGAGTCTCGCCCGCAGAAGTCGTGGCATCGCCGGTCCTGTCCGCGCAACCCATCGTGCGGACCAGGCACGGCGGCGTCACAAGAGGTGAGATCTCCAGGTCCACCCACATGTTAATGAAAACGATTGCCGATTTCAACCGCAAGCCGACGCAGCGCGTGGCGTCAGCAGGAGGCGCAGGTGCCAAAGATCTCCAGGTCGTGACTGACCTCGCGAAATCCATGCCGTGCCGCGACCGCATCGGCCCACTTCTCCACGGCCGGCCCCGACACCTCGACGGTGCGGCCACACTCCCGACACACCAGGTGATGGTGGTGGCCGTCTGAGCAACGCCGATAGGCGGTCTCTCCGTCAGCCACTCGGATGGCGTCCAGCTCACCCGCATCGGCCAGCGCCTGAAGTCTGCGATACACCGTGGTCAGGCCAACGCTGCCTCCGCGAAGGCGGAGCTCCTCGTGGATCTGCTGTGCGGTGCGAAACTCGGCCAACTCCGCCAACACCTCGTCGACTGCCCTCCGTTGCCGGGTCTGCCGCCGCGGCGTCGCCTCGGAGGAACTGTCGTGGTCCGGCTCAACGGCCGTGTCGGCCGTCTCCGATAGCTCGGTGTCGAACGGGGTTGGCCTCATGCTCGCGGTCGGTCCATGTCGTGTGGCTCCATCGGCTGAAGGGGTACGCCTCGGCCAGCCTACGACGACTCTTTCGCCCCTACGCTGGCCAGGATCGCCCGCCGGACGACCGCGCGGGTCAGCCCTGGGACTTTCCGCCCTTGTGAGCCTTGCGCTTCTGCTGCTTGTCCTTGTGCTGTTCGTCTGCCTCGGGCTGGTCTGCCTTCGGATTGCGGGGCCTGTCGGGCTTGCCCGTCCTCCCCGGCTCGGACCTGTCGGCCTTCTCGCGGTGGTGGGGTTTGTCCGTCTTGGCCCTGCGCTGCCTGGGGTCGCGCTCTTCTTGGCGCCGCGCCGCCTCACGCTCGACACGTCGCTGCTGCCTCGCCTCGCGCCGAGCCTCCTTGCGGGTGGCACGTGCCGTCGCCCGCTCAGCTTTGCGCTCGCCGCGGCGCTCAGCCTGGTGCTCACCGTGTCGAGCATCGCGCCGGCTCCGGGGCTCGGTCACCGGCTGCCGGGCCGGACGCGTTGTGGGTCTGGGCGACGACGACGGACGGGGCTGGGCGCGCGGGCTCGGGGTGTTGGCCGGCGAAGCAGGTTTGACCGGCTGGACTGGCTTGACTGATCTGGTCGGTTTGGCCGGCCGAGCTGGCGGTGCGCTCGGCGGGCGCGAAGGAGTCACCGCTCGAGGCTTCGGCGGTGCCAGCGACGGCACTGCCGTGCCGACTCCGGCCGATGGGCTCGCTGCGGGGCGCCGAGTCAACGGCACCGGCGCACCCTCGTCGGGGGCGACAGACCGCTTCTGGTCGGCGGTGCGATTGACGCCCACCACATTTGTCGCTGGGGTGCGTGGCATTCCGGTCGCGTTCGCCGAACCCTCATTCCCCACCCGACCGGCAACTTGGGCATAGTCGCCAGCCGGTTGGCCGTCCGCAAGGCCTCTGGCGGCCTCGCCGGCCCCGTTCGGCCCGCGAGTCTCCTCAGCCTGAGCGTCGGGGAGGACACGTTCGGCCGCAACGTCCGGCGTCGTGCTCGCCCTGGATGGAGCCTTGGTGGTCGCGGAGCGGGCACCGCTGTCGACGGGTGGCAACTCCAGTACGGTCGCCGCGTTTGCCTCAGCCTGGTTGGCCGCCCGGCTCGCGTTGTACAGCCCTAGGCCGCCGAGGGGAAAGAGCACCGCCACCAAAGCGCTGGTGACCAGAGCCGTCCGCCGGCGCCTCCGGCTCGCGCCGGGCGTCGCCACGGGATGTCGCCGACTCTCGGTGGCGCTGGCAGGGAGTGCCCGTCGCGGTGCTGCGGCAGCACCAAGCCGGGCCGAAGCCGCGGACACAGCAGCCACCCGGACCCGTGACTTTGAGGGCGCCGTGGCCACTGCCGGCGCCGGTGCTGCGACCCGGGCGTCGTCGGGCTGGACGGCGTCGAGGGCCGCTCGCATATCGTCGGCCGACTGGTATCGGTCGCCGGGCGCCTTGGCCAGCGCTGTCAGCACGATGGCGTTGATGTCTGGGCCCACCGAGTTCACGTGCTGACTGGGCGGCGCGGGTGCAGTGCACAGGTGCTGATCGGTGATGGCGGTCACTGACTCGCCGACGAAAGGCGGGCGACCCACCAGCAGCTCATACATCAGGCAGCCGACGGAGTAGATGTCGCTCCGGACATCGGTGACCTCGCCCCGAGCCTGCTCTGGAGACAGGTATTTGGCCGTACCGAGGACCATCGTCGCGCTGTCGCTTGCACCGCTCGGGTCGGTAGCGGTGCGGGCGATGCCGAAGTCCAGCAACTTGACCGCACCGGAGGTGGTGAGCATGACGTTGCCCGGTTTGATGTCTTGGTGCACGACACCGGCCTGATGACTGTATGCCAAAGCCGCGAGCAACCCACGGGTCACGGTCAACGCTTGAGGTACCGTAATCTTTTCGCCGCGACGCAGCATTGAGCCGAGTGTCTGACCCTCGACGAGCTCCATGACGATATAGGGAGTCGGGTGTCCGGTGTCCAGGTCCATTTCCTCGCCGGTGTCGAACACCGCGACGATTCCCGGGTGGTGCAGACTCGCCGCTGACCAGGCCTCATGCTGAAAGCGAGCCCGCGCGATTGGGTCCGCGGCGAGTTCGGGCGACAACTGCTTGATGGCCACCGCTCGCCCGAGCTGTACGTCGAGTCCGAGGCGGACTTCCGCCATCCCACCTCGGCCAATTAGTCGGCCGAGTCGATAACGTCCACCAAGCAAAGTGTGTTCAGTCAAGCCGAAATTCTCCCGCTCCCATTGCTCACTCGGTGACCCCGTCCAACGCAGAAATGCTAGGGCACGCACCGGTAATGCTGTTAATGCGGCTCGGTGGGCAAGACGGCGCTTGGCTGGACCGTCCGGGGCACTATCCCCGAAACGTCAGCACCGTCCACGAGCAGGGAGGTAGCGTCACCGAGGCCATTCCTCCACCCAGGATCAAGCTCTGGTTGGGTTGGGTTCCCACGCGCTCCGGATCCGACAGCACGTTGGCGGCACTCGGATCGTCGTCGTGCAGCGTGGTCGCCGAGGCCTCTGACTCCGGGGTGATGCCGTCGAGCTCAATGGTGAGGTCGGTCTCGTCGGACCGGGACCGATTGACGACGAAGACACTGACCCGACTCGACTCGGCATCGTGGGTGGCGGCCGCATCCACAGTCGGGATGCTGCCGTACCGGGCCGTGTCGTAGCGCTCGCTCGTCAGCCGCGCCCGAAGTGCCACCCCCCGCCCCAGCTGAGAGGTCAGCGCGAACGGGAAGAAGGTCGTCTGACGCCACGCGATCCCACCCGGCTCGGTCATGATGGGCGCGAGCACGTTCACCAGTTGGGCCAGTGAGGCGCTGGTCACTCGGTCAACGTGGTTAAGCAGGGAGATCATCAGATTGCCGAAAACCACAGCGTCAGCCACCGTGTACAGGTCCTCGAGCAGCCGCGGGGCAACCGGCCAGTTGTCCACACCCTTGATCTTGTCGATGTCGTTGTAGCGGTCCTGGTCCCAGACGTTCCACTCGTCGAAGGAGATGTTGACAACATGGTCGCTGCGCTTGACCGCCTTGACATGGTCGATGGTGGCCACCACGGTGTCGATGAAGTGGTCCATGTTGGTGGCCGACCCGAGGAAGCTGTCCAGGTCGCCATCCTTGAGCCAGTAGTAGGCGTGGCAGGAGATGAAGTCGACGAAGTTGTACGTGTGGTTCAGCACGACGCGTTCCCACTCACCGAACGTGGGCATGAACGCGTTCGAGGAGCCGCAGGCCACCAGCTCGAGCGTCGAGTCGAAGGCCTTCATGGCCTTGGCCGTCATCGCCGCCAGCCTGCCGTAGTCGTCGGCCGAGCGCTGGCCGATCTGCCAGGGGCCGTCCATCTCGTTGCCCAGGCACCACATCCGGACGTCGAAGGGTGCCGCTCGCCCGTTGGCGATGCGCTGGTCGGCGAGGGCGCTGCCCTGGCGCAAATTGGCGTATTCCAGCAGGTCCAGAGCCTCCTCCATCCCGCGGGTGCCGAGGTTGACCGCCAGCATCAGGTCGCTACCGACCGAGTCCAGCCAGTCGGAAAACTCGTGCAGCCCCACCTCGTTGGTCTCGGTCGAGTGCCAGGCGAGGTCCAGGCGCCGTGGGCGACTCTCCACCGGCCCCACGCTGTCCTCCCAACGAAAGGATGAGACGTAGTTGCCGCCGGGGTAGCGGATGGTGCTGACGCCAAGCTCGCGAACCAGGTCCATCACGTCGGTGCGAAACCCCCGGTGGTCTGCCAGCGGGTGCGACGGCTCGTAGATCCCGTCGACGACGGCCCGTCCGAGATGCTCGACGAACGAGCCGTAGAGCCGGTCGTTGATCGGCCCGATCGTCCTGCGCCGGTCGAGGGAGAGTCGTGCTGTCGCCATGTCTGTCCTTCAATGTGTCAAAGGGTGAATCTCAATCGGGCGACGGCGGGCAGGACGCGCTATTCCCCGGGCTACGCCGTCGTACGGCCCGAGTTGTACAACGTTGTAGCACACTGGGTCCAGTCTTGCTGCGGTTGAGGCGGCCCTGATATCGGCGGCTATGATGGTCCCTCTCCTGCTAGAGGGCCGCGCCCCACGACGCTGCGAGGAGGTGTTCGGTCACCTATGTCGATCACCATGCACGACGTGGCCCGGATGGCCGGGGTGTCGATCAAGACCGTGTCCAACGTCATCAACGACTACCCCTATATCAAGCCGGAGACCCGTCAACGGGTCACCGAGGCCATCGCCACCCTGGACTACCGACCCAACCTTTCGGCCCGCAGCCTGCGCTCCGGGCGAACCGGGGTCATCAGTCTCATCATTCCGGATCTGAGGAACGCCTACTTCGCCGAACTGGCCGTGTCGGTGATGAAGGCGGCCGGCGCGCAGGGGCTGTCGGTCGTGATCGAGCAGTTCGAGAGCGACCGTGACCGTGAGCTCAACCTCCTCCGCGGCCCGCGGTCACTGATGGTCGACGGCATCCTCTACAGCGTCCTCGCGCTCGGCGAGGAGGACGCGCATCTCCTGGCCGAAGTCAAGACGCCGATGGTGCTGCTCGGTGAGCGCATCTTCAAGGGTCCCACTGACCACGTCACCATGCAGAACACCGAGGGAGTCAAGGCTGCCACCGAGCACCTGCTGTCACTGGGCCGGCGCCGGATCGCCGCACTCGGCGCACACCGGGGCGAGGTGGTCGGTTCGGCGGGACTGCGGTTAGCGGGCTACCGGGAAGCACTCACCGAGGCGGGCCTGAGCTACGACGAGCCGCTGGTGGGCGAGGTCGGGGGCTGGTTTCGGTCCACCGGCGCGCAGGCGATGGCCCAGCTGATCCGCTCGGGCGCGCGCTTCGACGCGTTGGTGGCGTTCAATGACGCCTTGGCGCTCGGCGCCATGCGCACCCTGCAGGAAGCGGGCATCCGGGTGCCCGACGACGTCGCAGTCATCGGCTTCGACGACCTCGACGAAACTCGCTACTCGTTGCCGACGCTGTCGTCGATCAACCCCGGGCGCGAGGAGATCGCCACCGTTGCCGTGGG
>DASQDG010000083.1:0-5814 GCA_035634295.1 Propionibacteriaceae bacterium | reverse complement strand
AGCTCGCGGGCCTTGACGTCGGCGTACTGGCGCATGTCGATGTCGTTCTTGTGGTCGTCGAAATGCACCTCGGGGATGGGCAGTCCATATTGGTCAGTCTGGTCGGACTTGAGCGTCACCCGGTTGGTCGCGCTGGGCATGTCCTCGCCCACCAGCCACATGCCGGCGAAGTTGTCGTAGGCGTCCATCAGCTCGGTGAACTCCCGGCCCCAGGCGTGCGGGTTCATGAAGGACGCCATGAATGCCGGTCCCAGGTGGATGGTCTCCATGTAGAAGCCGCCGACGAAGCCGCGCCTCTCGGGGTCGTTGCCAGCCTCGTCCTCGACGATGCCGGCCATCGTGTTGCCGCGGTAGAAGTGCACCGGCTTGTCGAAGATCGCCCAGCAGGTGTCGGACATATGGCGCATGTAGTTGCGACCGAGCTGGCCCGAGGCGTTGCCCAGGCCGTCGGGGTGCAGCGCCGAGGCGCTGTTGAACAGCAGTCGAGGAGACTCGATCGAGTTGCCGGCGACGCACACGACCCGGGCTGCCTGCCGCTGCTCGGCACCGTCGGCGTCGGCGTAGACCACGCCCGTGACCTTGCCGGCGTCGTCGTGCTCAATCCGCAGCGCCATCGACAGCGGACGCACCTCGAGGTGCCCGGTCCGCTCTCCCTTGGGCAGGTCCGACACCAGGGGCGACCACTTGGCGCGGGACTTGTTCCCCTCGAAGCAGAAGCCGTCCTGGATGGTGGCCGGGCGGCCGTCGTAGGGCACGGAATTGTGGCCGTAGTGGCCAGTCGACGCCTTGGTGTAGCCCATCCGGCGGGCACCCTCCAGCATCACCTTGGCGTTGTTGTTGGGCGCATGGTGCGGCCGGTTGCCGGTGCCGGCCACGCCGATGTTGTCCTCGGCCCGGGCGTAGTAGGGCTCCAGCTCGGCAAGGTCGATGGGCCAGTCGAGCAAGGTGGCACCGGGGATCTCCCCGTACGTGGTGCGCGCCTTGAACTCGTGCTCCTGGAACCGCGGGCAGCAGCCGGCCCAGTGCACGGGCGAGCCGCCCACGCACTTGCTGTGCCAGGCCGGCAGGTTGGGGAAGTCCTGGGTCAGCCGCCAGGTGCCGCTGGCGATCCGCGGGTCGAGCCAGGCCAGCTGCTGGAAGGCGGGCCACTCGTCGTCGATGTGGTCCTCCGGCTCGAACCGCCCACCTGCCTCCAGGCAGACCACGTCGACGCCCTTCTGGGCCAGCTGGTTGGCCAGCGTGCCGCCGCCGGCGCCCGAGCCCACCACGACCACTACCGAGTCGTCGGACAGGCCAAAGGGTGCACTCATGCCGACACTTCCTCGTCGATCGCTCCGAGTTCCTGCATTGTGGCGTCGTCGACCGGCGTGGCGTCACCTCGCCGGTCGGGGGCGTCAGCCAGCCAGTCGATGTCGTCGAAGCCCCGGTGCAGATAGCCGCCCTTGTCGTTCGACGGGCCCTCATAGCCGAAGTAGGGCCACACGTCCGGTTGGCTGTAGAGGTTCACGATCACTTCGGCGGCGACGGCCTGGAAGAACGGCGTCTGCTCCAGCCGGGTGAGCGCTTTCACCTGCTCGGACTCAGGCAGGCGGGCGAACTCCGCCGGTGGCCTGCCGGTCGTGGTGGCGAGAAAGCCGATGCCCTCGGCCAGCACCGTCGCCACACGGCCGTCGGCCGCGGCCTTGACGTCCAGCGCCGCCACCACGCGCTGGTAGTGCAGGTCCGGGAGCCGGTCGTGGGGATACATCGCCCGCGCCACCCCGGCCAGGATCAAGGCCGCCTCCCGGTCAAGCACCTGCAGCGCGCCCAGCGGATCCTCCGGACTCGGGTCCACCCCCAACTGCTGGTTGGCCATGGCGGCGTCGGCGGTACGGATCCCGCCCTCGCTGCTGAGCTGGCCGTCCAATCCGACCGAGGGTGAGGTGGGCGGGGTCGACGGTTGGGTCACTGGTTGCGCCTCCTTGCGCAGCGGCGGCGAAGCCGCCCGGGGTGCAAATAGTGGGTCGTTGGCCATGGCTTCGTCAAGGGGTGCATGGCGCTGGTGGTCACCCGACTCAGCCGGCCCGGCCGTTGCGCGTGCGGCTCCCAGGCGGCAGAGTATGCGCCTCAAGAGGGTGTCGACGTCTCCCGCGACACACCGACAGCATTGGAGCCCGCATGATCTTCATCGTCGTCAAGTGGCCCGTCCGTCCCGAGCACAGCGACAACTGGCTGTCGGTGGTCGACGACTTCACCCAAGGCACCCGCAGCGAGCCCGGCAACCTGTTCTTCGAGTGGTCGCGCAGTGCCGACGACAACTGCGAGTGGGTCCTGGTCGAGGGCTTCCGCGACGGCGAGGCCGGTTCGGCCCACGTCAACTCCGAGCACTTCAAGGCCGCCATCGCCACGCTGCCCGACTACGTCAGCGCCACCCCCAAGATCATCAGCAAGGAGATCGATGTCGACGGCTGGGGTGAGATGGCCGAGGTCCAACCCCGTTCATGAGGGGCTCCCGCAGCAGACCGCGCCTCAACGGGTGCGCGTCATCGGCGCCGACGGGATCAGACGCCATGGAGGTACCGCTCATCGCCACCGCGCTCTAGAGCCCGCGAGGCTCCGGTGCCCCCGACGCATGCCCACCACGGCGTAGGTGGCGGGCCCGGGCCAGCCCATGGGCCTGTTCGAGCAGCCGGCGTACGTCGGAGTCGGTGCGCGGACCGGGGTTGAGGACCGACAGCCACCCTAATGAGCCGTACACGGGGTGGGCGACCACGGCATCGAGCGCGTCCGCTCCGGGCCTCTCGGCGCCCGTGAGGCCGGTCTCGCGTGCAGCCCGGCCAGTGTGGGTGAGGAAAGCCTCTTTGCCTGCAGCCAGATTGACGCGGAACACTCCAGCGCGGTCGAGGCGGGAGGTGTCGTCACCGGGGTAGTTCTTGGTCACGATGGTGGCGAACGGCTGCGTGGCCTCCGGGATCGCGCCGTCGGGAGCGTAGTAGAAGAATGTGTCGCCCCAGGCGATCTCCGGGCTACCGTCACCGGCCTCAGCACGCTGGGTGACGACTCCCTCGAGGCCGTTGACGAAGTCGATGATCTCGTCCATGGTCATGGGCTCCAGCCTCGCACTGCTGCTCTCGGCGTGCGTCAGCCGCTATCGCCAACGGCTACATGGCCTGGGCTTGCGCGGCTTCCTCGCGGCGCTTCTTGGCCGCCTCGACCGAGGCCCGCAGCGCTGCGACCAGGTCCACCACCTCGGCTTCCCGGGGTGCCTCGGCCTCCTCGACCAGTGGTACCCCGCCGGCCTTGGCCTCCACCACTGCCTCCAGCGCCTCCCGGTAGGAGTCGGTGAAGTCCTCGGGCCGGAACTCCCCCGCCAGCGCCTCGATGAACGACTGCGCCATCGTCACCTCGGCGTCGGAGACGGTCACACTGTCCGGTGGCGCGGCGAAGGACCCGTCACGCAGTTCGTCGGGCCACAGCATCGTGTGCATCAGCAGCACCCCGTCCTTGGGGCGGATCAGCGCCAGCGCCTCCCGGGACCGCAGCGCTACCTTGACCACCGCGCTTTGACCGCTCTTGGTGAGCGCGTCGCGCAGCAGCACGTACGGCTTGATGCCCGGCCCGTCGGCCTGCAGGAAGTAGGTCTTGGCGAAGTAGGTGGGGTCGACCTCGTCGTCGTCGACAAACTGGACCACCTCGACGGACTTGGTGCTGGTCAGCGGCAGCGCGTCGAAGTCCTCTTTCTCCAAGATCACCATCCGGCCGTCGGGGAGCTCGTAGCCCTTGGCAATCTCGGGGTACGGAATCTCCAGGCCGTCCTTCTCACAGACCCGCTTGTACTTGATCCGGCCGCCGTCCTCGGCGTGCACCTGGCGGAAGCTGATGTCCTTCTCCTCGGTCGCGGAGTAGAGCTTGACCGGGATGGTGACTAGGCCGAACGAGATGGCACCCTTCCAGATTGAGCGTGGCATGACCCCAGTGTGCCCTATTCGCGCTGGTCAGGGACCGGTCTGAAGAACCACACCTGGCGCCGAGCCCAGCGGGAGACCTGTCCGTCGACCTCTGCCCGCTGGTGGCGCCACCTCGACACTGGTGTGGGAGCACAAGTCGGTGCAGCTAGGCCAACAGGAAGGCAGCGGCTTCCTTGTAGTGCTCCTTGAAGGCCTTGGCGAGGATGCCGGGAAGCTGGTCCAACCAGGTCTGACTGTCCGGCCACCCGATATCTCCGCCCGCGGTCCGGTCGAAGTGAATGAGAAACCCACGTTCGCCCGCGGTCTCGTTGTAGATGGCGACAGGTTCTCCTGTGAGGACTGGACGATTCTTCCTGCCCCCAAGCAACCGCCACTCATAGCTCGGGCTGTAGTCCCATTTGAGGTTGATGCCGACCGTGCGCTTTGAGTACCGCAAGAACGACGGGTCACCGCCATAACCGAGAGCGAGCCGTTCCCCGTACTTCAAGGCGGATGCATTTGTGCCTGGGCGTCGCAGGAACCAGCGGCTCACCTTGGTCGCGGTCTGCGGCGTTCCGTCGTCAGTCCAGCCCAGGTTGATGCCCCAAGTCTGACGCTCCCACTGAAGGAACGTTCGGGTCCTTCGATTCCGCAGGTTGTAGTTACGGCCGGAATGGCCGAAGGAATTCTTGGACCGCAGCGTGTGCCCGGGATTGTAGGGGTCGAACCGCCACTGCTTGAGGTAGTCCACGACCAGATCCGTGGGGTCAGTCGCGGCAGACACCAGCGCATCTTGACTCTTCAGGGCGACGGATTCAGGTACGGCACCGACTCCTGACGCGGCGCCAGTGCCGTACGGACCCACTCTCCCGGTGGCAGAAGCAGTCTGGCTGCCATGCACTGTTGAAAGAGCGAGCAAAGCCGCGCCAGCGCCAGCGGCCAGGAACTGGCGTCGTGAGTTCTGATCTGAGGGATACATGTCAATCCTCCTGAGAAGTGGTTTTCCCTATAGATCAGACGTGGTCTGCCTAGATACATGACCGGCGCTCTTGGTCGCATCCTTATGCCGCCACCGACATCGACAACCAGGTCGTGCGGGCCCGGCGGCACGTCGAACCCACCGGATCGACTTCCTCGTGATCGTCAAGATCCCTTTCGCGCGCTCATCGGCTCGATTCAGGCGACGTCGCGCAACGCCCTCACGGCGAATGGGGCAGGTGGTCGAGCTCGTCCGGGGTGAACCAGAGCAGGTCGTGCTCAGCGTCCAGCGACTCCACCGCGGGCAGTGCCAGCGCCTGCTCAAACGTGGACCCGGCCGCAGCGATCCGTGCCAGGGCCACCGCCTGCGCGGCGGCAGACTCGTCAGCGAACAGGGCCTGCACGCCGACCCAGTCGAGCCGCACCAGCACCTGGCCGTACGGGTCATCGGCGTCCACCTCGATGTCACCGGCCTGCACCTCGGCGGCCAGCACCAGCCGCAGCGGGTCCCCGTTCGGCTCGAGGACCGCCCGGGCGCCGGCATAGCTCAAGGCGGCGTAGTCAGCGTCCTCCAACGTCGAGGCGTCGTAGCGATGCGCCCGCAGCAGGGCCGGCGTGGCCGCATGTCCCACCAGACCGCTGAGGGACTGGCCCCGCCGCAGCACCGCCGCGGTCGTCCGGAGGATCGGCACGAACACCATCTGCTGAGTCCCGCTGGCCTGCGTCATCGACGCTGTCCTCGTCCGGGGCGCACTCGGGCGCCGAGCAGCTCGGCCACCGCCGCATCCAGGCCGGCCACCAGCACCTCGAGGTCGGGACCGTCTCGGTCTCCGGAGAGCCCGACGAACAGCTGGCCACGATAGGACGTCATCCCGACCGTCAGCAGCTGACCAGCCGGCAGCGGCAGTAC
>DASQDG010000082.1:0-5485 GCA_035634295.1 Propionibacteriaceae bacterium | reverse complement strand
CCCTCAGCCGAAGTTGAGGCAACTGATCGGCTAGCTGTTGAGCATCGCGTTGGCGGTGTGCCGCTCTGGGCGCGCTCGCCCCGGGTGGGCTGCGGCCTGGCGTCCGTCATCGGTGACCGGTAAGTCGGAGTCCCTGATTTCGCAGTGTGATGCCGGCTCGTGAGGCTGGGATCAGGAGGTGCGAGACGATGGGCACCGCTCGCTGTCCTCGACGCGAAGCGGGCCGGTGCTTCGCTTCGTAGCGGGTGAGGGCGGCGGGGATGTTCTGCGGGGTCATGGCTAGCGCTTCGGTCAAGGTTGCGGCGCCCAGGATGGCAGAGCTGGACCCTTCACCGAAGAGCGAGACGCAGGAAGCGGCGTCGCCGATCAGCGTGACCCGACCGTGGGACCAGGCGGGCAGGCGTACCTGGCTGACGGTGTCGAAGTAGGTGTCGCTTGCTGCCAAGTACGCGGCGAGCAGTTCCTTGGCGCGCCATCCGGCGTCCCCGTAGACCGCGGTCATGAGCCGCCTGCCGGCCACGGCGTCGCGCGGGTCGGCCTTGATGGGGGAGCGAAACATGAAGGCGACGATGGGGGTTCCGGTGCCGGGATGGACCGCGACGGCGGCGTCAGGCTCGTTGTACATCAGCACCGCGTCAACGCGCTCCGGCGGAATGGGGAGTCGCACCGTGGCGACGTACATGCCGAGGTGCTTGACGAAGTCCGATTCGAGCCCGAAGGTCATCCGGCGAACTGCGGAGTGCAGGCCGTCGGCGCCGACGACGAGATCGAACCGGGTCGGCGTTGCGCGTTCGAATGTCACGTCGACACCGTCGTCGTCGGGGTGGAGTTCGACGATCATGTCGTCGAAGCGGATCTCCGCCTTGTTGCGGGCGGCGTCGACGAGTGCCGCGCTCAGGTCTGCCCGGGGGACCTCCAGCTCTCGGTCTTGGCTTCGGCGCGTTGCCATGCTGGCCACCCGCCGACCGTCCGCATCGACGAGAAGCAGTTCGCGAACATGGGTGGCGAGATCACGGAGGCGCGGAACCAGACCCAATCGCTCCACGACGCCGAACGCAGGCCCGCGAACGTCGACCGGGTTGCCACTCGAACGGACGCCTTGGTCCCGCTCCACGACGGTCACCTTGTGGCCTCCTGCCGCCAACAGGCACGCCAACGTTGCGCCCGCGATACCGCCGCCGGAGATGAGCACACTGAGCGGTCGATCTGCTGCCATCTCGCCTCACTTCTCGAACGGTCAGTGGATTGGGCGCGCGTCAACGACCGGCATTGAACAGACGACAGGGATCGGCTGGCCGCGACGCGTAGCCTCGGCAACCAGTCGGGGACACAGTGCTCGCCGTGACCGAGGAGAGACAGCGTGCGAGTCAACCGGTCTCCGGTGATGCATCGGGGCACGCTCCACCTGTACGCGTACCCGCCTGTCCCGGTCAGGTCCAGCCACTCGCCCCACCAGCACCCCGTTTTCTGTCCGTCTACGGCCGCCGCAATCCACTTCGATAATCTGTCACTCGGCGACATTTGTTGTCAAGTGACAGATGGCTGATAGGCTGATTGAGTGAGTCAAGGACCGGTCGAGGGACTGCGGGCGCGGCACAAGCACCGCACTCGAATCGCGTTGCGCGACGCAGCCCTTCGACGATTCATTCGCGATGGTTTCGAGGCGACCACTGTCGAGGACATCGCCGCGGACGTGGACGTCTCACCGAGAACCTTCTTCCGCTACTTCCCGACCAAAGACGCGGTCATCGTCGCCCCCTACGTGGAGCTTTTCGCCTCCTGGGAGTCGATCGTGCGCTCCGCCCCCGCCGGGACAGAACTGATCGCCGCACTTCGCGAGGCTTCGCACGCCGTAACCAACGCGTACGAACGCGATCCCGACTTCTGGGACCGCCACCACGAAGCAATCACCACGGACCCGAACCTTGGGCTGAGAATGCTGCAGACCCAAGCGCAACTCCAGCAGCGGGCTACCAGGGCGCTGGCTGACCTGCTCGGTCTCGATCTGCGCGGTGACCTCCGCCCGCAGATTCTCGCCGCCGCCGCCATGGCGGGCGTCGCCGCAGCCGTTGCCCAGTGGTACGCCAGCGGCAGGCGAGCCGACCGCCGCGCCCTGGTCGACGCCGCCTACGAAGAAGTAGCCAGAGCCGGAGAACTGCTACACCAGCCGATCCCGGGCGCCCAGGGCAGCACCTCCTCGTCGCGACCGCGCTGAGAGTTGCGGTCTGACGAAACTCCCAGGATCGAGCCAAGCACCTCGACGATCCGCTGACGGGTTGGCGTGTGCCCCGGGCAACACCAGCCGGCTGGCCCGCTGCCGGAACGAGGCTGCGGGGGTGGTGAGCAGGACGACGCCGTGTGCGGTGGTGATGCTGGACCTGGGGGAGACGGGAGCCAGGTCAGCGGCGGAGGCGCAGCTGTAGACATCGAAGAGTGCTGAGGGGTCGATCTCCCCACGTCCGTCGGAGAGACCAACGGCCAACGTGGGCTGGCGATGCTGGCGAAGGTGTCGGAAGGCGAGGCCATCAAGCCAATGCGTTCCTTTGTCGTCGACCCCTTTTCGACTTGCCCGATGCGTCGGATTATGGAGAATGCTTCTCGTTGTTGGTCAATAAGGCATCAAATTGCAATGTATGCTGTGGGAAATAGTCAAACAAGGTTGAATTAAGGTTGACATCAAGCGCCGGGGGTCCGCGCTCGCTGAAGCCGTTGGGAAAGGACCCTTTATGAGAACGTCGCTCGCCTTTTTGGGCGGCCAGCCTGAGGGCTGCTACGCGGCCCCGATCACCCACTCAGTCCGGTGATCAACTCTTGCCACGCCAACCCCAACGGACCCTCGATCTTGCATCGGGCACAACTCGGCGGCGTCGGGGCTTCGGCACGCCTGGTCCTGCTCGCGGCCGCCGGCTCGCTGCTCGCGGTGGCGGCGGCGGGTCCGGCCTCGGCTGAGAGTGACTCTCCCAGCGATCGCGACAAGACCAGCGGGACGGTGGTGGTCACTGGCGGCACCTTGCGCATCACCGCACCGGGCGACGCCGGTGTCCTGGGCAAGCGCGGCCACACCACATCGAGTGGCACTGTGAAGGGTTCCCTCGGGCAGGTTCGGGTGACGGACACCCGAGGGGCAGCGCCGGGATCGGGGTGGGTCGCGAGCGCCATCTCAAGTCCGCTGAACGGGCCCGGCAAGGCTGTCATCCCCGCCAGTGCGGTCGGGTACGTGGTGGGGGAGATCGATCGGGAGGGCACGGCCACCTATCGCGCCCAGAACCCCAGCGATCTCAGCGACCTGGTCCCGGTGGTGAAGGCGACGAACGTTGCCGGGAACAACACCGCCACCTGGTCGCCGACGATCACCGTCGATGTCCCCGGCGGAGCGCGGGCCGGCACGTACGCGGTCACAGTGACGCATTCGGTCATCTGAGCGGGCGTTGCAGTCGACCCGAGTGCCGCTCCAAGCCGGCCGCTCCCTCGGCGCACGGTCGTCTCGCTTGCGGGCGCTTTCGGCGTTGCTTGGCACGCTGCTGCTGACCCTCGCGTTCGGCGGGACGGCCGCCCACGGCGAGACGCCCGGTCCTTCGGTCCCGGCTCCCGGCTCGGGCGGGATCGGATTGCGGCTGCTGGACGTCCCGGCAACGACCAAGGACGACCCCCGCGCCACGCTGTACGTCGTGGACCACCTCGCCCCGGGCCAGGTCGTCAAACGTCGTGTCCAGGTGTCCAACACGACATCGGCGCCGGTGCACATCGCCCTTTACAGCGCCGCCGCCAGCATCAAGGGCGGGGTGTTCGTCGGCGCCGAAGGTCACACCCGAAACGAGCTGTCGACGTGGACCTCACTCGGCCCTGAGCGCCTCGCCGTGCCCGCGGGGGGCGACGCCGTGACGACGGTGACCATCGCCGTGCCCGCGGACGCCGCCCCCGGGGAGACATACGCGGCTGTGTGGGCGGAGGCGCGGTCGTCTGCTTCCGCGCAGGGAGTAACACAAGTCAGCCGAGTGGGCTTGCGGCTCTATATCTCGGTCGGGCCTGGAGGCGCGCCGGCACCCGGGTTCACCATCGACTCGCTAACCGCTGAGCGGTCGGCCGAAGGTCTGCCGGTGGTGGTGGCCAGCGTGCACAACACCGGTGGGCGTGCCCTGGACATGTCCGGGTCGTTGTCGTTGCTGGGTGGTCCGGGCGGGCTGAACGCCGGACCCTATCCCGCCACACTCGGGACGACCCTGGCCGTGCGAGACACCGAGACCGTCCGCGTCGCCCTCGACAGCCGGGTGCCCCCGGGCCCGTGGTCGGCCGAGATCACCCTCCGCAGTGGGCTGCTCGAACGGACTGAGAAGGCCACCCTCACCTTCCCGCAGTCCGGCAGCTCGGCGCCCGTCAGCACGGCGCGAGGTTGGCCGCGGTGGGCGGGTGCCACCCTGGGGGCGCTGGTGGTCGTGCTGGGGCTCGCCGTTGCGCTGCTGACACGACGTCGGCTCGCTCAGAGGCGTGCCCGGTGACGCCAACGGCGGCCCAGGACCTCCTCGGCCCGCCCACCAAAGACGCGACACCATGAGGTCGGAGGAGTCGGTCTTCCGTTCGGTCCCCGGTTCAAGCGGTCGTGAGTGGTTGAGCCAGATCGCCGCGTCGCTGGCGGACGCCTGGGAGAGTGCCCCCTTCGTCCCGGAGGATGACCGGCTCATGTTCGAGCTGGCAGTGCTGGAGGTCGCCGGCAACATCGTGGTGCACAGTGTTCCCACCCCGACCTGGTATCTGTTCGAGCTCGACATCAATCGTCAACGCCTCGCAGGGGTGCTCAAGGACAACGCCGGTCGGGCTGCGGCGTCGCTGGATACCGCGCGGATGCCTGACGAGACTGCCGAGGGTGGCCGAGGGTTGGCCCTGGCCAAGGCCGCGCTCGACGTACTCCAGTACGACGGCGCAACCGGCAACTGCTGGACCCTCGTACGGTTGCGGGACTAGCGCTGACCTGGCTGTCCCGTGCAGCTGACGGGCCCCCGGTTGCTCGCACTGCTGTCCCTGGTCGAGTGAACCCGTCATGCTGCTCGCGGAGGCAGCCTGCGCCCTCACCCACCTGAACAACCGCCAACAAAACGCGCTGCATGCAGTATTTCGGCCGACTGTCACGACTTCGCGGTCGAGCGGGAGCCCGGCTGGGTGGTCCCTGCCAGGTCGACGACGAGAAGGTGTGCGAGCGAACAGCGGCCGGCTTATTCGATCCCCCGATGTACGCGCCCCTCAACACGTGAGTGGGCGGGGGACTGGCCCGGACCGCCCACGGGGTACACCCACTTCCCCCAGGACTTCTCGATCGACCACGTGCGGCCCACCCGCGGCAGTAGGAACCGAACGGGCGCAGGAGCCGTGCGCTCGTCCGGCTCGTGGTCACCAGTCGGACTGAGCGTCCGCGGCGCTGCTGTGGTTGGGGAGGAGCCGATCGACGTTCGTCATCCTGAGGACGGCCAGCACCTCCGCACGTGCCCCGCTG
>DASQDG010000081.1:0-4601 GCA_035634295.1 Propionibacteriaceae bacterium | reverse complement strand
CGCGTAGCCGCCCCCGTCGAGCAGGCCGACCGCCCGTGGGCCGCCGCCGGCCGGCGTTCCCACGAACTCCGCGCCCGGCACCAGCGGCAACTGCTGGGCGGCGAGGTAGCTGTTCTCGATCTGGTGGGTGTCGGCAAAGTTCACTCCTGCGGAGCTCACCTCGTAGAGCTGCTGAGCTGGCCCGGGGATGGGGTCGGGAAGGTCGACGATGTCCATGACTTCGGGGCCGCCGAAGCGGGTGATCTGCACAGCTCGCATGCCCCGAGGCTAGGGCCTGACTAGCGACAGGCTCTCGCCGGTTCGGCATCGATAGCCCCACGGTAGGCGGCTCCCTACCCACAGGTCAGGCGAGTAGAGGCGCGTCGTCGTTCTTGAGGGGCGGAGACGCGCTGTCCGGTGCTCTAAGGAAGAGGTGGGACCCAGGGGACCGGGTTTGTCACCCCTGTCGAGACGTTGGTCGCGACCGCCGACCGGTATTGGCCGGTGTAGCCGATCGTGTTGAGGATTGACAGCAGGAACGCGTCGACAGCGTACGAAGCTGCCTCCCACCATTGGTATGCATCCCAGGTCGAGGGTAGAGCCTTGGTCGGATGGATGATCTTGTTACGCATGCTGATCACGCACCCAAGCGCATCCCGAGGCGACCCGTCTTTCAACGCCGGCAGAGCCGCGCTGACCTTCTGCAGGTTCGCGAACTGCGACGGCAGTCCCGTGGCGATATTGCAGTCGTCCAAGAGTCGTCGGATTTCGCACTCTGTTTGCCCGCGGCCGAGCGAGTCCGCCTTCCCAAGGTCCGCCCACTGGTTATTCGTGAACGACTGCCGTTCTTCGACAAATCGTCGATAGGCAAGCAACTGCATGCCTGAAACCGGCAGCGCAACCCGCAGTTCATCGTCGGCGTCGTAGGTGGCGGTGATGTAGTAGGAGACGGCGTATTGCAGCACCTCCATCCGATCGTCGATGTCGCAGAAGTCGACTACTCGCTCGATTAGCTCAGCCACCTGCGTGTGACCCGCGTAGCGGTCGAGAAACTGACCACTGGGTCGGACGCTGTCAATCCGCTCCCGGCGCCACTGTGTCCACACCGGCGCCTCCTGTCGCCAACCGACCGGCAGCAGTGGTCCAACAGCACGCCCAACCGCCAACGAAAAAGCCAGTCGTAGGGCGCGCAGGACCGGGGCGGAGTCTTCGGTTGTGAATGTGCTGCCGTCTTGGCGCTCCAGTTGGCCAATGTGCGTGACGCCGCTCTGCCCGGTGTCACGCAGATTTCGCCAGTGGGCCTCGTGGGCGTCGCGACGTCGGTCAATGGTGATCCACCAACCCTTCGCCTGGGCGACGATGCGCCCCGGCCAGTAGGAGTCGGGCTCCTCCGCGTCGCAGATGTTCCCTCCGTGCCAGACGTTCCACCCGTTCGGGACGAGGAATGTCAGCCGGTCCAGCGCGGATCCATCACCCAGAGTTTGCTGGACTTGGGTGCTCATGGACTGCCGGTGCTGCGCATCACGAACCGGCTCAACGACCGGCCCAGTTGTGAGGCTGGGGCTGTCCCACGGGGGATGTGCTGTCGAGGGGCAGGGACGTGCGCACACGACCTCGGTCGCAACTCGGCGGACCCGGGCACCTGGCGCACCGCTCGTCTGCTGGAGCCCGTCGATGATCAGCCTTGGCTCTCGGACCAGCGGCTCCGTGTCCTCCGGCGACGGAGCCACCACCGAAATCGATCGGCGGGTGTAGGCGACCACTGCTGCCTTCCCCGCGGCCGCGCGAAGAACGAGGAGGTGGTACCCGTGAACGCAGTGATGGCATGGGTGCTCCCCTCCGGGGTTGCGGTCGGGCGATAGGTCGTCCGGAGCGCCTTTCGAGCACTCCCGGAAGGCACGACCATGAGGTTCACCTCCGAAAGGCGCCTCGACGACCACGTCCTCGAGCGCGAGTTCACCCTCGGCGACATCCCCGGCCTCCTGTGGACGCCTGGATCCGTGTCCGCACCTACACCGCTGATCCTGCTCGGCCACCCCGGCGGACTGCCCAGGATGTACTCCCGACTGCTGGCCCGGGCCCGGCACTCCGTGGCGGAGGGCTTCGCCGCGGCCACCATCGAGCTCCCCGGAGGTGGCGGCCGACCCCGGTTCGCCGCCGTCGAAGAGGCCCGCGCCGACCTGCACCGGGCGTTGGCGGCCGGCGAGCCGGTCGACGACGAGATCGTCGACCGGCTCGTACTCCCGCTGGTTGACGAGGCGGTCCCGGAATGGCGGGCTGCCCTGGACGCCCTCCTCGCGCTGCCCGAGATCGGTGGCCCGGTCGGGTATGCGGGCGGGGTGATCGCCATCGGCGTCCGGATGGCGGTGGTGGAGCCGCGCATCTCGGCGGCCCTCCTGTTCGCGGGGAGCTACGTGCCCCGCACCCTGTTCGAAGAGGCCCGGCAGGTCACCATCCCGCTCCAGGTCCTGCTGCAGTGGAACGATCGGCAGGTGGCCCTGGAGCTGTTCGACGCCTTCGGCTCCGAGGAGAAGACGCTGCACGCCAACACGGGCGGGCACACCGGCGTCCCGCAGTTCGAGGGGGATGCCGCGAACCGGTTCTTCGCCCGGCACCTGACGTGAGGGCGGGGCGCCAGGCTGGGCACCAGCTGGTAGGGGCTGTGGGCCAGTAGATCCACGACCGCCTGATCGCGCCGGTACCGACCACCGCGGTGCCGGCCGGTCAGGGCGCCGATCGGCCGACCCTCGGCGCGTCGACCACCGTCGCCCACTCGTGCCGGCTGCGGCGCATCCCGTGGTGCACAACAAGATGGCAGGCGAGCAGGTCTGTTCGCTGGGTGAGCACCTCCGTAGGGTCCGCGGATGTGGAGCTCCGCCAGCTGCAGGCCTTCGTAGCGGTGGCCACGCAACTGCACTTCGGTCGTGCGGCGGAGCAGCTGAACATCGGTCAGCCCACGCTGAGCGAGCTGGTGCAGCGGCTCGAGCGCGAGCTGGGCACCCCGCTGTTGATGAGGGCGACCCGCCCGGTCCACCTGACGGAGGCGGGCTCGGAGTTCCTGTTGCGGGCGCGCGCACTGCTCGACGACGCCGCCGAGGCGGTCACCGCCGTGAAGCGCATCGGCAACGGGCAGAGCGGCACCGTCCGGGTGGGTGTCACACCGCCGGTGGTCCCGGTCCTCGTCCCGCACCTGCGCGCGACCCTCGCCGAGGTGGTGCCGGACGTGGATCTCGTCGTGGCCCGGTTGTGGTTGCCGCTGCTCGAGCAGGCCGTGTCGGACGGGACGGTGGACGTCGGCATCACGTGCGGCCGGTTGGACGACGTCCCGGGAATGTCGACCAGGGTGTTCTGCGCCCAGCCACTGCTCGTCGGACTGCGACCGGGCCACCCGCTGGTGGGCGAGCCGGCGATCCAGTTGTCGGCACTGGCGGACCAGGTCCGCGGGACGACCACCGACACGTTGTTCCCGGCGTGGTCACTGGCGCAGCAGCAGGCGTTGCGGACAGCCGGCATCGCGCCTCCCACGGTGCAGCTCGACGCCCCGGACCTGGTCGCGGCCCGCTGGATGGAGCAGCCCGAGGTCGACTGGATCCTGCTCATCGGCTCGCTCACGGCGGGTCACGTCGACACGGTCATCCGACCGGTCACGCCTCGCATCGACGTGCCGTTCACCGTCCGATGGCGGCGTTCGCGGATGCGGACCCCCGCGGTGGCGAGCGTCGTCGAGCACGTCCTGACCATGCAGCCGGCACCCGGGTTCACCTCGCTGTCCGACTGAGTGCTCCATCGGCTGTGCCGATCGCAGCATCCCCATCCCGTCGTTGACCCGACCGCGGGGCCCGAGCAGATTCGGTGCTGCCCGACAGGAAGTCACGACGGCCACAGCGGACCGCCGGATGTCGTGGCCCAGCCGGTGGCCCGCCGGGACCGCCGTCCGCGATCGACATCGCACGGAGGCGCACAGTGACCGCTCCCTCATCCACAGGACGGCCCACCGTCGTACTGGTGCACGGCGCGTTCGCCGAGTCCGCCAGCTGGAGCGGGGTGATCAGCGGGCTGCTCAGCCGCGGCCACCCCGTCGTCGCGGTCGCGAACCCGCTGCGCGGGGTGCGCACCGACGCCGCCTACCTGTCCGGCGTGCTCGACGGCCTCGACGGCGACGTCGTCCTGGTCGCCCACTCCTATGGCGGCATGGTGGCCAGCAACACCAGCAGCGAGCGGGTGCGGGCGCTGGTCTTCGTCGGGGCGTTCGCTCCGGACGTCGGTGACAGCGCCGCCACGCTCTCGGCACGCTTCGAGGGCAGCACGCTGGCCGAGACGCTGCAGGCAGTGCCGCTGCCGGACGGAGACACCGACCTCTACATCCGCCAGGACCGCTACCTCGCGCAGTTTGCGGCAGACTCGTCAGCCGCCGACGCTGCGGTCATGGCCGCGACCCAACGGCCGATCACCCAGTCCGCTCTGGAGGAGCCCTCGGCCGGCGCGGCCTGGCGGACGGTGCCGTCGTGGTTCCTGTTCGGCGCGGAGGACCGCAACATCCCTGCGGCCGTGCACCGGTTCATGGCCGAACGTGCCGGGTCGCGCCGCACCGTCGAGCTGGCCGGGGGATCGCACACGGTCGC
>DASQDG010000080.1:0-17920 GCA_035634295.1 Propionibacteriaceae bacterium | reverse complement strand
CAACCTCCTCCGCGGCCCGCGGTCACTGATGGTCGACGGCATCCTCTACAGCGTCCTCGCGCTCGGCGAGGAGGACGCGCATCTCCTGGCCGAAGTCAAGACGCCGATGGTGCTGCTCGGCGAGCGCATCTTCAAGGGCCCCACTGACCACGTCACCATGCAGAACACCGAGGGAGTCAAGGCCGCCACCGAGCACCTGCTGTCGCTGGGCCGGCGCCGGATCGCCGCTCTGGGAGCGCACCGGGGCGAGGTGGTCGGTTCGGCGGGGCTGCGGCTCGCGGGCTACCGGGAAGCACTGACCGAGGCCGGCCTGAGCTACGACGAGCGGCTGGTGGGCGAGGTCGGGGGCTGGTTTCGGGCCACCGGCGCGCAGGCGATGGCCCAGCTGATCCGCTCGGGCGCGCGCTTCGACGCGTTGGTGGCGTTCAATGACGCATTGGCGTTCGGCGCCATGCGCACGCTGCAGGAAGCGGGCATCCGGGTGCCCGACGACGTCGCAGTCATCGGCTTCGACGACCTCGACGAAACTCGCTACTCGTTGCCGACGCTGTCGTCGATCAACCCCGGGCGCGAGGAGATCGCCACCGTTGCCGTGGGCTACCTCAAGGACCGCATCGGCAATGCGGCCCTGCCGGCGCGCGAGCACCTTTCCCGCTTCGAGCTGGTGGCCCGGGAGTCGACGGTGACCAACAAACCGGTCACAGCCTGAGGACTTGCTTGTTCCCGGCAGCGGCATGGCGTTCCGCTGTCGATCGTCAGGCGTCAGCGCCCGACGGGATTGGTCCGCAGCGAGCGGACCTCCTTGCGGCGCCGCACCTCGACCCGCTCGTTGTGCACCCGCACCTCGTAGCGCGCCTGAGGGCGGGTGGCCGGTCCCTGCACGACGGCGCCGTCCTCGACGGAGAACTTGCTGTTGTGCCAGGGGCAGGTGATGCAGCCGTCCACCAGCTGACCCTCGTGCAGCGGCCCGCCACGGTGGGTGCACCGGTCGGCATAGGCCACGATGTCGCCGCCGGCCAGCCGGGTGAGCACGAGCGGCACACCGTTGACCGCGCCCATCGTCAGTTCGCCGGTCCGGATGTCTGCCTCCGGGGCAGCGTACGTCCAGTCCTCGGGCGCCTGCTGAAAGGCTGTCGTGTCCACCCCGACTCCGAGTGCATAGACCAGGTGGCCACCCAACCAGCCGGAGACGCTGACCAGGCCCATTCCGACCACCGCAAGCCCGATGCCAAGGGGTCGACGGCCGGCCTTGCGGGCGACGTAGCTGGCGGTGTAAAGGGCGAGCGCGGCGCTGTTCAGGGTGCCGTGGGCGAATCCCACCCGCCGCTCACCCCCCAAGGTCTCCCGCCAGTCGCTGATCCCGGTGAACGCCGTCGGCAAGGCGCTCAGGGCGCCCAGTCCGATCAGGGTGTCGGCAGCGTCGGGCTGTTGGAGGGTGTCGAAAACCAGCGCACCGGACCAGAATCCGATCGGGATGGTCACCAGCAACGGATGCAGTGGGTGCCCCGCCGGTGTGCCGCTGGCCAGGTTGACGACGCGCTGGTTGGCGAACCAGGGGGCCACGGCGTCGGCGAGCTTGTTGGCCACGGGGTCCAGCACGCTGGCGTGCTCCACCGCGGTCGCCATCCGGTCCAGGAACTTGTTCATCACGTTGGCCATGACTGAGAACATAACCCGTCGGCCCATCATCCAGGATCGGCCCGGGGCAGCCAGAGCCTGGCTGGTGGGCAAACCCAGAACGGGCGACGGTAGCGGTCGTCCCTGCAAGCAGGGAGCACCATCACCATCGCCCGTTCCTCGAGCCGGCTCACCCCGAGAATCTGAGCCGTCCGGTTGACTACCCGCGCGTGACGACTCCCTGACAGAGCTGTCACCTTCGTTCTCGTCGACCCTCGCCAGCCGGCCACCTGTGAGTGCGGATCCGACTTCAAGAAGTCTTGGGCTGGCGACTTGTGGTGAGGTTCAGACTGCCCTCAACGGGCCTCATTTTCCGCTGAACCTTTGGTCACGACGAGACAGTGATACGTCGCACCACCGAGAACACCGCGGTGATGTCCACCAGCGTCAGTCCTGCCTCGGACTGGCACAGCGTTGCCCCGGTTCAACCGTCGGGCGACCAACCGTCCCGGACCGCGCTGGCTGGCCGACCAGACCTTGTTGGACTGTTCGTGGAGGTTCATGGACGACACGTGATGGAACCTCGCCCGCGTGCACACCAGACGGGCACTGACGTCGTGATGGAGGGTGGGCTGAACCACGTCGACCGACTACCTGCCGTAACCAACGTATAGCGCAGATGGGGGCTTGTGGCAAGACCCTCCTGGCGGAGCAGAATGCCGTGCTCGAAGCGGAGAGAGATAGGGACACAAGATGCCTGTAACCACGAGTGCGTTCACCCTTCCCGATCATCGAGCCGCCAAGGCCGATCCAGCGCTGATCGCTGACGACGAGCAGCACCTGGCCGCGGTCGCCGAAGCGCTGCAAGAGCAGATCTCTGACTTGTCGGAACGGCTGGACATTTTGCGCAGGGCGCCTGGAGGCAGGGGACGGGCGGCCCTGGATCGAGACCTGGAAATCCACCGGCTCACCACCAGCCTGCGCACCCTGCGCCGTTTCGGTCGGGACCTGTGCCTAGGCCGTATGGTCATGACCGATTCCCCTGTGCCGGTGTATGTCGGGCGGCTGGGACTCACCGATCGTGCCGGCCACCGCTTGCTGGTCGACTGGCGGGCGCCGGCCGCCGAGCCGTTCTTCGCGGCCACCCACGCCAACCCGATGGGGCTGGTGAGCCGCCGCCGGTACCGCTGGAGCCACGGTCGGATCAGCGACTACTGGGACGAGGTGTTGACTCTTGACGGCCTTGAGGGCTCCGCCGCTCTGGACGACCACTCAGCCTTTCTCGCCAGTCTGGGGGCGAGCCGCACACCCCAGATGCGCGACGTGCTCAGCACCATCCAGGCTGACCAGGACACCATTATCCGCGCGGGTTCCAGGGGGGCACTGGTGGTTGAAGGTGGTCCTGGAACGGGCAAGACCGTCGTCGCTCTGCACCGCGCGGCCTACTTGCTGTACGCCGACCCGCGATTGGGCGAGGGCAGGGGCGGAGTGCTCTTCGTGGGTCCGCACCGACCGTACTTGGCCTATATCGCCGACGTGCTGCCAAGCCTCGGCGAGGAGGGCGTGCAGACCTGCACGCTGGCCGATCTCGTGCATGAAGGTGCCTTGGCTGCACCAGACCCCGACGTGCAAGTTGCCCGACTGAAATCGTCCGCGGACATGGTGGCCGCGATTGAGCCGGCAGTGGCCTTCTACGAGGAGCCGCCGACGGAGGGCCTACTGGTCGAAACGGACTGGGCCGACGTCTGGGTCAGTGCGGCCGACTGGGCTGAGGCGTTCGAAGCCGCGGACCCGGGGACGCCGCACAACGAGGCGCTCGATCAGATCAAAGACGCGCTGCTGGAGATCCTGGTCGACAAGTTCGACGATGCTGTGCCGGCTGACCTCCTCCGGCGGGTGCTGGAACGAGATCCGGAGCTGAACGGAGCCCTGAATCGCGCCTGGACGCTGATCGAGGCAGTTGACCTGGTGGGAGACCTGTGGTCGGTGCCGGCCTACTTGCGGCGATGCGCTCCGGGACTGACCCGCGACCAGGTGCAGCTACTGCAGCGCGCGGACGCCCAAGCCTGGACCGTGTCCGATCTCCCCCTGATCGACGCGGCACGTTATCGGCTAGGAGATCCCGAGGCGTCTCGCATCCGGCGCCGACGAGAAGCCACCGATGCTGCCGAGCGGGCCGCCATGGATCGCGTCGTCGACGACCTGCTCGCGGCCGACGACGACCCAGAAGGGTCGATGCAGCTGCTGCGCCGCCACAGCATCCGGGACTTGCTGGTCGACGAAGGTGCGCTTCCGAGCACTGACCCGGACCTGCTCGCAGGCCCCTTCGCCCACATCATCGTGGACGAGGCCCAGGAACTGACCGACGCCGAGTGGCACATGCTGCTTCGCCGCTGTCCTTCGGGCAGCTTCACCATTGTCGGCGACCGGGCACAGGCCAGGCACGGTTTTGTCGAGTCGTGGCAACAGCGACTTGAGCGCGTCGGGCTGCACACCATCACGATGTCCTCGCTGAGCATCAACTACCGGACGCCGGAGGAGGTGATGGCTGTAGCTGAACCGGTCATTCGAGCCGTACTGCCGGACGCACGAGTCCCCAGGTCTGTCCGCCGCAGCGGTGCCCCAGTCGTGCACGGCTCCACCTCCCAGGTGGACTCACTTCTCGAGAACTGGCTCGCCACTCACGCCGTCGGCGTCGCGTGCGTCATCGGCCCGAGTGGGGTCGCCGGTGCTCCCTACGACACGACGTCTCGCGTCCGGTCGCTGACCCCGGAAACGGCCAAGGGTCTCGAGTTTGACCTCGTCGTCCTCGTCGACCCCGACGCGTACGGCACAGACACCGTCGGGGCCGGCTTCGAGGGCACGGTCGACCGCTATGTCGCGATGACCCGCGCGACGCAGCAGCTCGCCATCCTCACCAGTCCTTGAGGCGCCGGGCTGCGGAACGTCTGCATAACCGGCTCCTTAGATTATTTGGACGTGACTGCTCGGCCCAAGGTGCGCACTCCGCCCGAGATGAGGTGGACACTGACGGGGTGAGTGTCAGCGTGTTCGACCTGTTCAGCATCGGCATCGGGCCGTCGAGCTCACACACCGTCGGCCCGATGAGAGCCGCGCAACGCTTCGCCTCCACTCTCGCCGACGACGGGCTGCTGGGCTCGACCACTCGAGTCCAGGCCGAGCTGTTCGGCTCACTGGGTGCCACCGGGCACGGGCACGGCAGCTACGACGCTGTGCTGCTGGGGCTGGAGGGTGCCGACCCGGCCACCCTCGAGCCGGCGCTGGGTCGGTTGCGCGCCGGCGAGATTCGCGCCACGGGCCGGCTGCGGATGGCCGGCGGCGGCGAGATCGACTTCGACGGCGACCGCGACCTGGTGCTGCACCGGCGCACGTCGCTGCCGTTCCACCCCAACGGCATGACGTTCACCGCCTGGGCCGGCGAGCAGCTGCTCAGCCGGCGCACCTACTACTCGGTGGGCGGCGGCTTCGTGCTCGCCGACGACGGCTCGGGAACGCCGGAGCTGACGCCTGACCCAAGCCCGGTGCCTTACCCCTTCCGCAGCGGCTCGGAGCTGCTCCAGCGGTGCAAGGAGGCGGCACTTCCGGTCAGTGGGGTGATGCTCGCCAACGAGTGCGCCCGCAGGCCCGCAGCCGACGTACGGGCCGGGCTGCTGCAGATCTGGGCGGTGATGCAGGAGTGCGTGCGTAACGGGATCGCGCAGACCGGGACGCTGCCCGGCGGGCTCCGGGTCCGGCGGCGGGCGGCCGCGCTGCACCGGCAGCTGGCCGCGGACGCCGAGCGGTCTGGTGGGCTGCCGGACCCGCTGGCGTTGATGGATTGGGTATCGCTGTGGGCGTTGGCGGTGAACGAGGAGAACGCCTCCGGCGGCCGGGTGGTGACCGCACCCACCAACGGGGCGGCAGGCATCATCCCGGCCGTGCTTCACTACGCCGTCCGGTTTCTCCCCGATACCGACGACGACGCGGTGGTCCGCTTCCTGCTCGTGGCCGGGGCGCTGGGGTCGGTGTTCCAGCAGACCGCCTCGATCTCTGGAGCCGAGGTCGGCTGCCAGGGCGAGGTGGGCACCGCCTGCTCGATGGCCGCCGGGGCACTGGCCGAGCTGCTTGGCGGCACCCCCGCGCAGGTGGAGAATGCAGCCGAGATCGGCATGGAGCACCATCTCGGCCTGACCTGCGACCCGGTCGGGGGGCTGGTCCAGATCCCGTGCATCGAACGCAACGCCGTCGGGTCGGTGAAGGCGATCACCGCGGCCCGGCTGGCCTGCTACGGCGACGGCCGGCACACCGTGAGCCTGGACAAGGTGATCAAGACGATGATGCAGACCGGCGCGGACATGAAGGTCAAATACAAGGAGACGTCACGCGGCGGCTTGGCCGTCAACATCGTTGAGTGCTGACCGAGGCAGCGTCGGCGACGAAGACAACCGTCGGGTTGGGCCGGAACAGGCCGGTCGCGGGCGCAGCCCTCGGTTCTTCGTGCTTCTGGTGTTCCGTCAGGATGGCGTACATGCTGCGTACCGTCACCTCAGCCCTGGAGCTGTCCCTGTCCGGCCCGGTGAAGCTCGTGTTCAGCGTGGCGGTGGCCTCCGGCGCGCCGCTGCGGAACGAATCGATCACCTTTCGCCAGGACGACACAGAGGTGCAGGCCACCGAGCTGGTGGACGCCCACGGCACCCGGCTGCACGTGCTGGAGGCCACCGGTAGGCAGCTGTCGATGAGCTACCGAGCCGAAGTCGAGGGTCAGTTCGCGCCGGCTCCGGTGGACGAGCTCGACCTCATCGGCTACCTCCGTCCCAGCCGCTACTGCGAGTCGGACTCCCTGGCCCCAACCGCGGCTGCGGAGTTCGCCGGACTGCAGGACCAGAAGCTGCTGGCGGCCGTGTCGGATTGGGTCGAGAACCGGCTCACCTACGCCGCCGGTTCTAGCCTGCCCACCGACGGAGCGGTTCGGACCTTCCTGGCTCGCCAAGGCGTCTGCCGCGACTTCGCCCACCTCTCGATCGCCCTGCTGCGGGCGCTCAACGTACCCGCTCGGCTGGCCTCGGTTTTCGCCCCGGGTCTCAGCCCGATGGAGCAGCACGCGGTGTGCGAGGCCTACGTGGACGGCGGCTGGTATGTGGTGGACGCGACCCGACTGGCTCCCCGGCAGAGCCTGCTGCGAGTGGCCACGGGACGCGACGCCGCTGACACCGCGTTCCTGACCAGCCTCGGCCCGGCGGTCACCCTCAGCGGGCTGGAAGTGACCGCGGTGGTGGATGACTTCGCCACCGACGACGGCAGTGAGCTGATAGCTCTGCGCTAGCCGCCCAAAAGTTAGCGCTCGTTGAGCGTGACGCCCACAATCTGCCTTGCAGCGCGCATCGAGCGCTAACTTTCGCGCGGTCTGGGGCCTCACCTCCGCGCGGCCCCTTGCCCCGCAGCACCCCGCAGGCCATACTTCAGGCACTTACCACTACGGATCGTCGGGCACGTACCTGCCCGTGGAAGGAAGTGTGGCATGGCCACAGTCAGTTTCCGAGAAGCAACGCGCGTCTATCCAGGCGCCGACCACCCGTCGGTGAACAAGCTGAACCTGGAGATCGGTGACGGGGAGTTCATGGTCCTCGTCGGCCCGTCGGGATGCGGCAAGTCCACCTCGCTGCGAATGCTCGCCGGGCTCGAAGAGGTCAACCAGGGCAGCATCTACATCGGTGACCGTGATGTCACCGACCTGCCGCCCAAGGACCGCGACATCGCGATGGTGTTCCAGAACTACGCGCTCTACCCGCACATGACGGTCGGCGACAACATGGGCTTCGCGCTGAAGATGGCGAACGTGCCCAAGGCTGAGCGTCAGCAGCGGGTCCAAGAGGCCGCCCACCTGTTGGGCCTCGAGGACTTCCTCAACCGCAAGCCCAAGGCGCTCTCCGGCGGTCAGCGTCAGCGTGTCGCCATGGGTCGCGCCATCGTCCGGTCGCCTCAGGTGTTCCTGATGGACGAGCCGCTGTCCAACCTGGACGCCAAGCTCCGGGTGTCCACGCGCACCCAGATCGCCGCGCTGCAGACCCGGCTCGGCGTCACCACCGTCTACGTCACCCACGACCAGGTCGAGGCCATGACCATGGGCGACCGGGTGGCCGTGATGAAGGACGGCATCCTGCAGCAGGTCGACAGCCCGCTGAGGCTGTACGACACGCCGCGCAACCTGTTCGTGGCTGGCTTCATCGGCAGCCCCGCGATGAACCTGATTGAGGGCACCGTGGTCGACGGCGGCATCGCGGTCGGTGACTACACCGTGCCGGTGCCGCGGGACTGGCTGAACAAGGCCGCAGGCGAGAGCAAGCTGACCCTGGGCATCCGGCCGGAGAACTTCTCGCTCTCCGAGACCGGTCAGGGCATCGGGCTCGACGTCGCCGTGGTCGAGGAGCTGGGAGCCGACGCGTTCCTCTATGGCACCCTTTCGGGTCTGCCCGAGGACGAGCGGCTGAACGCCCAGCAGGTCGTGGCGCGCATCTCGTCTCGGCGCCCACCGGCCCGTGGCTCGAGTGTCCGTCTGACGGCCGACTCCGAGCACTTCCACGTGTTCTCGACCAAGTCCGGGGACCGGCTGTCCTGACCAGACGTCCCTGAACAGCACCACCGTCCCACCAACAGACCCCCGCTTCGGCGGGGGTCTGTTGCGTTCGCCCGATGCTCTCGAGCGGGCAGCGACAGGCCCGACGGTCGGTTCGTCCCTCGCTGTGCTCGACTGTGGCTCACCGCTCGCCGGTCCTGACAAGATGGGGCCGTGCCTCGCTTCTTGTCCGCCAATACCGACAGCCGGCTGATCTCCCTGCCGTGGCTGACACCGCTGAGCGAGTGGCCGGAGGAAAACCTGGTGGCCCTGCCCCGCGGCCTCTCCCGGCACGTGGTCCGCTTCGTCCGGGTGGGCCGAGACATCTACGCCGCCAAGGAAGTGCTCGAGCATCTGGCGCTGCACGAATACCGGCTGCTCCGCGACCTGACCCGTTTGGACACGCCCTCGGTAGAACCGGTCGGCGTGGTCACCAATCGGCTGGACGTCGACGGCGAGCCGTTGGACCCCGTGCTGATTACCAAGCACCTGCAGTTCTCCTTGCCCTACCGGTCGTTGTTCAGTCGCGGGGTGCGGCAGGACACCGTGAACCGGCTGGTGGACGCCATGGTGGTGCTGCTGGCGCGGATGCACCTGATCGGCTTCCTCTGGGGTGATGTGTCGCTGTCCAACACGCTGTTCCGCCGCGACGCCGGTGCCTTCGCCGCCTACCTGGTGGACGCCGAGACCGGCGAGCTGCACGACCAACTCACCAACGGCCAGCGCGAGCACGACCTGACCATCGCCCGGACCAACCTGTTCGGAGAGTTCCTCGACCTGGAGGCGGGGGGTCTGCTCGACGCAGCCCTTGATCCACTGGTGCTGGTCGATACGATCGAAAACCGCTATCGCGAACTGTGGGGCGAGCTGACCGAGGCCGAGGAGTTCGACGGCACCGAGATGCACCGGATCGAGAACCGGGTACGACGGCTGAACGCCCTCGGCTACGACGTCGCAGAGCTGGACATCACCACCGACTTCGCCGGCTCCAGCATCCGGATCCAACCCAAGGTGGTCGACGCAGGCCACCACTCACGCCGGCTGCTGCGGCTGACTGGGCTGGACACCGAGGAGAACCAGGCGCGCCGGCTGCTGAACGACCTGGACTCCTTCCGAGCGCGCACCGACCAGCAGGGTGCTGACGAGTCGATCGTGGCCCACCAGTGGCTGACTCAGGTGTTCGAACCGGTGCTGGCCGCTGTGCCGAGCGAGCTGCGCGGCAAGCTCGAGCCGGCGGAGGTTTACCACGAGGTGCTGGAGCACCGGTGGTTCTTGTCCGAGCAGGCCGGCGCGGAGGTGCCTATCCAGGACGCGGCACGACGCTACGTCGACTCCGAGTTGCGTCAGCGGCCGGACGAGGAGGTGGCCAGCGTGACCAACGAGTCGATGGGGCCGTTAGCCAATCCATACGACCCTTCCCAGGGCTACCTCGACGACGACACCGAACAGCCCTACGACCCGTGGGAGGACGGCAACGACGCCCCCGAGGACGACGAGACTGTCAGCGTGCTCGGTGGATACTTCGACATTGCCGCCCTCCGGGCCCGGCACTCAGGCTCCTGAGCGCGCTCACCGAGGCGGCATCCGCAGAGCGCCGTCGAGGCGGATCACCTCGCCGTTCAGCAGCGGGTTGGCCACGATGGCCTGCACCAGCTGGGCATATTCGCTCGGCCGACCGAGCCGGGACGGATGCGGCACCAGCGCCTCCAGGGTGGCCTGGGTGTCCCCGGGCAGATCCGCCATCATCGGCGTCTGCATCACTCCTGGAGCGATGGTCATCACCCGGATGGCCCGGCCCGCCAGGTCGCGAGCGGCGCTCAGGGTGAGAGCGGCGATCCCGCCCTTGCTGGCCGCATACGCCGCCTGACCAATCTGACCGTCGAAGGCAGCGACGCTGGCGGTCATCACGATCACGCCGCGGTCGCCGTCGACCGGCTGGTTGTCGGCCATGGCCACCGCCGCCAGTCGGAGCACGTTGAAGGTGCCGACCAGATTGATGTCGACCACCCTCTGGAAGTCCTCCAGCGGCAGCACTCCCCGCTTCCCGAACACCCGTCCCGGCGTCGCCACTCCAGCACAATTGACCACCACCCGGAGCGCGCCCATCGCGCCCGCCTGCTCGATCGCATCTTGCACGTCAACCTCGCTGCGGACATCGGCCGGGGCGAACACCGCCGACTCGCCCAGCTCGGTGGCCAGCTGGGCCCCGGCCGAGGACGGCAGATCCACGATCACCGCCAATGCGCCCATACCCACGGCTGACCGCACGGTCGCCTGACCCAGGCCAGAGGCGCCGCCGGTGACCAGCACGACGTCTTCCCCGGTCAGGTGCACGTTTACCTCCGCGCTCGAGGAGTCGAACAGGAGTCGCTCACCTTACTGCCAAGGCCTGATGAGGTGGTCGAGCGCTGCGTCGTGGCGGAGATGGGTGACGTGTGCCGGCACGAGCACCTCGATCGCGTTGCGCTGCACCACAAACTCGACCGGCGTGGTCGTGGCAATCTCGCCGTCCAGATTGACCGGCAGCGGCTCGTCGGTGGTCAAGCTCACCGAGCGAGTGATCAGGTGGTGCACGTGTTGGGAGTGCACCAGCGTGCCGTTCCTCAGCAGTCGGGCGACTCTGAGGTGGTCGCGCAGCCGGCCGGCGCGGATGGCGTAGATGTCGAGGGTGGCGTCGTCGATGCCGGCGTCCGGGGCGATCGTGTTGCCGCCGCCATAGTGCCGCCCGTTGCCGACGGCCAGCTGCAGCAGGTCGCCGAGATCGATCGGCGCGACGTCCCCGGCGGGAAACTCGAGCCGCGCCCGAAACGGAACATGCCGACGGTAGGACATGGCGGCTGCGAGCGGATAGGCCGCAGGCCCCAGCCTGCGCTTGAGAGCCGGCCGCAACGCATCGGTGACCGCCACCGATAACCCGAGCGAAGCCACGTTGAGGAACGCAATCCCATTGGCCCGGCCGAGGTCGATGTCCACAACCTTGCCCGCGACCAGCGCGGTGACGGCTGAGGCCACGTCTGGCGGCAGGCCCAAGGTCCGGGCGAAGTCGTTGGCGGTGCCCAGTGGCAACACCCCGAGCACAGGTCGGGCGGCAGCGGGCAGGTCCGCCAGCATGCCGGCAACCACACCGATCGTGCCGTCCCCGCCGCCGACCAGCAGAAGTCCGGCACCGGTCCCGAGCGCAGTGTCCACGTCACCGACGAGGTCGCTCGGGTCGACCAAGGCACAATGACGCAGCTCGATCCCGGCGTCCACCAGGGTTCGCTGGACCGCGTCATAGGCCGCAGCTCCTCGCCGAGCAGCACCGTTCACCACCAGGGATGCACTTCGGACAGGAACAGGACCGGCCACGGCGACCACCGTAGACGCGCTCGCTGTGAAGTGCCTCAGAGGCACCTGAGCCACCCTTCGCACTCCAACCGGCTGGCACACTGAATAGATGCCCCGGCCGGATCGACGCGTCGCCGCCCGAGCGCGCGTCGGACCCGTGGTCCTCGCCCTCTTACAGGGGCGCTGGAGCACATGGTGGGAGCGAGTCGTCGCCCTGGGCCGGTTCGCCAGCGCCAACGTGGTCCTGGTCGTGGCGTCGCTGATCGGAGCCGCGATGGTGACCGCGATGACGGCGGCCAGTGCGGAGGTGTACGACGCCGTAGAGGACGGCGACGGCCTGGCCGCCTTCGATCGGCCGACCTTGGACGAAGCCATCTCGCAGCGCACCGTCGCCAGCGTGCGGGCGGTGGCGTTCTTCAGCCACCTCGGCGGGCCGTTGTGGATGACAGTGATCACCGCAGTCCTGACCGGCGCCCTTACGGTGGCCTGGCGATCGGCGACTCCCGTGACGTTGATGCTGATCGGGGTCGCCGGTTCGCTGGCTATGACCACGGTCGGCAAGGCGCTGGTCGGTCGCGTCCGCCCGCCGCTGCGAGACGCCGTGCCACCGTACGAGAGTTCTCCGTCCTTTCCCAGCGGTCACACCCTGAACAGCACAGTGATCGCCGGGCTGCTGGCCTATCTGGTGCTGCGGCTGCTGCACTCGGCCTGGGCCCGAGCGCTGACCGTGGCGCTGGCGGTGGGATGGGCGGTGCCGATGGGCCTGAGCCGAGTCTTCCTGGGACACCACTGGCTGACCGACGTGGCGGTGGGCTGGACACTCGGGTTGGCGTGGGTTGCTGCGGTGATCACCGCGCACGCGCTCTATCGGGCCCGACGCGGCCTGGTCGCGGCCCGGACCTGAGGCTTGAGGTGGCCCAGCTGGAGCGCTGCGGAAACCCCACCGTGCGCTGCCGCCGCAATAGGCTGCGCACATGGAGGAAGACCTGAGCAGGCTCGGAGAGGACCTGATCACCACCGCCGCCCGGATGGTCCGGTGGGTGCAGACTGACGGCCTGACGCTCAGCCTGGCCTCCGCCCGCATCCTCGCGCGGCTGTCCGACCGGGGATCGGCCCGGATCAGCGACTTGGCGGCGGCGGAGCGTTCCTCCCAGCCCACCATCACCAACCACGTCAAGCGGCTGGAGGCCGCCGGGTTGGTGGAGCGGGCGGCTGACCCTTCCGACGCCCGGGCCTGGATCATTCGGCTGACCGAGCAGGGGCACGCCGAGCTCGCCGCCATGCGCGCGGCGCTGGGCAACAATGTCGCGCCGTACCTCGCTCCGTTGTCCGCCAGGGACCGCGCGGCCCTGCGGGCGGGCATCGAGGTCATGCGGCAGCTGATGGGCGTCGATAGGCTGCCTCAGTGACGTCCCCTGATGACGCCGGCACGCTGCGGCTCTATGACACCGCGACCCATGCGGTCCGGGAGTTCGTACCGCTGGTCCAGGGTGAGGTGTCGATCTACCACTGCGGCCTGACTGTGCAGTCCGCGCCGCATCTGGGCCACATTCGCAAGGAGGTGGTCTTCGACGTGCTGCGACGCTGGCTGGCCCATCTGGGTTACCGCGTCACGGTGGTTGCCAATGTCACCGATATCGACGACAAGATCCTGACCAAGTCCGCCGAGGCCGGCGTGCCCTGGTTCGTGCACGCCTACCGCTACGAGCGCGAGCTGCACGAGGCCTACGCGGCACTGGGCTGCGAGCCGCCGTCGTACGAGCCGAGGGCCACCGGCCACATCCCTGAGATGGTGGAGATCGTCGAGGCGCTGATCGAGCGCGGCCACGCCTACGCCGCCGAGGACGACTCCGGCGACGTCTATTTCGACGTCCGATCCTGGGCCGACTACGGGTCGCTGTCTGGGCAGTCGATCGATGACATGGAAGCCGCCGCGGACGCCGACCCGCGCGGCAAGCGTGACCCGCGCGACTTCGCCCTGTGGAAGGGGCACAAGCCCGACGAGCCGGTGACCGCCTCCTGGCCGGCACCGTGGGGACGCGGTCGGCCGGGCTGGCACCTGGAGTGCTCGGCCATGGCCGGCAAATACCTCGGCGACGAATTCGACATCCACGGTGGCGGAATCGACCTGCGGTTTCCCCACCACGAGAACGAGCTGGCTCAATCCCGGGCGGCCGGCAGGCCGTTCGCCCGCTATTGGATGCACAATGCCTGGGTGGCCGCCGCCGGCGAGAAGATGAGCAAGTCGCTGGGCAACGGGGCTCTGGTGTCGGCGGTGACCAAGGCGCACCCGCCGCGGGCTGTCCGGTTCTATCTCGTGCAGCCGCACTATCGCTCCACAGTCGATTTCTCCGACGTGTCGCTGGTCGAGGCCACCGCCGCCCTGCAGCGGATCGACACCTTCGTCAGCCGCGCGGCGGAAATGGTCGGCGAGCAGGCCACCGGGGTGATCGAGCCCGCACTGCCGGCCGCGTTCACCGCAGCCATGAACGACGACCTCGGCACCTCGACGGCGGTGGCGGTCATCTACTCCTCCGTGCGTGAGGGGAACGTGGCCCTGGACGCGGGAGACTCGGCCGCGGTCGGCGCTCGGCTGGCCGAGGTGCGGGCGATGCTCGCGGTGCTCGGACTCGACCCGGGCGCGCCAGCCTGGCGCGCGGCCGGCAATGACGGACGGCTGACCGCAGTGGTCGACGGACTGGTCGGTGAGCTGCTGAGACAGCGCCAGGAGGCCCGGGGCCGCCGCGACTTCGCCGCGGCCGACGGCATCCGGGACGCCCTGACGAGCCTGGGGGTCCAGATCGCCGACACCCCCCGAGGTCCGCGCTGGTCCCTGGCGGCCTCGACCCAGCCGGCAGCCACCCCTGATCGAGGAGCCTGACCATGCCCGGGAACAGCCAACGCAAGGGGGCCGTGCGGCACAAGGGCAAGGGCAACACGGCCGGATCCGGCGGCCGGGTGCGTAGAGGGCTGGAGGGCCGCGGCCCCACCCCCAAAGCCGAGGACCGGCCGTACCACAAGGCACACCGGGCCAAGCAGGAGGCGGCCCGGCGTGGCCCCGAGCGCGCCCGCAGCGGCGGTCGTACCGGCAAGCCGGGTGCGGGGGCGGAGTGGGTGGCCGGACGCAACCCCGTGCTGGAGGCGATGCAGGCCGAGATCCCGGTGAAGAGTGCCTACATCGCGGAAGGGGCCGAACGGGACGACCGGCTGCGCGAGGTGCTCAAGCTGGCCGCGGACCGCAGCACCCCGATGCTGGAGGTGACGCGGGCCGAGCTGGATCGGCTGACCGGCGGGGCGGTCCATCAAGGGGTGGCCCTGCAGCTGCCCGAGTTCGGCTACGCCCACCCTGACGACCTGCTCGCCTCGGCCTTGGAGTCGGCCGGCGAGCCGTTGGTGGTGGCGCTGGACTCGATCACCGACCCTCGCAACCTCGGCGCCATCGTCCGTTCGGCCGCCGCCTTTGCCGCCAGTGGGGTGCTGATCCCGGAGCGACGCTCGGCAGGCATGACCGCCGCCGCTTGGAAGACTTCGGCAGGGGCGGCTGCGCGGCTGCCCATCGCCCGGGCCACCAACCTGAACCGCGCTCTGCGGGCCTACGCCGACGCCGGGTTCACCCTGATCGGGCTGGATGGCTCAGCCGAGGTCGACATCGCCGACCTGCCCGAGGCGTCGGGTCCGGTGGTGCTGGTCGTGGGGAGCGAGGGCGACGGGCTCTCCCGCCTGGTCCGAGAGGCCTGCGACAGGCTGGTGTCGATCCCGATCACGGCCTCGGTCGAGTCGCTGAACGCTGGGGTGGCCACCGGCATCGCGCTCTACGAGATCTCCCGGGCGCGATCGGGACGGTGACCGCACCAAACAAAGCGCTCGATGCCCCATCCCGGCCACGATCGGCGCGAAAGTCTGATCGAGCGCTAGTTTTGGTGCGGTTGGACTGGCGAGCGCGGGCCCATAGATTGGGACCGTGACCGACACCCTCACGCCGCCCAGCACGCTGCCCGCCGCCGACTACGCCACCAAGGCCTCCGAGGCCTACCGCGCCGCGCTGGAGGTCATCGAGTCGGTCGAGCCGCGAATCGCCGACGCCACCCGAGCCGAGCTGGCCGACCAGCGCAGCTCGCTCAAGCTGATCGCCTCGGAGAACTACGCCTCGCCGGCCGTGCTGTTGACCATGGGCTCCTGGCTGAGCGACAAATACGCCGAAGGCACCGTCGGACACAGGTTCTATGCCGGCTGCCAGAACGTCGACACTGTGGAGGCCTTGGCCGCCGAACACGCCCGCGAGCTCTTCGGCGCCGAATACGCTTACGTCCAGCCACACTCGGGCATCGACGCCAACCTGGTGGCGTTTTGGGCCATTCTGGCCAACCGGGTCGAGCTGCCCACCTTGGCTGAGCACGGCGTCAAGCAGATCAACGAGTTGTCCGAGGACGACTGGGAGGCGCTGCGAACCAAGTTCGGCCATCAGCGCGCCCTCGGCATGTCGTTGGATGCGGGCGGCCACCTGACCCACGGGTTCCGGCCGAACATCTCGGGGAAGATGTTCCACCAACGCTCCTACGGCACCGATCCCCAGACCCAGCTGCTGGACTATGACGCGCTGCGGGCAACCGCCAAGGAGTTCAAGCCGCTGATCCTGATCGCCGGCTACTCCGCCTATCCGCGTCGGGTCAACTTCGCCACAATGCGAGAGATCGCCGACGAGGTGGGCGCGACGCTGATGGTCGACATGGCGCACTTCGCGGGGCTGGTCGCCGGCAAGGTGTTCACCGGCGACGAAGATCCCGTACCGCACGCGCACATCGTCACCAGCACCACCCACAAGTCGCTTCGCGGCCCGCGCGGCGGTCTGGTGTTGGCCACCAAGGAATACTCGGCATCGGTCGACCGCGGCTGCCCGATGGTGCTCGGCGGGCCGCTGTCGCACGTGATGGCGGCCAAGGCCGTGGCCTTCGCCGAGGCCCGGCAGCCGTCATTCCAGTCCTACGCCTCCGACGTCGCGGACAACGCCAAGGCCTTGGCCGAGGGGTTCCTGCGGCGCGGCGCCGCGTTGGTCACCGGCGGCACGGACAACCACCTCGTGCTGCTTGACGTCACCGCCTACGGGCTGACGGGGCGGCAGGCCGAGTCAGCCCTGTTGGATGCCGGCATCGTGACCAACCGCAACGCGATCCCCCAGGACCCCAACGGCGCTTGGTACACCTCCGGCGTACGGATCGGCACCCCGGCGCTGACCACCCGCGGCTTCGGCGCCGACGAGTTCGACGCGGTGGCCGAGCTGGTGGTGTCGGTGCTGAAGAACACCACGCCGGTGACCACCGCCGCAGGTGCCCCGGGCAAGGCCAAGTATCTGTTGGCCGACGGCGTTGCCGAGGCCACCCGGGCGGCCTCGGCCGACATGCTGGCCGCCAACCCGCTTTACCCGGGCCTGGAGCTCTAGCGCGTCGTCCCCTTGTCGCGCATCAAGGCGACTTCGAGCCTCGTACTCTCGCTTCGACCCTGCTGCACGGGACTCGAAGCAGCACGACGAGGCTCGAAGCCGTGCTCCTGCCCGGCGGCCCGGCGCCGCTTGGCCCACCCGACAGCCGAGCCCTACTTCGGCGGCGGCTCGGCCAGCAGCTCGTCGAGGTCCTTCAGCCGGTCCAACCCGCGCATCACCGGGAACATCCGGTGGTTGCGCGAGAACCTCTCCCGGTTGCGGTGCAGGAAGCGCCAGTAGCCCGCGGTGTACGGGCAAGCCGTCGGCCCCACCCTGACCTTCGGGTCGAACACGCAGCCCTCGCAAAGGTTGGTCATCTTGTTGATGTAGTTGCCGCCGGCCACGTACGGCTTGGTGGCCAGCACGCCACCGTCGGCGTGCTGGGACATGCCGACCACGTTGGGCACCATCACCCAGTCGTAGCCATCGACGAAAGTCCGGTGGAACCAGTCGGTGACCTTCAGCGGGTGCCAGCCCTGCTGCAGAGCGTAGTTGCCCAGGATCATCAGCCGCGGGATGTGGTGCGCCCAACCGGTCTCGCGCACCGAGGTCAACGCCCAGGTGAGGCAGGCGGCATCGGTGCCACTGGGGTCGAGCTCGGAGAACCACGCGGGCAGGTCCCCGTTAGCCGCCAGCTCGTTGCTGTCGCGATATTCCTCGCCCAGATGCCAGTAGAGGTTCCAGACGTAGTCCCGCCACCCGATCACCTGCCGGATGAACCCCTCGACGGACTGGATCGGTGCGTGTCCCTCGGCCAGCGCGTCCTCGGCGGCTCGGACCTCCTCCATCGGGTCGAGCAGACCAAGGTTCAAGGGCGCCGACAGCATCGAGTGCGACATCCACCGGTCCCCGTCGAGGACCGCATCCTCATAACGGCCGAAGAGCTG
>DASQDG010000079.1:0-8692 GCA_035634295.1 Propionibacteriaceae bacterium | reverse complement strand
TGTCAGCTGTGTCGTTCGAGGTGGAGGACGACCGGATCCGGCTGCGCCCGGCCTAACAAGCGTCCCAGGACCCGGCCGAGTGTGGCTCAGCCGGTCTTTCGGCGGAACACCCGCTTGGTCTCGACCGGGCCGTGAGCGTGCACCTGGGTCTGCTGCCCCTCGTCGATGTGGTCCTGGCCACGCCGACCCTTCTTGGCCTCCAGCGCCTCCCGGAACTTGCGCTTGGTCGCCTCGCCAGGGCTCTCGTCTTCTGGCGCCTGATCAGAGGACGGTGCTGGGTCCGTGGTCATACCTCATTGTCACCGTGCCGGCAGAGGTCGGCAACCGCATTGCACAGCGCGCCCTGTCCTGCGCCAGCGTTCTTGCCGCAGCGCCTGTTTCATGCTCAGCGCCGCCTCCAGACCGAATCCGCCAGCGGTCGCTGCCGGCCCGGATTAGCACCGTTCACCCCCGTGGCGGCTGCCACGGGTGACTGGCGGAAGGACGCTCCGGCGTGTCGTCGCGCCAAGGCGATGCGCTGGGGTCGGGGTCGGGCGGTGTCAGCGCCTCAACCGGCTGCGAGGCACCGTCGGCGTCGTCGACGGTGGCCACCGGGTTGAGAGTCACTGCGGTCCCGTAGGCGACCACCTCGCTGAGGGACTGAGTGATCTCGCTGCTGTCGAACCGGAGGCCGAGCACGGCGTCGGCGCCTGCTTCTTGGGCCATCTCGACCAGCCGATCAACCGCCTCCTGCCGGGACTGGGTGAGCATCAGGGCATAACCGTCCAGCGCACTGCCCGCCCGCAGATGCGGCGGCAGCTCCCGGCTCCTAGCCACCACGCCGACCACCTCGCCGAGCACGTCGGTGACCACGCGGCCTGGCACCGCATCCAGGGTGAGCACGATCAGAGCCCGCCGCACCAGCTGCGGTCGAGCGGCCACAGGCGCCGTCCACTGCTGTTGCGGGTAACCCTGGCCGTACGGCTGCGGAGGGGCTGCGGGCTGCCCGTACGCAGCAGGCGCGGGGCGGCCGTACGGCTGCTGCGGTTGCGGCGGCTGGCCATAGGGCTGCTGACCGTAGGGGTGCTGCCCGTACGGCGGCTGCTGACCGTAGTTGCTCATGGCAGCACTGTAGTTCGCCGGCTACGCCCCGGGGTTCGAGCCGGCGCAGGGGCCGACAGAGCTTCGCCGCCGCCCCGGTTTGCACTCACCGGACGAGGCCGTTGGGAGGTCAACCTCCAGCGGATCATCCAGCGGCTGGTGGTGCTCGCTGCGGCCCCCTCTCGCTGCTGACCACCGCACTCGGTGTCGCGCTCGTGGTGTGTACGAAGTGAACGGCGGTGACAAGGCTCAACCGAGCTGGGTCATCTCCACGGTGACGAACATGTCGGACGAGCCGCCGGAGTAGGTCCCTCGCAGTGGCGCCACGTCGCCGTAGTCTCGGCCGTGCCCCACCCGGACATAGCTATCGGACAGCCGTCGCTGGGCGGTGGGGTCGAACGCCACCCAGCTGCCGCACCACCACTCCACCCAGGAGTGGCTCTCGCCGGAGACCGTCAGGCCTGGCTCTCGGCTGGCCTTGGGGTGCAGGTAGCCGGACACATAGCGGGCCGGCAGTCCAACTGAGCGGAGAGCGGCGAGCGCCAGGTGGGTGTAGTCCTGGCAGACCCCGCGACCCCCCGCCCAGACATCTGCGGCCGAGCTGTTCACGGCGGTAGAGCCGCGGGCATAGCTCAACCGGTCGCCGATCATCCGACAGATGTCCAAGCCGGCCAGCCGGGGCGGCTGCTGCACGGTTTCGGCGGCCAGCGCGGCCAACTCCTCGGGGGGCCGGGTGCGGTAGGAGAAGGTGAGATATTCGGCCATCGAGTCGATCACGCCGCGGTCGTGCAAGGCCGGCCAGCCGAGGTCGCCCCCGCCAACCCTGCGGTCGGTATCCCAGGGCAGGTCGTCCCCGCGGGTGTCCACCACGGCTTGAGCTCGTACGGTCAGTCGCTCGTGCGGCTCGTGCAGCTCGAAGCTCGTCACGTTCGTACCCCAGTAGTCGGTGTAGGAGAAGCTCCAGGGCTGCGGCTCGATGCTCACCCTGCTGCTCCACACCGCCTGGGTGCTGGTGCCGACCGGGATCATCCGCGCCTCGTTGTAGGACGACGCGACCGGGGAGCTGTAGTGGAACCCGGTCTGGTGGTCGATGCTCAGCCGCATCAGCGGGTCCCTTCGGTGATCCAGGCAGTCGGGTCTGCGGCCGCGAAGAAGGTGGTCGAGACCATGTGTGTCACTTGCGCGCACGCGTCCTGCACCGCGGTCATCTCCTTGTCCAGCGACTCCAACAGCTCGTCCAGCGGCGCGTACTCCAGCCGGGCGCGGACCCGACCCAGAGTCCGCAACGCCGCGCTCGACTGCCGCGACGCCGTCGGGTTGGCCTGCGCGACGTGCTGGAGACAGTCCGATGCCGCCACCAGGCCATGCATGATCGACCGCGGGAATCGGTCGTCCAGGATCAGGAACTGCGCAGCGCTGCGGTCGGTGTGCAGGCCGCGGTAGGTGCGGAGGAAGGCGTCGTGGCCACCGCAGCCGCGCAGCACCGACGGCCACTGGGTGGCCCCTGACGACAGCGAGGCTGAGGCGACCATGCGCGACGTCATGTCGGCCTGCTCGATGCTGCGGCCGAGCAGCAGGAACTGCCAGCCGTCATCGCGGACCATGGTGCCCCGGGCGATGCCGGTGAACAGGGCGCTGCGCTCGCGAGCCCAGTCCAGAAACGTCGTGGCGTTGGCTGCTCGCAGCGGCTGACGGGGCAGCTGCTGCCAGGTGGTGTTGATGCACTCCCACAGGTCCAGGGGGATCACTTCGCGCGCGCGCCGAGCGTTGTCCCGGGCCGCGGACCAGGCTGCGACGATCGACGTGGGCTCTCGGGCGTCGTAGCCCAAAATCCGCAGCAGGTCCTCGACCACCGGTTCCTCGACGCTGTCGACGCTCATCAGCGCCAGCAGGTTGCGGCAGGTGTCCACCTCGGCGCTGGAGGCCTCCTCGACCACCAGCCGAACGTGGGTCTTGAGGATGCGGGCCGTGTCGTCGGCGCGCTCGACGTAGCGGCCGATCCAGAACAGCGACTCCGCGATCCGGCTCAGCACGTCTGCTGCCCGCGCGCCTGCTGCTGCTGCTCCGGCTGCTCGTGGTGCACGGGTGGCTCGTGCTCGACCGGCAGATCCTGCGGGCGGGCGACGAGCAGCGGCACGGCCGAGCGGCGCGCGGGCGGCGGGCCCTCCTCGTCCGGCGCTGGCTCCTGCTCTGGCACCGGCTCGGGCTCGTGGTCGTCGATGGGCAGCGGCGGGCTGAGCACCCAGGTGTCCTTGCTCCCACCGCCCTGGCTGCTGTTGACCACCAGCTCGCCCTCAGGCAGGGCCACTCGGGTCAGCCCGCCGGGCAGCACCCACACGTCGGTGCCGTCGTTGACCGCAAACGGCCGCAGGTCGACGTGGCGCGGAGCCAGCGTCGCATCGATCAGGGTGGGCACCGTGGACAGCTGCACCAGCGGCTGGGCGATCCAGCCTCGAGGGTCGGAGGTCACCCGCGTTCGGAGGGCATCCAGCTCCTCGCGGCTGGCCCGCGGTCCGATGACGATGCCCTTGCCTCCGGAGCCGTCGACCGGCTTGACCACCAATTCGTCGAGGCGGTCCAGCACCTCCTCACGAGCCTCGTCCTCTTCCAGCCGCCAGGTGTCGATGTTGGCCAGGATCGGCTCCTCGTTGAGGTAGTAGCGGGTCAGGTCCGGCACGTAGGTGTAGAGCAGCTTGTCGTCGGCCACCCCGTTGCCCAACGCGTTGGCCAGAGCGACCCCGCCGGTGCGGACGGCGTTGACCAGCCCTGGCACCCCGAGCATTGAGTCACTGCGGAAGTGCACCGGGTCGATGAAGTCGTCGTCGATGCGGCGATAGATCACGTCGACGCGCTGCAGGCCGGCGGTGGTGCGCATAAATACCTTGCCGCGGCGGCACTCCAGGTCGCGGCCCTCGACCAGCTCGACGCCCATGGTGCGCGCCAGCAGGGAGTGCTCGAAGTAAGCGGAGTTGTAGACCCCGGGCGTGAGCACGACCACGGTGGGCAGGTCCGGGCCGGAGGGGGCCGCCTTGCGGAGCGCTTGCAGCAGCTTCTGCGGATAGTCGGCCACCGCGCGGATGCGCTGGCTGGCAAAGGCGTCGGGCATCGCGGTGATCATCGCGCTGCGGTTGGTCATCACGTACGAGACCCCACTGGGCACCCGGACGTTGTCCTCGAGCACCCGGACGTCACCGGCGGGGGTGCGGATCAGGTCGACGCCAGCCACGTGGATGCGTACGCCGTTGGCCGGGCGTACGCCCCAGACGGCGCGGTGGAAGTGCGCCGATGAGGTGACCAGCCGGCGCGGGATCACGCCGTCGGTGATCACCCGGGCGTCGGTGTAGACGTCGTCGAGGAAGGCCTCCAACGTGCGTACTCGCTGAGCGACGCCGGACTCGATCGTCTGCCACTCCGACGACGCGATCACCCGGGGTACCAGGTCGAGCGGGAAGGGTCGCTCCACGCCGCCGATGTCGAAGGTGACGCCGGCCTGGGTGTAGTTGTTGGCCAGCGACTCCGCGATCACCTTCAGCTCGGTCGGGCTGGCCGCGGCAAGGGAGTTGTAAACCGCCTGGTACGAGGGACGGACGGCTCCGGCGGTGTCGATCATCTCGTCGAACGCGACACCGGGGTGGTAGCTGTCAAGGACGTCCTTCATGCGGGAACCCTACTGTTCAGGCCGTTACTGCGGCGTAAACCCCCAAGCCCTGTGGATGCCGTGGTGCAGACTGAGCCGCGTCGCGAAGGCTTCCTCACGATGCACATCCTTCGGCGAGCGTAACCGCGGCTGGCACCTGGAGTCCGAGCCAGGGACCCTCGCCCTGAGTTCGCGGGCCCTGTCAAGCCCTCGAATAGGGTGAGCGGGTGAGTGACGAGGATGCCGACGACCTGCCCGAGCAGATCCGGGTGCGGCGGGAGAAGCGTGCGCGTCTGCTGGCCGAGGGGGTCGAGCCCTATCCGGTAGCGGTCCCCCGGACGCACCAGCTGCGCGAGGTTCGGGTGCGGTGGGGGCAGCTGACGGTCGGCGAGGAGACCCAGGACCGGGTCGCGGTGGCCGGCCGAGTGGCGTTCGTGCGGCTGACCGGCAAGCTGTGCTTCGCCACGCTGCAGGAGGGCCTGTCGCTGACCGACTCCGGGGAGCGGCTGCAGGTGATGCTGTCCCTGGCCGAGGTGGGCGAGGAGTCGCTGGCGGCGTTCAAGTCCGATGTCGACCTCGGGGACTTCGTCTCGATCGAGGGCCGGGTGATCTCGTCCCGGCGCGGTGAGCTGTCCGTGCTTGCGTCGGCGTGGACGATGGCCGCGAAGGCGCTGCGGCCGATGCCGACGCTGCACAAGGAGCTGTCCGATGAGACGCGGGTCCGGCAGCGCTATGCGGACTTGACCGTACGGGAGGCCGCCCGCGACATGGTGCGGACGCGGGCCGCGATCACCCGGAGCATCCGGGAGACCCTGCACTCAGACGGCTACACCGAGATCGAGACGCCGGTTCTGCAGCTCGTGCACGGTGGGGCGCAGGCGCGGCCGTTCCGTACGCACCTGAACGCCTTCGACACCCCGATGACGCTGCGGATCGCGTTGGAGCTGTTCCTCAAGCGGGCCGTGGTCGGCGGCGTCGACAAGGTGTACGAGCTGGGCCGGATCTTCCGCAACGAAGGCATCGACTCCACGCACAGCGCGGAGTTCACCATGCTCGAGGTGTATCAGGCGTGGGGGGACCAGACATCGGTCGCCGACCTCACCCGGCGGGTGATTTTGGATGCGGCGGACGTGGTGGGGTCACGGGTGGTGGCGACGCCCGGCGGGGAGATCGACCTCGGGGGCGAGTGGCGGTGGTTGAGCGTCTACCCGGCCTTGTCGGAGGCGGTGGGGGAGGAGGTGACTCCGGAGACCTCGGTCCAGCTGCTGCGCAAGATCGCCGAGACCCACGCGGTGGAGATCGACGGGGCTTGGGGTTCGGAGAAGCTGGTGATCGAGTTGTTCGGCGAGCTGGTCGAGAAGACCTTGATGCAGCCCACCTTCGTCTGCGACTACCCGCCGGCCGCGCAGCCGTTGGCTCGGGCTCATCGCAGCCAGCCGGGCCTGATTGAGGCCTGGGACTTGATCATCGGTGGCGTGGAACGTGCCACCGGCTTCTCTGAGCTGGTCGATCCCGTAGTCCAACGGGAGCGGTTGACCGCGCAGTCGCTGGCGGCGGCCGCCGGGGACAGGGAAGCGATGCAGCTGGACGAGGACTTCCTGGCCGCACTGGAGTTCGGCGCGCCGCCGATGGGTGGGCTGGGGCTGGGCATCGACCGGCTGGTGATGCTGTTCACCGGAGCGGGGATCCGGGAGACGATCCTGTTTCCGCTGCTCAAGCCCGAGGGCTGACCGTCGGGTCAGTTCGCGCCGAAGACCTGAGCCGCATACCAGCGACCTGAGGCGCTCTGGGTCGCCCCGACTCCGATCAGTCGGTAGCGCGGGTTGAGGATGTTTGCCCGGTGCCCGGACGAGTTCATCCAGCCGTCGGTGACGGCGGCGCCGCTCGAATACCCGTACGCCACGTTCTCGCCCACCGCTGACAGGTTGCACGCCCTCAGGATCGGAGACATCTCCTGGTGGAACATCCGGTCCTCGGCCGCCATCCGCGCCGACTGCGCCTCGGCGTAGGAGTCGACGCAGTCCTGGTGGGTGAGTGCGGCGAGCGATCTCGAGGTGCGCTCGGCATTGGTGGCCTTGATCACGTCGGCTTCGTAGGTGTCGCTGGCCGTGCCCGGGCTGGGGCTCGGGCTGGGGGTGGGGGTGGTCCCGCCCGGCTGGGTGAAGGTCACCGTGCAGTTGCCGTATCCGTCGCCGTCAACGCCCAAGGTGATGGTCACCTTGGTCTTGCCGGGGGCGCTAGGCGGATTGAGCGGATTCTGCACCTTGTACGTCGAGCCCGACTGGTAGGCGAAGCTGCCGCTCCAGGCGAGGCTACGGAGGAAGGTGCCGCTGCCGTCGTAGGTCCTGACCCATGAGTCGGTCGGCACGGTGCCGGCCCTGCTCGTGGTCCAGCCGGCGTGGTCCATGGCCACTCGACGTACGCCGTCGGCGGCCGTGTAGCTGCCTCCCCAAATCGCCCGGGTGTTCCAACGGACGCCGCCGCCGTCGGTGCAGGAGGCGGTTTGAGTCGTGGCCGCGGCGGCGGGCGCGCTGCTGACCAGGAGCGCGGTGGGCACGGCAAGGAGCAGGCCGGCGGCTGCCAGCAGGTGACGAGTTGTGCGCTTGGCGCCAGAAACTCTTGAAGTGGAGGGCGTTGTCTGCATCGAAGGCTCCTAAGGAACTGCGTACGTCCCCAAGATGTGAAAATTCTACTCGATAGCGGTGGTCGGTTTTACCTAGTTGGCTTGGTGGCGAGGCCCGGCGGACGCTTCGAGGTGGCGCTCGGGCTCTACGAGGGCTCGGCACTCCCGCGCGGCGCTGGCTTGTCCACAGGACGAGTGGCAGCGCAGCGTTGGTTCTGGAAGGATCCTCCGCGAGTCGGCAACGAGAAGCACGAATTCAACAGGGGGAAGCGTGGCTCGTAAGGGGCTTGCGGTCGGCGCTGCGGTGGTTGTGGTGGCGCTGCTGCCGACGGTGTCCTGCAGCAGCCGCGCCCCCAACGAGGCGCCGCCAGCGGGAAGCGCACCGACTAAAGTGGCGCCGTCAACAACGGCGACGCTCAACCCGGACACGTCTCTGGAGCGGCGGATACGTCTGGATCACGAGGCGGCGGTGAGCGCCTACCGAACGGCGCTGGCAGAGGTCGACCGCCTCTTCATTGTTGGAGGAGCAACTCAGCCCACAAACAAGCTCAGGAAAGTGGCGACGGGAAACTATCTCCAGTTCACTATGGAGACTTTGCGAGCTCTAAAGGAGGACGACTTGCACGGCATTGGCACAACCAAAGTCGTGTTCGCCGCCGCACAAGGCTCATCAGGTTCTACCATTCATGTGAAAGCCTGCGAAGACATCACTGATGCGCTCATTCTCGACGACGACGGCAAGCGTCAACGCCTGCCCGACAAGCGGCTCTTTGTACAGGATTACACCGTCAGCAGAACTCGCGAAGCGTGGAAAGTCTCAGATCTCACGAGTAAGCCGGTGGCGAGTTTCGACTCCTACGGATGTAACAAGTGATGGCTTGCGTCCAAGTGTTGATAATGGCCTTTCTCGTAGTTCTGCTGGGTCCGGTCCCCAGTTTTGATGACACTTCTGGACGTGCCATTTGCAACCGCTCTGTGTGTAAAGCAAAGGCGGTCAGTGAAATCACGCGTTCGAACTCTCGTAATTCCTATTCACCAACGCGCCAGCCGAGTGCTAAACACCCGTCCTCTAGGGGTCCGTCGCGTGCGGACTATCGGGTGGAGGCTGTTGCGCGTGAGGCGCGGGTGAGGGCGAGGGATCGGCGGAATAGGGCTATTGCGAGGGCGAACGATAGGGCGGAGGCGTTGCATCTGCGGCAGGTGGAGGCGTGTTTGAGGTGTCGGGCGTTGTGTTCGCCGCCGCCGGCGCGGGCGGGGGTGCAGGAGTTGTTGCCGGTGGTGCTGCCTGGTCTGATTGCTGAGCCGGTCGCCGGTGGCGGCGGTGGGGGTGGCGGGGGGCCGTCGGTGGTGTC
>DASQDG010000078.1:0-71636 GCA_035634295.1 Propionibacteriaceae bacterium | reverse complement strand
GGAGACGTGATCGACGACGGGCACACCGTCTCGGGCACCCGCGGCGACGAGCACTTCGTCTGTCGCCACGAGCGCTCCCTGCTGCCGCCGGTGCGGACCGTGCTGGACGTGGACCTCGGGGAGCCGTACGCCGCCGGGCGCCGTTCCCGGACCTAACGCTCCTCACTCGGCCGGGGGCTCGTCCCGCGTCACTCGTCGTCGGTGGTGCGGATGGACCGGCGGGCCGACAGCAGCTCGACCTCGGGGTGGTAGGCGACCCGGCGCTCGATGGTGTCCAGCATCTCCACCACGTGCTGCTGATCGGCGGCCACCACAGCCACGCCGAGGCCGGCCCGTCGGTGCAGGTCGAGGTGGTCGACCTCGGCGACGCTGACCCCGAACATCCGCTTCACCTCGGCGATCATGGGGCGGACCAGGGAGCGCTTCTCCTTGAGCGAGTGCACGTCGCCGAGCAAGAGGTCGAACTCCAAGGCTCCTATCCACATGGCTTGGTCGCCGTGACAACCGCAGACGATGCCCTCATGAGGCAGACGATACCGCCGGCTTGATTGGTATGAGGTCCGACCATTGACACCCGGACGGCCCACCAGGAGACTGGCCTCTCATCGAGCCCGGGGGAGCGAGAGCATGAGCAGTGACCAACACCTCGACGAGGACGCCCAGCGGCTGGCCGAGATGGGCTACACCCAAGAGCTGCACCGCGGCATGTCCGGGTTCTCCAACTTCGCCGTGTCGTTTTCCATCATCTCGATCCTGGCCGGCTGCATCACGTCCTACAAGATCGCCTTGGTCTCCGGTGGCCCGTCCGCGCTGGTGCTGGGCTGGCTGCTTGTCGGGATCATGGTGCTCGCCGTCGCGCTCGCTATGGCGGAGGTCTGCTCGCGCTACCCGACCGCGGGCGGGCTCTACTTCTGGGCCGGGCGGCTGGCCAAGCGCAACAAGCGCGAGTGGGCCTGGTATGTCGGCTGGTTCAACTTCCTCGGCGAGGTGGCGGTGACGGCCGCCATCGACTTCGGCTGCGCCTCGACCTGCCTGGCGTTCGCCAACCTGGTCTGGGGGGTCGAGGCGACGCCGGCGACCACGTTCGGCCTGTTCGTGGTGATCATTGTGGTGCACGCCCTGCTCAACACGTTCGGGGTGAAGCTGGTCTCGGTGCTGTCCAACGTGTCTGCCTGGTGGCACATGGTCGGCGTGCTGGTCATCGTGGCCGCTCTCTGGATCCTGCCCGAGCGGCACCAGTCGGTGTCCTGGACGCTGACCGGCTTCCACAACGAGACCGGGTGGACGTTCCTGCCGTACGTCTTCTTGATGGGCCTGCTGATGGCGCAATACACCTACACGGGCTACGACGCCTCAGCGCACATCGCCGAGGAGACCAAGAACGCCTCCCGGGCTGCGCCGCGCGGCATCGTGATCAGCGTGCTGGTGTCGGTGATCGGCGGCTTCATCCTGCTCTACTCCATCACAGCCTCGATCCCCGACAACTCCGAGGAGGGCCTGACGAAGCTGGCGGCGTCGGAGACCGGCCTGCCCCCGGCCCAGATCTTCCTCGACGCCCTCGGCAGCCCGGGGGTGGCCAAATTCATGCTTTTCATCGTCTGCGTGGCCCAGTTCTTCTGCGGAATGGCCTCGGTGACGGCCAACTCCCGGATGTCGTACGCCTTTGCCCGCGACAACGCCCTGCCCGGCTCGCGCCTCTGGGCCAAGGTGAACCCGCGGACGGGCACGCCGACCAACTCCATCTGGCTGTGTGTCGGGCTGGCGATCGTGCTGGCGTCTCCGGCGCTGGTCAACACCACCGCCTACCTGGCGGTGACCTCCATCGCGGTCATCGGGCTCTACATCGCCTATGTGGTCCCCGTCTTCCTGCGCCGGGTCAGCCCGGACTTCACGCCCGGTCCGTGGAACCTCGGCAGGTGGAGTGCCCTGATCGGCTGGATCGCGATCGTCTGGGTCGGCATCATCTGCGTCCTGTTCGTGCTCCCACCAGCCTCTCCGGTGACGCTCAGCACCTTCAACTACGCACCCGTGGCGGTGCTTGTCGTGCTGCTGTTCGCCACGCTGTCCTGGCACCTCAAGGGCAAGCACCACTTCATGCTCAGCGCGCGGGACCAGCCCACCTCCAAGGAGGCCGAGAAGGTGCTGGACGACTAGTGGCCGGACCGGAGACCTCGCTCGAGGACCGCGTGCTGGGAGCTCCGCACGCCCGGCACGGGTTCGAGGACTGCGTGGAGCGGCTGGGCACCGCCATCCGGCTGGGCGTCTATCCCGACGGCAGCACCCTGCCGCCCGAGCGGGAGCTCGCCCTGCGCCTCGGGGTCTCTCGGGCAACGTTACGCGAGGCCATCGCCGCGCTGCGCAGTGCCCGTCTGGTGCGCACCGTCCGCGGCCGCGCGGGCGGCACGGTCGTGGACCATCGGCCCGCCACTCCGCACGACGACCCGGACGCGGTGGCCGGCCGCCGGGTTGAGCTGCTCGACTCCCTGGCGTTTCGCCGGATCGTGGAGCCCGGCGCCTGTGCGACCGCGGCTGCGCGTGACCTGTCCGCGGCCCAGCGCCAGCTGGTGAGTGACGCGCTCGAACGGGTGGCCGGCGCCGTCGACCCCGCCGAGCACCGCCAGGCCGACTCCCGGCTGCACCTGGCCATCGCCACCGTCACCGAGTCGGACCTGATCGTGGACGCCGTCACCACCGTGCAGAGATACCTGCACGACATGCTCGTCGCCATCCCGGTGCTGCCGGTGAACATCGAGCACTCAAGTGCTCAGCACGCCGCTATCGTGGCGGCCGTCCTGGCCGGCGACGCCGACACGGCCCGCGACGTCATGGAGCAGCACTGCGACGACACGGCGGCTCTGCTGAGGGGCCTGCTCCAGTGAACGATCTCGGGGTGCTCAGCCCGCCGAGCCACCACCCTCGACCCACCGATACGGAGACAGAGATGGCGTTGCGCAACGAGCGGCACCTGAGCGTGCACGACCTGAAGCGCCGGATCAGCGAGGCCGAGATCGACACCGTGCTGGTCGCCTTCACCGACATGCAGGGTCGGCTACAGGGCAAGCGGCTGCACGCCGCCTATTTCGTCGACCACGTGCTTGACCACGGCGTGGAGGGCTGCAACTACCTGCTGGCGGTGGACGTGGACATGAACACCGTGCCCGGCTACGCCATGTCGTCGTGGGACCAGGGGTACGGCGACCTGCAGTTCGCCCTGGACCTCGACACCATCCGGCTGCTGCCGCACCTGCCGGGCACGGCGATGGTGCAGTGCGACCTGGTGTGGCTGGACGGCTCGCCGGTGGAGCAGTCGCCACGCGCAATCCTCAAGCAACAGCTGGCCCGGGCCGCAGACCAGGGGTACGTCGCCCTGGCGGGCACCGAGCTCGAGTTCCTGGTGTTCAACAACACCTACGAGGAGGCCTGGCAGGCCGGCTACCGCCACCTCACACCGGTCAACCAGTACAACGTCGACTACTCGGTGCTCGGCACCAGCCGGGTCGAGCCGTTGCTGCGCGATCTCCGCAACACGATGTATGCCGCCGGCCTCAACGTCGAGTCGGCCAAGGGGGAGTGCAACTTCGGCCAGCACGAGATCGGCTTCGTCTACGCCGAGGCGCTGACCACGGCAGACGACCACGCGGTCTACAAGACCACGGCCAAGGAGATCGCGGCCCAGCGCGGCCTGGCCCTGACGTTCATGGCCAAGTACGACGAGCGCGAGGGCAACTCCTGCCACATCCACCTATCTCTGCGCGGCACCGACGGATCGACGGTCTTCTGGGGCGAGCAGGGGCGAACTGCCCTCTACGACCAGTTCCTCGCCGGCGTGCTGGCCAGCATCCGTGACTTCACTCTGCTGTACGCGCCCAACGTCAACTCCTACAAGCGGTTCGCCGACGGCTCGTTCGCGCCGACGGTGATCGCCTGGGGCCGCGACAACCGCAGCTGCGCCGTCCGGCTCGTCGGCCAGGGACCCAGCGCCCGGATGGAGCTTCGGGTGCCCGGCGGCGACGTCAACCCCTATCTCGCGTTGGCCGCCATGCTCGCCGGCGGTCTGTACGGGATCGAGCACGCCCTCGAGCTGGAGCCCGAGCTGACCGGCAACGCCTATACGTCGGGACGGCCGACCGTACCTCGTACACTTCGCGAGGCTCGGCAGGCTTTCACCGAGTCCGCGATCGCCCGGCAGACGCTGGGCGACGTGGTGGTGGACCACTACACCAACATGGCCGACGTGGAGCTGGCCGCCTTTGACGCTGCAGTCACCGACTGGGAGCTCCGCCGGACCTTCGAGAGGATGTAAGCGCTGTGGGTATGTCTGCGCCGCCGGAGGCCGCAGCGGTGCACACCGTGATCAACCCGGCGACCGAGGAGCTGATCGCCGAGGTGTCGCTGACGGGTCCGGCCGGGACCGACGCGGCGATCGAACGCGCCCACCTGGCTTTCGCGACCTGGCGCGAGGTCGCTCCGGGGGAGCGCGCCCGACTGCTGCGGCGCTTCGCCGCTGTGGTCGACGAGCACCTCGAGGAGCTGGCCGCGCTGGAGGTGCGCAACGCCGGCCACACCATTGGCAACGCCCGATGGGAGGCCGGCAACGTGCGCGACGTCCTCAACTACTACTCGGCCACGCCCGAGCGGCTGTTCGGGCGCCAGATCCCCGTGCCAGGCGGAGTGGACGTCACCTTCCACGAGCCGCTGGGCGTCGTCGGGATCATCGTGCCGTGGAACTTCCCCATGCCCATCGCGGGCTGGGGCTTCGCGCCGGCGCTGGCCGCGGGCAACACGGTGGTGCTCAAGCCGGCTGAGCTGACCCCGCTGACCGCGCTGCGGCTGGCCGAGCTGGCGCTGCTGGCCGGGCTTCCCGAGGGGGTGCTTACCGTCCTGCCCGGGCGGGGGTCGGTGGTCGGGCAGCGATTCGTGACCCACCCGCTGGTGCGCAAGGTCTGCTTCACCGGCTCCACCTCAGTGGGCAAGCAGGTGCTGGCCGGCTGTGCCGACCAGGTGAAACGCTGCACCCTCGAGCTGGGCGGCAAGAGCGCGAACGTCATCTTCGCCGACGCCGACCTCGCCAAGGCGGCCGCGGCGGCCCCGTACGCAGTATTCGACAACGCCGGCCAGGACTGTTGCGCTAGGAGCCGGATCCTCGTCCAGCAGTCGGTGTACGAGGAGTTCCTCGGTCGACTGGAGCCGGCGGTCAGAGCTCTCAAGGTGACCGACCCCGCCGACCCCGCCGCAGAGATGGGCCCGTTGATCTCCGCCGCCCAGCGCGACGCGGTCCGGGGCTTCCTGGACGGGGTCGAAGTGGCCTACGCCGGCACGGCCCCCGAAGGTCCCGGCTTCTGGATGGCGCCCACCGTGGTGCTGGCCGAGTCGACCGAACAGCGGGTCTGGCGCGAGGAGGTCTTCGGCCCGGTTGTGGCCGTGCTTCCGTTCGCCGACGAGGCCGAGGCGGTCGAGCTGGCCAACGACAGCGACTACGGCTTGTCGGGGTCGATCTACACCGGTGACCTGGGACGGGCCCTTCGGGTTTCCCGGGCGATCCAGGCGGGCAACCTGAGCGTCAACTCTCACTCCTCGGTCCGCTATTGGACCCCGTTCGGCGGCTACAAGCAGTCCGGACTCGGCCGAGAGCTCGGACCGGACGCGCCACAGGCGTTCACCGAGGAGAAGAACGTCTTCTTCAGCCAGGACTAGCAGGGAGTGCAGAGATGACGGGGAGAGTCCAGGGCCGGGTGGCCGTGGTGACCGGAGGCTGCTCGGGCATCGGCCTGGCTGCCGCCCGGCGGCTGGCGAGCGAAGGCGCCCGGGTGGTGATCGGCGACCTGGACGACGACCGCGGGGTCGAATTCGCCGCCGAGCTCGACGGGCACTACCAGCACGCCGACGTCACCAGCCAGGCGGAAGTCCAGGCCCTGTTCGCGGCCGCCCACGAGCGCTACGGCTCGGTAGACATCGCCTTCAACAACGCGGGCATCTCGCCGCCGGACGACGCGTCCATCCTCAACACCGAACTCGACGCCTGGCGCCGGGTGCAGGAGGTCAACCTCACCAGCGTCTACCTGTGCTGCAAGGCGGCGCTGCCCTACATGCTCGACCAGCAGCGGGGGTCGATCATCAACACCGCCTCCTTCGTCGCGCTGATGGGCGCCGCCACCTCCCAGATCTCCTACTCGGCCTCCAAGGGCGGGGTGTTGGCCCTGAGCCGGGAGCTGGGAGTGGAGTTCGCGCGCCGCGGAGTTCGGGTCAACGCGCTGTGCCCGGGACCGGTCAACACGCCGCTGCTGCAGGAGCTGTTCGCCACCGATCCCGAGCGCGCCGCCCGTCGGTTGGTGCACATCCCGCTGGGCCGGTTCGCCGAACCCGACGAGATCGCCAACGCCGTGCTCTTCCTGGCCTCCGACGAGTCAAGCTTCATCACCGCCAGCACGTTCCTGGTCGACGGTGGCATCTCCGGCGCCTACGTGACGCCGCTGTGACCGGGGGAGGGGACACGGACGCCGTGTCAGCGATCCGGCCGGTTATCGGCATCAGCACCTACCGAGAGCAGGCCCGGTTCCGCACCTGGGACACGCTCACCGACCTGCTGCCAGCCCGCTACGCGGTCAGCATCGAGACCGCCGGCGGCATCCCGGTGCTGCTGCCCCAGGTCGCCGACGCGGCCCCGGCGGTGGTGGCCAGGCTCGACGGCCTGGTGATCGCCGGCGGCAACGACGTCGACCCAGCCCGCTACGGGGAGCCGCCGCACCCGGCCACCGGGGGCTGGCGCAGTGAGCGTGACGCCTGGGAGCTGGCGCTGCTGGACGCCGCCGACGCCCGAGGGCTGCCGACGTTGGGCATCTGCCGGGGCATGCAGCTGATGGCGGTCTGGGCCGGCGGCTCGCTGGTCCAGCACGTGCCGGACGTGGTCGGCGACTCGCGGCACTCACCGGGACCGGACGCCTACGGTCCCATCGAGATTGAGGCGTCGGCCGGCTCGGCGGTGCAGCAGCTGCTGGGGGAGAGCTTCTCGGTTCACTGCCACCACCACCAGTCGGTGGCTTCGGCGCCGGGTTATCGGATGACGGCTCGGGCCAGCGACGGCACTCAGGAGGCGATGGAGTCCGAGCGGCACCCGTTCTGGATGGCGGTGCAGTGGCACCCCGAGGTGCTGGAGGACTACCGCCTGTTCGCCGGGCTGGTCACCGCCGCCTCCGCCCGCTGAGCTCAGTTACCCCGTCGGCCGGTACGGGCGCAGCTGAGGGTCGGCCACGGAGAACGTGCGCACCGGCCCGGGCCCGGTGTGGCGGGTCTCGAACCGCACCGTCACCCGGCCGAGCCCGGACCCCCAGACCCAACCGCGGCCGTGCTGGTCGTGCTCCACGTCGAGGCCGGGTGGCCAGGTCGGAACAAGGCCAGGCGTACCGGGCTCGTGAACGCCGGCAGGTGGCGCAGTCGCCGTCGGCTCGGCCGGACCTGCGGGCTCGTCACCGAACAGGTCCTCCTGCAGCACGTCGGTCAGCCCGGTCACGCCTACCCCGACCAGCCGCACGCCGTCGCTGATATCCAGGCCCGCGAGCAGGGCCTGCGCGATCTGGGTGATCACGTCCGGCCGATCAGTGGCACTGAGCAACGTTCTTGACCGGGTATGGGTGGCGAAGTCGTGCATCCGGACCTTGACCGTCACCGTCCGGGCGAAAAGCGCAGCGGCCCGGAGCCGGCCCGCGACTTGGTGGGCGTCACGTTCCACGATCGGAGCCAGCCGCCTCAGGTCGGCGACGTCGGTGTCGAAGGTGTCCTCCACCGAGATGGACTTCGCCTCGCGCTCGGGCTCGATCGGTCGGTCGTCGCGAGCAGAGGCGAGCTCGACCAGGTCCTGGCCAAGGGCCTTGCCGACGACCTGCACCAGCTCGTGCAGGCCGACTCGCTGCAGGTCCGCGACGGTGGCGATGCCGATGCGCCGCAGCTTTTCCAGCGTGACCGGACCGACGCCGGGGATCACCTGCACCGGCATCGGCCTCAGCAGCTCGACCTCGGTGCCGGGCTCCACCACGTACACGCCGTCGGGCTTGTTCAGCTCGGTGGCCACCTTGGCGATGAACTTCGACGAGCCGACGCCGACCGAGGCGGTGAGCCCACCGGTGACCGCGGCCACTTCAGCCTTCAGCTCCCCGACAAGGCCCAGCAGGGCCGAGGTGGAGAAGTCCGGGTCGCGGTCGGCGGCCAACAGGTCGACAAAGGCCTCGTCCATGGACAGCGGCTCGACCAGCGGGGACAGGGCACGCAGCACGCCCATCACCTGACCGCTGGCCTCCCGGTACGCGTCAAAGCGGCCGGCGAGGAAGGCGGCGTGCGGGCAGCGACGGCGAGCCTCGTGCGCGGGCATGGCCGACCGGACGCCGAAGACCCGCGCCTCGTACGACGCCGTAGCCACCACGCCGCGCGCTCCGACACCGCCGACCACCACCGGCTTGCCGCGCAGCGACGGCTTGTCGCGCTGCTCGACCGCGGCGAAGAACGCGTCGAGGTCGAGGTGCAGCACCGAAGCCTCACGTCGCACTCGGCCATCCTGCCCGGTGCGGCGGACAGCTGCCGCCCCAACTCAGCCCCGCCGGCCACCGATCGCGCTGAGCACCGCGTTGGCGTCGCGGCCCTTCATCGTCTTCATGGAACGGGCGATGGAGCCGTACTCGACGGTGATGGCGGCCCCGCGGTGGTTGGCGTTGAACCAGCCGGTCATCGTGCCGTGGCAGGTGCCGTGGCAGTCGAGCCGTCGGACCTTGATCCGAAGGCCCGCCGACAGCCGCCGCATGAGACCCCGGTCCTTGACGGCATAGGAGTCGACACCGATCAGAGGCTGGTGCCACGACACCAGATAGCGGGGGTTGACCCGGTTCAGGAACTTGGTGATCACCCGGGTCTCCTTGGCTGAGGACGCCCTGGGGCCGCTGTTGGCCCGGCGGATGAAGCGGTGCGGGAAGTTGCGGTTGAGGTCGACGTGCGAGGCCACCCAACGGCGGTCGCGGGCCAGGCCGTCGGGGTTGAGCACCGGGACCACCCACAGATCCACGCCCTTGATCGCGCGACCCTCGAGCAGCCCGCGGGCGACGTACTGCCCGAAGTCCTCCTCGCCGTGCATCGTGGCCGTGACCATCACCACCGGCTTGCCCCGCTCCCCGGCCCGATAGGCCACGATCGGCCTACCTTCGGCCGACCTGCCGATGGTCTCGCGGTGATACCAGGTCCGGGGGCCGATGTTCGCGCGCAACGCCTTGTCGAGCGCCGCGGCCGTCGCGCCGGTCATTCGGCCGGTCGCCCGCAGCTTGTAGCGGCGTTGCAGCGCCGTGACCGCGGCGCGAGTGCGTGGTCCGAAGCGTCCGGTCCGGTAGTCGGCCCGGAGCAGTCCGGCCTCCACCAACTTCTTCTGCAACGACCACACCGCCGGACCGGTCTGGCCGTAGCGCGGGTAGCTCGGGGCCGCCAACGCGGCACTCGCGGCACCGGTCGCACTGGTCGCGCTGGAGTTGGTCGGCGCAGCCTGAGCGTCGGGCGGCAGGGTCGCCGGCCCGACCAGGGGGAGCAGTGCGATCAGCAGCAGCCCGGGAATCCAACGTCGCGCGGCCGATGTGGGCATGGGCGCCTCTCTTGGGCATGTCCCGAGTTCCCCTCATGTTTATCACGTCACTCGGCTGCGGTGGCCCCGTCGGGCACGGCAGCGGCACCCTCGTTGAATCAGCTGGCGGCGGGTCAGGGCAGCGCACAGCTGTTGTGCTGCAACTCAGCCGCTGGTGTCAATGAGCACGCCCCGGCCCGAACGCGGCTTGGGCGATAGACTCGCCGCCGTGATGGGGACTGCCTCTGCACCGGCTAGACCGTGGGAGAGCGCACGCGTCCAGGTCCGAGCGAGAACCTGATGCCGTTTCTGCGCGACCTTCGCCGCTATGATCTGCGGTCGCACTCCAAGGCGGCGCCGGTCGAGGAGCCGGCCGAGGAGCCAGGCACTTCGCCGGAGCAGCAGCGTTCCGGCCTGGTTGACAACGCGGTGTACGTGGATGGTGCACGAAACAGCAGCCCGGCCAGCCTGGAAGAGACCTACGAGACGCTGCGCGCGCTCAAGGGGATGGCGTGGATCGGGCTCTACCGTCCCAATCAGGCCGAGATCTGGTCGGTCGCCAAGGAGTTCGACCTGCACCCGCTCGCCGTGGAAGACGCCATCAAGGCCCACCAGCGACCCAAGCTGGAACGCTACGGCAACGTGTTGTTCACCGTGCTGCGTCCGGCGCGCTACCTCGACGCCGAGGAGCGGGTCGAGTTTGGTGAGCTGCACCTGTTCACCGGGCCCGACTTCGTGGTGAGCGTACGTCAGGCTGAGTCGCCCAACCTCGCCAGGGTTCGCAGCCGCTTAGAGGGCAATCCCGCGCTGTTGCGGCTAGGACCCGAGGCCGTGCTCTACGCCATCTTGGATCAGGTGGTCGACGAATACGGCCCAGTGATGGCCGGGCTGGAGAACGACATCGACGAGATCGAAGACCAGCTGTTCAACAAAGACCCCCAGGTTTCCCGGCGCATCTATGAGCTGTCGCGCGAGGTGATCGAGTTCCAGCGCACCACCCACCCGCTGATCGACATCTTGACCGCACTCGAGGCGGGATTCGACAAGTATCACGTCGACGTCGAGCTGCGGCGCAACCTGCGAGACGTGCACGACCACACCATCCGGATCGTCGAGCGCGTCGACCTCTTCAGGACCCTGCTGCAGAACGCGCTGACCGTGCACGCCACCCTGGTGGGGCAGCAGCAGAACGATGAGATGCGGTCATTGACCGAGTCGAGCCTCCGGCAGAACGAGGAGGTCAAGCGCATCTCGTCGTGGGCGGCAATCTTCTTCGCCCCCACGCTGGTCGGGACCGTGTACGGCATGAACTTCGAGCACATGCCCGAGCTCAACTGGCGCCTCGGCTATCCGATGGCCGTGTTGGCCATGGTCGCGTTCGGCGTGCTGCTCTACGTGCTGTTTCGTCGCCGTCACTGGCTCTGAGCCGACTTCGAAAGGACACGCATGCCCACCATCAGCGTCGGTCAGCAGAACTCCGCCTCCGTCGAGCTTTACTACGAAGACCACGGCAGCGGCCAGCCGGTGGTGCTGATCCACGGTTATCCCTTGGACGGTCACTCCTGGGAGCGTCAGACGCGCGAGCTGCTCGCGGCCGGCTATCGGGTCATCGCCTACGACCGACGCGGCTTCGGCCAGTCGAGCCAGCCGACGACCGGCTACGACTACGACACTTTCGCCGCCGACCTCGACGCCGTGCTGTCCGCCCTGGACCTTCGCGACGTGGTGCTCGTCGGGTTCTCGATGGGTGGCGGGGAGCTGGCCCGCTATGTCGGGCGCTACGGCACCTCTCGGGTGGCGAAGCTCGCCTTCCTGGGCGCACTCGGGCCGTTCCTGCTGCAGACCGACGACAATGCCGACGGCGTGCCCCAGTCGGTCTTCGACGAGATCGAAGCCGCCGCCCGGGCCGACCGCTTCGCCTGGTTCACCAGCTTCTTCCACAACTTCTACAACCTCGACGAGTTGCTGGGCAGCCGCATCAGCCAGCAGGCAGTCGACCACAGCTGGCAGGTAGCCACCCGCGGCTCGTTCGTGGCTGCCTACGCCGTGGTGCAGAGCTGGCTGACCGACTTCAGAGCCGACCTGGTGAAGGTGCGGACGTCTGGCGTACCTGCGCTGGTCCTGCACGGCACCGGCGACGCCATCCTGCCCATCGACTCCTCCGCCCGCCCGCTGCACCGAGCCTTGCCGGACGCAGACTACGTCGAGGTCGAGGGCGCGCCGCACGGATTGCTCTGGACTCACGCCGAGGAGGTCAATGCGGCGCTCTTGCGCTTCCTCGGCTCACCGCGCACGACGAACCGGGGTTAAATCCTGGTTAAGCGTTGGCGCGGAGGCCCTCGCTGGTGGAGTCGTCGCGACTTCGGCGGTATCTTGGATATGTTGTCAAGACAAGCGGTCTGGGCGACGTGGCTCGCGCTCCTCGTCATCAGCAAGCGCCACGGGTGACTACTCAGAGTTCCTGGGAGCGGTGGTGTGATGTCCTCACCAGTCTCGTCTGACGAGGCGCCCTTCGTGTTCGGCGCCTACGCATCTCATCAGAGTGAGGTGCCTGGAGGCGACGCCGTCGAGGCCGAGGCAGTCGACGTTTCGCTTTCAGCCGACTCCAACCCCGATCTTGGCGTCGCACTCTCGCAGCTGCCCAACTTCTCCCGTCGCCGCCACTGACCGTCGAGGGCGGGGATCTCGCGCCCCTGGCTGTTTGCACATAACGGCCCGCGTCGACGGGTGGTGAGATCTCGGACTCTTTCGCGCATGAGCTGGTTTCCGAGCCGGCCACGTACACGTCCAAGCCCTATGGGACGCACTTCTCAATGCGACATAACAATCTGGACAAGATTGGGTTAACGAAGTACTGTCGCGTCACTAGGCAGTGACGCCTAGCTTCGCCTTCGTTATGAGCCGGCGTAAGCCGTCTAAGGAGTGTCATGCGGCGTCCTCGCCTGTTGGCCGGTCCATTCGTTGCACTTCTGGCTCTCGGCTTGATGCCGCCATCGGCGCAGGCGACACCCACCCAGGTGATCACGGCTGCGCCAACGACTGTGCCCAGCATGGCTGCGGCCCGCGGCTCGACGGTGGTGAGAGTGGCGACCTTTAACGTGCGGACCGCCCGCGCGACGGGCGATAGGCGGCGGTGGCTGAAGCGGGCGCCTGATGTCGCCCGCGAGATCCTCTCCCGCAACCCGGGCATCGTCGCCCTGCAAGAGCTGGGCCCCGGCCGTGCCGACGGCCGGAGGGGCAAGGTCAAGGGACACCTGCGGCAGACGACGAGCCTGACGAAAACGCTCAAGCGGCTCGGTGGCGGTCGCTACCGGTTGGTCCGGTCCACTTCCTACTTCCCTTCCGGAACCAAGCACGGCACGCAAGGAACCCGAATCCTCTACGACTCTTCGCGGTACGCGCTGATCACGAGATGCCCGGAGACCACCCGTGGGCGCAACTACAACCGGTCATGCGCCTTCGATTTGCCCATTGCGAGGGGCGAAAGCCTGCAGCACCGGCGATCTGCCGCCTACGCGGAGTTTCGGCAGCGGCGCAGCGGAAAACGGTTCTTCGTCGTTTCGGCACACCTGGACCATCGACACAGCGGCAATAACCGGATCGAGGCGAAATACAACAGGTTGCGGGCCCGCCAGGCAGCCGCTGTGGCCAGGAAACTGAATCGCATCAACAGCAGCCGTCGGCCCGTAGTGTTCGGGGGTGACATCAACTCCTGGCAGTCGGACCGTTCCCGCCACGCTCCGCGCCGCGCTCTGGTCGCTCGGGGATACCGCGACGCTGCCGCCACGTCGAACCGGATCAACCACGCCTACACCACCTCCAACCAGTGGCGAGTTCGGCTGCAGAGGTCCGGACGAGGAGTGGGACCGCGGCTCGACCTCGTGCTGGTCAAAGGCGGCAACGGCAGTCGGCGGTACGAGAACAAGATGGCCCGAGTGGACCGCTCACGCCCCTCCGATCACAACATGGTGGTCGCCGACGTCGTGTTGTGAGGCCGACGTCGACCTGTGGAGATTGAGCCCCCGGTCAGCAGCGGCGAACGCGGGACGGCGCCCCGTCGGCCGAACCGTGGGGGTGACGGCCCAGCCGAGGACGCTCAAGGTGTGACCACGCGCGGCGGCGGGTGCACGGAAACTCACCCGCGTGGCTCCCGCACGGGCGGAATGGTGCCCGCCAAGCCCACTCGAGTGAGTTTTCGTGCAGCATCGGCCGGAGTCTGCGCCCAGGCACGGCGTTTGAGGGCTCGAACCGGCGCACTTCGGGCGGCTCAGCGCCAGAGCCGCTACCCCGATTGACTGCCGCTGCCTTCGACTAAGGCCGGTGCTTGCGTGGCCGAGACGTCAGCGAGTCGCTCCCCGGGGTCCAGTTCAAGATGCTGGCTCGCTCCATAAAGTCATCGGAGCTGATGTCACCGCGAGCGAACCGCTCGGCCAGGATTCGTCTCGCCTCGTCTTCCGGCGATCGTGCACCGCGAAGGGTCGGCAGGGTGAGCTTGCCTTGGTGCCACAGATACGCCGCGGCCAGCGCCGCCAGGAGCACCAGCAGCAGGAACGTGCCGAAGAACGGCAGCACCGAGAGGGAGCTCTCCTGCCAGCCTTGTGGGCCGCGGTCGCCATGCAGAGGAACGGGCGGGGTCATCGGCGGATCCTTTCGATCGAGAACGCTCCGAAGCAAGATCGGTGCCTGTCTGATGCATCGTCGTGCCCTCGCCTGGGCATCAGCCGTCCTCGACCTGTGAAACGGTTGTGAGTGCCGGAACCGGAGCGCGCCGCAGCATGCGCGGCAAGAGGGGGCGTGCGTCGACATAGGGTCATAGGATGCGGAGCCTCCGCCGCCAGCAGCGCCGCCCCAGCGCGGACCGTTTCGTGCTCACAGACTGTGTGGCCGAACCGGTGTCGCCTGATGCCGCGGTCGCGCTGCTTCGCATCGCTGCCGAGGCCGTCATCCTGCAGGACGAGGCGGAGGCGGCGCTGCTGCGTATCCGTCGGCGGGAGTCCCTGGGCGAGATCGCGCCTCGTGCCGGACCGCTGGTCCGCCGCTTCTTCGCGCTGCGAGATGACCTGCCGACTGGGTTGCACCGCGAGGAGCAAGCCCAGCTGAGGGATCAGATGGCGGCCATCTTGCACTCGCACGCCATGGCCCTGAGTGTCGCCATGGAGTTTCTCGCCCAGGAGTGGCGCTCGCCGGTCCTGGCGCGCCAGCTTGACGAGCTCACCGATCTAGGAGCGCCGGCTCGACGGCTGGACGAGATCCATCGCCTGCTGGCCGGTGCCTCCGCGCCTCCCGCGAGCGAGCGTAAGGAGCACGGCCTTACCGCTGCGGCAGAGTGAGCCACCCCAGCCTCACCTCAGGGTCGTGGACGGAGCTGCAGTGGTGGCCAGCACCTCGACGAGCCGCTGCGCGAAGGCCGGTGGATCAGCCATGAAGCCGACGTGGTCGCCAGGAAGGGTTACCGCCGCGGTGCCCAGCCGCTCGGCCAGGGCCTCCGCTGAGCGCCGCGCCACCTCCTCGCGAGAAGCCTCTCCAACGGCGACCACGGTTCGAGGCCCGCCGGCGCGGAGAGCCTCGACGTCGGGCTGAAATCGCGTGAACGGCGGCAGCATGCGCAGGAAGAACAGCGCATCGTCGGCCTGCTGCTTCTCGGTCTGCTGGGGGTCGGTCTGGTCGGGCGGTGGCTGCACGGCGTCGGTGTCAGCCGTGTCGTGCCCCTCGGGCGGTGACCAGGCGGCCGGTGATACGCCTGCCTCGGTGACCATCCCCTCGTGCATGACGAGGGACACGAACTTGGCCCAGGCCGCGCCGCCACCCAAGGCGGAGTAGGCGTCCACGATGTCGTCCACGGCTGCCCGCACATACCTCGCGTCCGGCAGCAGTTCAACGACTGGCGGCTCGTGGGCGATCAGCGTCCGGACGAGATGGGGATAACGAGCGGCCAGAGCCAAGCCGGCGACGCCGCCGCCGCTGGTGCCGAACACGTCCGCTGGTCCGCCGCCGACCGCGTCCACCAGGTGCGCCAGGTCCTCGGCTTGCACCTCGGGCGATATCGGTATGGATGGGTCGTCGACGGTGCTTCGACCCAACCCATGAGGGTCGTAGGTCACCACGGTGTGGTGTTCGGCCAGCAGCTCGGCCACCGGTCCGAACGGGCCGCTGGTCATGGGCTGGCCGATGACCAGCAGCAGCGGGCCGGAGCCCCGTACCTCGTAGTAGAGATCGGCGCCGGAGGTGGCCAGGCGGTGTGACGTGCTGGGTGCGGACATGAGATCTCCATCAGTAGTAGGTCGACGCAGGGATAGACCGAAGATTCGGCGTGGAGTCATCGGCACAGCGGGCGCGGATGCCTGTCGAGGACGAGCCGCTCGGGAGGTGCTGTCCCGGGCCCGGCAGCCGGTGAGGCGGTGCGCAGCTCACTCATCCCGGCGCCACGTCCTGGGGGTGAAGTCCCCGGCTGCCAACTGCTCGGCGCGCAGCACCTGAACGCGGTAGGGCAGCAGCCGTAGCACGTGGAACTGGGGGTGGTGGATGCCCGAGTCGCCGTACCCGGAGAGGTCACCCCAACCGGGTGGCTCCGGCGAGGCGAAGATCTGCCACACCCGTTGGAGCACCACCTCGTCCTCGACCCACTCGGCGGTGCAGTCGATGCCCACGGTGTTCTGGGCCGGACTCCAGTAGAAGCAGGCGACGTAAGGGTGGGCGGCGAGGTGACGTTCCTTGAGGGGCGTCCGGTCGGTGACCGCCCATCCGCGCGGCTGGCCGTCCACCACCTCGAAGATCGGGTGCATCACCCGTGAGCGGGGCCGGCCCGCCGGATCCACGGTGGTGACGGTGCAATACACGATGTCGGTGGTGAAGCGGAGAAAGTCGGCACGAAGATCGTCGAAGTCCATGACCGCCATCCTCGCGTTCACCGCGGGAGCTGGTCACTTCCCTCGGGCCGGCAGCCTTGACGCCGAGACCGGCTCGCCTCTTATCGTGGTCCAGCGAGAGCGATGGAGCCGAGTCCGGACGGGGGCTAGCGCCACGGCCTGCTCGGACTCGAGGGAGGAAACGTGAGCCAGCACGCGTCTGACGCCATCGGCCCGGCCGCAGGGGCGCCGAGGGCAAGCCGGCGACTGCGGCTTCGGGTGCAGCCGACGACCGAAGGACACGCAGTCACCACCCTGGAGCTGTTCTTCGACCTGGTCTTCGTCTTCGCCATTACGCAGGTGACGGCGTTCATGGCCGACGACCTGGGCTGGCGCGCTGCACTGCGAGGACTGGTGCTGCTGGCCTTGCTGTGGTGGGCCTGGTGCAGTTACGCCTGGCTGGGCAACCAGGCCCATGCCGACGAGGGCGTGGTTCGTGTCGCCATGATCGTGGCTATGGCCGCCCTCTTCGTGGTGGCCCTGGCCATTCCCGAGGCGTGGGGCGACCGCGGCGGCGGCATCAGCGCTCCGGTGGTGCTGGCCGTGGCGTTGACCGTGGTGCGGCTGGGACACATCGCGGTCTATCTGGTCGCTGCCGCCGGCGATGTACTCCTGCGCCGTCAGCTGCTGCGCACTGCCGTACCGGTCTGCATCGCCGCCGCCCTGCTGGTGACCGGGGCCGTCCAGGGCGGGGTTACGCAGACGGCGCTCTGGGCGCTCGCCCTGGCTGTGGACTACACCGGGATCTACCTTGCCGGCACGGACTGGCGGCTGCCCGCTCCGCGTCACTTCGCCGAGCGGCACGGGCTGATTGTGATCATCGCTCTGGGCGAGTCGCTGATCGCGGTCGGCGTCGGCATCGCCGATCAGGCGCTGACCGTGCCTGTCGTCGGCATGGCGCTGCTCGGACTTGCTGTCAGCGTGGCGCTGTGGTGGGCCTACTTCGATGTCGTCGCCCCGGTAGCCGAGCGCGTGCTGATGTCCCGCACCGGAGCGGACCGCGTCCGGCTCGGCCGGGACTCCTACACCTATCTGCACTTCCCGATGATCGCCGGCGTCATCTACCTCGCCCTGGGGCTGAAGAAGGTGGCCGAATACGTCGCCGACACCGCCCACCACACGTTGGCGGACCCGCTGCCGACGACCGCCTTATGGGCGCTCTACGGCGGGGCGGCGGCCTATCTTTTGGGGCACCTCGGCTTCCGACTCCGCAACATCGGCAGCGTGAACCGACCTCGGGCAGGGGTGGCCCTGCTGGTGCTCTCGGTCCCGGTGTTTGCGGGATCGCTGCCCGCACTGGCTGCGCTGGCGATTCTGGCCGCCTTGGTGGTCGGTCTGGTGCTCTACGAGACCGTGCACTACGCCCAGGCCCGAGCCGCGGTGCGTTCGGAGGCGGCGCACTGAGAGCAGCCAGCGCATCCTGCGTCCGGGCAGGAGCAGAAGTATCGGCATGAGTGCACCCAGCATGTCGAGGAACGCGGTGCGGGCCAACGCCCGAGTCTGGCGGCGGCTCTTGGTGGTCGCGGCGGTGGGGCAGGCGGTGAGCTCGGTGGTTGTGTCACTGTACGGAGGCGCATTCACGACCGCGGACCGTGCCGACGAGCCCCTGATCGTGCCCCCCGGAGGAGCGTTCAGCATCTGGAGCGTGATCATCGCCTTGAGCATCGGTTACGCGATCTGGGCGGACTCGGACGGGCGGCCTGATCCGGACCTGCGCAACCAGTTGACCAAGCCGCTGCTGCTCACCTGCGTCGGGTTCTCGGTCTGGCTGACGGCAGCCGAGCTGGAGCCGAACTGGGCCACCTTGGTCGTCTTCCTGGTCATGCTGGCCGGTCTGCTCAAGGCCTTGGTCACCGCGGTCCAGCACCGGGCGACCATCCGCACCTGGAGCCCACTGGCCCGGGCGCTGCTGTGGGGCACCCTCGGTCTCTACACGGGCTGGAGCAGCGTGGCCATCTGGCTCAACCTGACGACTGCTCTGGTCAGCAGCGGCGCGCCGATCAGGACTGCCGCGGCGATCGGGGGGCAGGTCGCCATCCTGGCCGGGGCGGTGGGCACAGCGGTTGTGGTCACCTGGTTCACCAGCGGCCTGCTGCCCTATGTGGCCACCATCGCCTGGGCCTTGGGTGGGGTGATCATCAGCACCGTCCAGGAGGGCTACCCGGTGCTGGCCACCGCCGCCGCGGTCGGCCTGGGGATCGTGCTGGCCAGCGCCGTGCTGGCGCGGCGCCGGACCCTGTCGACGGTCCGAACGTACGACGGCAGCGACCGGCCCCGCGGCTGACCTGCCTGTGACGGGTCGGCTTGTCGGCGTAGCATCGCCGGCGTGCAGGGGAGCGCGGTGGTCATCGGAGCGGGCATCGGCGGGCTGGCCGCGGCCCGAGCGTTGACCCAGCACGGGTGGACCGTGTCGATCCTGGAGCGAGCCCCGGCGCTGCCCACCATCGGGACAACCTTGGGCATCTGGCCGGCGGCGATGCGGGCCCTGGACGCCGTCGGCGCGGGCGATGCGGCCCGCGCCCGGGCGGGTCGCCTCAGCGATGAGGCAGCCGCTACCGCAGGGCTGCGCACTCCGGCGGGCCGCACACTGCTGACCACCGCCGGGCCGTCAGGCCTCTGCCTGGTGTCCCGGCCGCACCTGCTGGCCGTGCTGGCCGAGGGGCTGAGCATCTCATTCGGCGAGGTCGTCGAGGACCCCAACGACGCCCTGGCCGCCGCCGACGTCGTGGTCGGAGCGGACGGGGCGTTCAGCCGTACCCGGGACGCGATGTTCGGCGCACGATTTCCGGCCCGACCGCTGGGTGCGGTCGCCTGGCGGGGCACGGTGGCGGGAACAGCCGCCGAATACGGCGAGACCTGGGCGCCCGGTGCCCTGTTCGGTATTACGCCGACCGGTCGCGATGCCACCAACTGGTATGCCTGTGTCCGCGCCGGGCGGCGCTATCCGGCTCCTCAGTTGCCGCACCTGCACCACTTCTTCGGCAGCTGGCACGCCGGCGTCCAAGCCGTGCTGGCCAGGATCGGCGAGCTGGACGTCCTGCACCACGAGTTGGTCGAGACGCCGCTGCTGCCGACGTACGTGACCGAGGCGACGGCCCTGGTGGGCGACGCCGCTCACGCGATGGGTCCCTTTCTCGGCAGGGGGGCCTGCGAGGCGCTGGTCGACGGAGTGGTCCTGGCCGGATGTCTGTCGGACTCGACCACAGTCCCAGACGCGCTGGCTCGCTACGACGCAGCGCGACGAAGGACGACGCAGCGTCTGGTCCGCGCCTCCCGGCTGACCGGCCGCCTGGCCATGATGGGCACCGGATCGACGCCCCGCAATGCGGCACTGGCGGCGGCAGGCGGCCTGGTGGCCCGGACCTCAAGACTGATCACCTCGGCACGCAGGGCAACCACGCAAGCTTCGACGAGGAGGCACCGGACCACATGACACACAGCGTCGTTGTCATCGGCGGAGGGGCCGTCGGCCTGATCAGCGCCTACCACCTGGCGCGAGAGGGCGCCCAGGTCACCGTGGTCGACGCCCGGAGCACCGGGCAGGGTGCAGCGGAGGTGAACGCCGGCTGGATCTGCCCCGCGGAGTCCGCTCCGGTGCCCGGCCCGGGGATGATCAGCAAGTCGCTCAAGTGGATGCTTCGACGCGACAGCCCGCTCTATATCAGGCCTTCGCTCGACCCGACCTTCGTGAAGTTCATGCTCGGGATGTGGCAAAGCTCGAATGCGCCCGCCCAGAGAGCCGGCTTTGAGGCCCACCTTCGGCTCGCCGACGGCACCATCTCGGCTTACGACGAATACCGAGCCGACGGGCTGGACTTCGAGCTGCACCACGACGGCCTGTTGATGGCGTTCCTGGACCGAGAGGACTTCGAGCACCATCTCGACAATCTGGACCTGGCGCGGAGGTTTGACCGGGACCCCCGGGTGCTGGTCGGCGACGAGGTCCGGGTGCATGAGCCACACCTGTCGGACCGGGTCTACGGCGGCATCTTCTTCCCCAGAGAGGAGCACATCGACCCGAACGCCTTGATGCGGGCCTTGCATCGCCGGCTGGTCCAGCTCGGCGTTCGGATCGTGGAGGGTGCTCCGCTGGCGGGAGTCACCAAGTCGGGCGCCCGCCTGACCCACATCGTGGCCGGGAACCAGACCCTGGAGGCGGACGCCTTCGTCCTCGCGGCCGGCGCCTGGACCGGGCCGCTGTCCCGACTGATCGGAGTGCCGCTGCCGATCCGACCCGGCAAGGGCTACAGCGTCGACACGGCGCCCTTCGACCTGCGGAGCCCGACCAACCTGGCCGAGGCCAAGGTGGCGGCGACGCCGCTGAGCCGAAACCTGCGGCTGGCCGGCACGATGGAGTTCGGCGGGTTGGACGAGGAGCTCAACCAGGTCCGGGTCGGCGCGATCCTGAAGGCGCCGACGGCCTACTTCCGAGACTGGCAGCGGCCGGACACCACTCAGCTGAGCCCGCGCGCCGGCATCCGTCCGATGACGCCCGACGGCATGCCCGTGATCGGCCGCCTCGGTGAGCTGGACAACGTCTATGTCTCCACCGGCCACGGCATGCAGGGGATCACGTTGGGCCCCGGCTCAGCCTTGGCCCTCACCGAACTGGTGCTGCGAGGCACGACGCCTGAGGTGCTGCTGCCGTTCTCGCCGGCGCGCTTCACCAAGGCCGTCGTTCGACGCTCACCTCACCGCCTGGCCGCGTGACGTCTCGTACTGCCCGGCACGACGTCCTGACCGCGCCTCGCCCGCCAGCCGCTCAGACGGTGGCGTGGGTAAAGCGGTCGCGGCCGGCGTAGAGGGAGACGACCACCTGGGCAGCGCCGACGCCGATCACGGCCAGTAGCGGATAGGTCCAGCTGCCGGTGGCTTGGAACAGCAGTCCGGCGCCGATCGGCCCGCCGGCCGAGAGCAGATAGCCGACCGACTGGGACATGCCGGACAGTCGGCCGGCGTCCTCCGACGTACGCGAGCGTTCGCCGATCAGGGCCAGGGCGAGGACCAGTGAGCTGCCGCTGCTGACCCCGGCGAGCATCAGCCACACCAGCACCCAAGCCGGAGCCACCAGCAGCCCGGCGATCGCCACCATCAGCAGCACGCTGATGGCCACTCCCACCAGTCGGTGGTCGGTCCGGCCGCGCATCATCGGCGTGATGCCGAGCCCCGCCCCGATGCCGACGATCTGGAAGAGGAACGAGTGCCAGCCGGCGGTCACCGGGTCCACACCCAGGCTGATCTCGATGGTCGGCAGCCAGGTCACCAACAGATAGAAGGTGGTGGCCTGGGTCGCCATGAACATCGTCACCTGCCAGGCGACCGGCGACGTCCACATCGTCTGGGCGTCGGTCGTCCGTGCCCCCCGCGACTCAAAATCGACACGCCGGACCGATCGCAGCCGGACCAGCCACGCGGCGAGGGCGACCACGCTGAGCAGCCCCCAGATGCCGATCCCGGCCTGCCAGCTCGACCGCAGCGCGATCGGCAGGGTCAAGCCGGAGGCGAACGCCGCGGTGGTGCTGAGCACGGCGGCGTACAGACCGGTGACCAGCGGCACCTCGCCCGGGAAGTCGCGCTTGACGATGGCCGGCACCGCGACGTTGCAGACCGCGATCGCCGAGCCGAGGACGGCGGTGCCGATCCACAGTGTCGCCATCGAGCCGCCGGGCAGCGACCGCAGCGCGGTGCCCGCGATCAGCACGACGGTCGCGCCCAGGACCGCCCGGTCGGGCCCGTAACGCCGGCTGAGCAGGTGCACCAGCGGCGACACCGAGGCGAAGGCGAGCAACGGGATCGCGCCCAGGACACCGAGCGCGGCAGGCCCGAGGCCGGTGTCCTGGCCAATCATTCCGACCACTGACCCATAGGCCGTGATGGTGGGTCGCAGGTTGGCGGCCACGACCAGGATCGTGACCACCAGCAGCACCTGCTGCTTGCGTGGGTCAGCCAACTGCGCCCAGCGCCGCGTCCAGGATGGCCAGTCCCTGGGTGACCTCTTCGACGGTGACCACGGCCGGAGGGACGATGTGCACCCGGTTGTCGACGACGAACGGCAGCAGACCGCGACCGAGCAGCTCCTTCTTGAGCCCTGCCATCCGGTCAGCCTCGAGGGGAGCCTTGGTGTCCCGGTCGGAGACCAGCTCGAGGGCCCAGAAGACCCCCATGCCGCGGACCTCTCCGATGGCCTGGTGCTTGTCGGCCAGAGCCGCCAGTCCGGGTGCCAGGTGGTCGTTCCCGATTTCGGCGGCGTGCTGGACGATCTGCTCGTCCTCCATCGCCGTCAGGGCCGCGACGATGCTGGCTGCGGCCAGCGGGTGGCCGGAGTAGGTCAGGCCGCCCGGATAAACCCGCTCGTCAAAGGCGTGCGCGATCGGGTCGGAGATCACCACCCCACCGATGGGGACATAGCCGGAGTTGACTCCCTTGGCGAAGGTGATCAGGTCAGGGCGCACGTCGAAGGCGTCGAACGCGAACCAGTTGCCCGTCCGGCCGAAGCCGGCCATCACCTCGTCGAGGATGAGCAGGATGCCGTAGCGGTCGGCGATCTCGCGGACCCCGGCGAGATAGCCCGGCGGCGGGACCATGATGCCCGCAGTTCCCGGGATGGTCTCCAGCAGGATCGCGGCGACCGTGCTCGACCCCTCGGCCTGGATCACCCGCTCGAGGTGATGCAGCGCCCGGCTGGACTCATCTTCTGGGCTCTGCGCCCAAAACTCCGAGCGGTAGAGGTAGGGGCCGAAGACGTGCACATGCCCGCGGGCGTACTCGTTGGGGATGCGGCGCCAGTCGCCGGTAGCGACGATGGCCGCCCCGGTGTTGCCGTGGTAGGACCGGTAGCGGGAGATGACCTTGTCCCGTCCGGTGACCAGCCGCGCCATCCGGATGGCGTTCTCGTTGGCGTCGGCACCGCCGTTGGTGAAGAAGATCTTGTTGAAGCCCTCCGGCGCACGGGCCGTGATCAGCCGGGCCGCCCGCGCCCGGGTGGCGTTCGCATGCGCCGGTGCGACGGTGGCCAGCGTGTGCGCCTGCTCGGCGATCGCCGCGACCACCTTCGGATGCTGGTGGCCCAGATTGGTGAAGACCAGCTGGCTGGAGAAGTCGAGGTAGCGCTTGCCGTCGTGGTCCCAGACGACACTTCCCAGACCACCGGCCAGTGGCAACGGGCTGAGGCTGCCTTGTGCCGACCAGGAGTGGAACACCGACTCGGTGTCCGCTGCGGCGACCTGGGCGTTGGTCGACGAAACCGCTGGGGTGCCAAGCGTGGTCATGATCCCTTTCCTGGTGCTTGATGGACGCGCAGACGATCGAGGCCATCCTGATGGATAGTCATGGTCGTTCGCTCAAGCGGCTGCACCGCGGCGATTTTAGCCTTTCATCTGACGGTGTCGGCCGACTCTTGGGGTGTGGCAGTCTTCGTCACCGAGCGAGCCCCGTGCCGGTACGCCCTACTGTGTGTGCACCGAGAAGCGCATGCCTGCCGGTGCGGGAGGACCAGAGTCAGTGAGCCAGGTAAGAGTCATCAGCTCGATTGACGTCCACGCCGAGGGGGAGCCGGGACGGGTCCTGCTCGGGCTGCACCTGAGTGTCCGCGGTGAAACGATGGCCCAGCGGCTGCAGTGGTGCATCGACCACCTTGACCCGCTTCGACGTCTGCTGCTGCAGGAGCCGCGGGGACATCCCGCTGTCTGCGCCGTTCTGGTGCTGCCACCGGTTGCCGCCGACGCCGACGTCAGCATCGTGGTGCTCGAGCAAGGTGGCTTCCGGCCGATGTCAGGCAGCAACACGATGTGTGCCGTGACCGCCCTGCTCGAGACCGGTGCCCTGCCCATGGCTGAGCCGGAGACGGTGGTACGGATCGACACCGCGGTCGGCAGGGTCGAAGCGGTGGCCCGGGTGCGCGGCCGGAAGGTGGTCTCGGTGCAGGTCCGCAACGTCGCCTCGTTCGTGGTCGAGCTCGACTTCCCGGTCGACGTCTCCGGCCGCGGCCGCGTCCTCGCCGACGTGGCCTTCGGCGGACAGTTCTACGTCCTCGCTCCGGCTGCCGCCTTCGACCTCGACCTCGAGAGAGCGGGCGTGCCGGCGGTCGTACGAGCCGGGATGAGCCTGCTGGCGTCTGCGCGTCGGCAGGTGGCGGTCCGACATCCCGAACACCGCGCGATCGACCAGATCTCTTTGGTGATGCTTCACGGGCCCGCGCAGACACCGGGCGTGGATGGCCGCAACTGCGTGGTGATGCCCAACGGCGAGCTCCACCCCACAGACGCGAGCACTTGGCGCGGATCCCTCGACCGCTCGCCGTGCGGGACCGGAACCTCAGCGCGGATGGCGTGTCTGTACGCCCGCGGTGACCTGGTTGTGGGGCAGCCGTTCGTGCATCAGGGAGTGCTCGGCACCACTTTTACCGGGCTGCTGCACGCAACCGCCACCGTCGGTGAGCGGCCAGCCGTCCTGCCGTCGGTTGAGGGACGGGCCTGGATCACCGGCCTCAACTCCTTGATGCTGGACCCGGACGACCCCTTTCCGCAGGGATACACCGTGGGCGACGTCTGGAGCGCGACCAGCATCTGAGTCAGCCGTAAGCGGCCCGCTGCCTGACGGCCACGACGTGTTGTCGCGCGGGCTAGGTGGCCGGCTGGCATCGACGAAGAATCTCGTCCACCACCTGCTCGATCGGGGTGGTGGCGTCGATGACCTCGCCGTCCGGGACGTTCTCCTTCGCCTGATGCCACCGCACGATCAGTTCGCGTTCTGTCGGTTCTCCGCCACCCCACTCGTCATCCGGTCGAGCGTCAAGCCGTCGATGCAGGGTTGGAAGGTCAACTTCGAGGACGAAGACACCGTCGAACAAGTCGATGAACTTCGAGAAGTTTCTTGAGCCCCCGCAGAAGAAGGTCGCCGATTCATGCCGGTCGGCGACAAGCGCTTTGACTTTGTCGACATCCCAGATGTGGTGCCCGTGTGCGCCGCCCTCCGTCGGTTCCCCCGTCTCTAAATCGCCTTGATAAGCCAGTACGCGGTCGCCGTGAACGGCCTGATGACCGCGCCGCTGCAGTTCGTCGCACACGGAAGTTTTGCCCGTGCCGGACAGGCCTTCCACCAGATAGTTTCTCCTACCCACCTGCTGGAGGCTATCTAGCGCGCAGAGAAAACACACTGTCCTTTCCTGAGCCGGCAGGCTCATGCTGAGGCCCCGGCTGCGAACCGGGCGGTTGAGGAGCGCTGCTGTCGCCCGCGCCAAGGCGGTGGCGGCCTTGAAGGGCCACCACCGCCTGCGACTGGACCTGCATTGGTCCGCAACAATGCTCCTGGCGTCAGACTGTGTCGGCCAGGTAGCCGGAGTCGATTCTCTGCGACATGCGTCCCTCTCCCCCGACGGGAGTTATGGCGACGCAGACGGGGCCGAGCGGTTGGTCGCAGTGCCACTCAGCCTCCCGGAGGGCCAGCGGCGGGCCACGCTGGGGACGAGTCGCGCGAGCCACCTCGCCGGTCGGCCGGGAGTGGTCGCAGAGGCGAAACGTCGACCCTGATGGCCATATCTGCCCAACAACCACGACAAGCGGCCTCAAGCTCGCACTTCGCAGGGTGCTTATGCCGCGTCGGAGAGTGGACCTGTTGCAGCGGCCACGGCTCCGCGAGATGCCGATCGGCTGCTGGTACTCAAGGGTCCATTCCTCCGCGCGCACGTTCCAGGTGTCGCGCCCGCCGAACAAGACGCCCGTCGTACCCAGTGATCGCAGACGCCCACGTCGGTAGGTCATGACTGGCCGTTGGTGTCGCGGACGGCGCGTCCGAACAGCTCGTCGAGGATGGTCAGCGGGTCCGGGCTGCTGGTGTGGGATTCGAGCGTGTGGAGGTAGGGGACCTGCGCGCCCAAGTAGAGGTCGCTGAGTTGCTCATTGATTGCATTAGCGAGGATGTCCTGCTGAATCGACGGTAGAGAAATCATGCCGTGCAGAAACGCGTCAATGGTGAACAAGTCCATGCTGCCGCCAAGGCCCAGGTAATGCACCCACAGCTGGTTGAGCGGGCACTCGGCGCGCCGCCGTCCGGCCTCGAAGAGCTGGTAGCGCTCCGGGGCTGACGCAGCAGGTCCGACTGACTCAGCCATCGGGAGTCGTCCCCCCCTCGGCAGATCCCGAGGGCGGGCGGACACGACCGTGTCCGGGCGACTGAACCGAGTCGACTAACAGGCGCGCCACGTCGTGCACGCTCGAATGGGACGGCAGCGACGCCGCGACCAGCATGGCGAAGGCGGTCTCCTGATCGCCAGCTCCTTGGGCGAGCAGGACCCCCTTGGCTTGGGCGATGACGTCGCGGCGATCCAGCGTAGACGTGAGCTGTGCGCTGAGCTTCCGGGCGTCGAACAAGGTCAGCATGTTGACCAGCAGCACCGCCGCCTGCTCGGCGAAGAGTCCCAGGACGTGCTCGGCGTGAGCATCGAAGACGCCGTTCTGGCGGGAGTACACCTTGATCGCGCCGACGGAGGTATCGCCGGCCTGCAGAGGCAGGCTGACCATCGAGGCGATGCCCAGCTCCGCGGCTGCCGCAGTCCACTCGGGCCATCGCGTCTCGCGGTCCAAGTCATCGATGCGGACCGTGATCTGCTCACTCCAGGCCGTCAGGCACGGGCCGGAGTCGAACTCATACTGCAGCGCGTCGGCCTCGCTGACCAGCGGGTCTGATGCGGCGGTGGTGCGACGGCCACTGCCGTCGACCAGCGTTACCCCCGCCCCCGCCGTTCCTGGGATCGTGACCGCTGCCAGCTTGGTGACGAGGTCAACCGCGGTCTCGAGGGTTTCGGTCGACAGCACCACCCCGCCCATCTGCTGGAGCATGCCTGCCAACCCGTCCACGGCCGGGACCAAGTCCACGTGTTTCGGCTCCATCACCGCCGCCTCCTAGGCTGCGGTTCTCCCCAGCGCAGGCACGGCAACACTCCTGCGCGGGGGGTAAACGGCGAGGTGTCGGCGGCGGCTGCAGTTGCTGGGCACGGCACCGCGTACGCCTCGAGTGACGTAGCTGCGGTCATGAGCGGATCCCTTGGAGCGGCATCCCGGGCAAGTTGGGCGTCGGCTTCAAGTGCGCGACCCAGAAGCGGCGAGGCGGCTCCGTAGGTTCCCAGACGGCTGTGCGGGGACAGCGACTACAGTATAAGGGCCGGAATCACCACTATTGACCAGGAAAGATTCATCGGCGCGCGCGAGCTGTGGACAGCACGTCCTCGTTGGTCCCGCAACCGCCACGGCTGAGCGGCAGTCGAGCGCTCACGCAGCAGACATTGCGTCCTGCGAGCGCCCGCGAGACCATATAGTCACGCCGGGTCGGGGCGTGGATCCCGGCACGAAGGCCACTCGACGCTGGTCCATTGCCGCAGCTCCCACAGACGGGCTTTGAGGCTCGCGCTGAGCCGGATGGGTTCTGCGTCGAGGTGTCAGGCACACTCTTCCGGGTTTGCCGGCGGAAAGATGGGGATGATGACGAACGACAGCAGCGATACAGGGCATGAGCATGTCGTCGCCTTGGGGGCTATCGCCGAGGACGACGACCTGCGCTCCAGCCTGTTCCAGCTGTCGGGTCTGGCGTCGGTTCGGTTGCCGCTCGCCGAGCTGTTGACCCGGGTGGCCGAGTTGGCGGTCCAAGCCATACCCGATGCTGACGGAGCGGGGTTGACGCTGCTCGAGGATGGACGCCGCAACACCATCGTGTCTACGGCGGCTTTCGTGTCCGAGATCGACGCGGTTCAGTACGGCATTGGCCAGGGGCCGTGCATCACTGCGGCGGCGGAGGGCCGGACCGTGACGTCGGGTTCGCTGGGCGCTGACTCGCGGTGGCGCCGCTTTGGCGGCGGGATCGCGCGGATGGGAGTGCACAGCGTCGTGTCGCTGCCTCTGCTCACCCCGGACGGCGTGGTCGGGGCCATGAACGTGTACGCGAAGCGCAAGAACGCCTTCGACGACCGGGCAGCCGCCCTGGGCGAAATCTTTGCGGTGCCGGCCGCGATAGCGGTCCAGAACGCGCAGGTCCTCGAGCAGACCCGCCGGCTGGCTGCTCAGCTGCAGGCCTCCTTGGGCTCCAGGATGGTCATCGAACGGGCGGTCGGCATCGTCATGAGCCGCAGTGGGATCAGTGCGGACGAGGCGTTGCAACGGCTACGAACATTGAGTCAACACGAGCACGCCAAGCTCGTCGTCATTGCGCAGAACCTCATCGACGAAGCGGTTCGCCGCGCCCGGTCTCGCTCCACAGAGGGCGAGTCGCGCGCTTAGGGCGTAACGTGAACAGCGCGGTTGTACAAGGCTAGGTCCGACGTGCCGGCCCGCTTGCCAGCATCAGGCTGAGGTAGGCACTTTGCTGCGCATCACCGTCGTTTTCTCCGGTCACCCCGTGGCCCTTGCCGTTCCCGTCGCGAAGCTGCTCGAGGCGACCCGGAGCTCCCTCGGCCTTCTGCTGGCACTGCTTTCCCCGGGGCTACGTCCTGGACAGCCGGGCTGTGTTCTACAGCACTGGGTCCGGAGCCTTCGTTGACATTGGCGCCGGACTTGGCCCACGTCCTTGACCGCGACAGGACCCAAGCCCCAGGCGTTGAGCTGGACGTCGACCTGCCTCCGGCCAGCGGTCTGCCCTCACCGGCCTCGACGCCCTCACCCTCGTCAACCGCTCGGCCGGTGTCTTGAATCCGCCGGGGCGCGCACCCCGGCACCGTCGACGCTGTTCTGCATTGCCAAGCCGCCGCTGGCTTGACCCCCCTGGCTTTCGCCGCCCAGATCCTTGGCCGCGAAGAATAGTGAATGCGCGCCGCTGCGTGCTCGGTAGCTGATTGCCTTGCCTCTTGGGCAAGGCCTGTGTAGATTTAACAGCGCTGACACCCAGCCGGTCAGGGGGCTGACGTCACCGCTGCATGGCAGCCGTGGCGTCGGAAGTGAGTAGTTGTCTACCGCCCCAACTTTTTCGGGACCGCCCAGCATTGGTTCTGCCCATGACTGTTTCCTCCCACCCTCCATACCCCGGCCCGTCGGCGCCGTCCGACGCGCGCTCAAACCAATTCATCGACCAGTTGGCTGAGCTGAGAACTCGGTACCGGTTGCTGCCCGAGGCTCCTGCTGACCGGCCCCAGGAGGCTGCCGTCGGCGTCGTGGGTGAGTCTCGATGACGACCAGCACCAGTTGGCGTTGGCGCGGCGCTTGCCTTCGGGTGGACCCGGAGCTGTTCTTCCCCGTTGGCACCACCGGACGTGCTCACCGTCAGGCCGAGCGGGCCAAGCACGTCTGTGCCGATTGTCCGGTGCGTGAGGCATGTCTTGACTTCGCCGTCACCGCGGGCATCGAGCACGGAGTGTGGGGCGGCTACAGCGAGGAAGAACGCCGCGGCCTGACCCGCCGCACCCTCCGCAGCCGCACTTTCGAAGGCAGGGGAGCCTGATGAGCGGGGGCAGCGCCGCTCACAAGCGTCACCACGAGTTGAGCGGCCCAACGGCGCCCGGTCTTGCCGTTGCCTCAAGCGCAAGGGACGGGCTGGCGCACTCGTTGAGTGAGCTGGCGCGGTCCTTGGAGGCCGTAGACGACACCGAGACGATGCTGCACGACCTGGTGGCGGCCGCGGTGGCCGAGATTCCAGGTGTGCAGGAGGGTTCGGTCAACGTGGTCCTGCGCCGGCGAGACGTCACTTCGCACAGCCCCTCGGGTGAGCTGCCTAAGCGGGTCGACGCGTTGCAGGCCGAGGTGGGGGAGGGGCCGTGTCTGGACGCCGTCTTCACCCAACGGCTGGTCCGAGTGCCTGACATGTCCAAGGAGCAGCGGTGGCCGAGGTTTGCGGGCCGCGCCGCAGAGGCGGGTGCGGCCAGCATGTTGTCCTTGCGGTTGTGGGTTGAGGGTGACAATCTCGGCGCCCTGAATCTGTACTCTCGGAAGCCGCACGCCTTTGACGACGAGTCCGAGGAGGTGGGACTGCTATTCGCCTCGCACGCAGCGGTCGCGCTGGCCGGCGCGCAGAAGCAGGACCAGTTGGCTGCCAGCATGGCTACCCGAGACCTGATCGGGCAAGCGAAGGGCATGCTGATGGAGCGCTACCAGATCGACGCCCAAAGGGCGTTCGCCGTGATGGTCCGGGTCAGCCAGGACAGCAACCGCAAGTTGCGCGACGTCGCCACCGAGCTGACCACTACTGGCCATGTCGCCAACGTCCCTCCGGCTGCGCTTCGTTAGACCCGTTCACCGGTGAATCTCTCGGCGTAGTTTCGGCGTGGCGGGCGTGGGTACGTCTCCAACACGGTCCGCGTTCGACCCGGGACTGCGCGGATCCAGGTCGGCTGGTTGTGAAACTCAGCCAGTCGACCGTCCGCAGTCGGCTAGCGGCCTCGAATGTGTGGTGGGCGTGGTCGAAGGCGGAGTCGACGCCGAAGCATTAGCGATTTCTCACAGCGAAAGCGCCGCATACATGAATTCGTGCGTTTGCGGCCGCCGTGAGGTCGGCTATAGGTCCGCATAATGGGCGAACTGTCGGCCCGCGCTTGGACATGAAAGAAAGTCCGTGGTTGCCTGCTCGGGGGTTCAGGTAACCACGGACTTTCTGTCATTAACTATGACATCCCGGACCCATCAGTGCCAACTCGAACGGCGTCCAAAAGGGACATGTCCTTATGAGGACCTAACCGGATGCCTGCCCGAGGTCAGATCACCGCGAGTCGAGATGGCGACAAGTGTCATGTACACCGCCAAGCCGATGCTGATCGAGGCGGGCCGGGCGTACCCGCCGACCGGAGCGGGAAGGGCGCCGAAAGTCGCCAGCGTCGCCGCCACGAACGGCAAGGGCGTGATGGCTGACCGTTGGATCGGCGTGGTGCTACGACCCCGAAGCGACGCTGCCGTCAAGCTCACACTGAGGACGGCGAGCGCGCCCAGCGACGCGACGGCGCTCACCTCGAGCAATCGGGTGACGGATCGAGGCGAAGTTGGAGGGGCGACCGTCGACTCCGCCGCCTGCAAGGCCCGCCGGTATGCCAGGATGACCGACCCGCAGGACCAGTGCGTGGCCACACCCGAGATCGCGAATGCAGCGGCGGCGCCCGTTGCCAATTTTCGCTCAGGGCCGGGTTCGATGGTCTGTGAAGCCCTCCAAAGCCCGAACCAAGCCACGACAGCGACCCCGATGTTGCCGATGATGGTGCCGATGTGGATGCGGCTGGAGGGGAGGACGGCACCGTTCCACAGAGACCGCCACCGGTCTTCGACCTCGCTGTCGGCCTGGAGCACTCCCGCCGCCCGGTCGAAGTCCGAGCCGGAACAAGCCCGTCCGAGGATGAGTACGTCACCCACACCGGCCAGGACCGCCCCCGCCAGTCCAATCAGCGCGTCCCTGCCGCCTGACGCGCCGCGATAGTCCCCGATGGATTGGAACACAGTGCGCACGCTAGCGGCCATGGCTCGCGCCAAGGCCAGCCGGCCGACGGGTGACCCATAGCGCGACGAGCAGGTTCGGGACCCAGCACAGCCAGGAGATCGCCGCGTACGCCGTCTCGAAGGTCAGGTCGCTGACTCCGGTGGCAGCGAGGCCGGCATGGATGGAGACCATCACCCGAAGCATCACCCCGGCCAGAATGAGGGAGAAGCTGCGGATCATCCAGCGACGGTGCTCGTCGATCCGGCGGGCGACCACCATCCGCACGGCCGTCCACGTGGTGAAGAGCATGGCCAAGTCCAAGAACGTGAAGCCCAGCACCGCCACCAGGCCGGTGTAGGCCGTCGGAGCGAGCACGAGGCCGGTCAACCCCACCGCGGTCGCGCTGGCGACGTAGACCATTCCCAGCAGGCGATGCACGCGGAGGAACCGTCGTCGGATGCGCCCGACGAACTGGAACGGTCCGATCAGCAGGGCGAAGATGCCACTAAGCACGTGTACGCCGAGAAAGAACTCGACCCTCAGGTACGTCTGGCGCTGCTGAGGGAAATACACCTGGGGGTCGAAGGTGAGGTAGCGGGATACGACGACCACGATGTTCAGGCAAACCAGCAGCAGGATCACCCAGCCGAGACCGGCCAGCCGGTGGGCCAGCCGCCTTGGCCGACGGGGGCGTGGCGTGGCATGGATGCTGCTGCGTTCGACGGTGATCATGAGTCTCCTGAGGGTTTACGCTATCGAAGTTTGAGTGGGCCGGTCCGTGGACCTCCACCGGCGGGTGTAAGGAGCCGCTGCAGCAGGACCAGAACCGTTACGGATACCAGCCGAGGATCACGCCTAGGACCAGCACGATGAAGAAACCTTCAACGCCGTGCACGATCACGCCCATCCAGAGGCTGCGGTAGCGCTTGGCGGCCCAGGCGGTGCCGAAGGAGCTGGCGATCATGCTGGGCCAGAACCAGATCTTATGGACGTGATAGAGCCCGAACAGCACGGTGTTGGCCACCCAGTCCCAGCGCCCGAACACCCCGTTCATCCGTGGCAGCAGCACGCCGCGGAACAGCAGCTCCTCCCCGAGCAGGTAGTTGAACGACAGGCTCACCAGCGCCAGCCCGAGGATCCACCATTGGCCTTGGAACTGGGGGTCGGCCAGCCCCTCCATCCGCACGTACGACGGTTCACTCAAGGCGGGGAACCAGTCGGTCCACGCGGTGTCGAGCCGCAGGGCCAGATAGCCACCGACGGCGTTGGCGGCGATGGCGGGCACGACCCAGACGAACAGCCTGCCTCGCGGCTTGCCGGTGCCCGGATCGCGAGGAGTGTTGAGCCATGTCCGCTCCCGGACAGCAGCCCAGCCCAAGCCGCCCAGCTCGTGGCGCAGCACCGCCAGCGAGAGGACGAACTGCCACATCATTCCGACCACCATGGCGATCCAGTGCACCAGGCCAGGGTGAAGGGACGTGTGCGGCATGATCGCCGGGGCAATGAGGAACGCCAGGACCGCCATCGGGAGGGTCGCGGAGGCCCAGATGGCCAGAATCTTCGGCAGAGAGTACTGCGCTGAGTCTTCCGTGGCGCCCGTGGGCGTGGGAAGCGACTGTGTAGTGGTCATACCGTTCAGCCTCGGTTCATCCTTCAGCCGGCACATCGCCCTGCGGGCTCGACATCGTCGGCGCTTGTACGCCACGCGGGTGATGCCCGTGTGCAACTGGAGGGCGATGCGCACGGCGCAGCGTCACCGTAACGTGGGGGTGTGGCCTGGAACCCGACACTGAGGAGTCACGTCCTTGACGGGCTCGTCGCTCTGGCGTTCTTGGCCATCGGCTGGATCAGCTCGGGAACCCCAACGACCAACGACCCCTACTTCCGCTACACCCCGCGAGACTGGCTGTTCCTGCTGCTCCTGGTGCTCGCCACGGTGCCCTTCGCATGGCGCCGCGCACAGCCGACCTCAGCGTTCTTGATCAGTCTGCTCGCTACCACGGGACTGTGGTTGCTCGGCTACAACGCCGGCGCATTGCCCCTGATTCTTCTGTTCGGCGGATATTTCGTGGCAGCGGCCCGGCCGACGCGGGAGGTGGCCGTGTGCACCGCGGTGGCGCTCAGCTGTTTCGCGCTTCTGTGGTGGGCCGGCGGTGCGCCGTTCGGCGGGCAGGACGCGTTCACCTCCGTCATCGCCTTGGGGATCACCCTGGCGCTCGGTCGAACCGGGCGCCTCCGGGTGGACCTGGCGGAATCGCGGGCCCAGACCGCCGAGGAGGCCGCGCGGCGGAACTCAACTGAGGAACGGTTGCGGATCGCGCGCGAGCTGCACGACATCATCGGCCACAGTCTGGGCACCATCGCGGTTCAGGCCGGCGTGGGCCGTCATCTGATGGCGAACGACCCTGCGAAGGCCGCCGAAGCACTGGACAGCATTGCGCGGGTCAGCCGGAACTCCCTGGACGAGGTGCGCGCCGTGGTCGCTGCTCTGCGCGAGGACGACGCCGCCTACCAACCCACGCCGGCCCTCGCCGACCTCACTGATCTGGTCGAGACGATTCGCTCGACCGGTCTGAACGTGGAGCTGACGCTGCCCAACGACCTCGAGGCGATACCCCGCCAGACCGGGGCGGCGGTGTATCGCATCGCCCGGGAAGCCCTGACCAACGTCGTCCGGCATGCGCACGCTTCGGCGGCCAGCGTGCAGGTGGGCCACCACGACGGGCGGGTCGAGGTCGCCGTCCGTGACAACGGGTCCGGGTCGGACAGCGAAGGCGAGATGAGGCCGGGCCACGGCATCGCGGGAATGCGAGAAAGAGCCGAAGCCCTGGGAGGCAGGCTGACTGCGGGTGCCTCGAGCGGCGGTGGGTTTGTGGTAGCCGCCAGCCTGCCGGTGACGTCGGACACACCGCGATGATCTCGGTCGTGGTGGTCGATGACGAGCACCTCGTTCGCTCCGGTTTCGCGGCCCTGCTCGCCTCGGATCCCGAGCTCAGTGTGGTCGGGACGGCGGCGTCCGGGGATGCTGCGCTCACCGTCGTACGTCGGGAACACCCAGATGTCGTCCTGATGGACATCCGGATGCCCGGCCGGGACGGCGTCAACGCTACTGCGGCGATCACCGCAGATCCGGCGTTGTCGAAGACCAGGGTGATCGTGCTGACCACGTTCGACCTGGACGACTACGTCCATGCCGCCCTGCGGGCAGGCGCCAGCGGGTTCCTGCTCAAGGACGCGCAGCCTGCCGACCTGCTGGCGGCGGTGCATCAGGTCGCCCAGGGCGAGTCCGTGCTGGCCCCGTCGCTGGTTCGGCGGCTCATCTCCGCATTCCTCGAAGCGCCGCCGGCCACCGCCAAGCCGGAGTGGTTCAACTCCCTGACGGCACGGGAGGTCGAGGTCTTGACTGCTGTGGCCCGGGGCTTGTCCAACGCCGAAATTGGCGCCGGCCTTCACATGTCGGCCGCGACCGCCAAGACCCATGTCGGCCGCCTGTTGACCAAGCTCGGCGCCCGCGACCGCACCCAACTGGTGATCGCCGCCTATGAGGCGGGACTAGTCGACCGTTGAGCCAGCAGCGGCCATGGTGGCTGGTTCGACGGCGGTCAGCCCTGCCTTGCTGGGCATTCCTCCCGACGCAGCCGGTAGAGGACCTCGCCGGCGTGGGGCTCGACGAAGGTGTCGGGGTCGGCCTCGTACGCGGCGAAATCGACCAGGGCCGGGTCCAGGTAGTTGAGGTTGACCGAGTTGACCACGTCCTCGGGGATCCCGGTGGCCAGGGTGACGGTCACCCGGTTGCGCTCCCCGTGCTCGGGGTCCCAGGTGCCTTGGCCGCGTAGGTGGGTGGAGTGGGCAAGGTCTCCCCAAGGCCGGTCCCGAAACTGATCCCACTGGCCGAGGAAGTAGTCCCGGTTGTGGTAGCCGATCTCGGTGATCTGCGGGTGCATGATCGAGATCTCGGTGATGTGGGGGGCGTAGATGATCACCTCGCCGCCGTCGGCGACAATCGGCTCCAGCTTGTAGAAGCCCTTCGCGGCTGTCCACATGTCCTCGTACTTGGTCGGCATGATCGACACCACTCGGCGGACAGGGGCCTCCCGATAGCTCACATGGGTCTCGGCCGAGACCTCGGCGCAGGCGGCCCAGGCCTCCTCCGGGGTGCCGAATGCGGCGGCGTGCAGGGTGCCGGTGCCGGAAGCAACGACCAGACAGAGTGCCAGCCGGCGGGCGGGGATCATCGACGCCGCCTCATCGACCAGCGCGCGGACCGGGGTGATGCCGCGGGTGCCGATCATGTCGGCGCTGGTGATCAGCGCGCCGACCCAGTGCGAGAGGTCGATCAGCTCCGGGCCGGAGACCCCGGGAAAGAAGTACTTGTTGCCGCCGGAGAACCCGACAACCTCGTGCGGGAACACCGGTCCGACGACGATGGCGACGTCCGATTCGGCCACGTGCCGGTTGATCCGGACGTCCACCGAGGTGCCGGTCATCAGGCCGCCGGTCAGCTCGGTCAGCCGGTCCTCGCCGATGGTGCCGAGCCCGATGTTGGTCTCGGCCCGCCCGGACTCGTGGTTGACGATCTGCCAGCCCGGATAAGTGGCCTCGCTAGCGCCGGGCATGAAGCCGAGGTGGCGAGCGAGCTGCTCCTGGCTCATCGGCTGGTGGGTGCCGAGGGCGATCACCACGGTGACCTGGCGTGCGCGGCCAGCCAGCGCGACGCGGACCGCGCCCAGCAGCAGCGGGAGCGGGCAGGTGCGGGTGCCGTCCGGCACCACCAAGCAGACGGAGGCGTCGTCGAGACCGGCGTCGGCCAGCGCGGTCGTGACGAAGTCGACGACCTGCTCGTTGCTCAAGTGCTCAGTCGGGCCGCCGACGAAGGCGCCTGGACAAGCTGGTGCCGGCGGGCTGCGCCGACTGGCTGGTCTTCGGGTCATGGGGCCATCCTCATCAGGTCTTCTGCTGGCGGGCAAGCCCGGCGAGGGTGGGCCGCCCTAGCGCTGTCTCGCAGCGGTGTGCGGTGCGGGGTAGGACCTCCTGAAAGAGTTACCACATGTCCCTTTTGTACGAGCTGTCTCGGGAATCCCACGAGGCGCAAACCCTGTGAACAGCGATCTTCCTCGGCTGGACCGGTCGCTCCCCGGTACGCCGGCCGCCGCCCCGATTCGGCTGGTGCACATCGGTTTGGGCAACTTCCACCGGGCCCATCAGACCTGGTACACCGCTCACGCTCCAGACGCGGACGAGTGGGGATACGCAAGTTTCACCGGGAGCAGCCCGCGGGTGGCCGACGCGCTGAAGCCCCAGGACGGCCTCTATACGTTGATCGTTCGCAGCAGCGACGGTGATCGTCTCGAAACCATCGGGTCGCTGTCCGCCGTGCACGCGGCGAGCGAGCACGCAACGTACCTGAACTACCTCGCCCAGCCCGAGACGGCGGTAGTGACCGCCACCGTGACCGAAGCGGGCTATCTGCGCCGCCCGGATGGCCATCTGAACACCGAGGACGAGGTGCTGGCCGGTGACCTGGCTGCCCTGAGGCAAGATCCGCGCCGGCTGGTCCGCTCACTGCCTGCCCGGTTGCTCGCTGGACTGCTGGCTCGGCGGACCTCCGCCGCTGGGGCACTCACCATCGCGTCCTGCGACAACCTGCCCGGCAATGGCGAGGTGACCAGGAGCGTCGTCTACGACCTCGCCGCCTTGGTGGATGAGTCACTCATGGGCTGGATGGACGAGCACATCGAGTTCGCCTCCTCCATGGTCGACCGGATCACGCCGGCCGCCAACGACGACGATCGGTCGTCGGTCCGCGACCGGTGCGGCTATCTGGATGCCGCTCCGGTCGTGACCGAGCCGTTCAGCGAATGGATCGTGTCCGGCCGATTTCCAGCTGGCCGGCCGCGCTGGGAGGAGGCCGGGGCCACCCTCGTGGAGGATGTTGAGCCCTTCGAGCAGCGCAAGCTCTGGCTGCTCAACGGATCCCACACCCTGCTCGCCTACGCGGGGAGCATCCGCGGGCACGAGACCATCGACCAGGCGATCAGTGACTCCAGGTGCCGGTCCTGGGTCACCGATGTCTGGGACGAGGCGAGCCGGCATCTCAGCCTCGCGCCTGAGGAGGTCAACAGCTATCGCCAGGCTCTCCTCGAGCGGTTCTCGAACCCCAGGATGCGCGACTACCTTGCCCGCATCGCCGCCGATGGTTCCCAGAAGCTCCCGGTCCGCACCGTGCCGGTCGTGCTGGCGGAGCGGCAGGCGGGCCGGCTGCCGCGGGGAGGGGCCACCTGCCTGGCCGCCTGGGTTCTGCATCTGCGCGGCCTGGGAGTCGCCGTCCGGGACCCAGGGGCCGCTGTGGCCCGCGCGGCCGCCAACGGCAAGGAACTCGCGGACGCGGTCCCGGCGGTGCTGAACACCCTTCAGCAGGGCCTCGGCGAAGATGACGAGCTGGTCGCCCTCGTGGTGCACCAGGCCGCCGATATTCAGTCTTGAGTCGGAGGGTCGATCTCGGGGCCACACTCCCACTGTGCCCTGACCCCAGCTATTGGCGTAGCTTCTGGCCCGATCGCCCATTGTTCTTCGACTTCTGCTCCGTCGCCCTCTACGGTCATGGGATTGACGGCAGCATCAGCTGGCGTGGGCGATCTTGACGGGGGTGATGTGAGCGCACCGCGAGCGGTCAGCCCAGCCGCACGTTCCCTGCAGGCCCTGCCGAAGGCGCACCTGCACGTCCACCTCGACGGGGCGTACCCACGTGCCGCGGTCGAGGCTCTCGCCGCTCGTCGTGGTCGCTCGTTCGAGGTGCCGCCTGCTTTCGGTGATGTCTGGGAGTTCTTCGCGGCGTACGGCACCGTGCCCGCTCTGGTGGAGTCACACGAGGACCTTGCTGGCCTGTGCCGGGCACTCGTGACGGCCGAGGCGGCCGAGAGCGTGGTCTTCCTCGAGCCGGCGATCGAGCCGCAGCTCTATGCGCCTCGGCTGGGCTCGCTGCGGCAGGTCACCCGCACGATGCTGGCTGCGTTCGCTGAGGCAGCGCAGGATGCCGGCATCGAGGTGGGCGCCAACCTCACCATCAACACCGATGAGGACCTGGCGATCGCAACGGACCTGGCTAGGGTCGCGGCCGAACAGGCAGGCCGCGGGGTCACGGCGCTGGGCACGGCCGGGTTCGTCGAGCCGGCCGGCCTGGCACGCTATGCAGCATCCGCCCGAATCGCGCGGGCGGCCGGACTGTCGGTGGTCAGTCACGCCGGGCAGACCGGCGGGCCATCGAGCATTGTGGAGGCCTTGGACGAGGTCGGCGCCCGTCGACTCTCGCATGGCTTCCGAGCCGTGGAGAGCGACCGGCTGCTGCAGCGGCTCGCCGAGGAGGGGATCGGCTGCGATGTCTGTCCGGTCTCCAACGTGGCGTTGGGGGTTGTCCCCAACCTCGAGCAGCACCCGGCGCCGCGGTTGCAAGCCGCCGGAGTGTCGGTCACGCTCAACGCCGACGACCCGCTCTGGTTCGGTCGCAGCATCACCGACCAATACGAGATCGCCCGCCAGGTGTGGGCCCTCGATGACCACGACATCGCCACATTTGCCCGCGCCGGCGCACTAGCCGACGGGATGAGTGGCAAGACCCGACAGCGGCTGATGGACGGCGTCGCCGCCTGGCTCACAGAAGGAGTGGAGCATGAAACAGATCGTCTTGGGTGCGTTCGAGATCAACCAGGTCAACCTGACCAGTCAGGGGCTCTGGGCCCATCCTGACCAGAACACCCACCGCTACACCGACCTCGCCTACTGGAGTGAGCTGGCACGCCTGCTTCAGGAGGGCTACTTCGACTTCTTGTTCCTGGCCGACTCCTACGGCTATCCGCACCTGAACGGTACGACCCCGTCGGTGACCTTCGAGCAGGCCGTGGAGGTGCCGAACAACGACCCCATGCTGCTGATCCCGGCTCTGTCCGCGGTGACCTCAGACCTGCATTTCGCGGTGACCGCCTCCACCACCTTCGAGGAGCCGTACGCGAACGCGCGGCGGTTCGCCACCTTGGACCACCTCACCGGCGGCCGCATCGGGTGGAACGTGGTGACCACGAGCAGCGCGGTGGTCAATGAGCTGTTCGGACGTGAGCCGCTGCCGCACGACGAGCGCTACGCCCGGGCCCAGGACTTCCTCGACCTCAGCTACAAGCTGTTCGAGGGCTCCTGGGAGGATGGCTCGGTGCTGGTCGACAAGGCGGCCCGCCGCTACGCCGACCCGGACCGGGTGCATCCGGTGAGCCACGAGGGACCCTACTTCACCTGCCACGGCTACTTCGACAGCGAGCCGTCACCGCAGCGCACGCCGGTGGTGGTGCAGGCGGGCGCCTCGTCGACAGGTCGGGCGTTCGCGGCCGCCAACGCGGAGATGGTGTTCTTGCAAGGCAAGGACGCCGCGATGCTGCGCCGCCAAGTCGATGACGTGCGCGGCGCAGCGCAGGCAAGCGGCCGGGGACGCGAGGCGATCAAGACCATCTCGGGCCTGTCGGTGGTGACTGGGTCGTCGCAGAGTGAGGCCGACGACAGACTGGAGGACTATCTCTCCTGGGTCGACGCCGACGCGGCACGGGCTTACTACGCCATGATGACCGGCGTTGACCTGGCGGCCCTGGACCCCGACGCGTCCTTCTCCGCTGTCCGCACCGAGGGCGGCCGCACTCAGGTGGAGCGCTACAGGGACACCTCGGTTCGCGAGGCCGCGGCCGACTTCGTCCGCCGCGGGATGCGTGAGCTGATCCTGACCGGCACGCCAGCCGACGTCGCCGAGCAGATCAGCGCGATCGTCGCCGAAACCGACCTGGACGGGTTCAACTACACCCCGTTCGTGTCGCCCGGCTCCTACCAGGAGATGGCACACCTGATCGTTCCGGAACTGCAGCGAATGGGTCTCGTGCGTTCCACCAGAACCGGCGGCACATTCCGTGAACGTCTTTTCGGACCGGGCTCCAGCCGGCTTCCCGAAACTCACCCGGGCAGCCGATTCCGCGTCGGCGCGACACCCACCGGAGTATCGGCATGACCGTACGCGCCAGGCTTGAGCGCTATACGTCTGACCCCAAGAAGCTGCGCCAAGCCGTCTGACTCCCGCTCACGCGTACGAAAGGTAACACCGATGACTTCCCACCACACCCACGGTGCAACCGCCTCCCGGACGCCCGCATCGAGGCCGACGACGGTCGAGGTCAACGGGGTCAACCAGATCCCGGAGGAGGAGCGCAAAGGAAAGCCCCGGGACCTGTTCTGGCCTTGGTTCGCCGCGAACGTCTCAGTGTTCGCGATCAGCTACGGCTCCTTCATCCTCGGCTTTGGACTCTCCATCGCCCAGGCGATCGCGGTGAGCGTGATCGGGCTCATCGCCTCGTACCTGCTGGTCGGCTACATCGCTATCGCCGGCAAACGTGGGTCAGCCCCGACGCTGACCATCAGCCGAAGCGCGTTCGGGATCCGCGGCAACCGACTGCCCGCGACGCTGTCGTGGCTGCTGACCCTCGGCTGGGAGACCGCCCTCGCCGCCCTGGCTGTGCTGGCAACGAACACGGTGATCGAACGGCTCGGATTCACCGGCGTGGCGACGAAGATCGTCGCCCTCCTGGTCGTGGTCGGCCTGATCGTGCTGGGCGGCCTGCTCGGCTTCGACCTGATCATGCGGATGCAGCGGTGGATCACCTGGATCGCAGGTCTCCTCACTCTCGCCTACATCGCTGTCGCGGCCGGCTCGATCAACGTCGCGGGGCTCGCTGCGCTGCCGGCGGGGGAGGCGCCGGCGGTCGTGGGTGCCACCCTGTTCGTGATGACCGGTTTCGGCCTCGGATGGGTCAACGCTGCGGCGGACTACTCCCGCTATCTGCCTCGCACCGCCTCCAGCCGCGCCGTGCTCGGCTGGACCACGTTCGGTTGTGCCCTCGGACCGGTCGTGCTGGTGGTGTTCGGACTCTTGTTGGCCGGGTCGTCGGAGCAACTGAGCACCGCGGTGTCCGCCGATCCGGTCGGGGCGCTGACCACCATCCTGCCCACCTGGCTGCTGATCCCGTTCGTCGTGGTCACGGTGCTCGGCCTTGTCGGCGGCGCGATCATGGACATCTATTCCTCCGGCCTGTCCCTGCTGAACGTCGGCTTGCGGGTCCCGCGTGCAGTAGCTGTCGGAATCGACGCGACCCTGATGGTGCTCGGTGCGGTCTATATCGTCTTCGTCGCCAACGACTTTCTGGTTCCCTTCCAAGGCTTCCTGATCACCCTCGGTGTCCCAGTCGCGGCCTGGGCCGGGGTGTTCATCGCCGACATCACGCTGCGTCGCCGCGACTACTCCGAGACCGACCTGTTCACCACCAACGGCAGGTACGGCGACGTGCGGTGGCTGCCGGTCGGACTCGTGCTGCTAGCCGCAGTTCTAGGGTGGGGCCTGGTCACGAACACCGCCGCGCCGTGGCTCGGCTGGCAGGGCTACCTCCTGGGCCCGCTCGGGCTCGGTGGGCGCGAAGGGGCCTGGGCGTACGCGAACATCGGCGTCATCGTGGCGCTGCTCCTGGGATTCTTCGGATACCTGATCTTCGGCCGCTCCCTGGTGCGGGCTCAGGAAAGCGTGGAGTCGTGAGCCAGCGATGAGCGCGCGCTCTCGCCCGGGTCGGCCGCCGGTAGCCGAAGGGGTGCTGGCGCACCAGATGTCGTATCTGGCCGTCGGGTCGGGGCGGCCGCTGGCGTACTTCCGCGGCTTCACGACAACCCACCGCAACCCGACCGGTGCGCAGCGGGCCTTCGAGCTCCGCTTCATGGCGCGGCTGGCCGAGCACTTCCGTGTCTACGCTATCAACCGGGCCCCGGGGCTGCCGGACGGCTTCACCATGGCCGACGTGGCCGATCAGCACGCTGACGCCCTGCGAGCGGAGTTCGCCGCGCCGGTCGACGTCCTCGGCGTGTCATCGGGAGGGTCGGTGGCCTTGCAGCTCGCCGCCGATCACCCCGACGCTGTCCGACGCCTGGTGGTCGCCTCCAGTGGATACCGGCTGGGCTCGGCGGCTGCCGCGGCTCAGATGCGCTACGTCACCGCGACCGCCGCAGGGCGACGAGGCTCGCACCACCTGGCGCCGTTCAAGGTGCGCTCGCGGAGCGGCGCGCGACTGGTGGCCGGGCTGATGTGGCTGCTCGATCCGCTGCTGCGCCCGGCCGACGCAGCCGACATGGTCGCGTTCGCACGAGCCGAGGACGGGTTCGACCTCGGCGATCGCCTCGCCGACATCACCGCGCCGACCCTGGTGATCGCGGGGGAGCGGGACGAGGTCTACCCGCCGGAGATCATTCGGGGCACTGCCGCCGGCGTACGCGATGGCACCCTGCTCCTCTACCCCAACGCCGGTCACGGCGGCACGATCACCAAACGGAGGTTCGCGCACGACGTGACCAGCTTTCTGGAAGGCTCAGCCCACTGAGCGGCTCATGGAGCTCACCTGGTGCCTCAGGGTGCTGAAAAGGGCGGCGTCCACGTCTATGCCCCCCGCTCGCAGGGCCAGCACTGCTGCCCCCACCACGCCGTCGCTCACCCGGATCACCGGAGCGTCGACCATCAGCGGCACCAGCACCGCCCGGAGCTCATCGGGTCCGCCCAGCAGTCCTCGGACCAGCACGCTGCCTCCCACCACCACCGGCCCGGCCAGCTGGGCGACCTGCACCACCGACAGCAGACCCGCCAGCGCGGCCGAGGCGGCGACCAGGATGTCCTGGGCAACCGGGTCCTGAAACGCACGGAAAGCCAGTGGCGCGAGATCGGCCAGCCGCACCGGCGGCGAGGCATAGACCCTCGACACGAACTCGGCGGCAACGCGTGCCCGGTCGGCGGGGGACTGCGGCGGCGCCACTGCCACGGCTGTGAGCACCAGAGCAGTCAACGCGGTGTGCGGGCCTTGGCCGTCGAGGTCGGCAGTCACTGCCTGGGCAACGCGATGCCCGATCCAAAAGCCGCTGCCCGCGTCTCCCAGAAGCCATCCCCGACCCCCGACCACCCGGTCCAGCTGACCCTCTCGAACCCGAGCGGCCACGCTCCCCGTGCCGGCGATGAGTGCGTACCCGTCCTGCTGGTGCGTTCCGGAGTGAAAGATCCCCAGCAGGTCTGGCATGAGGTCGATCCCGACGACCCCCAGCGGGGAAAGCCGGGCGGACAGCTGCGCGAGGTAGGCGGGGCTGCGCTCCCCGGCCATCGTGATGACGCCTGAACAGGGTCCTGTGGCCGGGAGGTCGAGGCCCGTCAGCGCTTGCTCGACCGCCTGCGCGATCGACGCAACCGCACTGGGGATGCCCACAGCCGTGGGGTTCCCGCCCCCGGCCCGTCCGTGACCGTGCGTGCGACCGTGCGCGTCGAGAGCGACCGCGCGGACGGTCGTTCCGCCGGCGTCTATCGCCAGGAACATCGTCTTGGACCCGCCCTTGGGTCTTGCCGCGAACAAGCCCTTACAGTACGGTGAAACCGATTTCCAGATCAACCTTTGAGAAAGAGATTGATTATCACGTCGCCATCGCCGTCGACAGCAGTCAGCCCCACGCGCGCCCCCGCCGTGCGCGACCGCATCTCGTCACTGCTGCCCGACATGCCATCGGCCGTGGCCCGGGTTGCCAACTATGTCCTCCACCACCCGCAGGCCCCGTTGGCTCTGTCCATCGGTGAGCTGGCCGAGCAGGCGGGGACCTCCGCTGCAACTGTGACCCGTTTCTGCCGGATCATCGGCTACTCCGGATATGTGGAACTTCGGCTCAGCAGCGCGACCGATGTCGGGCGCAGCACCACGTTGGACTCGTGGGTGACCGAGATAGGTCGGGCATTCGGGCCGGACGACTCGCCCGAGGAGCTGCTGCGCATGCTCATCGACAACCACACCCACCGGCTGCGGGAGGCGACCTCGGCGATCGACCTCGCGGTGATGACCGACGTCGCAGGCCGGGTTGCGGCCAGCGGGCACGTCGATGTCTACGGGGTCGGCGGCAGCGCTCTGCTGGCCCAGGAGCTCCAGGGTCGGCTCTACCGGATCGGGGTGCGAACCTACGCCTGGTCCGACGTGCACACCGGGCTGACCAGTGCCGCGATTCTGGACTCCGGCTCGATCGCCATCGGCATCTCGACCACCGGACGCACGGAGGAGACCATCCAGATGCTGGCCGCGGCCGGCCGTGCCGGTGCCCTGACCGTGGCCATCACCAACAGCTCGATGTCACCGCTGGCCGCCCTCGCCGACCTCAGCATCGTCACCTCGATCCACGAGCAGTTCCTGCAGCCCGACGACCTGTCGGCCAAGCATGGTCAGCTGCTCGTCTTGGACCTGCTTTACCTGCTCATCGCCCAAGAGGACTTCGACCGCGCCGGCGCCAAGCTGGCCGCGTCGGCACTGGCGGTCTCCTCACACCGGCGACCGCACCGCGGTGTCGCGCACCCGGCCGTGCCGGGGTCGAACGCGCCACCCGAGGCCGCCGGACCCGACCCCACACCCAGGAGCCTTCGTTGACCGACTCCCAGACGTTTCCCGCCATGGTCGGGGAGTTCGCCGAGCAGGTGCAGCCGAGAGTGGCACAGCTCGCAGTGATGGCCGCTGATGGCGGTCTGGACCAGGCCATCACTGTGATGACCGAGGCCATTGAGGCGGGCGGGGTGCTGCACGCCTTCGGGACCGGGCACTCCGAGGCATTCGCGATGGAGATCGCCGGCCGGGCGGGCGGGCTGATCCCCACCAACAAGATCGCGCTGCGCAACCTCGTCCTCCGCGGCACCTTGGGGGTGGAAGCCCTGGGGGGTTCCGCCTTGGAGCGCGACCCAGACGTGGGGGACAAGCTCTGGGACATCTCGCCGGTGCAGCCGGGCGACGTCGTCCTGATCGCCTCGAACTCCGGGGTCAACGGATCGGTCGTCGGCCTGGCCCTCCGGGCCAAGAGCGAGGGCCACCCCGTGATCGCCGTGACCTCCCTGCAGCACACCATGCAGGTGCAGCCCAAGCACGCCAGCGGCCAGCGGCTCTGCGACGTCGCGGACGTGGTCATCGACAACCTCGCTCCCTACGGCGATGCGACCCTGGCTTTGGCCGGCGGGGTGCCAGTGGGCGCAGTGTCCTCGATCACCAGCGCCTTCATCGCTCAGCTGCTCACGCTGGGCGTCGCGGAGCGGATCAGTGCTCGCGGCCGTACGCCCCCGCTCTACCTGTCGGCCAACATCCCCGGCGGGGACGAGCACAACTCCGCGCTGGAAAGCCGATACGCCGGCCGGATCAACCGGGGCGGTTAGCCGTCCGGGCCGCCCCCACTCTGCCGATCACCATCCTCAACGCCCAAGCCCTTTCCGCCACGACTCAACCAACCCGACACCTGGAGGCACTACAGATGACCCTCAACGACCAGCCCATCGCGCGGCGCAGCTTTCTCCGCGGCTCCCTCGCGGCCGCCGCCGTCCTCCCAGGCGCCGGGTTCCTGACGTCCTGCGCCACCTCCGGAACCACTGGCGGCTCCGCGTCCAGCTCGGCTCCGGCGGGTGCCGTCAGCGACACCAACCCCTTCGGACTCGCGCCCAACGCGACGGTCGAGGCGGTCATCTTCAAGGGCGGCTACGGCATCGCCTACGCCGAGTTCGCCGGCAAGCAGGTGGAGAAGCAGCAGGCGGGCTCGACGGTCAAGGTGACGGCGGCCACCAACATCGGGCAGACCCTGCAGCCCCGCTTCGTCGCCGGTAACCCGCCGGACGTCATCGACAACAGCGGCGCAGGGCTGATCGGGATCAACACCATCCGCGACCAGCTGGCCGAGCTGACCGATGTCCTCGAGGCGAAGAACTACGAGGGGACCGTCATCAAGGACACCTTGTATCCCGGGGTGACCGAGCCGGGGACGTTCGACGGCAAGTTCGTCCAGCTGAACTACGTTCTGACCGTCTTCGCCCTCTGGTATTCGGCTTCCTTGTTCGAGCAGGAGGGCTGGACCGTCCCCAAGACCTACGACGAGCTGTACGAACTCGGCACCAAGGCCAAGGCGAAGGGGAAGTACCTGTTCGGCTGGGGCAAGGAGGCTGCCACCTACTACCAGACGATGGCGATCAGCTCCGCGATCAAGCAGGGCGGTGACGACGTGCGGCTGGCGCTAGAAAACCTGAAGCCGGACTGCTGGTCTCTGCAGCCGGTCCAGGACGTCTTCAAGGGTCTGAAGAAGATCATCGACGCCGGCTACGTCAAGCCCGGTGGTGCCGGGACCGTGTTCACTGCGGCCCAGGCGCAGTGGAGCAACTCCGGGGACTTCATTCTCTACCCCTCCGGCGGGTGGATCGAGAACGAGATGAAGACCCAGACCAAGGCCGGCTTCAAGATGACCGGCGCCCCGGAGCCGGTGGTGTCCAGCGACTCGAAGCTGCCGTGGGAGGCGCTGCACTCGACCGCGGGCGAGGGCTACATCGTGCCGTCCCAGGCCAAGAGCGTCGCCGGTGGCAAGGAGTTCCTGCGGGCCATGTTGTCGAAGGAGGCCGCGGTGAACTTCGCGAAGACCACCTTCTCCTCGACCATCGTCAAGGGCACAATTCCTGCCGACGGCTTCGGTTCGACGGCACTGTTGTCGCAGGTCAAGATGCTCGAGGCCGCGAAGGCGAACGTGTTCTCGTGGAACTTCGTCGACCTCTACGGCACGAACACCGACCAGCTGGTGCTGTGGAACACGTTCCTGCAAGGCGGGTCGGACGTCGCCACCTTGACCAAGGGTCTGCAGTCGATCACCGACAAGGTTGCCAAGGACGACTCGATCAAGAAAGTGCAGGTGCAATGACCGCGGTCAGCCCCCCAGTCCCAGCGCCGGGGCGGACACGGTTCGTTCTGTCGCAGCGGTGGCGGCGACGCAACCTCACCTTCGACAAGATCAGCTTCTTCACGGTCTTCCTCGTCGTGCCGGTGGTGGGCTACATCGCGTTCGTGGTCTCGCCCTTCGTACAGGCGGCGTACTTCTCATTGACAAACTGGTCGGGCTTCACGCCGGACATGAAGTTCGTGGGGCTGACCAACTACACCAAGCTATTCTCCGACGCGACCTTCATGAAGTCGGTGAGAAACAGCATCGTCCTCGCGATCGTGCTCCCCGTCGTCACCTTGACCATTGCCTTGATCTTCGCCTCCCTAGTGACCGTCGGCGGCGCGAGTCACGGCAACGTGCGGGGGCTGCGACATTCCAGCCTCTATCGAGTGGTGTCGTTCTTCCCGTACGTCATTCCGGCCATCGTGATCGGGCTGGTCTGGTCGCAGATCTATGACCCCAACAGCGGGATCTTGAACGGCCTGCTGACGGGGATCGGGCTGGAGCAGTTTCGGGCGTTCGCGTGGCTCGGCGACGTGAACACGGCCATGATCGCGGTGATGTTCGTCATTGTCTGGGGCCTGGTCGGCTTCTACATGGTGCTGTTCATCGCCGCGATCAAGGGGGTGCCCGCGGAGCTGTTCGAGGCCGCCCGGATCGACGGGGCCGGCCGCACCCGTACGGTGGTCTCGATCACCGTGCCGATCATCCGGGACAACGTACAGACCGGCTTCGTCTACATGGGAATTCTTGCCTTGGACGCCTTCGTCTACATGGCCGCGTTGGAGCCCGGCGGCGGTCCGTCGAACAGCACCCTGGTGATGTCGCAACAGCTGTTCACGACTGCGTTCAACAAGGGGCAGTTCGGCTACGCCTGTGCCATGGGGGTGGTCCTTGCGGTGATCACGCTGATCTACGCCGGGCTGGTCTTCCTGGTCAACCGACTGACCGGCGGAACCAACGAGGTGGGGGAATGACTCACACCGTTAGTGGCGTCAGCGCTTCGACCCCGCCAGGAACCGGGGCGCCGTCGAGTCCAGCCGGGATGCGAAAGCCACACAGCAGCGCCGGCGACAAGATCATCGGCACGGTGTCGCACACCGTGCTGACGATCTGGTCACTGCTGGTGGTGGTGCCGATGCTTTGGGTCATCATGTCGTCGTTCAAGACCAGCTCGGAAATCTTCGCGTCGCCGTTCGCGCTGCCGAAGACGCTCAGCTTCGACAATTACGCCAACGCTTGGACGACGGCGGGCATCGGCAGCTTCTTCTTCAACTCAGTGATCGTGGTCTTCGGGGCACTCTTCCTGACCATGCTGTTTGGGTCGATGTGCGCCTACGTGCTGGCCCGGTTCACGTTTCCGGGGAGCCGGGCGCTCTACTACCTGATGCTCGCCGGGCTCACCTTTCCAATCTTCCTGGCCATCGTGCCGCTCTTCTTCGTGCTACGGGGGATGGGGCTGCTCAACACCCTGCCGGGCCTGATCCTGACCTACGCCGCCTTCGCTTTTCCGTTCACCGTCTTCTTCCTGTTCGCCTTCTTCCGGTCGCTGTCGAGCTCGATCGCCGAAGCGGCCGCGATGGACGGGGCGGGGGAGTGGCGTACGTTCTTCCAGATCATGCTGCCGATGGCCAAACCCGGTCTGGCCACAGTGGCGATCTTGAACTTCGTCGGCCTGTGGAACCAGTTCTTGCTTCCGGTGGCGCTGAACACCAACCAGGACAACTACGTGCTGACCCAGGGGATGGCGTCTTTTGCCTCGCAGGCAGGCTATTCGGTCGACTTCGGAGCGCTGTTCGCCGCGGTGGTGATCACCGTGGTGCCGGTGCTGCTCGTCTACCTGATCTTCCAGCGACAGCTCCAGGGGTCTGTGTCTCAGGGGACGAACAAGTAGCAGGAGCACGAGCCGTTCGCCGGCGCCGACGTGAGCGGTCGAGCGGCAAGGACGCTCACTCGAAGCGTTGCCATTCGGGCAGGTGGTCGTAGGCGTAGCGGTAGTAGTCAGCCAAGGCGAGTTTGCCGGCGGCGGCTTGGTCGATGATCACGGTGGCGGCGGCGTGCAACTGCAGCGCGGAGCCTGGGCACATGCTGGTGAGCGGCCCTTCCACCATGTCAGCCACGGCGCCGGCCTTTCGTTCGCTTTGGGCCACCAGCACCAGCTGTCTCGCGTCGAGGATGGTCGCCAGCCCCTGCGTGAGGCAGTGGGTGGGCACCTCGTCGGCGGCGGCGAAGAACCGGGCGTTGTCGCTGCGGGTCTTCGGCGTCAAGGTCTTGATGCGGGTCCGGGAGGCGAAGGAAGAGGTCGGCTCGTTGAAGCCGATGTGGCCGTTGGCGCCGATCCCCAATATCTGGACATCCACCGGGCCAACGTCGCTGATCCGCTGCTCGTACGCGGCGCAGGCGGCGACCACATCGACGGCTGTTCCGTCTGGGACGTGCACGCGCGAGGGGTCGAGTCCCAGCGGCTCCACCACTTCGCGTCGGATCACCGACCGGTAGCTCTCGGGGTGGTCGGCGGCCAGGCCGACGTATTCATCCAGGGCGAACGCGCGCACGGCCGAGCAGTCGAGCCCCTCGTGGCGGACCCGACGGGCCAACTCGGCATAGATGGCCAGCGGTGAGGACCCGGTGGCCAACCCGATCACCGCGTCGGCCCGCTGACGGATCACCATGGCGATCTTGGCGGCGGCGACCCGGCCCACCTCGGCCGGTGATTCCACGATGACAACTTGCATGGTCAAGTCCCTTCTCGAACTCCGTCAACGGGTGACCGCTCGTCGTGCGGCGTCGGCGCGACCGATGAGCCCGGCCCCGACCAGGCCCGCGTCGGCGCCCAGGGTGGCCGGCACGATCCTCGGTAGTCTCTGGAGGGTCGCCCGGCTGCGCAGCTCGGCGTCGATCTGGGGCAGGAACAGGTCCAGCGCCCCGGCCAGCCCTCCCCCGATGATGACCACCTCGGGTGCGAGCAGGGTGAGATAGACCAGCAGCGCCTCAGCCAGGCCCTCCGCCGCGACATCGTAGGCGGCCCGCGCCGCCGGCTCTCCCGCTCGGGCCCGCTCCGCTACCTGCTGGGCGTCGGGCAGCGGAGAGGGACCACTGGTGCCGGACAGGCGACCGTAGCTCCGGGACACTCCGGCAGCCGAGGTGACCGTCTCGAGACAACCCCGTTGGCCACAGGCACAGGGCAGCTGCTCCGCCGCGCCCACCCGGACGTGCCCGATCTCGCCCGCGTAGCCGTCGGCCTCCAGCAGATTTCCGTCAACGACCATGGCACCGGCGATGCCGGTGCCCAGGGGCAGGAAAAGCAGGTTGGCCACGCCCACCCCGGCGCCCAGGCGCCACTCCGCCAGCCCGCCGGAGCGCACGTCGTGGCCCACGGCACCCGGGAGCCCGGTGAGCGCCGACAACCGGGCGGCGACGGGCACGTTGTACCAGCCGACGTTGGGGGCCGCCCGGACAGTGCCGGTCGTCGCGTCGATGATCCCCGGCACCACCACCCCGTAGCCCAGGCAGCAGCCGGGACCGGAGTGCGCTAGGCGGCGGATCTGCTCAGCCAGCCACTGCAATAAGGCCTCATCGGTGCCGCCCAGTCTGGTCGGCAGCCGCTCGACCCGGCTCAGGCGACCATCCGGGGTGGCGGCTGCGATCTTGGTCAGGCTGCCGCCGAGGTCAACCGCGACCACGAACTCCGGAGCGGACACCCTCGGCGGACGATCAGCTGGGCAGGAGAACGGAGCGGGTCAGGTGGCGGGGCTCGTCGGGGTTGACGCCGAGCCGTCTCGCCCGTGCCACGGCCACGCGCTGGGCCACGATGAGATCGGCCATCGGGTCCAGTAGCGACTCGACGAAGAGTGCGCCGGTGTCCCGCACCTGCTCGGCCAGCCCATCCGGCGCTCGACCGAACATCCACACCAGGCGGCCTTCGCTGGCGATGGAGATCGGCCCGTGGCGATAGTCCATAGCTGGGTAGGACTCGGCCCAGCTGGCCGAGGTCTCGCGCAGCTTCAACGCCGCCTCGTGCGCCAGCCCGATGGTCCACCCGCGGCCCAGGAAGGTGACCTGCTCGGCGGCCGCACGAGCCGGGTCGAGCGGTTGGTCGACCGCGTCCTCCGCCTGGTCCGCCAGCCCGTCCGACGGCCTGCCCAGCCAGCTGCGGAAAAGGGCCAGGGTGGTCGTCGCGAACCGGGTCTGCACCACCGAGCGCTCGTCGGCGAAGGTGAGGTCGACGACCTGGTCAGCGAGATCGACGACCGGGGTGTTGAGGTCCGCGGTGACGGCCACTGTGGGCACCCTTCCCCGAAGTCGGCCCAGCACCTCGACCACCTCGGTCGTGGTCCCCGATCGCGTCAGGGCCACCACTCGGTCGTACGGGCGCTGCAGGAGCTCCGAGGCCACGGCCGCGTCGGACTCTCCTTGTCCGCTGGACTCACGCCAGGAGGCCAGCACCTGGGCCACGAACCAAGACGTCCCGCATCCAACGAACGCCACCCGCTCCCCGGGCTGGGGGAGCAACCCCGAAACGGTCGTCGCCAGCTCGAAGGCTCGTCGCCAACAGTCGGGCTGGCTGGCGATCTCGTCCTCCACGTGAAAGCCCATCTGCGGCTCCTGCCCGTTGACCCGTCGTCGCACATAGGAGCCTAACCCGGCGTTGACTCAGGCTAAGGCTCGGCGAGACCCATTGTGGGCGCCAACAAATGACGGCTCGGAAGCCATCACCAGAGCCGGCTCGCGCACCTAACGCTGCCGCGCCTCGACCTGCGCTGAATCGGTGCTCCAGCGCAGGTCGACAATCCGGGCGCAGAAGGCGCCCCAGGAATCAGATCGTTTGGACGTTGTCAGCCTGCGGGCCCTTGGGGCCTTGGGTGGTCTCGAACTCAACGCGCGCGCCCTCGTCGAGCGAACGGAAGCCAGACGACGCAATAGCGCTGTAGTGCACGAATACGTCCGGCCCACCGCCGTCAACCTCAATGAAGCCGAAGCCCTTCTCTGCGTTGAACCACTTAACCGTGCCTTGTGCCATGCCGAATCTCCTTGATGTTGCGAGGTCGCACGTCACGACCCTCGACCGCTGCTAGGAGCTGGCCGGTACCAGCGCCCAGAGTTCCAAGACGCAGCACTGACCACGACATGAGACCTTCAACAGCGGGAACAGTCTTGCACGGATTCACCGGCGAGTGTCTCGACCATGACCGGGAGCCTTCGGTGGCCTTCGCCCGTGGCCGTACGGATGTGGCCAAGGGTTGGGTCCGAGTCGTCCGCGTGAGCAGTTCCGGGCCAACGCCGGCATGGCACTCCAGAGGATGATCGCTTCCGCGATCCTGCCCAGACGTTGGACCGGTGGAGTGGCGCTTCAGGCGCGTCCGGCGCGGAGCATGGGGTTCCGATGTCCATCGCCAATCCTGCCGTTCAGAGTGGCCAGATTGCACGCGCTCGAATGTGAGCGATAAAGACTTACAATGGTCGAGTGAATGGACGCGCGCTTCTCGAACCCTATCTGGCGGCGCAGCTGGACAGAGATGTAAGGACGGGTATAAGCGTCCTCCTTGACGACGGGATTGGCTCGGGACTTGCGGTTCCCGACCTTTACCTGCAAGTGATTCAGCCAGCCCAATACGAAATAGGGCGACTCTGGCAGAACAATAGGGTGTCGGTGGCGGAGGAGCATATCGCCACCGGCATCTCGCAGCTAGGGCTCTCCCTCCTTTATCCCGCTATCACCCGCGCTCCCGCCAATGGCAAGCACGTCGTCGTGGCCTGCGTGGGTGGGGAGTCCCACGACCTCGGCGCCAGGATGGTCGCGGACTTCTATGAGATGGCCGGGTTCTCCGTCCGCTATCTGGGTGCCAACGTCGCGGCCGGCCAACTGATCGACGTCGTCAAGGAGGATCCTCCTGACCTGCTCGCGCTGTCAGTCACCATGACCTACAACCTGGAGTCCCTCCGTCAGACGGTCGACCGCGCCCGCAGCGCGGTAGGTGATGGCATGGGATTTGCCATCGGTGGACCCGCGTGTGCGTCGACGCCTGGGCTCGCGGCTCTCATCGGCGCGGATGTGGCGCAGCCCGACGTTGTCGCCGCCGTGCAGCAGTCCGCAGCCCTCCTCTCGTCCGAGGTTTCGTGAGCGCAGGCCGACGCCACGCCCCCACCGAGGCAGAAGTGGCCAGCATGAGCACGGAGTTCGCGCTTGAGTGCGATCGCTCCGGGCTCGTAGTGTGGGCCGACGACCGGGCCAACTCCCTAGTGGCCGATATAGCCGGTCGGCGCTTGGACGACGCCGTCGTGATGGAGGATCGGCCAAAGGTAGGAAGCTTCCTCGAGGCTGCCTGGGCTGCGGACGAAGGTCAGGGGTCGGCGTCTTGGGAGATCGGGATTGTCCGGCCTAGTGGCCCCGCAACCGTACGACTGCGTGGAGCACCTCGCCTCGGCCATGTGCTCATCGTGGGGTCGGTGCTTCCGGGCGACTACGGCCTGTTAGCTGCGGATGCGGGGCAGCTGATGCAGGAGCTTCTTCTGCTCCAGCGCGAGAGCGAGCGACAGCGCCGCGAGCTGGCGGAGGCGTCCGAGGCTTTGCGCCAGGCTCAGGCCGAGCTCGTCCAAGGGGAGCAGCTTCGCTCACTCGGCTTGCTGGTGGCTTCAGTCGCCCACGAGGTCAACAACCCGCTCGCCTTTGCCGTGGCCGGTGTGGAGGAAGCCGACCGCCTGGCGAACTTTGCCCTGAGCCTATTGACGGCCTATCGCTCAAACGGGTCCACACCCGGGGCTCTCGACCTCATCGCCGAGATGGAGGCTGACCCGGAGGCTGCCTATGTCGACGACCTCCTGGGCACCCTCGCGGACGCCCGTGATGGATTGGAGCGAGTCCGCACGCTGGTGCTGGACCTACGCACCTTTGTGCGTGTGGACGAGGCCGAGGGCAAGCCGATTGACCTGGCGGCGACTCTGCGCGCGACCTTGCGGATCGGTCGGACCGCCGTGATGGAGGGGGTCAGGGTGCAGGTGGAGCTCGCCGACATGCCTCCGCTGGAGTGTGCCCCCGCCCGAGTGAACCAAGCCGTGCTCAACCTCTTCACCAACGCCGCCCGCGCTGCCGCGCCCAAAGGGACAGTCCGTGTGCGGCTGTATGAGCGCGAGAACGGGGCCGTGGTCGAGGTCGACGACTCGGGTCCGGGCGTGCCCGAGGAAATGCGAGAGCGAATCTTTGAGCCGTTCTATACAACAAAGGGCGCCACGGGAGGTCTCGGCCTCGGTCTCCATCTGGCTCGTGAGGCGGCGCGCGCCCAGCATGGAGATTTAACAGTTGGGCAAAGCGAGCTCGGGGGCGCACTATTCACCTTGACTTTGCCTCGATCCACCCGAGTGCCGGCGTTGTGAAGATAGCCATGTATCCCAGCGGCCCTATCTGCCCTACACTGAATTTAGACATTGGCTCGGGAAAAAACTGCATTGAGGACCCCGTATGGCGTTTGCGCCTATGGAAGGCGCGGATCCATTGGTAAACGCCGCCAGACCCACAGTGGTGATCGTTGACGACGAGCCGATGGTGGTCCGCGCACTCCAGCGGCTCCTTCGCCGTTCGTTTGACTTGCTGTGCGTAGGAACTCCGGCAGAGGCACTCGAGGCGGTTGACGCGAACGACGTCGCCGTCGTGCTCACAGACCAGCGGATGCCCGACATGGGAGGCTCCGAGCTACTCGCCTCTGTCCGGCGTCATGATCCGCGCGTGATGGGTTTGCTGATCACGGGTTTCGCTGACATTGATGCGGTCGCTGACGCGATCAACCAGTCAAATGTCGTCGGCTACCTGCGTAAGCCGTGGCGTGACGAAGACGTCCTGGCCGCGGTCGAGCGGGCAGTGGACGCAAACGCTGAGCTACGCTCGCGCTCCCGGGAGCGCGCAGAGCTCATGCGCCAGCAAGAGGTCGTGCGCGTGCTGGTCGACCACTCTCCGGTCGGCGTCGCCGTGCTCGGTCCCGCGCCCGAACTCGTCTGCCTGCAGGTCAACGCCCCGTTCCTCCACCTGATGGAAGGCGCCTCGGTGGAGGTGCAGGGGTCTCCGCTGCAGAAACTGCTGAGTGATGAAGCGTGGCAAGCGATCCAGACTCTCTGCGCTCGCGCAAGTCGTACCCGCGAGACGATGACATCCCCTGAGCTCCCCTGGGCCTCTGGACGCGCCACTGTTAAGCACGTCACCTGCACTGTCAGCGCCCTGCCGGCAGCGTCGGGCGTCGAGGAGTTCGTGCTCACGGCCTCCGACATCACGGCAACAGTCCAGGCGCGTGAGGAGGCCCGCGAGCTGGCGGCCCGACAGGGAGCGATCCTCGAGCAGATGCCGAGCGGTGTCGTCGTCGTCGATGCGGCCGGTCGTACGTTGTTGAGCAACGATATGGCCAGGAGCCTCCACCAGGACCCTGCTCGCGAAGCACCCACTGGGATCATCGAGGGCCCCCGCGATGCCAACAGCGGACGAGCTCTCCTACCTGAAGAGCTACCGCTTGCTCGGGCCCTGGCAGGGGAGCGAGTCGAGCGGTTCGAATACCGACAACAAAACTGGCACGACTCCCCCCAAGCGTGGATCAGGGCTTCGGCAATGCCTTTGCTCAATGCGAGCGGCGTGATCACCGGTGCTGTCGCCGTCTACACCGACGTAACGGCAGACCACTTGGCTGATCAGGCCAGAACGGTGTCGCTGGCTTCGGCCGGGCACGAGCTTCGGACGCCGTTGACGGCTATTCAGGGGTTCGCCGGTCTCCTTCTCGGCGAGCAGATGGGGAAGCTGGCAGACCCACAGCGCGAGGCGATTAAGCGAATCGTCACCAGTGCACATCGGCTGAACCTGCTGGTGGAAGACGTGATGGCCATCACCAGCATCGAGGTCGGGCAGCTGGACCTACACCCCAGCGCTGTCGATGTTCGCGGCGTGCTGGAGAGCGTCATCGAGTCGTTCAAGCCCCAGACGGATGCGAAGCACCAACAAGTGACTCTTGACCTGCCACCTAATCCGGTGCTCGCCTGGGTCGACGGCCATCGTCTCGAACAGATCGTCTGCAACCTGGTGTCCAATGCGCATAAGTACACGCCCGACGGCGGCCACATCACTGTTTTAGCTAGTCAAGACAGCAGGGCCCGGATATCCGTCAAGGACACAGGTGTCGGTCTGACCCCAGACGAGATATCCCGCCTGTTCACGAAGTTCTACCGGGCCCGGAACAAGGCAACGCTCGACGTTCCCGGCACCGGCCTTGGCCTTGCCATAACGCGTGCATTGGTCGAGAGGCAGGGCGGCACGATGACCATCGAGAGCACCCCCGACGTCGGTTCCACCTTCGGGTTCAGCCTCCCCCTGCATCACCAGTCTTGAGTTCTGCTCTTCATACGTCGGGTGGCAACGGCTGGCCAAGCCCGGTGGTTGAGAGCCGCCCGCGGCTGGATCCCGGCGACGACCCTCAGACTGAGGGCTTGAACCCGACCCGTGACATCGTGCCCCAGTCGCGCCGACCCCGCAGGTAGCGCCACCAGCCGCGCAGTCGCCAGATGAGAGTGAGCTGGCGGTAGCCAAGATTCTCCACCAGCGACCAGCCGATCAACGCCGGAAGGTCGTGGACACCGAACGGCTGTTCCGCGGTCACCTGGTGCAGCAAGAGGGAGGACAACGTGAGCAGCAGGCCCCATCCGTAGGCGACCAGCAGGAACAGCGCGGCGAACGGCAGGTTGACTGCGCCCTGGGTCAGTGCGAATGCCATGGCGAAGAGCCCCAGGGCCTCGATGGCCGGCCCGAGCAGCTCGACAATCCAGAAATACGGCATGGCCACCCATCCGATCCGCCCGTACCGCGGATTGAGGAGCATGCCACGGTGCCGCCACAGCACGTCGGCGAGACCTCGCTGCCAGCGCTCGCGCTGCCTGCCGAGCACGCGGAGAGACTCCGGCACCTCGGTCCAGGCGACTGAATCCGGCACAAAGGTGACCTTGCTGGGACCGTGTTGCCGTACGCCGAGTCGCCGCAGCCGAACGACCAGCTCCATGTCCTCACCGACGGTGTCGTGGCGGTAGCCCCCGCTGGCGATCATCGCGGAGCGCCGGAACATTCCAAACGCCCCCGAGACAATGAGGTTGCCGCCGAGGGCGTTCCAGCCCAGCCGACCGAACAGGAACGACCTCAGATACTCGACAGTCTGGATGCCCGGCAAAGCCCTGGTGGGCGTCCGGACGCCGGTCACCCGGCCGTCGCGGACGGTGGCGTCGTTGACGACGCGGATCGTGCCGCCGGTCGCGACCGTGGCCTCCTCGGTGAGGAACGGTCGCACGATCCGGAGGAAGGCAGCTGGTTCGATCAGCGTGTCGGCGTCGATGGCGCAGATCAGCTCCCCGGTGGCCACGTTCAGACCCGCGTTCAAGGAGTCGGCCTTGCCACCGTTCATCTTGTCGACGACCACGAGCCCGCGGTGCCGCGCGGATCGGTAGAGACCGCGGACCGGCTTGCTGTCGACGGCCGTCGGAAGGCTGGGCGACACCTGAGTGAGATCGAACTCAGCGATGAGCACACTGAGCGTCTCGTCTTTGCTTCCGTCGTTGATCACCACCACCTCCAGGTCGGGGTAGCTCAGCGTCAACAGCGATCGGATACTGGCCGCAACAGTCACCTCCTCGTTGTACGCCGGCGCCAAGACCGTGACCCGCGGAGTCGCCTCCGATGACAGCAGGCGGTGGGTGTCCTCGCCCCAGGTGATGCGCCGATGTCGCACCATCTCCCTGTACGCCCCCACGAGCAGAGCGGTCTGGAAGCCGTTACAGATGATGAAGAAGACGAGCACACCCCAAGACGTCACGGCCAGGAACGACGAGCCCATCAGCTGGCCTTCAGAACGAGCGCGTACTCGGGCAGGTCGAGGACGTGGCGGGCGATCTCGACCGCCCGGGGGTCAGGATCATCCAGGGCGCGGCGGAGGCACAGTCGACCCACCGGTCCGAGACCTCGCAGTGCGGCGGCCGCAGACCGGCGGACCGACCAGTCGGGGTCATGCAGGTGCTGGACCAGTTGAGGCGCGGCCGCCCAGAGCGCGACCTCGCCCAGACCCGCTGCAGCCGCCGCACGGACTCGCGAATCGGGATCCTCGAGCAGTTCGACCAACCGCTTGCCGGCCTGGTCGTTGCCGACGGAGGCCATCAGGGCCGCACTAGCGGCCCGACTGGCGGGATCTGAGTCCCGGCTCCAGCGGACGGCGGTCGGCAGCAGCGCCGGCGTGCCCGCTACGGACGCAATGGTCAGGGCGACCGCAGCGCGCTTCGCAGGCCCGCTCAGATAGTCCGTCAGCGCGGGGACGGCGGCCGCTCCAATGCGCCGGAGCGCATTCTCAGCCGCGAACCGGCAGCCCTTGACGTCGGTGTCCAAAATCCTGATGAGCCGGTGGATGCTCTCCAGATCCGGATCCCGGGCGACCCAGCCCGCCACTTCGGCGCGTACCTCCGGTCGACGGTCTGCCAACATCAAGCGATAAGCCTGTGGCGGCTCGTTCAGCTGAATCAACATCCGTACGCCGTGGAGCCGCCGCCACCACCACATGCTGCGCGTCCGGATATCGCCGTGCCGCCTGAGCTCCGGTAGGTCGGTCGGCCCAAGTACCGTCGCCACCATTTCCCCGGACAAGGAGCTGAGCAGGGCGGCGACGGCTGTGACGCGTCGTCGAGGAGACAGTCTGCTCAGCTCATTGTTGGATTCGGACCATCCGTCAACACCGAATCGCAGTGCGCCGTGCCAGCGGCTTTCGATGGCAGCACGACGCCGACTCCGAGCGGAACGGATTGCCGTGGATGCGAACAGCGCGACCAACAAGGCCACCACCGCCAACACCTCGGCGATGACCACGAACCACAGCAAGGCCATCATGCTCAGGCGTCCAGAGCACGCCGGATACGCTGCATCAGGATCGGCAGACTGAACGGCTTGGCGATATGGTCGAACGCGCCTTGCCGCAGCGACGCCAGCACCTCCTGCTCACCGGCGTGGGCGGTCAGCATCAGCACCCGTAGGTGACTCAGCACTCCGCACGCTCTGAGTTGACCGAGCACGTCGAACCCATTCAGGCTGGGGATGTCCACGTCAAGCACGACCACGCGCGCCCGCAGCCGGGTTGCGCCGGTCAACCGGGCCAGTGCCTCCTTGCCGTCGGTCAGATGGACCACCCGCAGTCCACGGGTGTACAGCGCATGAACGAGCACTTCAGCCAGGACCTCGTCGTCCTCAATCAGCACGACGTCGACCACCTGCGAGTTGTCCTCATCGGTCCACCCCGCCCCAAGGACCCGCTCGCCACCGGTGGCCTTCGACTTGCGGACCGCACCTGCAGCCGCCTGACTGAGTCGCTGCAGATCCAGCCCGTCGTCGCCGAGTTCGGCGACGCCTGCGCTGAAGCTCACGCTCACCGCCCCCTCGGGGGTGGCGAATGTCACCGCGCGGAAGTCCTCCAGCACAGTCGCAATGCGGGCGACCGCGTCGGACCGCGTCATGCCGTACATCACCACGACGAACTCCTGGCCGGCCCACCGCGACACCACGTCGGCGCCGGTGAAGGCAGTGGAGAGCAGCCGCGCCAGGCGTTGCAGCACGACGTCCCCGAGGGCATATCCGTGAACGGCGTTGAACACCTTGAACCCGTCCATGTCAATCATCGCCACCGACAGAGGCTGGGATTGTGTCAGGGCCAGCGTCTTCAGCCGGTCAAACTCGAGGTGCAGCACAGTCCGGTTGACCAGACCCGTCAACGGGTCGATCTCAGCCATCCGCTGCTGCGTACGGGCGCGCTCAAGCCTGTTCCGAACCCGGGTCAGCAGCTCCACCTCAACCACAGGTTTGGAGACGTAGTCGTCGGCCCCTGCGGCGAACACTTCGACCACCCGTTCTGGTCCGATGCTGCCGGTCAGCACCAGCACCGGAAGCAGGCTCCAGCGGGGGTCGGTGCGGATCATCCGAGCGAGCTCAAAGCCGGTTGCGCCGGGCATGTCGACGTCCAGCAGAACCAGGTCCGGGACGATGTCGCTCAACACGTCCCACAGCTGGAACGGGTCCGAGATCGTGGTCAGGGCCATCCCGGCGCCCTCGAAGATCAGCCGTAGCGCCGCCAGGATGGTCGGGTCGTCGTCCACCGCCACCAGGCGGGGCCGCTGTTCCCGACTGACCTCCATGGTGTCGACCAGGTGCTGGATGATGCGCTCGGGCGGTTGGTCGGCGTTCATGAAGGAGTGGGCTCCGGCCCGGGAAGCCTCGACGCGGTCGAGGAAGACCCCCGAACGGCCGAGGACTAGTGCTTTGAAGTCTGGGTCCGAATGACGCAGCTCGCGAAGCAGGGCCAAGCCCTCGGCCTGGTCGGGCAGGGCCAGGTCGATCAGCCCTCCAGCCAACGAGCCTCCGCGCAGTGCGGAGATCGCCGATGGCAGATCCTGGACATGCTTGGCGAGCCTGCCCACCGCTCCGGCCGCAGCCATCAGCTGGGCTGCGAGGCCTGAATCACACGTGGCGATAAGGATTTCGCCGGAGTCCGGGACTGCCCCGGCCTCGGGAGCTGCACTGTGGCCGGGCTGATTGAGGCCTGTTTCCAACACACCGCGCAGCTCTTCCAGCTGGGAGAAGGCTGGCAGCAAGGTAACGGAGTCGGATGGGGCTCCGGCGCGGAAGAAACTCTCGAGCTCCCGCGCCAGCACGGTCGCCTGTGGCATCCCGAAAGTGCCTGCTGAGCCCGCTAGCTGATGAGCCGCGCGCTGCGCCTGCTCAATCTGGTCGGCCGATAGCGGCACCGTCAGTAGTTGCGCCAGAGCATCCTCGACCTGCACCAGCTTGCTCAACAGCGTTGGGCGAACGCGGTCGATTAGCGCGCTCAGGGCAACAGGAGGCTGACTTACTCCTGCTGTCATCGTTGGGGAGTTGTTTGGGCTCGAGGCACGACTGCCTACCTCTACTGTCGCGTCCCCGAGCGTGTAGTGCATGTCGTCGCGAAGGCGACGTGGATAAATCCTACCCTCTCGCGTGGGTGCTAGGGCGCCAAGTCATGGTAGGCGTCTCGCAGCAGGTGCTGTCCTGCCTTCGCTCTCTCGGTGTAGCCGGCGTGATTCCAGGTCGGCCAGCGGTAAACCGTGTCCAGGGCGGCGCCGTCGGTGCTGAAGCGCAGCCGAAGACGGTCGACCTTGACCGGCTCAGCCGGTATCCCGATCCCAAGCGCCGTCCGACTGGAGGGGTCGGCCAGGCCAAGCAGGGCCCATGGCAGCCGCATTCGTACCGTCGATCGCTCGCCTTGTCTCAGCAGCTGCCAGGTGGCGAGACTGTTAAAGTCGGGACTGGCCGGTTCCCAGGTGCCCATAATCAGCGCTCCGACATTGTGAAACTCGGGCTTTAGGGTCTTCTCGCCTACCACGAGCGCGCGGTTGGTGATCAGCCGGTACGGCAGCCAGGCCCCATCCGGCGGGCTGTAGTCCTTTGCAGGAACATCCAGCCGTACCGGGTCAAGCTCGCGCCGAACGAACACCTGACCTGTCCCTGCGGCAAGGTCGAGGTCCACACGATAGTCAGCGTCGCCGCCAGGAAGCGTGTCGACGTCAAGGGTGAGCGATCGGGGCTGCGGCTGCCGGAGCGTGGCGTCGATGTGCACGTACGAGGCATCGGCGTCCATGAGCAAATAGGACAGCGGGCCGGTTGCCGGGCTCGTCTCGGTGGCGGCGTCTGGCACTCTCTTCGGGTCGGTGGCGATCACGCCGAAGTGCTGCTCGTTCGTGAGCGGGTCGTGCCATAGCTGGCGCCTGTCGGCGGGAATCTGGTGCTCCATGGTGTTCCAGGTCAACTTGAACCATTCGTCGGTCCAGCTGAACACGAAGGCGCCCGACAAGCCCTGGTCTTTGACCAGGCGCATCAGGTCCGCGTCGATCTGCATAGCCTCCAGCTCGGTGTGGCCACCCTGGTCGCGTCCGTTCGTCCCGCTGTGCGCCGATCCCAGCGACGACGGGACGCCGACCTCAGTCACCATCACCGGCATCGGTGCATGATGAGCCTTGAGAGCCTGCAGATAGCCGGCGTAGGCGTCGGGGCGGCCGTTCCACGTGGTCTGCGCCAGAGCTTTCTCGTGACGGAGGAAGTCCGGGTAGTAGGGGTAGGCGTGGTAGCTGGCGAAAGTGCCACCCGGCCACGCGTTGGTCGGCTGTACGTGGTTGGCGTCCACCCCGACCAAATCTTCGGACTCCAGCGGCTCGTCCGGATGGGTGAGCGGGTCAACCGTCGGCCAGTTGGCGAAGGCGATCGGTACGGACTGGTTCTGCGCGGCCTCTAACGTGGCCAGCTCGTCCATGTGCTTGGCGATCCAGCGTTCACTTGGGCTGGCGCCCCTCGCGCTGGTGAAGTACCTGCCCTTGACGGAGGGGGCGCCGGCGTTGAGGGTGTCGGTTCGCTTGATCGCGACCGGGTCCCACTCGACCCCGATGATCCATGACATCAGCCAGGGTGAGACGTCTGCTCGCCACCTGCCCGATGACCGTCCCTGCTGAGGTGCCCGATCCAGCTGGCCGCGGACCGCCCTGGAGGCGTCGGCCAGCTCGCTGGAGAAGCTCTGGTCGGTGACCTGGTCGTACAGGGTTCCGTTCTTGAGGTAGGTCTCGTCGGGGACATACACGCCGTGGACCAGATACAGCGGGGACGTGGAATGGGAGAGGTTGTAGGCGAGTAGCTCACTGTAGAAGCTCGGTGGGTGGATCGTGTAGATCCGGATCGCGCGGATGCCGAGGTCGCCCATCTGGGCCAGCCAGCGTCGGTAGTCGTCGGCGGTGACCGCCAGTTCGCCGGGTTGGTGTGTGGGTGTGGTGCTGCCGAGGTTCATTCCCGTAATGAAGGTCTTGTCGCCGGAGGCTGTGTGCAGTGCGAAGCCGTTCGCCGTGGAAACCGCCACACTGTCCAGGCCGTCCGGCCCGCTAACCGGCGCGGCGGACCAGTCGGCCGTCGCGGGCGGGGACGACTCAGGGCTGCTGCAAGCTGCGAGTCCAAGCACAAGAGCCGAGCCAACCACGACGGCGGTCAGGTCTCCCAGTCGCCGAAAGTGCACTCGGCCGATGATAGGGGTCGCCGCGTCGAGGTCACGCCATGCCGCCGGCCAGTACGACCGGCAGGGGCAAGCACCGAGTCCCGCGAGCCCGCGCGCTGCCGCCAGCCAAGCCAACCGATGGCCACGGCCAGGCAGCCGAGGCCGAGCGGCCCTGGCGGTGGCGTGTGGACCACGGCTATCGCGGCTAGGGCAGCACCGCCCATCGACGGATTGCCGCCGCGCGGCCGGGCAGGTGCTCCCCTCTGACGGGGGTGCTGTCCTTGGGGCAGCCGTACAAGTCCGTGCAATCGGGTTCGGGCTTCTGATCGGTTGGCGGCGGCCGGCGGATGAGCTAAACCTGGGCGAAGGTGGCTCGTGCTCGGTGAGTGGCGAAGCGGTTGGAGGACTTCGCCTACCCCGGGATCAGCCCTGCGGTCCGACCGGCTCAACGCCCTGCTGGGACTGAGCGCAAGCCGGCGGGATCAGAGCGCGGACAGCTGGATTTCGAGGGTCAGACCGGTGAGTCTGATGTTGCGGTCGTATCCGCCGACAACCCAGGCCCGGTCCTCGACCACGCTGACGGTCGAGAAGGACGCTACCTGCGACGCAGTCTTGACGGGGGAGCTCAAGCCACGAACGGGATCGATAACCTCGAGGCCGGGGCCGCCGCCGGCAATCAGTACCCGACCGTCCGGGAGCACAGTGGCAGCCTCGCTAAGCTTGTAGCGACCGTGAACAAGCTGGGGGCCAGGCGTGAACGTCGCCGTGTCGGGGTGAAAGATCTCAGTGGTGTTCAGGAGCTCCACGTCGTCGCTAGTCCCGCCGATGACGAGCACCGTCCCGTCCGGAAGTGCACGCATGACGTGCTTGAAGCGGGCCTGGCGCAGCGGGCCGACGGGTCTGGCAGTTCCGCCGTCGGGAGAGACCACGACGGCTTGCTGGGACGCCACGCCGGGTCGCCGTTGTCCGCCGGTGATCAGCACTGAACCGTCGGGGAGCGATGCCGACGCCGGCCCGTCCACACCCTCTGGCAGATCAGGACCGGGTCGCGCCCATCCGGCGTGCGGATCAACGATCTCCGTGGACGCAGTGTATGTACGTGACTCGACCCAGCCCCCCGCCACCAGGACACGCCCGCCTGCTAGCGGGGCCGCCGCGTGCCCGCCGCGCCCCAAGCCCAGGGTGGGTCCAGGAGACCACGACCGGCTCGTCGGGTCGTAGACCTCGGTACTCCTCAGCGGCGGGACTCCCTCGGCCGCGAACCCACCAGCAGCCAGAACCCGCCCATCATGGAGACGGACTGCGGTATGTGCGTCCCGGGCACGGCGGAGCCGACTGGTTGCCACGGACCCGGACGGGGTAAGCAATACCGCCGACGCGGTCGCGCTCGCACAGCCGTCCACGTCGCAGCCACCTGCGACGAGGACCGAGCCGTCAGCCAGTGGCGTGGCCGTGTGCACCGCCCGTCGTCCAAGCTCAAGGTGCTCCGACGGCACGACAACTGGCTGGGGTGTCGGCGATGAACAGGCCACGACGGTCACCACCAACAGAAGGGCCGTCAGCCCGCGTCTCATACCAGAATGCTACGGCTGGGAGCAAGCGTCCCGCTGCGCAGCCAAGGGGTCTTGCAGTGGCGCGTCCCCGGGCTCCCTGTTCGACGATCTCGACGCCTGGCCGTCCCCGCGGGGCCGGTGGTCCGGATTGCGCGAGACGGCGGATCAAGCGCTGTAGGCTTCGAGGGCCCGAAGCGCGGGTCAGTGACTATGGGGGAGACTGGAGCACCTTCACAGCCATGAGCCCCCTGGTGAGGCCCGCGCCGGAGCCTGCGGACGGTGGCGCATGCGTCGTCGCTCTTTGCTGAGTGGGTTGGACCGCATCACTGCGGGGAACCGCTGGGCGAAGGCGCTGCTCGCCTTTCCGATAGCTTCGGCGGTGTTCACCATCGCAGTGATGGCCTACATGGCTGGCTTCTTCGATCCCACCTACTACACCGAGCCCTGGACCCCGGGGATCTCGGCCGGTGAGCGGGTTAGCGAAGCCTTCTCCGGCGTGATCATCTTCGGCTTCTGCGTTCTGCCGGCCGTCGCATTGGTGGTGCTCATCTGGTTGGCTGCGCACCGCTTCCCGAAAGGGATCCCTGTGGTGGCTCTCGGCTGCCTCGCGTTCACGGCGGCCACCGTGTGGGCGGTCACCACTATCGCCGTCGACGAGAGCTCAACCGCTGCGATCGGCTTGCTGTTTCTCCCTCCCGCGCTCGGGGTGCTGCTGCTGCCGTTCGCCGGCGTCGCGGCGTTGGTGCACGCTCTGCGGAGCCGCAGAGCGTCTTGATAGGCTGCCAGCCCTTTAATTCCCATGAGGGGCCCGAGGCGTCCTCGGCTGGCCGGCGTCTTGTTGGCAGCCCTCGGACTTGGCGACTAACCGCCGTGTAGTTTGCTGCGACTGAAGGAAGGCACGGCACGACGCTGGAGACAGCCGCACAGAACGCCGCTCTCGAAATCGTGGCCCTGATGTCCCGCAAGAGACTCGTCGAGCAGTCGTCGAGGTCTCCCCATCTCGTGGACGCGAAGTAGCGACGCGTATCACCACCGACACATCGGGCTGGACCGCCACGGTCTCGGGCGGTCCCGGCGGTGCGGAGTCCTCGACACGCCTGCAGGTCGGGCCCATCAGCGCCGATGCTCCTTCACGATGGCAACAGCGATCCTCGGTTTCGCCCGGCGGTCCGGAGCACTGCTAGGGCGGCGAGGAGAAGCCAGACTGCGCACAGAGCCAGGTAGGCGCGTTGAGCTAGGCCGAACGCCGCGACGGCGTTGGCGACCAGTACTCCGACCGTCCCGATCGCCAGCGCCACAGCGACCGGGGGAGCCAGTCGGCTCCCCCTGCGCCTCAACGCTCGGAACAAGGCCAGAGCCGCCACGGGGAAAAGAAAGAAGGTGAGGTTGCCGAGCAGGTTGTGCATCTGACCTGCGCTCGTCGCGGGGCTCCCCAGCGCATCGACTGGGAACAGCGGCATGGCCAGTTTCAATAGTCCGACCACCAGCAGGAGCACGGCTCCCACCCGTTCGCGACGCAGCGCCACGGCGAGCGCGATCGGCCCGATACCTTGAGCGAGCGTGCGAATCGTGGCCAACCACCCAAAATCTCCCAGAGCGTACTCACTCACGGGGCGCGCGACTGGATCCACATCCGGCGACACGACGTGGAGCAGGCCGAGCACCAGCAGGTCCAGGGCCGCGGCAGCGGCCGCGACGACTGCGGCGAAACGCATGACGCCATCTCATCACCTCTGCATCATGTGCATGCGCCGAAATGAAGTCGAGCCCGGCTCAGACCTCCTTGCCTAGGGGCCGGGGCCTGGCAGCTGCCTGCCCTGCCTGCTGATTCTTCCTGGTCGACGCGGCTCAGGTCCCCTACCATCACTTCTGTGCGACTGCTGGAGCGTGAGCACGCCTTTGAGGTCTTGAGGACGAGTGCTCATCAAGCCTTTCAGGGCCATGGCTGCGTTGTCCTGGTCGCCGGCGAGGCAGGAGTCGGCAAGACCGTGCTGCTGCGCACCTTCCGAGAGCAGGTGCTCGGTCAAGCGCGAGTGCTGTGGGGCATGTGTGACTCCTTAAGCACCCCGCGCCCGCTGAGCCCGCTGCGCGACGTCGCTGACGAGCTTGGTTCCTCGGTGCCCAGCGTGCTTCAGGCCGCAGTCGCTCCGTACGAGATCTTTTCGGCGGTGCTGGACGCCCTGCGCTCCGGCCCGCGGATGCTGGTTGTCGAGGACCTGCACTGGGCCGATGAGGCAAGCCTTGATCTGGTGCGGTTCCTGGCGCGTCGGATCGCCACGCTGCCGCTGCTGCTGGTGCTGTCCTATCGAGACGCGCTCGCAGTCAATCATCCGCTGAGCGCCGTTCTCGGTGACCTGGTCACTTCGCCGGACTCGCGCCGCCTGCAGTTGAGCCCTCTCAGCCGCTCGGCCGTCGCCGATATGGTGAGCGGGCACGAGCTCGATGCTGTCGACGTCTACCGCCGTACGGCCGGCAACCCCTATTTCGTCAGCCAAATTTTGGCCCAGCCCGACTCGAGCCTGCCCGAGACTGTGCGGGATGCTGTGCTGGCCCGGACCGCAAAGTTGACCCCGTCAGCGCGACACGTCCTGGAACTGCTGTCCTGCACCCCCGAAGCCGTGACCGGAGAGCTGCTTGCCGCTCTGGGTGTCACAGCAGGGACGGTAGACGTGCTGGCCACCACTGGCTTGATCGAACGCCACGGCCGCGGCCTGACATTCCGCCACGAGATTGCCCGGTCGGCAGTCCTCGGTGCGGTCACGGCCGGTTCGGAGCCGGCCCTGCACGCGGACATGATCGATGCTTTGGAACGAATCGACGGGGATCCCAGCGTGCTCGCTCATCACGCGGCGGCAGCGGGGGACATCGCGCGAATCCTGCAGTACGCCCCAGTCGCCGCAGCCGACGCCGCCCGTTCGGGCGCCCACCGGGAGGCCGTTTCGCTGTACGAGGCGGCACTGGCCTGTGCCGATCTTGACCCAGCCACCCAAAGTGACCTGCTGGAGAGTGTGTCCGTCGAGCTTTACCTGACGGACCGGCTGAGCGACGCGATCACCGCTCGCGAACGGGCGCTGCGGCTGCGCCAACAGCTGGGGGACACCGTCGCGGTGGGCGTAGCGCACAGCGCAATGTCGGGCTTTGCCTGGTATGCGGCCGATCGCGCCGCTGCCGAGGAGCACGCCAGAGCGTCGCTGGAGATCCTTTCTGCCACGGACGACCAGCAGGCCATCGGGTTCGCGCTGGCGCACTTCGCCTTTCTCGCCGCTCAACGCGGGGACACCGTGGAGGCGCATGCGTCGGCAGACCGAGCCGAGCGGACTGCGGACCTGTTCGACGATGTGGTTCTTCGCGGCACAGCGTGGATCGGGCGGGGGATCGCTCGGCTGGTCGACGGCGACGTACGCGGCCGGGCCGACCTGATCACCGCAACCGAAGTTGGCCTCCAGGAGCGGGTCGACGACCTGGCGACGACGCCGATGAGCAACCTCTGCCACTTCGATGTCGAGCAGGGCCGTTTCGCCGACGCCGAGCAGTCGGTTGCCTACGCCCTGCGCATCAGTGAGGAGCGCGACACCCCGATCTGCACCGCCTGGCAGCTGGGGGTGCGCGCACGGTTACGGCTGCTTCAGGGGCGGTGGACCGAGGCCGAGCAGGACGCCCGCGAAGTGCTGAACTCCGTGGACCTGCCGCTGAGCCAGCTATGGCCCCATTACGTCCTCGGGCTGCTGGCGGCCAGGCGGGACGCGCCACCCGAAAACCCGCACCTGGACTCGCTGTGGCGGCTGGTGAACCGGCTGGACAACCCAGGAAAGGTCGCCCCGGCCGCGGCGGCGCTCGCCGAGCAGGCTTGGATCTCCCGTCGGCCGGACCCTCGCCTCGACGAGGATCTGGTGTCCGAGCTGTTCACTCGCTCTTATGCGGGCAAGGACGCCGTACTCGCGCCGCTGCGACGCTGGTCACGCCGCCTTGGTGCGGCGGGCCTGCCATCGGTGGGTCCGCCGACGGAAGCAATCGAACCCGGGCCGAGTGACCAGCCATTTGAGCGCGCGCTAGCCCTGTGGGACGCCGGCTCGACCGACGAGCTGCTGGCGGCGCTGGCGCTGCTCGACCCGCTCGGCGCCCGCGCCGTTGCCGCCCTGGTCCGGGCCAGACTGCGCGCCGACGGGGTGAGCAGCGTTCCTCGTGGAATGCTGCCCGCAACCCGGGCCCATCCGGCCGGGCTGACCGCCCGTCAGCAGGAGGTGCTTACGCTGCTGGCGGACGGTCTGAGCAACGCCGACATTGCGGCCCGGCTGGTTATCTCACCGAAGACCGCCGACCACCATGTCTCGGCGATCTTGACCAAGCTGGACGTCCACTCCCGCGGGGAGGCGGCGGCTCTCGCCCGCCGCCTCCTGGTCTAGCTTCTGCGGATCGCGTCCGGCGGTCAGCTGCACTTGCGGGCCGTCACCACCAGATACTCCCAGTCCATCACGGTGGCCTCGGTGCCGTGGTCGAACCGTGCGGCCAGTGCCACGAGATCGCTGTCCAGGGCCGCTACCTTGTCCGGCTGGTCGGCGATCCCGCGGTAGATCGCAATCATCGGTCCGTACACCGACTTCCAGTAGTCCAGCCAAGCCTCGGGCGTCCGGAAGCGGGCCGTGGTCAGCGACTGGCGCCAGCTGACGACATCGGTGACGCGGTCGCCGAGCAGAGCACGGACGTGATCTTCGGTCCCCCACAGTGGGCCGGGCTGGGCGCCAGGCGGGGGCGGCGGGGCGTACGGCTTCATGGTCTTGAACATCTGCCCGGCAAATCCGGCCGGGGTCCAGTTCAAGAGCCCGATCGTGCCACCCGGCCGACACACCCGGACCAGTTCGTCGGCAGCCTGCTGGTGGTGTGGGGCGAACATCACGCCGATGCAGGAGAGCACTCGGTCGAAGGCGTCGTCCTCGTAGGGCAGCGCCTCCGCGTCTCCCTCCTCCCATGTCACCTCGACGCCCTGGCGAGCCGCGAACGCTCGACCGACCTTGAAGAGCTCCGGCGTCAGGTCCGAGGCGATAACGTGGGCGCCCTTTGCCGCTGCCGGCACCGCAGCATTGCCACTCCCTGCGGCCACGTCCAGCACTCGCTCCCCAGCTTGTACGCCGCTCGCCTCGACGAGCACCGGCCCCAGCTCTGGGATCACCTCGGTGGCCACAGCGGGGTAGTCCCCGAGTGCCCACATCGCCCGGTGCTTGGCTTTGAGCGCCTGGTCCGCTGTCCTGTCGATCGTGGTGGTAGTCATGATGATCATCTCCTGTCTGCGGTGTTCCGCATGGTGTTTGTGATGACCAAGACGCTAAGAGCCCTAGGACCTCGGGGGCGTCGGGCAACTTCCCCATGTCTGCCAATCCGGCACCCCATCTCAGGTGACGCCGGCGGGCTCCACGCCAGCAGATCGCGGGAGCTGGGGGACCATGACTTCGACGCATCAAGGGGTGTGAGCACGCTGCTCACCAAGCAGCGCTCAGCGCAGCCTGACTCGCCGCGGTCCGCTTTCGCCGGACCTGTGTACACCCCCAGTTCCCGCGAGTAGCGTCTGAACTCTAAGGAGGTGGTCCGTCATGTCGCCTAGGCTGATCTGCCTGGTTCGTCGGCATCAGTGGCACAACGGCTGGGACGAGGACCAGCATGTGACGGTGTGGACCTGCAATCGCTGTGGTGTCACCCGGGGCTCTGAGGGGTCCGGGGTCAGGAGAGCCTGGCTCGCTGGTGGTGCCGGCCTCGGGGGCGCGGGCGACGGCGGTGGTGGGTGACGGACGGCTGGAGCGTTTCCCCTGAGATGTGGACGACGGTTCAGGCATCTGAGGGCGGTGCCCGAGCCCGTGGCTGTCCCTACGGCGGGCCCCGGATGGGCAGCGGTCGGTCAGCTCTTGGCGTCCGGGTACGGGTCATTCTTTGAGTCGCCCCCACTGAGCGCCTCGTACTGACCGTTATGGCAGCTGGGACACGGCGGCAGATGTTTGGTCGAGCCGACCTGCAGCCGGTAACCACAATTGGTGCACTTATACGTTCCGGAGGAGACGTCGCTGCCGGCGGGAACGGGATCGGCCATCGATAAAGCCCTTTCGCCATGTGGGCTCGGATCGGCCCGTTGCGCAGATGATACGGCTCGCACGGCTCTGCTGAACGGGTTGGCCAAACCTCGCGTTCTTCGTTCCAGGGTCGCTGCTCCCGATTGTCAGGTTGCGCTGATGAGCTGTCGGGCTCAACCAAGCCGGATGCTCGCGAATCCAAGGGTGCCGACTCCTAGTCAAGCGACTCAGCGTCAGACAACTGACACGAGCAGCTGGCCCCGCGCAGCGAGTTTCCTTGCTCTGCTTGCTCTGCT
>DASQDG010000077.1:0-202565 GCA_035634295.1 Propionibacteriaceae bacterium | reverse complement strand
CGCCGAGTCGAACGCAGTCACTTTGCCCTTCAATGTTCGACGAGCAAGGCCACCCATCGAATGGCAACGGGTCGCCTCACTCTGTACTTCCCGCACACCGCCAACCCGCACTGTCCGCAGTCAGATCCGCGCCGGAAGTGCGTGTGCATCTCGCGACTATGACCGCAGCCGCAGGTCTGTGGGCCCACACAAAAATCATGCCCTTTCGCGTCGGCGAAGTGGAGAGGATGCTAGGTAACGAACGCATCAAGAAGCGGCCGGCCATCCGCAAGGAGGGCCTTGTCCGGCGGCCGCAGGACACCGCCTCACAGTCGCCGTCAACGCTTGCGGTTATGGCCGATGCGGCTGATCCGCCCTTCGGCCCGACGTCTCGGACCCTGACGGCTTGGCCCACTCGGGCCCAGCGGTCGGCCCTCACAGCCGCGAAGATAGGCTTCTGGCCGCAAGGCCGCCAGACGGCTGGTAGCCTCTTAGGAGCCGGGGGGGCAGGTAAGTCGTTGTTGTTGCGCCTCCCATCAACTCTTCGGGGGAGAGATGAGACGCAGTTCACCAACCGTTACAGTCGTTGTGCCCGCACGAAACGAGGCAGCCAACCTTCGTGAGGTTCTGCCGCAGCTTCCACCTGTCCACGAGGTTATTTTGGTCGACGGGGACTCGGCCGATGGATCCGTGGCAGTTGCTCGAGAGGTCATGCCTCACATCCGAGTGGTCCGACAGACCAGGCGTGGCAAGGGCAACGCACTGGCGTGCGGCTTTCTGGCCGCTTCAGGCGACGTGATCGTCATGTTCGACGCCGACGGATCCGCTGATCCCGACGAGATTCCTGCCTTCGTGCAGGCGTTAGTTGACGGGGCCGACTTCGCCAAGGGTTCTCGGTACAAGGCCGGCGGAGGCAGCGAAGACATCACTCACCTTCGCAACCTGGGCAACAGCGGCCTCAACTTCGTCGCCAACAGGGTGTTTCGGACCAAGTTCAGCGACTTGTGCTACGGGTACAACGCTTTCTGGCGAGACATGGTCCCTGTTCTTGACCTGCCGGACATCCACGCCGAGTCGCCCCAGCAGGACCTCCTGTGGGGTGATGGCTTCGAGATCGAGACCATCATCAATTGTCGATTAGCCGCCGCACAGGCCTTGATCGATGAGGTACCCAGCGTGGAGTTGTCGCGCATCCATGGGGAGAGCAAGCTGCGCACGTTCCGGGATGGGGCTCGGGTGCTTCGCACCATCTTGGCCGAGTACAAGAGGATGCGCCGGGCTCGGAGAGACAGCACCGATGCACTCACGCGGGGCCGTGACCTGCAACCGCGGACCGACCTTGTCGAAATCACCGCTCACCCCAAGAGGAGTCTGTCGCTGGCCGACGAGATGACACTGGAGGCGATGGAGCTCGACCACGCGCCGTCCCGAAGCTCTGCGGCCTGAGCCAAGCCCGGTCGGTCGGAGATGACCTCGTTGCTCGCCGCTGGTGTCCTGGCTCGGGCGCAGGTGAGCTGGGTATAAGCCGTCACGACGTGACACAGCATCAGGCCCAAGGCGAAGAGGCCGTGCTCGTCAAGCGGGCACGAGCCTCTGTGGTAGCCGGCGAAGCAGAGGGCCAGCGGCCCCGCCTGCTGGCGTTTACGGTCACAAGTAACGGCCGGTATAGTTGAAAACTGTTGGTTCGTCGGGCCGCTACGTGTCCTCGTGGCGCCTCGTGGGCGACTGCCAACAGTTCGCTGAGACTCGGGGAAGGTGTGCAATGGCTCACCCATCATGCGCGAATGACACCTGCGCCATTTACCGCAACATCGCAGAGGACGCGGGCTGGGGGCAAGCATGAGTGCACCCACGTCACCGTCTGCCCTTAAAGGATCTTCGCTGAAATCAAGGTTTGTCACGTTGGCACGCATCTCGGTCGTAGGCCTGGCCGTGATGCTGCTCACTGCCATGGCCCATATCACCTTCGTCGAGGGGGATCGGGCGAGCAAGTCCCGGGAGGGACTGCTCAACGAGGTCGCGAAAGCCGAGTTTTCGCCCACACCGCGAGGCGCAGCCGGCAAGTGGAAACTGCACTTCAGCGACGAGTTCACTGGCAACCGCCTCGACTTGGACAAGTGGAGACCCAACTGGCGAAGCAACGTCGACTCGGGCATCACCCCGCCGGTCAACACCGCCGAGCGCTCGTGCTACGACCCCCGGCAGGTCACCGTCTCCGGAGGGGCGTTGAACCTGACGGCGAGCCGGAGATCATGTCGGCTGCAGGACGGCACTACCTACGCTTATGCATCAGGGCTGGTGGAGAGCAGTCATGACTATGAGTTCACGTATGGCTTCACCGAAGCACGGATGTACCTGCCTCCCAACAAGGACAAGACCAAGGGCCCGATCGGTTCTTGCGGGCCCAACTGGGCCGCCTTCTGGATCAATGGCTACGACGCCACGGTCAGCGAGATCGACGTGATGGAATGCCTTGATCACAGTGTCGGGTGGACCTACCACTGGGATGGCTACAAGCAGAAGGCTTCCAGCGTTCCGTCTCGGTGGCGCCAGGCCATGCCCCCGGCCACCGGTGGATGGCACACCTTCGGCGTTAACTGGCAGCCGAATCTCCTGGAGTTCTACTACGACGGCGTCAAGGTGGGCAGCCGGACCAAGGCAGTGCCGAAGGACCCCCACTTCCTGATCGCGAACCTGGCCGTCACGGGGTCCAAGCCGACTGTGCCGCAAACGCTGAAGGTCGACTACATCCGGGTCTGGAAGTAGGGGCCGACGCGCCCAACCAACCTGGGGGGCGCTCCGGGGGTGCGTGGTCACCGATGTGGTTCTCAACCCTGGGCCGAGAACCACATCAACGGCGGGCCCTGCCGTTCCCTCGGCGGTCGTTCAGCGCCAGGCTCGCACGTAGTCGACTTTCACCTGGGAAGCCGCCCCGTAGGCCGCGTTCCTCCCCCTGCCCACGTTGAGCAAGAGAGCCTGCGGGCCGCCGTTGTCGTCTGTCCGATAAGACTTGACCAGCCTGCCGTCCCAATACACGTCGGCGGAGGTGGCTTTGCGGTGCAGACCGTATGTGTGAAAGCTGTTGGACCACGTGCCGGGGACGGTGCCTTGATTGTGAGCGCCCGACGGTGAATGGTAGTTCACCGTAAGGTTGCCAAGCCCTTCGGCGATATCGTGCTCGCCGGCTGCCGGCCAGTTGGGGCCGGAGGCCCACCATGCAGGCCAGTTGTAGATCGTGCTGCCTCTTCCTGGGAAGTTAATCCGAGCCTCGGCATAACCACCGACCGGGAGCAGGTAACCGTTCGCTCCTGCTCCGTCGTAGGGTGCGGAGTCAACTTCGGCACCCGAGCTGGACGACTCGAGTGTCAGCACGAGATTGCCTCCGGACACGCTCACATTCTTCGCGCGCGTCGTCACGCCATTGGTGTTGTAGCCCTCCAGTGCCACCCACTTCGAGGTGTCGAGCGCAGTTCCGTTGAACTCGTCACTGAAGCTGGGGGTCCAGTCGCCGGGAACGCCGACCGGTCTAGCAGCACCCGGCCGCACTTGCGAAGCTCCAGGTTGGACGAAGGTCATGGTGCAGTTGCTCCGGCCGTCATTGTCTCTCCCCACCGTTATGGTCACCTTTGCCTTCCCTGGGGCGGTAGCGACGTTGACGGGGTTCCGGAAGTGATACGTCGCATTGTTGTCGTATCTCGCCGACCTGTCGGTCCTGGTGAGCGTTTGGACCAAACTGCCACGACCGTCGTAGGTCTTGACTATCGAGTCGGTCGGCACGGTGCCCCACCCGCTGGTGGTCCAGCCGGCATAGTTCATGGCCTTGCGAGTCGTGCCGTCGGACGCTGTGTAGTCGCGCCCCCAGATCGCCTTGCCCGACCAGCGCACACCGCCACCATCGACACACGTACTCGTCGCGGTGATGTCTGCGTGTGCAGTTGTCACCGTGAGCGGGGCAGAGATCAGAGCGAATACGCTCGCACTGGCGAAGAGAGTTCTGGATGTGGTCATGTGGCCGCCAAAGGAAGTGAAGGTTCCCCGAGCGGATGCCATCTCCCGACTGGCCGCGTGGACGCGAAGGCCGCGTCGTCATCTGTGACAGCAGCACGCGATGTCTACTGACTGCCGCCGTAGCTTTCGCTCATCTTAGCGCGAAACAGGTCACGACACATCCGTGTCACACAACGAGTGGTTCAGGTCCATAGCGCAGGCGGGTAGCTCAAAAAGCGCAGCAGAATGATCAGAGCACATTCAGCGCTATGCGCCACAATGTGCCCCATCATTCGGTGTCGCGGCCCCGAATCTTGGCTCCAAGGGCTACTCGGCGACGACCAATCTGACGTCGGCTGCGTCTGACGACCGAACGTAACTCCTGATGGCTCAAGATGTAGTTGTAGAGGTGAGTCTTGGGTGCAGCTGAGGCTTTATATGCCCTAGCCAGGACACTGCGCTGCAGCACAGCCCCCTCGGCGACCTCTAGGAAACCATTGGTGAGGGGGCGCTTGTATTCCTCGTCACCTTTTCCCATGTCAAGATAGGCGAGTCCAACCTCAGAGCAAGCGCGAATCGTGCGCATCGTCCGAACGAATCCGGGGGAGTATTTGGCGTAATCGACATCGTGAGCGGCGATCCAACCAGCCATCACCGACTTGGAACGAAGACTGAAATCCCCAGCGATAAGCTTGCCGTTCACAGATAGTGCTGCAAAAGCGGGCATCAACGTTGGCGTGTCAGTGTGCGCGAGGTCGTCCACGATGCGCATCACGTCTGCGCGTCCCATGAGATCGGGGAAGCCGTTGTTGCGGTATTGAACCGACTTGAGCGCCAGCACCCGACTCACCAGTCGGCTGTCGGGTGTTCCGAAGTGGAACCGAACCTCATCGAAGTCGTTGGCCAGCCGTCGCTCTTGGTAACGCAGGTTCTTCAGAGTCTTCTTCGAGCGAATGTGAGCCTCGGCGATGTACTTCTCGTAGCCGCCCGTCAGATCGACGATTGGCGAAGTCCGCACGGTCCACCCTTGACGCGATTGGAGATTGTCCACGATCAGGTGGTCAAAGGTGCACAGTCGGAGCTTGGCGGCCCGGAGCAACTCGCTCCAGCTCCAGTCAAGGTTTGCGTCGTGCACGAACCCTTGACTGTCACTGATGCCCGCTCCGATCGGATGAGCGAATCCGAAGCGGTCAGCCTCGAAGGCGAAGAAGCCAGCCAGCTGGTGCGCGTCGTCGGAGACGACAGCAACCCGGGCCCGTGGACGTGACCGGCCGACCACCATCGCGAACTCTGCCGAGAGAAACGGGTTCTGCAACGTCAGGCTCTGCTGCTGCAGCTCTCCCCAACGCTCAACCTCCGCCGGCCCTAGCTCCTGAGGTCGCAAGACGTGCACGTGCATCTGCTGTTGTTACCTTTCAACCGATCCGAAACACCATGAGTACACCACTTCCGCCACCGACCGCTCCGAACGGGTCCTCGAACCTAGAGGTCTGTCACGTGAACCAAGGGGCGACCGCGGGTTCGGGCCATGCGCACGCCCCGCCAGACTGAGCTTCGCAACCGCTCTCGCCTTCTGGACAGGTGCAGCGTCGACTGGCCCACCGCCTCGCGCAAGAACGGCACCGACTGCTCGGAGGTGATCATGACCCGACCCAGGGCCCACCTGTCATCGTCGGCATGACTCAGCTCGTTCTTGACCGCACAGGCCGAAGTGAAACCGGCCCGCTCGACCAGTCGTCGGGTCGCGGCCCTGTTATAACCGTGCGGGTAAGCGAAAGCGGTCACGTCGCCTTGCGTTGCCTGCTCCAACACGTCCTTGCAGGTCTGCAGCTGCGAGGTGACCGCCGCCGCCGACAACAAGTCGAGCTGCAGATGCTCGTGACTGTGACCCCCCACCTCGACGCCCAGCCCAGGCAACGAGGCCACGTCAGCCCAGGACATGGTCGGTCGGCCGCCGAGCGCACGCGGTCTCGACCGCCACGTCCCGGAGGTGGTGATGAAGTGAGTGCAGGGGAGTCCGAACGACGACAGCACCGGCATGGCGTTGGTCAGGAAGTCCGCTAGCCCGTCGTCAAACGTGATCAGAAGTGGACGTGCTGGGAGGGGACTGTCCCCGGCCAGCATTGCGCTGTACTGCCGCACCGTCAGGCAGTCGTAGCCCTCATCGCGCACCCAGGCCATCTGGTCGCGGAAGTCCGACACCGTGGAGGAATAGGGACCCAGCGGGCCCGTCGTGTCGCTACCTATGCTGTGGTACAGCAGAATTGGAACGGTTGTCATGTCTCCCACGGAATTCGCGCCTGTGTGTCGACCATTGGCCCAGTAAACCATCGCGGTAATCATGATTAGGCCAGTCGCAGATCATCTTAGAGCAGTCCGCGCGTTCACGGCTTGCGCCCACAATTGTGCACAGTCTTGCGAACAGCAGGGTTGGTGCCGACACAAGCTACGGTCCCTCGCCTGTGTGGTCCCTTCGACGCCATGTCACCGGTGTCGGCTCCGCTGCGTAACTAAATTTCAGCCCAAGTCAACAGTGTGCCGTTCCAACCTTTAGCATTGTGTGATGCCCGCAGGGCAGGTGAGCGGTTGTCGCGCTGGGGGGCGTGGTGAGTTCTGGAGTCGTCGCGTGCCGTCGACTCTCACAAGGTGGAGGAATCAGGAATGGCGTCAGCAAGTCCTACAGCGGACATTGCCGTAGTGGTGTGCACGTATCAGATGGCTCGGTGGAGCCAACTGATGGCGTGTTTGGAATCGCTTCAGCAGCAGACTCTCCGGCCGAGCCAGGTCGTGGTGGTCGTCGACGGCTGCGACGACGTCGCCCGGGCCTTGCACGAGCGGGGTGGGCCTGAGCTCGTAGTCGCGCTGGAAGAAAACCAAGGTCTGTCAGCTGCCCGGAACGCCGGCGCGGCCAAAACCGTCACCCGGTGGATCGCCTTTCTCGATGACGACGCCGTGGCCGAACCTCGCTGGCTCGAACTCCTGTACCAGGCGTGCCTGGACCTCTCCGCGGCCGGCGCAGGCGGCTGGTCCCAGCCCGACTTCGACGGCGAAATGCCCGCCTGGCTGCCGCACGAGCTCCTCTGGACGGTTGGCTGCTCGCACCGCGGCCTGCCAACGAGCAGGACCTTGGTGCGCAACATGTTCGGCGGATGTGCGCTCTTGGACGCCGACGTCTTCCGACGCGTGGGCGGCTTCGACGCAGAGATGGGGCGCGTCGGCAACAACGCGTCCGGCGGCGAGGAAGCCGACTACTGTCGCCGAGTTGCCGCCCTCGACAGCAGCGCTCGCTTTGCTCACGTCCCAGATGCCGTCATCCGGCACCGGGTAGGGCTGGAACGTATGTCGCGGGCCTACCTGATACGGCGGTGCTACCAGGAGGGCAAGGCCAAGGCCAGGCTCGCCGGGGCCGGCCGGCAGGCATTGGCGCCCGAGCGCGACTTCGTGACCAAGGTCGCGCCTCGGGGGATTCAGCTCTCGCTCAAGGAGAGGCAACCGCAGAGGGCAATGATGTTGGTGGCCGGAGTGCATGCCGCCGCGTTGGCCTATGTGGTGGTCCGCGGCAAGGATCTTGCCGTAGGGCGGGGCAGAGCTCGGGCGAACCGGAGGAGGGAACCCGCCGAGGCGGGCGCCATGATGTCGCGGTGAGGTGGCTGCACCGCCGAAGCATCGTCACCTCGTTGAGCACAGTTGAGGAGCTGGCCTCGTGACCTCACGCCCGGCTCGGCTGCCGATCCTGATGTACCACTCGGTTCCCCACACGAGCGACGCTTGCACAGACATGCAAGTCAGGCTGCCTTCACTGCGGCAGCAGCTCCAAGCTCTTCAGCACGAGGGCTGGCACCTCGTCGGCCTGACGGAGGCGCTTCGTGGCGACGGAGTCCGGGACCGAGTGGTCGCCGTGACATTCGACGACGGCTATGCGGACTTCTTGAGCGCCGCGGACTGCTTGGGTGAATTGGGGGCACGAGCAACGCTATACATCCCGACCGACCACGTCGGCACCCACCGGCTCATTGCTGAGGCGGGGCGATTGCTCACTTGGGCCGAGATCGCCAGCCTGCCGAGGGAGGTCGTCGAGGTCGGCAGCCACGCCCATCACCATCGTCCAATGGACGTGCGGCCAAGGGCTGTCGTCGCCGATGAGGTGCTGACCAGCAAGTCGCAGCTCGAGGATGCCCTGGGTACACCGGTGACGTCCTTCTGCTATCCACACGGGTATTCGAGCACGACGGTACGTCGAGAGGTGGCAGCCGCCGGCTATGGCAACGCGTGTATCGTCGGCCGCCGGATCGCCAGACCCAGTGACGACGTCTTCGCGCTGCCACGACTGCACATCACCGACGACGTGTCACCGCAGCGGATCGTCGAGATGGTCAGCGCCGATCGGACTCCACTCAACTCTCAGGTCAAACGTGTGCTGCAGCCCGGATGGCGCTCGGCTCGCTACCTCAGCCGCCTGGTCGGGCACGAGCTCACCTGAGGCGAGCGCTCACTGCCGGAGCTCGGTGTCGATGCGGTCGAGAAGCGCTGAACCGCGGGTGCTGGAGAACTTGCGCGCGAACAGCTTCCGGTGCTTGGGCTCCTGCGACTCGTTTTCGAGGAACGCTGCCTCCGGTCCGAGATCGGGTGAAAAACGCAGCTCCTCCAGCAGGTCGAAGTCGGCGTCCTCCAGCCAGCGGGGATGATCACCCTCCGGCTCCCACTCGTAATGCCAGGGGTTGGCGAGGCACGGTCTCAGCGCAGCAGAACCCACCAGCGCGGGACTGCTCAGGATCGAGGCCGCGAAGCTCTCGTCGGGAACGAAGGTCGAACGCCAGAAGCGCATCAGGTCCGGCCGGGAGTCGGCCACGCGCAAGAGCAGCTCGACGTGCTCGCGGCTGTAGATCTTCCACTGTGAAGAAGCTCGCAACTCGAGCCCCTCAGGGATGTCTCTCTTGAAGGGCCAGTGCACGGGAAGGGTGTGCAGCATCACCACGTTGCCGCGTCGAGTGAGGACGGGGTAACGCATCCTCCACTCGCCACCGTCGTGTCGCCGTTTGGTGTTCCAGAACGAGTAGGGCAACGGCCGGTTGAAGAAGTAGGAATGGCCCTGCCAGGGTCGGAGCGACTCCAACAGATCCGGCACCGTCATCAAGGGGTAGCACGCCCCGCTCATCACCGCCACATGCGCAGCCTGCGTGCTGCTCAACGCAGCCCGCAACCCGAGCAGCTCCGCGGTCACCAGCGACCAGCTGGACAGGCGCGCGTCGGTTCTGGGCAGCATGGTGACCCGCTCGGAAAGGTCGGCCATGAGTGCGTACTGGCCGGGCTCCGTCTTGACGTCGCAGTGCAGGAAGATCGGCAACCCGTCCAAGCTCGAAACCAGTCGCTGCAGCTGACGGCCGTCGGCATGGGCCAGCAGCACAACAGCGAGGTCATTCATTCGAGTCTCCCTTGGGGGACCGGCGCGGCAGGTAACGCTGAAGCCCCTGCTTCGCGGGACCTTCGGACGGCGGCTTGGCGAGTGTGAAGAAGACGTAGGCGAACCAGGCGATGGTCACCAGCACGAGGGCCACCCGCAGGAGCGTGACACTATCAAAGGGAACCCACGCGATGGCGATCGTGATGCCCGCGGTTGCAGTGAGAGCGACCAGCAGTCCAGGGCGGGGCCCTCGGACCGAGACCAGGCTGTTGGCCCGAGCGAGGAGCATCAGGTGCAACACGGACAAGGCGATCAGCGTGGACACCGCTGAGCCCTCCAGCCCCCAGCGCGGGATGAGCAGCAGGTTGAGCCCCACGTTGGCCGCCGCCGCCGCCGCCTGCGCGATCGCGATATAGGTCGTGCTGCCCACCGCCATCAAGCTCCGGGTGGCCGCCAGCCCAGCAGCATAGGGGATGGCGCTGACCAGAACGAGGGCGTTGACCAGCTGAAGGGTGTCCGGCCGGTACTCCGGTGGCGCCCAGATGCGCAAGATCAGCGGAGCGCCCACAGCCAGCCCGATGACCGCCGGGATCAGCAGCATGTACAAGAGGTCGCGGCTGGCCGAGATCACCGCGTCGCGCTCGTCAGCTTCCCGGAGTGCGAAGATCCGTGGCATCCAGTTCAGGTTGAGCAGCCCCAGCATCAGCATGGGGAGAGCGCCGACGTTGTAGGCCACCTGATAGCGCCCCACCTCGGCTGAGCCCAGCTCGGACTGGATAATCAGCCGGTCAGAGGTGTTCAGCAGGAACGTACAGAGTGCAGCGGGAACCAGCGGCAAGCCGAAGGCCAAGGCCCTCTTCAACATGGCTCGGTCGCGAGCTCGCGGCATGGCAGGCCGTACGAGGAACAGCGCGACCACGGTGGCGATCACCTGAAGGATCAGCTGCCCCAGCAGGAACACCGTCGCTGTGGCCTCAAGAACCACCACCAGCACCAGGCTGGTCACCTCCGCCACGACGGACTGGAGCAGGCTGACGGTGCTGAAGGCCAGCAGCCTGTCCTGGCTGCGAAGCAGGGCGATGGCCGTGTTGGTCACCGCCGAGGTGCCTGCCCACAGCACAGCGATCCGAACCGGATCGGTGTATCCGGAGAACCCGACCCACTCGGCCCACACCGGGCCGGTGAGATCGAGCAGGATCGTGAGCGCCAGGGCCCCGACGATGGCGGCCGTGAGGATCTTCGCCGGCTCGACCGGGCCGCCCTCGGCGTACTGCTTCTGGATGGCTTGGTGAAGCCCGAAACCGGCCAGCACGAACAGCACCTGCATCACGGCGTTCGCCGCCGTCACCTCGCCGAAGTTGGGCGCGTCCAGGAGACGCGTCATCACCGGCGTGACGAGAGCGGCAGCCACCAGCTGGACCGCCCAGAGCATCATGAACAGCGAATCGCGTCCGAACAGGCCTCCGAGGGCGCCGGCGGTCGCGTCCTCGACCCGGCTCGAGACCTCCTGGTCGTCGCTGGCGCCGGTCTTGTCCACCGGGCTGGTCACGTGCGGTCAGCCGTGTACTGGTCGCGGCGGAAGGTGAAGAGATACGAACCGTCGCTGGCAAGTTCCACCGACCAGTACGGTGCCTTCAGAAACGCATCGCGCAGGGCCTCGGACTGTTCCAACGACTGAAGCGCGTAAGCCTGGGCGTATCGAGCGCCCACCGGCGACCACATGGCATAGAGATGGGTCTCCTCCACCTCGTCAGGCGACGACTCAGTGGTATAGGTGACGAATCGGTCAGTGAGCAGCCTCATCTGGCGCTCGGCGTTGAAGTTCTTCTCCTGGCGAACGGGCGCATCGACGTCGTCCCTTCCCCAGACGATGTGGTTGTCATCACGAAAGTCCGGAGTAGTGGGCATGTCCCTCGAAGTAAGCATGAGCATGAAATAGGTATCGGGCGAATTCGGTCCGCCCTGCTGACGGTATTTCTGAAGAGCCGCGTAGTCGGAAGGTCTGATGACGTTGAGCCCATCCAGACCACTCGAAGACACCAAGAAGGTGGCCGCCAGGCATACGGAGGTGAGAAAGACCCCCGCTCGGGACCGCCAGACACGGCTGGAGCGGGGCTGAGCGCGGGTGGGCAGCCCTCGGACGAAGACAGCGCTGGCCAGGATCGCCAGCCACGGCAGCGCGAACAGGATCGCTCGAAAGATGCCTTCCTGCCCATAGGGGTTGACCGCCACCAGGACCAGCCCGACGCTGGCAGAGGCCGCTATCCCCCACGCTCGGAGTTGCTTACGGTTACGGAAGAACGTGACCAACGCCAGAATGCCGACGATCAAGCCGCCGATGGCCAACGAGAGCGAGCTCTCCAGCACGACCGGCACTCGCTCCAGCCCTGGTGAACCCACCGTCTTGGGCGGCCGGAAGTTGCTGAGTTGCCCGAGATCACCAAAGGACACGAACTGCCGAACCGTCCAGAAGTGTGTGGCGGCCCACAGCAGAGACGGTCCCAGCACCAGCAGCGGCGTCCACCACGGGCGGATCTGGCGGAACACGACCAGCACGACCAAGACGCCGCTGACGACGTAAGGGCTCAGCTGGTGAGAGATTGCCAGAGTCGCGCCGGCGAGCAGCAGCACCGGCACCTTCAGCAGGTTCGTGCTGGTCGACAACGCCACACCAAAGGCGGCCATGCCGATGATGAAACCGACGGCTTGGGGCGAGAAGTAGTCCGCACCAATGGAGTCGGCGAGCACGGCCAGCGCCACCGCGATCCAGCACTGATCGGCTCTCGGCAGGAATTGCCCCACCAGGTATCTCAGGACCAGGACGCGGAAAACGCCCACGATCGGCGGCCAGAAGGCCGCGACCCGCACGAGGTCGGTGACTCCCAAGACGTCACAGACAAAGGCCATCGCTGCGAAGAACCCGGCAAAGGCGTTGTAGATCGGAACCGAGGAGGTCAGCTCGTGGACGGACTGGATCTGCTCGATGAAGGCGATATGGCGCGCCGCGGTCTGCGCCCGCGGCCCGTCGTAGACGATCGCCGGAGTAAGGGTGAGCACCAGCACCACCAGCACGACGGGAATGGCCCGGCTGTGCTCACTGCGACCGCCGAGGGCGATGCCGACGAGTACCAGCGCCAGCCCCAGGTACCAGAGGGGACCGATGTGGGGGAGGTAGCCGTAGAAGCCCGGAGCCAGGTGCTGATGCGTCAGCGCAGCCACCAGGCACAGCACTGCACCCAGTGTGGCCGGCAACGTTGCGAAGAGACCGTCCAACACCGTGGCCCGAGCAGCGGCCATGGACGGCATCGGCGTCAGGTCGGTGGACGCCTGGGCGCCGGGGGTCGCGGGTTGGTCATCCCAAGAAATCGGCTCGGCCGAGTTGGCCGTTCGCGCCTGCTGCACACCCAACTCGTTCAACGCCCTCAGCAGGCCCACCAGGTGCAGGGGAAGAGTGATTGCCACGATGATCCCGAACGCCAGATACGGTCGCCAGACGTCGGCGCTCATCATGATCTGGGCGACGACGGTCATCACACCGAATCCGGTGATGACGGTGAGCGTCAGCCGTTCGTAGGTCTCGAGCCGCGGGTTCAGCTGCCATGGAGCAGACCCCACGCCGAACAGAACGAAGGTCAAGAAGCCGAATGTACGAAGCCAGTCGACTCCCAGCTCAAAGCCGACGAGTCCGGCCAGGAGACCGAGCAGGCTCAACTCTCCCAGGACTACTCGACACACCTGGCTCTTGGCTGCCTCGTTCCCTAGGTCCGAGTCATCGGCCTTGGCAGGCTTGAGCGCGCGGATCAGCACAGCTGTCACTTCGGAAGCATCCCTTGGACCGCATCGGCGCAGGAAACGGGCGTGCTCATGTCGACCTGTGCTGCCGAACAGCAGAACGGCGACTGCGAAGGAAACGCAGCGGCCCCGACATCAGACCCTTCCACTGAGCGAGGCTCAACTCCTTGGGATACGGCGGCAGTCCTGCTGCCGTCGGTGGCGCGATGACTTTCGCCGCTCGGCCCAAGGCTTTGGGCGCGTTGCGCAGCAGCACCAGAATCATCCGCGGGTCATCCAGCAGGCAGCGGGTGAGATGGGCCCCGAGACCGGCGCCGTAGCCGTAGGTCTGGCGCTTCAGCGCGGCATAGTCGCGATGGTGTTGGTGGAGGACGATGGATGCTGGTTCGTACACCAGACGATGACCGCTCTTCACCACGTCGTAGAAGGCGGCCAGATCGTCCCCGCCCATGGCGATGGTGCCCGCCCCAAGCGCGTTGTCGAAGCCGCCCCGGTCCACCAGGTACGCGGTTCGAAAACCCATGTTGGCACCAGAGCCGAACGCTCCGGCGCGATAGGGAAACAGCGGGTCGTCCGGTCGATGCTCGACGGAGTCGAACACCATACGTCGAAGGCCCTTGTCGTAGATCACATTTCCTTCGACCCACTGCTGCGGGAGCGTCTCCAGCTCCCGCGGAGCGATCATGCCGGTGACGCAGGCGACCGAGTCGTCGTCGCCGAAGGCTTTGACCATCCGCTCCAGCCAGCGGTGCTCGACCAGCACATCGTCGTCGGTGAACGCCACCAGGGGAGTCCTCAGGTGTGGCAGTGCCGCGTTGTGGGCGCGAGACAACCCAGGGATGTCTTCGCGAACATAGTGGAGTCTCGGTTGACTTCGCGCCATCTCGGTGATCAGCTGAGCCGTCTCGTTCGTCGACGGTGCGTTGTCGACCACGACCACACGCTGGGGCATCAGGCTGCCGGCGAAGATGGTCTCCAAGCACGCGACCAGCGTCTGCGGTCGATTCCGGGTTGCCACTACGACAGTGACCTCAGGCAGGGCCTTGTGCTCAAGGTCGGCCGGGTCGCTGATGGGCAGGCCCGCCGTGGGCAGGAACGCGGGGACCGCCAAACCCGTCGCTCGGCGACGCTCAGCGATGTCGTTCCCCAGCTGCGCCCACAATTGCTGCGCGACCTCATCCTGCGACAGAGATCCACCCTGGAGATCCAGTTGGGCCTTCGCCAGTGGGTCACCGTCGAGAATCGCCAGGCAGACGGCGGCGCCATAATGCCGTTCGCGATCAGCCAGCTCGGCATGGATGGACGGTAGTGGTCGATTCAGGTCCACGATGACAGGCATTACAGGGACCGTGTCTGTGTCAGGCACGTTGTGTGTCAACTGAAAGCTCCCAGCAGGTCTTGAGCGGCACGAGCGCCTCGCAGCGCGTGCCACAGGGTATCCGCTTCATTGTTGACGTTCGCGATGAAAGGACTAACCGGCGGCCGCAATAGGCTATTGGCGACGGGGCATTTCTCTTGGTGATCAATCATAAACCGCATTCTCTATATCTTGGCACTACTTTGCCCTCACTATGAACGTGACCAATCCGGCCTCCGCGCGGAGAGGGCTACACCTGGTGCACGACCGGCACCTGATCCCAGCTCGGCACCCTCGCCGACCGCTCACGAGCGATGTCGTCGCGCCCACCCGTCCCCGCTATCGTGTTGCGGGTTGATTGGCGCCCGCAGGGTGCGCTCAGCGCTCCGGCCCGCTGTCGCGCCTTCACCTAGGCGCAGGAGGCCGTGCGCCCAAGCGACTGAGGCCAGGTAGACGCGGCCGACGGCGCGCCTGAGCCACCAAAATCAACTCAACACTCCCCGATATCAAGCCATTCCCCAATGGCTGTGGCTGCCGGTCCGCTGACTTATTCCAGCACGACGACGAAGATCTACGGCAAGGATATGCGTACTCGTGGCGCCGATCCAACTTCTGCGCACCTACCCCAGTCCGAGCGTCGCATTTACGGCAAGCAGTCTTCGGGGTCCGAGCGAGAGTCGCCGGTCACCACGGCCCTGAGTGTGGCGGCGATCACTCATCGCTAGGATCGCGAAAAGGTACTTTCTTACGCTGTTATTGTGACTCAGCGAAGTTTCGTACAGGCGACCTTGTCAGTACGGCGACGCAACGGCCACCCACGCTCATAGCGGGGGCGAACGAAAGGACCCACGTGTCGACCCAGCCCCTTGGCGAGCGCCATCGGCTCAGCTCGCCCGACGCCGAGACCCACATCAGGCCGCTGACCGTCGACGTGGTGATCTGCACCTATACCGACGCCCGCTGGGAGCTCCTGTGCCGAGCGGTCGCGTCGGTCCAGCAGCAGACGGCGCCGGTCAACGCCATCCTCCTGTGTGTTGACCACAACGACGACCTGTACGAGCGTTGCCTCCGACAGTGGCCCGCCGACGGCCAGCGACAGACCCCCGCGGTACGGGTGCTGAGGAACCGGTTTGACGGCAGGCTGGGCTCCGCGCGCAACACTGCGGTCGAGCGCGCTGACGCGAGTATCATCGCCTTCCTCGATGACGACGCGCAGGCAGAACCCACCTGGGTTGCCACCTTGCTCGAAGTTTTCCGGCAGCCAGCCGCGGTGGCGGTCGGCGGCGCGCCTCTCCCGTCCTTTGAGACCTCGCGGCCCGGTTGGTTCCCGCCGGAGTTCGACTGGGTCTTCGGCTGCCACTACCGAGGGCTGCCGGAGTCGTTGGCGCCGGTGAGGCATCTGATCGGAGCCAGCATGGCGGTCCGCACCGAAGCTCTTCGCTCCGTGGGCGGCTTCCACTCCGACGATCACGACGACATGGATCTTTCCCACCGCATCGCTGGCGCGTTTGGCGCCGCCAGCGTGCTGTACGAGCCGCGGGCCAGGATCTCTCACTTCGTACCAGCGCAGAGGGTGACCTGGACCTACTTCTGGCGGCGCTGCTACACGATCAACCGCAGCAAGGTGCGCGCCTTTTCCGACATGGAGGAGGCCGGCAATCTCGGCGCCGAGCTCGCTTTCGCCCGGGCGATGGTCGGCACGGTCATCAGCCGGCTCTTTGGGGGGCTCCGCGGCAAGCCCGACCTGTTGGGTCAGGCCGGCGCCATCATCGCAGGACTGGCAGTGGCGGCCATCGGTCATGCCCGCGGGCGGGTTGAACTGCGGGCCGGTCTGCTGCCGACTTCGAAGACGGTGGGGCTGCAGGGACCATGACCTATCGAAGCTCCCACCTGATCGTCGGTTCCGGCGCATCTGGAGTGATGGCGGCGCTGGCACTCTCCCGTCGCGCCGACCAGCTGGTGACCATCATCGACGTAGGAGCACGGCTCGAGCCGCACCTCCAGCAGACAGTGACCAGGATGTCCAACCAAAGCGAGGGCGCGTGGGCGCCGGAGGACCTCGCTTTGGTCAGCACTTCTCCCGTTGCCGCCACCAAGGGGTCACTCCCGCAGAAGCGAACCTACGGATCGGCGTTCCCTTTCCGCGATCACGGCCAGACCACGGGCATCTCCGGACCGCCGGGTGCCAATCTGGACATCGTCTCGGCAGCCTACGGTGGCTTCACCAACGTCTGGGGCGCTCAGCTGATGCCGTTCTCGCCCAGCACCCTTCGCCGCTGGCCGGTGACCTGGGGCGAGATGGAGCCTCACTACCGGGCGGTGCTGGACGAGGTGCCGCTGGCGGCGGACGAGGACGACCTCGCCGAGCTGTTCCCGATCCTCAACCGGCGCAGCGGACTGCCGCCGCTGGCGCCGCGGACCTCAGTTGTGCTGGAGCGCTACGCCCGGCACCGACACGAGCTACGTCGGCGCGGCATGACCTTGGGGCGCGCGCGACTCGCCTTCCAGGCGCGTGACTGCGTCCGTTGCGGGCTCTGCATGACAGGGTGTCCCTATGGGTTGATCTACTCGGCCAGCCAGACCCTGGACAAGCTGCGCAAGCTCGCAAACGTCCGCTATCTCGACCGCATGCTGGTGGAGAGAGTGGGGCAGGTCGGCGAGGAAGCATTCGCGCAGTGCCAGGACCTGCGGACAGGAGAACGCCACGAGTTCCGCGCCGACAGGCTTTTCCTGGGCGCAGGAGGAATCGGTAGCGCTCGCCTGATGCTCGGGTCGCTGCCCGAACCGCCTGCGCAGATCGACGTCGCAGAGTCCGTCCAGTTCCTAGTGCCGTTCCTGTCGGCGCGCCCCGTGGAGGACCCGCGTCGAGAGGGCGCGCAGGACTTCTCGCTCAACCAGTTCAACATCTTGTTGCAGTTCGACGACGAAGGTCACGACGTCTCACAGGTGCACTGCTACCCGTACAACCCGGCCTTCTTCGATGCGCTTCCGGCACCGCTACGGTGGCGCGCAGCCGACGGCCTCGCCACCCAGGTGCTCCGGCGCTTGACCGTCGGGCTCGGATATCTGCCGTCCTGGGCCTCACCCCGTATGCGTCTCAACTATCAACCCGGGCCAGCAGGGAGGCTTCCTGACCTCAGTCTGTCCTGGGTCGACTCGGAGTCGCGACCGGCCATGCTCGGCAAGGTCATCCGCAACCTTCATCGAGCCGCTCCGCGCCTTGATCTCTGGCCCGTGATACACAGGATCAAACTCACCGGTCCGGGCAAGAGCTATCACTTCGGCAGCAGCTTCCCCCACCGCCAACACCTCAGCAAGGAGCCGGGCGTCACGGGTACGGACCGGTTAGGCCGGGTGCCCGACTGGGATCGGGTGCACCTTATCGACGGTTCAGTGCTGCCGACTGTGCCGTCCACGACCTTCACCCTGACGGTCATGACCAACGCCCACCGCATCGCCACCGAAGTCCTCGAGACTGGCCTCACAGCCGACCGGGGAGCCGACGCCACCCGCCACCGCAGTGGCTGATCCACATCAGTCAGACGAGCAGGCACCGTGTGGCGGCCTGTGCTCCGGCTCCCGGTCCAGCGCCTACTGAACGTCAGCCACCCGGCTTCGTTGCCGAGGGCGCCTGCATGGCCGCGGCCGGCATCAGCCTGATGCTGGCGCTCAGATATCCAATGGCGGTAGCCAGCAGCCCGCAGGTGATGGCTGCCGCCCGCCCAAGACCGCCGATGTCGCCTCGAAGACCGTCACGTAGACCACGCAGCGCGCCGGCCGGAAGCACATGCCAGGTGTACGCGCGCTCGTCAGCCAAGGCGGCCCCGCTCCCTACTCGCCGGGCAACCCAGGCCTTGGACACTCCTTCGGCCGTGCATCGCGCGAGGAAATAGCTCCAGGTGCCACGTCCAGGCGGCACAAGGTGCTGCACCACGGCTCCGGGCTCGAACAGGAACCGCCCATCCGGAAACAGCTGCTTGGCGCGGATGCACATCTCGGTCTCCTCACCGCCCAACGGACGGCCGACTGTGCGCCCCAGGCCGCTGTCAAAACCGCCCACCGCCTCCAAGATGTCTCGGCGGACAGACATGTTGCAGCCCATCAGGTTGCGAATCTCCGACCGCGAAGTCCGCTGGCCGAGAAATGTGCATCCCACCACCCACAGAAACTCAGCGGGCCACCAGCGAGGAGCTTCGACCTCCCACAAGGGCACCGCAGCGCCACCGACGCCCAGGACTCTCTCGTCGGTGTAGGCAGCCATCAGGTGCGCTTCCCACCCGGGCTGGGCGATGGCGTCGTCATCGAGGAATATGACTATGTCCCCGCTGGCGGCCTGAACGCCTGTGTTCCTGGCTCCGGAGAGGCCTCGCTCACCCGTGTTCGGCATGACGCGTACTGAACTCAGACTCTGGCGGGCCTGCTCGAGCAAGCTCTCGTTGTGGTCAACCACGACGAAGATTTCGGACTCCGCGTCACCCTGAGTGAGCGCTGACTCCACCGCAGAGACGATTTGGTCCCAGCGATTTCCGGTGTAGCAACAGATGACCACAGATGAGCTCAACGCTGTCGCTGGCTCATCGTGGGTGACATTCTGCGAGCGCTCGATCGCTGCGTTCTTTGTGACCGTTGAACCTTGATGAGGATGGTGTGAAGGACTGCTCTTTCGTGCTCTCCTACGTTTAGCCGCAAAGCCGTTGAGCTTCAAACGCAATACCTTTCCCAGCAATTTCCACCGCAAACTAGGCTGCGCAGTTCGATCGGTGGCCCCGAGCGGCGACCCTTATGCCCGCCAGCGATCCCACTGTAGGCAGCCGTTTCGTTGAACCCAAAACATTTACCCAGCCAAGTTCGTTGGGCAAAAGAGACCAAGAACGTTTGGGTTGCGTAAAACAGCACGCTGGCTCGGTCCACAGCGCTCGGTGCTTCGGCACCCCGAGCTGCCGCAACCCGGACGAGAAGGGGCGGCCCCTTTAGGGTCTCGCGCCCAGCTGAGCATAGCCGGGCTTGATGACGTCCTCGATTAGCGCCAACCGGGCGTCGAAGCGGTAGAAGGCGCTCTTGGCGGCGTTGATGGTGAACCACCGGACGTCGGTGAGCGTGTAGCCGAACGCCTCGCACAGCAGGAAGAACTCCCGCGACAGCGTGGTGCGGCTCATGAGCTGGTTGTCGGAGTTGACGGTGACCCGGAAGCGCAGGTCCTTGAGCAGGCCGATCGGGTGCTTGGCGATGGATGCGGCGGCGCCGGTCTGCACGTTAGACGACGGGCACATCTCCAGCGGTATGCGTTCGTTGCGGACATAGGCGGCCAAGTCGCCCAGGGCCGGCCGTCCGTCCTCGCCGATGTGTACGTCATCGACGATGCGTACGCCATGGCCGAGCCGGTTGGCGCCGCAGATCTGCAGCGCCTCCCAGATCGAGGGCAGTCCGAACGCCTCTCCAGCGTGAATCGTGAAGTAGGCATTGTTGCGCTTCAGGTAGTCGAAGGCGTCCAGATAGCGAGTGGGCGGAAAACCCGCCTCGGCACCTGCGATGTCGAATCCCGCCACCCCGTCGTAGCGGTAGCGGATAGCCAGCTCGGCGATCTCCCGGGACGGGCTGGCGTGCCGCATCGAGGTCACCAGCTGTTGCACGAGAATGGTCTGGCCGCGGTCTCGGCAGCTGGCCATACCGTCGGCCAAGCCGTCGCGGACGGCTTCGACGGCCTGCGCCGGCGTCAGGCCGGCTTCCAGATGCTGCTCGGGCGCCCAACGCGTCTCCCCGTAAACGACCCCATCGGCCGCCAGGTCCTCCACGAACTCCCGGGCCACCCGCCTCAGGTTGTCCGCAGTCTGCATCACCGCGATGGTGTGCGAGAACGTCTCCAGATAACGCTCGAGCGAGCCGGAGCTGGCGTTGTCGTAGAACCAGGTGCCCAGCTGCTCAGCGTCCTCGGTAGGCAGCTCGTGTCCGATGGTGGCGGCCAGCTCGACGATGGTCTGCGGTCGCAGCCCGCCGTCGAGGTGGTCGTGCAGGGAGATTTTGGGCGCCGCCTTCAACAGCTCCAGATCAATGCTCACGACAAGCCCTTCGATCCCACTGACGCCACCCGATGCAGCTCGTCAGCACCAAAGGCGTCCGGCAGCACCTCGCTCATCGGCCGGATGCCGCTCGGGGTGTCCACCAGCAACTCCGCTCCTCCGTTCTCCCATAGCAGTTGACGGCACCGGCCACACGGCATCAGCACTCCCCCCAGCTTGTCCCGGCAGGCGAACGCAACCAGCCGTCCGCCGCCGCTCGCGTGCAGCGCTGACACCAGGCCGCACTCGGCGCACAGAGCGACTCCGTAAGCCGCGTTCTCGACGTTGCAGCCGGTCACCACTCGTCCGTCATCGACCAGCGCGGCGGCGCCGACCTGGAACTCCGAGTACGGGGCGTAGGCCCTTTGCGTCATCTCCGAGGCCACTTCGCGGAGAAGTTCCCAGTCAACCTCCACCGCTGCTCCTTGCCCGCTCACCACTCAGCCCTTCTCGTACGGGATGCCGTCGGCGGCCGGCGGCCGCACCCGCCCGACCAAGCCGGCGACGGCCACGATGGTGGCTACGTAGGGCAGAATCAGTAGGAACTGGCTCGGCATCGGCGTGCTGAGCGTCTGCAGCTGGGACGCCATTTGGGTGACGAAGCCGAAGAAGAGGGCCATCAGGGCCGCATAGACCGGATGCCAGCGGCCCATGATCAGTGCGGCCAGCGCGATGAAGCCGTTGCCGACCGTGAACTCCTTGGAGAACGAACCGGTGGCGGCGAGGGTGAAGAAGGCCCCACCGAGGCCGGCGAAGAGTCCCCCGACCAACACCGCAGACCAGCGGATCCGGGGCACGCTGATGCCCACCGTGTCGGCCGCCTCGGGATGCTCGCCCACCGAGCGGATCCGCAGGCCCCAGGTGCTCTTGAAGAGCAGCACCCAAACCAGCACCACCGACGCCGCGGCCAGGTAGGCCAGGATCGACTGCTGGAACAAGACTCGGCCGAAGAACGGGATGCCGGACAGCAAGGGGATGGCAATGGGCTCAAGCACGGGCGCAGCGTTGTACTTGTCCGGGGCGGTCTGCACCAGCTGGTCGAAGAGGAAGCCGGTGACCCCGACCGCCAGCAGGTTGAGCACCACCCCGAGCACCACCTGGTTGACCAGATAGCGGATGGCAAAGGCGGCCAGCAGAGCCGCCATGGCCAACCCGGCCAGCATGGCGGCCACGATGGCGGCGGCGATGGACTGGGTCAGGCTGCCCACCACCGCAGCCGCAAAGGCGGCCGCCAGGAACTGGCCTTCAATGGCCACGTTGACCACGCCGGCCCGCTCACACAACACGCCACACAGCGCGCCGAGCACTAGCGGGGTGGCCAGAGTCAGCGTGCCCGCGAACTGGTTGCTGACCGGAAAAGGCAGATCTCGGCCGGCGGCGGCCCAGGTCAGGAACCCGAACACGAAAGCCAGTCCCCCGACCGTGCCGGCCAGCGCCGGCAGCCGGCCGCGCAACCGTCCCGACACGAAGCCCGCCCCGGCCAACAGACACAGCACTGAGCAGATCGCGACCGTGAGCACGCCCGGCACGCCTACGGTGGGCAGCTGCACCTCGTCGAAGGCGTCGGAGAGGGCAAAGGCCGCGGTGCCTCTCGTGGACGCGAGCAGCGCCAGCAGGATCAACCCGACGACGCCGATGAGGATGCCGGTCGACAGGCGCTGCCTGCGCTTCTCGGCGGATTCAACGAAGGAAGTCGCCGGTCCGGACTGCAGAGGTCGAGAACCGCCAGGTCGCCGATCTCCTGACTGCGTACCCGAGGCGGGTGCCGACGCCGCAGCCGCGATCTTGCTCATGCCAGCCCGCCTTCGGGCACTGGACCGACGGGTCCGCTCTTTCGGGCGCGGACGAAGGGCAGGACAGTGGTGACGAGTGCGGGCGCGGCCACGAAGAGCACGATCAGCGCCTGTAGCACCGTGGTCAGGGTGAGCGGGGTCTGGGCCACGCTCTGCATGGCCAGCCCGCCGGCGTGCAGCGCTCCGAAGAGCAGGCCGGCGAGCACGGTGCCCAGCGGCTTGGAGCGCCCGAGCAGCGCCACCGTGATGGCGTCGAAGCCGATCGAGCCGACGATGCCCTGGGACAGCGGCACCGGCGTGCCCGAGGCGCTGGGTCCTAACGCAGCCTGGACGCCGGCCAGTCCGGCCAGTCCGCCGGCCAGGGCCATGGTGATGATCGTCGTGCGCGCCACACTCATGCCGGCGGTTGCGGCCGCATGCGGGTTGGCACCTACCGCTCGGATGGCGAACCCGACGGTGGAGCGATCGAGCAGCCACCAGACCGCCACCGCCGCCAGCAGGGCGACCACGAAGCCCAGGTGCAGCTGGCCACCTTCCAGGCGGGGCAGGGTCGCGTTCCAGTCGACCACCGGCGAGATAGGGTCGGTCCGGCCCGACCGCTGGAAGGCGGTGGTGGTCAGCAGGTAGGCGAGCATGCCGCCGGCGATGTAGTTCATCATGATGGTAACGATCACCTCGTGCGCCCCGGCTTTGGCTTTGAGCCAGCCGACGATGCCGCCCCATACCGCCCCACCCAGCACCCCGGCAGCGATGGCCACGATCAGGTGGAGGCCGACGGGTAGGTGCCAGCTGAACCCCACGTACGCCGCCAGCGCCGCCCCCCAGATGGCCTGGCCTTGGGCCCCGATGTTGAACAACCCGGCCCGGAAGGCCAAGCCGACTCCGAGGCCGGCGCAGATTAAGGGCGCCGCCTGCGCGGTGGTCTCGGTGAGCGGGCCGTAGCCGCCCACTGCTCCAGTGACCAAGGCCGAGTACGCGCCGCCCACCTTGTCCCACGAGGCGCCCAGGGCGTCGGCGGGCCGGGCGAAGAAGTAGGCGAACTTCGAGCGCACCTCGGTGTCGGACACAATCATCAGCAGCGCGCCGACGACGAAGGCCAGCACAAAAGCTCCCACCGTGGTCGTGACGTCGCTCCAGGGAACCCTTCTCGACCTGGACGACGGCCGGCCCTGCTGACCCCCGGTCGCCTCGGGCTGCTGCTTGCCGGCCTGACTCACGAGGCCCCCTCGCCCGTAGCCCCGTCATAGACAGGCGACTTGCCCGCGGACTGCATCGCCTCCTCGGTCGGCACCCCGGCCATCATCAGACCGAGCACCTCGCGGGAGGTCTCCGGCTCGACGATGCCGACGATCCGGCCGCGATACATCACCGCGACCCGGTCGGCCAGTGCCGCCACCTCGTCGAGTTCGGTGGAGACGATGACCACCGCCGTGCCGCGGTCACGCTCGGTCACCAGACGCTTGTGCAGAAACTCGATGGCCCCCACGTCCACACCGCGGGTGGGCTGGCTGGCGATCAGGGCCGACAGTGGCCGGGACAGCTCTCGGGCCAGCACGACCTTCTGCTGGTTGCCGCCCGACAGTGAGGAGACCGGGGTATCGGTGGACGCCGTACGGATGTCGAACTCCCCGACTCGGTCGTCTGCGTTAGCGCGGATCTTGGCGAGGTCGAGCGCGATGCCTCTGGCGAAGGGGGTCTCGTCGAAGCAGTTCAGCACCAGGTTTTCGGCCACGCTGAACGAGCCGACGAAGCCATCGTGCTTGCGGTCCTCGGGGACGAAGCCGACACCCGCGTCGATGGTGTTCTTGGGGTTGGCGTCGGTGACCGCCTGGCCATCCAGCAGCACAGTGCCGCGGCTAACCGGGCGCACGCCCAGCATGGCCTCGGCGAGCTCGCTTTGACCGTTGCCCTGCACCCCGGCGATGCAGACGATCTCGCCGCCGTGTACGTCGAGGTCGAGATCGTCGACCACCACCGCGCCACTCGCACTGGCCACCGACACGCCCCGCAGTGACAGTCGCGCCTCGGCGCTGCGGCTGGCCGGTCCCTTGTCCACCTGCAAGGTGACGGCCCGGCCGACCATCAGTTCGGCCAGTGCTGCCTCGGAGTCGCGGGGCTGGGCCGTACCCACCACCCGGCCCCGGCGGATCACGGTGATCTTGTCGGCGATCGCCCGCACCTCGCGGAGCTTGTGGGTGATGAAGACGATGGCCCGGCCCTCGTCGCGCAGCGACCGCATCACCGCAATGAGCTCGTCGATCTCCTGCGGGGTGAGCACCGCGGTCGGCTCGTCGAAGATCAGGTACTTCGCGTCGTTAGCGAGGGCCTTGAGGATCTCCACCCGCTGCTGCACACCGACCGGCAGGTCCTCGACGATTGCGTCCGGGTCGACGGCAAGGTGATAACGGTCCGACAGCTCGCGAACAAGCTGGCGCGCCGCGCGCATATTGAGCAGGCCGGCCGTGCCGCGCTCGCGGCCCAGAATCATGTTCTCGGCCACGGTGAACACGTCAACCAGCATGAAGTGCTGGTGGACCATGCCGATGCCCGCCGCCATCGCCTCCTTGGGGTCGCGGCTGACGTGGCGGACCCCGTCGATCACGATCTCGCCCTCATCGGGCTGCAAGAGCCCATAGAGAACGTTCATCAGCGTCGACTTGCCGGCCCCGTTCTCACCGAGCAGGCAGTGGATTTCGCCGGGCAGGATGTCCAGGTCGATCTGGTCATTGGCCACCAGGGAGCCGAACCGCTTGGTGATCCCTCGCAGCTGTAGGCCGCCCGAGCCGGCCGTTGGGGTCGACACCGGTCCGGCGGTCGCCGACCCCTGCACCTCAGCGGTCATCCGCTCCGGCCTACTTCGGCTGAGACTTGGACTCGATCTTGATGGTGCCCGAGATGATGTCGGCCTTGATCTTGTCGATCTCTGACTTCAACTCGGCCGGGATCTTGCCGTCGAACTCGTGGTAGGGGGCCAACCCGGTGCCGTCGTTCTCGAGGTTGCCCACGTACGGCTTGTTGGAGAAGCTGCCGTCCTTGGTCGCCTTGATCACGTCCGCCACCGCGACGTCCATGCCCTTATAGACGCTGGACTGGATCTGCGGGCAGTAGGACGCGGCGCTGACGCAGCCGTCGGTGTCCACCCAGATGGCGCTGACCTTGCCGCCGCTGGTCTTGGCCACCTGCAGCGCGCCCTCGCCGGAAGGCCCAGCCACCGGCAAGATCACGTCGGCGCCCTGGCTGACCAGTCCCTGGGCGGTGCGCTTGCCGCCGGGAACGTCGCCGAAGGGGTTGGCGCCAGGGATGAACAGCCCGTCCTGCTTGTCGACGTTCCAGCCGAGCACCTTGACGTCGGCGCCCTTCTGCTTGTTGTAGTAGTCCACACCCTGGGAGAACCCGTCCATGAAGATCGTCACGGTCGGGATCTTGGCGCCGCCGAAGGTGCCGACCTTCTTGCTCTTGGAGGTGCCGGCAGCCAGGTAGCCGGCCATGAAACTTGACTCGGCAGTGTTGAACACCAGCGGCTTGAGGTTCTTGACGCCGGCAAAGTCGGGTCGGTTGTTGTCGACGATCGCGAACTTGACGTTCGGATTCTTCTTGGCCGCAGCCAACGTGTCGTCGCCCAGCAGGAAGCCGACGGTGACCACAATGTTGCACTTGGCGCTCACCATCGACTGAATGTTTTGGGCGAAGTCGGCGGTCCGAGAGGACTCGATCTGGCCGGACTCGATGCCCAGCGCGGACTTTGCGTCGGTCAGGCCTTTGTAGGCGGTCTGGTTGAACGACTTGTCGTCGAAGCCACCGGCATCGGAGACCATGCAGGCCTTGAAGCCCGCGCCGCCCGCGCCCGCGCTGCCGCTCGCACTGCTGCTGGCACTGGCACTGTCACTGGCCGCGCCGCCCGGCTCCGCCGAACTGCCGGTGCCGGTGCCGGTGCCCGGTGCTTCGGCACAGCCGCCCAGAGCGAGAGCCACCACGCTCAGCAGAGCGGGAGCGACCATCAGGGACTTCTTCACGTACTGCCTCCATGAGTTGGACAGGTGCTGCTCCCCGACGCTGCGCCACGATGCCCGCTCGTGCGAGGACTTGACGGGAACTGTAACCGGACGAGCCGGGGTTCGTCTGCCCGCCGGTGGACAACGGCCAAGTTAATACCTGTTCGTAACTCGCGCTCTGCTCGGTGACGGTGTGCTCACCGGGCAGACGTGGCCACCTCGGTCAGCAGCTTCACGCCGATGGGGATGCAGCGCTCGTCGACGTCGAAGGTCGGCTGATGGATGTCCGGCGTGCCCACCTGGCCAGGCACCCGAACCCCCAGCCGCCCCATCGCACCAGGCACCTGCTGCAGCATCCAGCCGAAGTCCTCGCCGCCCATCGACTGCTCGGTCTGCGTCGCCGACGACGGCCCGAGCATGCTTTCGGCGGCGTATCTCAGCCGGTGCACTCCCTCGGCGCTGTTGATCGTCGGCGGCACACCGTCGTCGATGTGGACCTCCACGCCGACCCCGAACGGCGCCACCACCTCGCGCACCAGATCCGGCAGCAGCCGGGTGGCCGTCTCCCAGCCCGCCAGGTCGAGGGCCCGTAGGGTGCCCTCCAGTTCACCGTGCTGGGGGATCGCGTTGGCGGCCGAGCCCGCCTGGACGCGTCCCCAAACCAGCGAGGCTGCGCTTCGGGGATCGACGCGACGGGTCAGCAGCAGCGGTGCGGTGGTGGCCAGCGCCCCCAGCGCCCCCACCAGGTCGGCCGTCAGGTGGGGCCGCGACGTGTGGCCGCCTCGTCCAGTGAGCGTCACCCGGACGCGCTCGGTGGCCGAGGTGATCGCGCCGACCTTCATGCCGACGCAGCCGACGTCGGTACGGGGGTCGCAGTGCAGCGCGTAGGCCTCGTCGACCTGCTTGAGCACGCCGCTGTCGATCGCGTCCAAGGCGCCGCCGGGACTGGCCTCCTCGGCAGGCTGGAAGATCAGCCGGACTCCGGACTTCAGCAGGCCCTGGTTGCGGAGCCGGACGAGCAGCATCGCCACGCCCAGCACGATGGTGGTGTGCACGTCGTGACCGCACGCGTGACAGACCCCCGGGTGCGTGGAGGCGTAGTCGACGGACTTGGCGTCCGCGATCGGCAGAGCGTCGATGTCGGCGCGCAACGCGATCAGGCCGCTCGAGGGCGGCCACCCGTGGGGGACCACGTCACAGACCGCCCCCGTACCCACCGACAGCACTTCAGGTGCGAGGCCCTCGGCGCTCAGCAGATCCATGATCGCCGCAGTCGTCCGGTGCTCGGCATAGCCGACCTCGGGGTGGGCGTGGATGTCACGGCGGATAGCCACCAGCCGTGGGAACAGGTCATCAGCCCCTGACGCGATCGCCCGCTGACGTGCCTCGTCGGAGCCGGTGTGCATCGGGCCAGTTTCTCACGTTTCCGATGCCTGGCCTGTTCGTCGCCCGGCGATGCCCGCTACAGGCTTTCGGTCGGCACGTGGCGACCCCACACCTGCCGCAGGGCGTCACACACCTCACCGACCGTGGCGCCCCGACTGAGCGCCTTCTTGAGTGGAGGCAACACGTTGTCGGTGCCCCGGGCGGCGTGCTGCAGCGCGTCCATGGCTGCCGCCAGCGCAGTCGCGTCCCGCCGGTCCCGCAGAGCAGCGAGCTTGGCGGCTTGGGCCTGCTCGATGGCGGGGTCGACCTGCAGCCCGACGTAGGGCTCGGGCTCATCGGAGGTGAACCGGTTGACGCCCACCACGACCCGTTCGCCGGAGTCGATCTCCCGGGCGACCCGGTAGGCCGATTGCTCGATCTCGGACTTCTGGAAGCCCTGCTCGATGGCCGCCACCGCCCCACCCCGCTCGGCCACTGCCGTCATCAGGGCCAAGGCCGCCGCTTCGGTCTGGTCGGTGAGGGACTCCACCACGTACGAGCCTGCGAACGGGTCCACGGTCTTGGTCACGTCGGTCTCGTAGGCGATCACCTGTTGGGTGCGCAACGCCAGTCGCGCCGCCTTGGCCGAGGGCAGCGCCAGCGCCTCGTCGTAGGAGTTGGTGTGCAGCGACTGCGTCCCACCGAGCACCGCTGCCATCGCCTGCACGCTCACCCGGGCCAGGTTGACCTCTGGCTGCTGGGCGGTGAGCTGGACCCCGGCGGTCTGGGTGTGGAACCGCAGCATCATCGACTTCGGGTTGGTGGCACCGAAGCGGTCCCGCATCAGGTGCGCCCAGATCCGCCGCGCCGCCCGGAACTTCGCCACCTCCTCAAGCAGGGTGGTCCGGGACACGAAGAAGAAGGACAGCCGCGGGGCGATGTCGTCCACAGCCAAGCCCGCCGCCAGCGCGGCCTCGAGGTAGGCGATCGCGTTGGAGAGGGTGAAGGCGATCTCCTGCACCGGGGTGGCACCGGCCTCGGCCATGTGATAGCCCGAGATGGAGATCGTGTTCCAGCGTGGCAGCTGCTCGGTGCAGTAGGTGAGGGTGTCCCCAACCAGCCGCATGGACTGCGACGGAGGGTAGATGTAGGTCCCCCGGGCGATGTACTCCTTAAGCACGTCGTTCTGGATGGTCCCGGTCAGCAGGCGCTGATCGACCCCCTGCTCCTCGGCCACCAGCTGGAAGAGCAGCAGCAGCACCGCGGCCGGGGCGTTGATGGTCATCGAGACCGACACCGAGTCCAAAGCGATGCCGTCGAACAGCTGCCGCATGTCGTCCAGTGAGTCGATGGCCACCCCGACCTTGCCGACCTCACCGGCAGCCAACGGGGAGTCGGAGTCGAAGCCCATCTGGGTGGGCAGGTCGAAGGCCACCGACAACCCCATGGTGCCGTGGTGGATCAGCTCCCGGTAGCGGGCGTTGGATTCCGCCGCCGAACCGAAGCCCGCGTACTGCCGCATGGTCCACGGGCGAGCGGTGTACATCGACTCGTAGACGCCGCGGGTGAACGGGAACTGTCCCGGAGCCCCGAGGGCAGCTTCGGCATCGAAACCGGCCAGGTCGGCCGCGCTGTAGGTCGGACGGAAGGGTCCGCCTGACTCAGTCTCTGCCCTCATGCCTCCTCCTCCCGCCGGTGCGCCTGACCCGCCTCGCCGCCCGGTCACCCACCGGGTCCATAGTGACGCACAGCGGCCGTCCGCGGGGCCCCCGCACAGGTCGCAAGGCCTCCCCGGCAGCCGCCCGGACGTTTTGGCGTTCTGCCACCATGGTCGGGTGCACGTCGCATTGGGCATTCTGGCGCTGGTGGCGGCCGTGGTGGCCATCGCGGCATTCGCTCAGCGCATCGGCTGGCCGGCGCCGCTGCTGCTGATGCTGTTCGGGATCGGCGCCTCGTTCGTGCCGGGCTTTCCCTCCCCCACGCTGACTCCGGACCTGGTGCTGTACGGCTTTCTGCCGCCACTGCTGTACGCCGCTGCGGTGCGCAGCTCACTTCTCGACTTCCACGAGCACCGACGCCCGATCGCCTCCATGTCGGTGTTGCTGGTTGTGGTGACGGCCCTGGCGGTCGGGCTGATCACCTGGCTGATCGTGCCGGGGATCCCCTTCGCGGTGGGCTTCGCCCTCGGCGCCGTGGTAGCGCCACCGGACGCCGTGGCGGCGACCGCCATCGCTCGCTCGGTCGGGCTGCCAAGGCGGCTGGTCACGATCTTGGAGGGAGAGTCGCTGGTCAACGACGCCACCGCCATCACCTGTCTGCGGGTGGCTCTGGTCGCCGTTGGGGCAGGAGCCGTCTCGGTGACCGAGGTCACGGTGGGCTTCCTGACCGCCGCCGTCGGCGGAGTCGCCGTGGGGCTGGCCGTGGCTGCGCTGGCTGGGGTGATCCGGCGCTACAACTCCAACGCGGTGATTGACACCGCCATCTCCTTGATGATCCCTTTCGCCGCTTATCTGCCGGCCGAGCAGATCCGGGTGCACGAATTTCACGGCTCGGGGGTGATCGCGGTGGTGGTGGCCGGGTTGATCCTCGGCCACAAGTCGCCGGCGATCCAGTCCGGCCAGTCCCGCCTGAGCGAGCGGGTGAACTGGTCCACCGTGCAGTTCGTGCTGGAGAACGCGGTCTTCTTGCTGATCGGCTTGCAAGCCCGACGGATCGTGGGCGACCTCCAGTCCTCGGAGCTGTCCGGCGCGCGGATCGCCGGCCTGTGTGCCGCCGTGCTGTTCGGCGTGATCGCACTCCGGCTGCTCTGGGTCGCCGGCCAGCGATTCTTCTTGTTCCGGCGCGATCGCAAGGCCGAGGAGCCGTTGCCGCCGTGGCAAGGCACCTTGGTCATTGGCTGGGCGGGACTGCGCGGCGTGGTGACGCTAGCGGCGGCGTTCCTGATCCCGGTGACCGTGCCACACCGGCAGGTGTTGGTCTTCGTGGCCATGGTGGTGACCGTGGGCACTCTGTTGTTGCAGGGCCTGACGCTGGCGGGGTTGGTGCGCCACCTGCGGCTGCGAGGTCCGGACGCGCGCTCGGACGCACTGCAGGCTGCCACCGTCCTGCAGTCCGCGAGCATCGCCGCCCTGGCCGAGCTGGAGCGGGTCCGGCAGCCGACAGACTCCGACGAGACGTTGGGTCTGCTTCGGGAACGGATCTCGTCGCGCCCCCATGAGCTGTGGGAGCGGCTCGGCGCGAACGGGAACGAGGAGACGCCGGCCGAGCAATACCGTCGACTGAGGCTGCAGACGCTGCGGGCCGAACGTGACGAGGTGCTGCGGATCCGCTCCAGCGGTGCCGTGGATCACGAGGTGATCTCGGCGGTGCTCGCCACCCTGGACATCGAGGAGTCCACCTTGACGCTGGCCGTCGACCGCAGCGCGCGGCTGAGTGCGGAGCCGGTTCAGCCGCCGCGCCAGCTCACCGACGCCTGCGGACACCTCGCTGCGGCGTCCCAAGCCGTGCCTCCGGTGGGCTCCGGAGTTTGTCAGGACTGCGTTCGGGAGGGCACCCGGCCGGTCCACCTGCGTATCTGCCTTGACTGCGGCAACGTGGGGTGCTGCAATTCCTCGGTTGGCCGGCACGCCGAGCGGCACTTCCAGGACAGCCACCATCCGGTGATGCGCAGCTTCGAGCCGGGCGAGATCTGGCGGTGGTGCTTCGTCGATGAGCAGGTCGGCTAGCGGGCCGGGAGCAGGCCTACCTTGGCGTAGACCTCGGTCAGCGTCTTGCTCGCCACGTCTCGGGCACGCTCGGAGCCGGCAGCCAGGATCGCGGTCAGCTCAGTGCGCTCCTCCAGCAGCTGCAGCGTGCGCTCTCGAAAGGGGGTGACCAGCTCGACCACCGCGTCCGCCACCGCACCTTTGAGATCTCCGTACCCACGGCCTGCAAACCCCTCGACCAGGACCGGCACCGCTGTGCCGGTGAGGGCGCTCAGGATGGACAGCAGGTTGGCCACACCAGGCTTGTGATCCTCGTCGAAGACCACCTCTCGGCCCGAGTCGGTGACCGCCGACTTCACCTTCTTCGCGCTGCGCCGAGGTTCGTCCAGCATCTCGATGATGCCGCTCGGCGATGAACCGGTCTTGCTCATCTTTTGCGTAGGCTCGGCCAGGTCCATGATCTTGCCGACCGAGCGCACGATGTGCGGCTCCGGCACCACGAAGGTCCGGCCGTAGCGGGCGTTGAAGCGCTGAGCGAGATCGCGGGTCAACTCGAGGTGCTGGCGCTGGTCCTCCCCCACCGGCACCCGGTCGGCCTGGTAAAGCAGGATGTCGGCTGCCATCAGCACCGGATAGGTGAAGAGCCCGACGTTGGCGCTGTCCACGCCGGACTTGCTCGACTTGTCCTTGAATTGAGTCATCCGGGAGGCCTGGCCGAATCCGGTCAAGCAGGCCAGCACCCAGCTCAGCTGGGTGTGCTCGGGCACCTGGGACTGAATAAAGAGGGTGGACTTCTCGGGGTCGATGCCCGCCGCGAGCAGCTGAGCCGCTCCGCGAAGGGTGTTGTCCAGCCGCTCCCGCGGGTCTTGATCCACGGTCAACGCGTGCAGATCGGCCATCCCGTAGAAGGCGTCAAACTCGTCCTGCATGGGCACCCACTGGCGCAGCGCACCGAGGTAGTTGCCGAGGTGCATTGAGCTCGAGGTGGGTTGGACCAGCGACAAGACGCGGGGCAAGGGCGACATGGCACTACTGTGTCACGACCGACTGGTGCGGGCACGGGTCGACTCCGGCTGTCTAGGCGGCGGTCACCGGCGTCTGCAGCGCGTGCCCGTCAGTGCGCCGCACCAGGATCGAGGCGGCCCGACGGCCGTCCAGCTCGGTGACCCGGAGCTCGATTCGAGCCAACACGTCGTCACCGTCCTCGTCATTGACCTCGGCCGTGGTCGCCACCTCGACCTCTACCGAATCGTTGACCTCCGGCAGCTGACCCAGTGTGGCCATGAGATAGCCGGCCACGGTGTCGTAGTGGCCTTCCGGCAGCACGAAGCCGGTCTTCTCGGCGAACTCTTCCAGCGTGGTCAGGCCGTCGACCTCGAGGTCGCCGCGCAGGCTGACCTTCTCCTCCGTCACCACGTCATATTCGTCGGTGATGTCGCCGACCAGTTCCTCGACCAGATCCTCCATGGTGACGATGCCCGCGGTGCCGCCGTATTCGTCCAGCACAATAGCCAGGTGCGCGGTGGCGCGACGCATGTCGGATAACGCCCGCAGCACCCGTACGGTGTCGGGCAATGACAGCACGGGACGTGCCAGCCGGGCCACCGGCATGGGCTTGCCGCTGACCTCGGGGTCGAGCAGGTCGCGGACGTGCACGAACCCGATGATGTCGTCGGCTGAAACGCCCATCACCGGGTAGCGCGAGTGCGGGGAAGACATCAGCTCACGGACGGCCTGCTGTGCGGGCATGGATCCGGGCAGGAAGTCCACCTCAGTCCGCGGCACCATCACCTCGCGCAGGCTGCGCGAGCCGGCGGCGAAGACATCGTCGACGATCCGGCGCTCCTCGTCGCCCAGGGTCGACGAGCCACTGACCAGGGCCCGGATCTCCTCGTCGGAAACCTCGTCGCGCCCCGCGGTCGGGTCGCCGCCGAGCAACCGGACGACCACGTTGGTGGACACTCCGAGCAGCCAGATCACCGGGCGGGCGAGGCTGGCGATGAAGTCGACCAGCGGCGCCAGAGCCATCGCCGCGGCCTCCGCACGCTGCAGGGCCAGTCGCTTGGCGGCCAGCTCGCCCACCACGATGGACACGTAGGAGATGGCCGCCGTGATCGCCACCAGCGAGACGGTGTTGGCCGGTCCAGGAGCCAGCCCCAGCCTGACCAGATACGGCGACAGCTGGCCGGCCAGGGTCGCGCCACCAAAAGCTGCCGAGAGAAATCCCGATAGCGTGACACCCACCTGCACCGCCGAAAGAAAGCGGTTGGGATTCTCGGTAAGCCGGGCCACGGTACGGCCGCGCTTGCCGCGGTGAGAGAGTTGCTTGACCTGGCTGTCTCTCAGTGAGACCAAGGCCATTTCCGCCGCGGCAAAGACACCGCTGATCATGATAAAGACGAATATGAGCACGATGTACAACGTGGTCGAGCTCATCGGTTGACACCGCGAAGTCGGACTCCGGCGGACTCGAGGCGTTTATCGCCGTCTGAGTCGTCAGGCTGGGGCTCGGCCGCGCTGAAGTCAGCCCGGCCCGCATCTGGGCCGCCCGCATCTGGGCCGCCCGCGCCGGGCCGCCCGAAGCCGCGGGGTGTGCTGCCATGCTCCCCGGACGGCAGGTGAGTACTCACCCGACAACAATAATGACCTGCTCACGCGCACGCGAACCGCGCGTACACGCAGCGTGCGGCTCCACATTTTGAGTGCGCTACCGCCTTTCGAATTGCGGCGATCTTACAAGCGCAGTCCCCACACAAATCACAACCGCACTGCCTCACAAATAGGGTGGCGAATAGCCCACCAATAATTCACTCATAGCGACACTATTCGACCTTAGTGTTCCGACAGTGATTCCGGGCTTGAACCATGGCAAACTGCATACATGACGTTGCGCCTGAGTGTCATCGGCACGAACTATCTCGGAGCCACCCACGCCGCCGGCATGGCCGAATTCGGCCATGAGGTGATCGGCGTTGACATCGACGCGCACCGGGTCAAGATCCTCAATGCAGGCCAGTCACACATCTTCGAGCTCGGCCTGGAGCCGCTGCTCGAGAAGCACACCGGCACCGGACGGCTGCGCTTCACCACCGACTACAGCGAGATCGCAGACTGGGCCGACGTGCACTTCTTGGCCCTCGGAACGCCGTCGCTGCCCAGTGGCGCCGCAGACCTCAGTCAGCTACACGCAGCGATCGACTCGCTGGCGCCACGACTCACCAAGCCCTGTCTGGTGATCGGCAAGTCCACCGTGCCGGTGGGCACGGCGGCAGCGCTGCAGGATCGGATCCGCCGCCTTGCTCCAGCCGGCGACGGCATCGAGATCGCCTGGAATCCCGAGTTCTTGCGCGAGGCCTTTGCCGTCGAGGACACCTTGCGACCCGACCGGCTGGTGTTCGGTGTGCAGTCGGCTGAGGCGTTGAAGACCCTCAAGGAGGTCTACTCGATCCCGCTGAGCGAAGCGACGCCCGTGGTCGAGTGTGACCTCGCCACCGCCGAGCTGATCAAGACGGCGGCGAACGCGTTCTTGGCCACCAAGATCAGCTTCATCAACGCGATGGCACAGATGTGTCAGGCGGCTGGTGGCGACGTCACCCTGCTGGCCGACGCAATCGGCTATGACAAGCGCATCGGCCGCGAGTTCTTGAACGCCGGCTTGGGCTTCGGTGGCGGCTGCCTGCCCAAAGACATCCGGGCGCTCGCGGTTCGGGCCGACGAGCTGGGGGTGGACGTACTGGCCGATTTCATCGGCAGTGTTGAGGCCATCAACGAGGGTCAGCGCGCCGAGCTCGCTGAACTCGCAGTCCAGCAGGCCGGCGGAAGCGTCTTCGGGCGCAAGATCGCCGTCCTCGGCGCCGCCTTCAAGCCCGGCACCGACGACACCCGCAACTCCCCCGCCCTGCGGGTCGCCGAGCTGCTCGCCGAGCGGGGTGCCAAGGTCCACATCTATGACCCGGAAGCCAAGCTGCCGCAAAGACCCGGCTTCACCCAAGTCGCCAGCGTCGAGGAGGCACTCACCGGCGCCGAGATCGTGCTGCACCTCACCGAATGGCCCGAGTTCCGCCGGCTCGACCCGACCCATCTGGGCCAACTGGTCAAGACCCGCATCCTGATCGACGGCCGACTCAAGCTGCACGCGCCCACCTGGCAGCGCGCCGGGTGGAAGGTCGTCCAGATCGGACGCGCCGCGACGCTGTCAGGTCAGTCTCCGTCGGGAGAGGCCCCCCTTCGGACCACCGTCAGCCGAGTTCCTTCGCCAGATTCTCATCCAGCGCCGCCAGAAAGTCTTCGGTGGTCAGAAAGTCCTGATCGGGCCCGATCAGCAGCGCCAAGTCCTTAGTCATCGCGCCGCTCTCGACGGTTTCGACGCAGACCCGCTCGAGCGTCTCGGCGAAGCCGGTCACCTCTTGGGTCCCGTCGAGTTTGCCGCGGTGCTTCAGTCCGCCGGTCCAGGCGAAGATCGAGGCGATCGGGTTGGTGGAGGTGGGTTTGCCCTGCTGGTGCTGGCGGTAGTGCCGGGTCACGGTCCCGTGGGCGGCCTCGGCCTCCACGGTCTGGCCGTCCGGAGTCATCAGCACTGACGTCATCAGCCCCAGCGAGCCGAAACCTTGAGCCACTGTGTCGGACTGCACGTCGCCGTCGTAGTTCTTGCAGGCCCAGACGTAGCCGCCCTCCCACTTCATCGCCGCGGCCACCATGTCGTCGATCAGCCGGTGCTCGTACGTCAACCCGGCCGCCTCGAAGTCGGCCTGGAAGTCACGCGCGTAGACCTCGGCGAAGATGTCCTTGAAGGCGCCGTCGTAGCCCTTGAGGATGGTGTTCTTAGTGGACAGATAAACCGGGTAGTTGCGCTGCAGACCGTAGGAGAGTGAGGCCCGGGCGAAGTCCTCGATGGACTTGTTGAAGTTGTACATGCCCATCGCCACGCCCCCGTCGGCGCCGAACGTGGCCACCACGTGCTGGATCGGCTCAGAGCCGTCCTCGGGGGTGAAGGTGATGGTCAGCTCGCCGGCGCCAGGCACCTTGAAGTTGGTGGCCTTGTACTGGTCGCCGTGGGCGTGCCGGCCGATCACAATGGGCTTGGTCCAACCCGGCACCAGCCGAGGGATGTTGGAGATGATGATCGGCTCGCGGAACACCACCCCGCCGAGGATGTTGCGGATGGTGCCGTTGGGCGAGACCCACATCTTCTTCAGGCCGAATTCTTTGACGCGATCCTCGTCTGGCGTGATGGTGGCGCATTTCACGCCCACACCGTGTTGCTTGATCGCGTTCGCGGCGTCGACGGTGACCTGGTCATCGCTGGCGTCGCGATGCTCGATGCCGAGGTCGTAGTAGTCGAGGTTGAGGTCGAGGTAGGGGTGGATCAGCCGGTCCTTGATGAACTGCCAGATGATCCGGGTCATCTCGTCCCCGTCGAGCTCGACGACCGTGCCCTCGACCTTGATTTTCGCCATGGTGTCCGACCTTCCAGCGTGCGGGATACGAGTGATGGACCCAAACGTATCGAACGGCCTCGCCGCGTGGGCAGTCCGCCTCCGGGCTCAGCTACGTCCCGTGCACGATCAGGTCCGCCCGCGCCTGCGGTCTCTGGTCGCGCTCATAGGCCTCCTCGGTCACGAACCAGTCGGTCACCCAGCGCAGCCACCTGGCCTCGCCGTCGCGAGCATAGGCCCGGCGATGACGTTCCTCCTGAGGCACCTCCAGCCACAAGGTGACATCCCACGGCACCTTCAGCCGTACGTCGGTCGCCGACACGCCCTCCACGACCACAGGCCCGCCCGGCGGCACCTCGTCCCAGTCCCCGCAAGTGTCGGAGTCGAAGTCCCAGCGCTGGTAGCGGGCGGTGCGACCAGCCAACAGCGGGTCGAGGACCTGGGCGGTGAACCGGTCGCGCTCCCAACCGCTCACCTTGGGCCGGGCGAAGTCGTCGACGTGCACCACCCTCGACCCAGGCAGCGCCGCCGCGAGCCGGGCGGCCAAGGACGTCTTGCCCGACGCCCCGAGGCCGTCGACACCGACCCAGCGGGTGCCCCTGAGGTGGCCGAGCCGCGCAACTACCTCCGCCAGCGCCTGCTCGGAGCTGCAGTGCAACGCCTGGCCGCTGGCGCTGAGCACGATGGACCCCTCCTCGCCATTCGATCGGTCGGCGTTGCTAGCGTCAGCCTATGAGCACCCCGATCAAGGTCGCCGTCACCGGCGCCGCCGGCCAGATCTGCTACAACCTGCTGTTCCGTATTGCCAGCGGCTCCCTGCTGGGTCCCGAGCAGCCCGTCGAGCTCCGGCTGCTCGAGATCACCCCCGCCCTCAAGGCGCTTGAGGGCGTGGTGATGGAGCTGGACGACTGCGCGTTCCCGTTGCTCAGCAAGGTGGAGATCGGCGATGACGCGAACACCGTGTTCGACGGCGTCAACCTGGCCATGTTGGTCGGGGCGCGCCCGCGTAGCAAGGGGATGGAGCGAGCAGACCTGCTGGAAGCCAATGGGGCCATCTTCACCACCCAGGGCAGGGCGCTCAACGACCATGCGGCCGACGATGTGTTAGTGCTGGTGACCGGTAACCCGGCCAACACCAATGCGCTGATTGCGATGAGCAACGCCCCCGACGTCCCGCAGAGCCGCTTCAACGCCCTGACTCGGCTGGACCACAACAGGGCCAAGGCGCAGCTGGCGGCCAAGCTGGGCGTGAGCGTCAACGAGATCACTCAGATGACCATCTGGGGCAACCACTCAGCGACTCAATATCCCGACCTCTACAACGCCCGGGTCAACGGCCGCAACGCCGCTGAGCAGGTGGGTGACCAGCAGTGGCTGGAGACCACCTTCCTGCCCACGGTCCAGCAACGCGGGGCCGCCATCATCGAGGCCCGCGGCGCCAGCTCTGCCGCCAGCGCGGCCAACGCCACCGTGGACCATCTACGCGACTGGGTGCAGGGGACCCCGACCGATGACTGGGTGTCGATGTCTGTGCCGTCGGACGGCTCGTACGGCGTGACCGAAGGACTGATCTCCTCGTTCCCCTGCACCACCTCGGGACGGGAGTACACGATCGTCCAGGGGCTGGAGATCAACGAGTTCTCGCGCGCCAAGATCGATGCCAGCGTGACGGAGCTGGCCGAGGAGCGCGACGCCGTCCGGCATCTCGGGTTGATTTCCTGATTCCTACAGCGGCTGGGCGGGTCAGCAGGCGATCCTTCGACCCGGTGGCGGCGTAAACTTCAACCCCAAGCTGCTCGGCAGTTAAATCCAGACGTCCACCGGCAGGAGCGCCATGTCTGAGTCGTACGGACAGTATCCCGAGACGCCACAGGTCTACGGTCAGCCCTATCCGATGGCCCCGCCGGAGCATCCCCAGGGCACGACCGTTCTCGTGCTGGGCATCCTCGGTTTCTTCTTCGGGCTGTGTGCGCCGTTCGCCTGGTATATGGGCAGTCAGGCACTCAAGGAGGGTCGCGCCGCCGGCGTCGTGTTCGCCAACCAGCAGAGCCTGGTGATCGGGCGCATCCTGGGCATGGTGGTGACGATCCTGGCCATCGTCGGCATCGTGTTCGCCATCTTCTTCATGATCGTCGTATTGGTGGCGGCCGGCTCCGGGGGGTGACTCAGTCGCCGTGGACCCAGAGGGCGAGCGTGATGATCGCGGCGCCGGTCAGGGCCAGCACGGCCACGTCGAAGGCTTGACCACGCACCTCCATCAGGCCGGCGTTTCGACGCGGGAGCAGGATGCGCTCCAGAGCACCGACGCAGAGTGAGGCGCCGATGACGACACTTCCGGCCCGCCAGCCGTCTGTTGCGAAGACAGCGATGGCCAGACCCAGGGCGACACCCCCGACCACGATCAGCAGCGGCCACTGCTCCAGGGAGCGACCGGCGGTGGTCGCGGCGCTGTGATCGGCGCTCACCGGTCAACTCCGGCCAGTCGCTCGGCGCGTTCCACCACGTTGGTCAGCAACATGGCCCGGGTCATCGGGCCGACGCCCCCAGGCACGGGGGCCACCCATCCGGCGACCTCGCGCACACGTGGGTGCAGGTCACCGACCAGGCCGGCTTGGGTCCGGGTGATGCCCACGTCGATGCAGACCGCGCCGGGCCTGACCATGTCCGCGGTGACCAGGCCCGGGCGTCCCGCGGCTGCGATCACCAGGTCTGCCGCTCGGATGTGCGAGGCCAGGTCACGGGTGCCGGTGTGGCAAAGCGTCACCGTCGCGTTCTCGCTCTTGCGGGTCAACAGCAGGCCGAGCGGCCGCCCCACCGTGGTGCCCCGGCCGATCACACACACCTCGGCTCCGTCCAGCGGCACGTCGTAGGCCCGTAGCAGCTCGACGATGGCTCGCGGCGTGCCGGGCAGCGGGCCAGGCGCCCCGAGGACCAGCCGTCCGAGGTTGGTGGGGTGCAGACCGTCGGCGTCCTTGGCCGGGTCCACCAGGCCGAGCGCCCAGCTGTCGTCCAGACCCCCCGGAAGAGGGATCTGCACGATGAAGCCGGTGCACGCCTCGTCGGTGTTCAGCCTGGTGATCTCCGCCTCGAGCTGCTCGGAGGTGGTAGTGGCCGGCAGCTCAACCTGGATCGACGCGATCCCCACCTGAGCGCAATCCCGGTGTTTGCCGGCCACGTAGGACCGGCTCCCAGGATCGTCGCCGACCAGCACCGTGCCGAGTCCCGGGACTCGACCCCGTTGGGCCAAGGCGGCGACCCGCTCGGTCAACTCGGACTTGAGTCGCCCTGCGAGTGCCTTGCCGTCGAGAATCTGTGCCGTCATTCGTCATCCGTTTCTGGTGCCTGCCGCGAGGTCGAAGGTTGCCGACGTGTCATCGCTGAGACCTCAGTGGTAGAAATGCCGGGCGCCGGTGAAGTACATGGAGACGCCGGCCTGCTGAGCCGCCGCGATCACCTCATCGTCGCGTACCGAGCCTCCTGGCTGCACGACCGCGGTCACCCCGGCCGCGACCAGGATCTCCAGCCCGTCGGCGAACGGAAAGAAGGCGTCCGAGGCGGCGACCGCGCCCCGAGCCCGGTCACCAGCGCGCTCCACCGCCAGCCGGGAGGAGTCGACTCGGTTCACCTGTCCCATGCCGATCCCCACCGCGGCCCCACCGGAGGCCAGCAGGATCGCGTTGGACTTCACACTGCGGACAGCTTGCCAGGCGAACTCCAGGTCGGCCAGCTCGTCGGCCGAGACCGGCGCCCCTGACACCAGCCGCCAGCTCGCCGCCTTGTCGTGTTCGGCGTTCACCACGTCGCGGGACTGCACCAGCAGCCCGCCGTCTACGGGGCGCATCTCGATGCCCCCCCGGCTGGCTGGGACCACCTCCAGCAGCCGGATGCTCTTCTTCGTGGTCAGGATCTCTAGAGCGCCGTCCTCGAAGCCGGGCGCCAGCACGACCTCGGTGAAGACGTCGCGGATCTGCTCGGCCATCGCCACCGTGACCGGGCGGTTGGCCGCGATGACCCCACCGAACGCCGACACCGGATCGCCGGCGCGCGCCAACCGGTGCGCCTCGGCGATGTCGGCCCCGACGGCGATGCCGCACGGGTTGGCGTGCTTGATGATGGCTACCGCCGGCGCGTCGAAGTCCCCTGCCGCGCGTCGGGCCGCATCGGCGTCCACGTAGTTGTTGTACGACATCTCTTTGCCGTGCAACTGCCTGGCCGCGGCCAGGGTGGCGGGCACCTTGTCGCCGTCGCCTGCAGGAGGGAAGTGCGAGCGATAGATCGCCGCTCGCTGATGGGGGTTCTCGCCGTAACGCAGGACTGCCGAGCGGTCCCAGCTAGCGCCGATCCAGCGCGGAAATCCGCTGCCCTCGCTGGTGTCGGTCAGCACGTTGCCCATCCAGCTGGCCACGGCCACGTCGTAGTCGGCGGTGTGCACAAAGGCGGCTGCGGCCAACCTCTTGCGCTCAGACAGGGTGAAGCCGCCGGCCGCCAAGGCTGTTCGGAGCAGGTCGTACTGGCTCGGAGAGGTCAGCACCGCGACTGACGCGTGGTTCTTGGCCGCCCCCCGGACCATCGAGGGGCCACCGATGTCGATCTGCTCCACACAGTCGTCCAAAGACGCCCCGGACAGCACCGTGTCGCTGAAGGGATAGAGGTTGCTGATCAACAGCTCGAACGGCGCGATGCCCAATTCGTCCAGCTGCTCGGCGTGGCTGGGCAGCCGCAGATCGGCCAGCAGGCCGGCGTGCACCCGGGGGTGCAACGTCTTCACCCGCCCGTCCAGGCACTCCGGAAAGCCGGTCACCGCCTCGACCGCGGTCACCGGCAGACGGGCGGCGGCGATGGTTGCTGCGGTCGAGCCGGTGGAGACGATCTGCACGCCGGACTCGACCAGCGCCGACGCGATCTCGACCAGGCCGGCTTTGTCGTAGACCGAGACCAACGCGCGCCTCAGCGGGCGGCGGCCCTCGTCGCGCATGTGGTCGGGCTGAGCATCGGCGTCGGTCATGGGTTCCAATGGACCTTTCTGTCGGCAACCTGCCACGTCGAGGTCGCAAGCAGGTGGGTGGTGTCGAGCAACAGCTGGCGCTCGGCCACCTTGATCCGCTCGTGCAGGGTCTCGACGGTGTCGTCGTCGAGCACCGGCACGGGCGCCTGGGCCAAGATGACGCCGGAGTCGACACCGGAGTCGACCAGGAAGATGGTGGCACCGCTCACCTTCACGCCGTAGGCCAGCGCGTCCCGGGGTCCGTGCAGGCCTGGGAAAGCCGGCAGCAGTGCGGGGTGCGTGTTGATCATCCGGCCACCGAACTCGGCCAGGAAGTCCGCCCCGACGAGCTTGAGAAAGCCCGCACTGACCACCAGATCGGGCGCCAGAGCCGCCACCCGTGCCGTCAGCTCGGCATCCCAGGCCCGGCGGTCGGCGCCGGGTGACAGCGGGTGTACGAAGGTGGGCAGCCCGGCCCGCTCGGCGCGCTCGAGAGCCTGGATGTGGGGCCGGTCCGCCCCGACACCGACAATCGCAGCGCCAAAGGCGGGATCGGCCGTGGCGTCGATCAGCGCCTGCAGCAAGGTGCCGCTGCCCGAGACCAGAACGACGAGTCGAGTCGCAGAGCCGGGCACAGCCGCCACCCTACCCAGCCGAGCTGACCTCGGACGAGACAGTGTCGGCGGCAGCCGCGCGCGGCCGTCGCCAGCTCGATCGCCGCCTCAGCAGCCCGATCGCGAGCCCGGTCAGCAACCCGGCCAATCCCAGAGTGCTGCTCGAAAGCACTAGCAGCGGCAGCAGCCTGGGCCCCAGGCCCACCAGCCGGGTGGTGCCGAGGTCGCCACTGCAGACCCAGGCGAGTGCCACCACAATCAGGGCGCTGCTGACCCCGGCCAGGCCGCCGACGAGGCTGGCGGCGTCGAATCGCAGCGCGCGCCGGGATTTCAGCGCCAGCCAGGCGGCCACCATCCCCGCCAGCACGCCGGCGGTGAGCCACCACAGACCGAGGCCACCCTCGGCGGTTCGCGGCAGCGCGCCCAGCAGCGGTATCGCAGGCAGCAGACCCAGCTGGGTGGACATCGGCGCCACCACCGCTCCCGGCCCGAGCGAGAACCCCGCTCCCAGCGCGTACGAGGCCGACCAGGCAACGGCGTTGGGCAGCAGCGCCAGCTGGGCGAGCAGCAGCACCAGACCTCCGCCCGGGCCGGCATCCAGGCTGGCGGTCAGTTGGCTCACCCGGTCCAGATGAAGGATCAGGCCGGTGGCCAAGGCCCCGGCGCCGGCGGCCAGCAGCACCAGCTGAGACCCCAGCACGGCTCGCAGCAGAGCCTGGTAGGGGTCCGGCCAGCTGGCGGTCGGCTGGTAGTGCAGGCCGCGCGCGCTCCCCCGAGCCGCCGCCAGCACGATCAGCAGCAAGGCGCCGACAGTCGACGGCGGACTCGGCGCCGGTGCGTCGAGCAGCAGATGGACCGCCACCACAGGCGCCGCATAAGCGGCCACCATGACGCCGGTGAGCGTGGCCCAGTTCCGCCAACCAGCGGCCGGCGACGTCCGCTCTCGGCCGGTACCCAGATGCCGCCCAGCAAAGGCGGCAAACCGGCTCAGCACCAGGGCGAACAGCAACGTCACCCCGTACGGCACCAGGGTGATCACGCTGGAGCCCAGCTGCGCTCCGGCCCCATTGGACAGCAGCCACAGCTGAGTGCCCACGCCGAGGGCGCCGGCGAACGAGCCGGTCGCCGCCGTGAGCCAGCCGAGCACGCACACCCCGGTGACCACGATCCAGCCGATCAGTGCCGACGCCAGGGCACCTCCGATGGCCGCGAGCAGCCCGCTCGCCGGCGGCAGCTGGGGCTCGGCGTCGTCCTCCCCGGTGCGTTCGGTCCGGGCCACCGTCGCGTGCAGGGCGAGGTCGGCGTCAGTCCGACGGGGGGAGAGCAGGGAAGCCATGGCCCTCTCATGCTGACTCACGCGCTCGTCAGGCATCGTCCGGACACGCCCGAAGCAGGTAAAGTCCCTTGTGTAAAAAGGCCCATCGCGACCCGGCGTAGGGCTGCTTTCGTGATGCCTTCGTGGTGGTGCGGATAGGTCGTGCTGGGTGTGAACTGACCGATGTCGAAGCAGGAGCAGTGACGTGGCCGACCAGGAGTCCGAAAACAGCCGGTCCCGCCGCGCCCTCGGCGACACCGATCCCAACCTCACTCGAGTCCGCTCGCGACAACCTGAATTCGAAGAGCGCCGGCCGCTGTATCGCGACGAGGTGCCCGACAGCGGCAGGGCCCGGAATACGTCACCCGACGAGGCAAGTCAGGTAACGACAACTCGCCCGACTCATTCGGGCAGCCGGCCAGGTAGCGGCGAGGCCGCCCAGGTGCTGTCCACGCCCCGCCTGGGGCGGCGAACCAAGCTGGCTCTGCTGATCGCCGCTGTCGCTGCTGTGGTGGTGATCGGCTTGGTCGTTGGTTACTCAGCGCTCAGACCGCCGAACCCCGCGCTGGGCCTCAACCAGGCACCAGCCGGGACCATCGGCAGCCCAGCAGGGTCGGCTCCTGCCAGCAGTGACCCTGCGGTGCTGTTGACCGACGCGCAGGTGCTGACCGCGGCCCAGGCCAAGGCGATGACGCCGACCCGGGGGTGGAAGGTGGCCACCACCCAGCGGGGGCTCGACGACCAGTCACCGGCGGCCGCCTGCGCACCGGGTCCCGGCGAGGCACAACCCACCCCCCAGCAGACGATTCTGCGGCTGCTGAGCGGCTCGGGAAAGAACCCACCGGGGGCACTGCACCGAGCTGACGCTTACGCCACGCCGCAGGAGGCGGCATCGGCCTACACCCTCCTCGCTGGCGCGCTGGGTGGCTGCACCATGCCGGGGGCCTACCTGCTGTCGGGCCACGTCGTGTCCGGTCTGGGCGACCAGGCGACCGCAGCAGTGGTGCGGGCAACCGCCGAGAACGGTACGGCCCAGTTCCGCAGCGTGGTGCTGAACCGCGTCGGACGAGTGGTCAACGCGCTGGACGTGGCCCAGCCGGGCGCTGCCGTACCCATCGCCGGGCTCGCCCGGTCACTGGCGGGGGTGACCAAGGCGCAGTGCCCTATCGCCGGGGGGCGCTGCAGCACCGGCGTGGCTGTTCAGGACGGTCCGCCCCCGCTGGGTGGCGACCAACCCGGCTTCCTCGCCGCCGGCGACCTGCCCCCGGTGGGGGCCGCGGACGCGACCTGGGCCGGCACTCTGCCGACCCGACCGTCGGCCGACTTCGCCGGCTCTGGCTGCGAAACCACGGACTGGGCAACGGTGCCCGCTCGGCAGCGGGCCTCCCGGACCTATCTGCTGGCCGATGGAAACCCCAAGTTCGGCCTCGACAACATCGTGGTGACCGCGGCGAGCACCCAGGCCGCGCAGGCACTGACGGCCAAGGTCAAGGCTGACCTCGACAGCTGTGCCCGGCGCAAGCTGACCGCGACGGTGTCCGGGTTGCGTCCCGTCCGTGGCGTGGGCGCGGGCGGTGTCGCGGTGACAGGCTGGGCGGCATCGGTGCTTCAGAAGACCACCGCCGGAGGCGTGCTCTATCGCGTCGGAGTCGCCTCGGCGGGCAACAAGACGGTGTACACCTTCCTGAACCCCCAGCAGCAGCTGAACCTGAACGACGCCCAGTGGGCCATGGTCGTCGTCCGCGCCGGCCAGCGGGCCAGTCAGGTGAGGTAACGCCGGTCGCGGCCGTTCCTGTTAGGAGCCGCTGCCCCCTGACGTCATGATCTGGCGCATCAGCTCGGCGGTCGCGCTGGGCGTCTTGCCCACCTTGACCCCTGCGGCCTCCAGCGCCTCCTGCTTGGCGGCCGCGGTGCCTGAGGAGCCGGAGACGATGGCGCCAGCGTGGCCCATGGTCTTGCCCTCGGGTGCGGTGAAGCCGGCGACGTAGCCCACCACCGGCTTGGTCACCGAGCTGGAAATGAACTCCGCGGCGCGTTCCTCTGCGTCCCCGCCGATCTCGCCGATCATCACGATCGCCTCGGTGTCAGGATCGTCCTGGAAGGCCTGCAGGGCGTCGATGTGCGTCGTCCCGATTACCGGGTCGCCACCGATGCCGACGGCCGAGGAGAAGCCGATGTCGCGCAGCTCGTACATCATCTGGTAAGTCAAGGTGCCCGACTTCGAGACCAGCCCGATCCGACCGGCCTGAGTGATGTTGGCCGGAATGATGCCAGCGTTCGACTGGCCGGGCGAGATGAGCCCGGGGCAGTTGGGGCCGATCAAGCGGGTTGCCGAGCCTTGCGACAGGGCGAAGAACTCGGCGCTGTCTTTGACCGGGACGCCTTCGGTGATCACCACGGCCAAGCCGATCTGCGCCTCGATCGCCTCCACCACGGCGGCCTTGGTGAACTTGGCGGGGACGAAGATGACGGTCACGTCGGCGCCGGTGGCCTCGACCGCCTCACCGACGGAGTTGAACACCGGCACGCTGGCGCCGTCGAAGTCCACCTCCTGGCCGCCCTTGCGCGGCGTGACGCCCCCGACGATCGTGGTACCCGAGGCCAGCATCCGGGAGGTGTGCTTGCGTCCCTCGGAGCCGGTCATGCCCTGGACGATGACCCGCGAGTCGCGGGAGAGAAAGATTGCCATGATGCGCCTGTCAGCCCTTCTGCGCGGTCTGCGTGTCGGCGGCCAGCTCGGCGGCCCGACGGGCCGCCCCGTCCATCGTGTCCTGCTGCTCGAGGCCGGCCAGGTTCGCCTCGGTGAGGATCCGCCGACCCTCCTCGGCGTTGTTGCCGTCCAGGCGGACCACCAGCGGCCGGTTCACCTGCTCTCCGCGTTCGGTCAGCATCGCAAAGGCCTGGACGATGCCGTTGGCCACGGCGTCACAGGCGGTGATACCGCCGAAGACGTTGACGAACACGCTCTTCACCTGAGGGTCGCCAAGGATGATCTCCAGCCCGGCGGCCATCACCTCGGCGCTCGCGCCGCCGCCGATGTCGAGGAAGTTGGCCGGCTTCGGTTGACCCGGAAACTCCTCACCGGCGTAGGCCACCACGTCGAGCGTGCTCATCACCAGTCCGGCCCCGTTTCCGATGATCCCCACCGAGCCGTCGAGCTTGACGTAGTTGAGGCCCTTCTCCTTGGCGGCCGACTCCAGTGGGTCCTCCGCGGAGTCGTCGGCGAGCTCTGCGTGCTCGGGGTGCCGGAAGTCGGCGTTGGCGTCCAAGGACACCTTGCCGTCCAAGGCCACGATGTCACCCGCCCCGCTCTTCACCAGCGGGTTCACCTCCACCAGGGTGGCGTCCTCCCCGGCGTACACCTGGCCCAGGAGCTGCAACACCTCGGCGACCTTGGCGCGGTCGGCCTCGGCGAAGCCGGCTGCGGCGACGATCTCGTCTGCCTTGGCCTGGTCGATGCCGGTGTTCGGATCCACCGGGACGCGCGCCAGGGCCTCGGGCCGCTCGACCGCGAGCTGCTCGATATCCATTCCACCCTCGCGGGAACACATCGCCAGGTACGTACGGTTGGCGCGGTCCAACAGCAGGGAGAAGTAGTATTCCTCGGCGATGTCGGCGCCCTCAGCGATCATCACCGTCTTGACCACGTGGCCCTTGATGTCCAGCCCCAGGATCTCCTCAGCGCGCTGCGCCGCCTCGTCCGGGCTGCGGGCGATCTTGACCCCGCCCGCCTTGCCGCGGCCACCTGTCTTGACCTGCGCCTTGACCACCACCACTGGCGAGCCGATCTTCTCCGCTGCGGCACGAGCCTCCTCAGGCGTGGTGGCCGTGATGCCCCGCAGCACCGGCACGCCGTAGGCCTCGAAGGTGTCTCTCGCCTGGTACTCGTACAGGTCCACTCTTGCCTCCATGCTCGCGGTCTGGGTCAACCTCAGCGGGTCCAGCCGCTGCACGGCTGGCACGACCCTCGAGATGCTGGGCTCGCAGGGCTGCGCCCAGAGCAGACTCTAGTGGTGGTCAGCGCGCCGCGTCGTCGGGGTCGAGGCCCACATCCAGGCCAGAGTCGAAAATGGGCGCACGCCACGCTCACTGCCCAAGCGGGACTCAGAAGTCCGACGAATGGTGCACGTTCTGTTTCACCCAGGCCACGATCTCGGCCATGGTCGCCCCGGGCGTGAAGACCCGGGCGACACCGAGTTCGGCCAGCTCTGCCTGGTCGGCCGCCGGGATGATGCCGCCACCGAACACCACGATGTCGGCTGCGTCGGCTTCCCTGAGCAGCTCCACCACCCGGGTGAAGAGAGTCAGATGGGCACCGGACAGGACCGAAAGGCCGACCGCGTCGGCGTCCTCGGCAATGGCCGTCCGTACGATCTGCTCAGGCGACTGGTGCAGTCCGGTGTAGATGACCTCCATGCCGGCGTCCCGCAGGGCCCGGGCGACCACCTTGGCGCCCCGGTCGTGTCCGTCGAGTCCCGGTTTGGCCACCACGACGCGCAGCGGCGGCGCGCCGGGGGGTTCGGGAGGGGTCACAGCAGGTGAGCCTACTGCGGTTCGCTCCACCTGTAGGCGTCCTCGCCGCCGGGTCGGCACCGTTCGCGCGAGCGGGGCGACAGTGCTTCCGGGCTACAATTCCAGTCCTCCGATATGGAGCTCGAGGAGATTCGGCGATACTTCAGGGAGTCCCGTTCGTGCCAGTCAATCCGCCTGCTGACGGCGCACCCAGCGCCTCGCCGGTGGCTTCGGCAGAGAGTCGGAGCTGGCTCTGGTACGGCATGGTGGCGCTGCTCATCTCCGCCCTCGGCCTAGTCGGCGCCAGCGCGATGCCGCTGGCCACCAGTGCTCGCACCACCCAATCGGTTGCTTCTGCGGGGCGGCCCCTGCCGGCCGCCGCTCGGTCGGTCCAGCAGCCCGAAACGAGGGCCAACGTGACCGACCGGGGACCGCTGCGCGCCTACGCGCCCGGATCGGCCGCCGGATCCTTCGACGCCGCAGCCGATCCAGACCCGACGCAGGCACAGGTCAGAGCCGCGGTCGTCAAGGAGCGGGCCGCTCAGCGCGCCGAAGACCTGTCCGCAACCGCTGAGGACGCAACCCGGCTGGCCCGTCGGGCCGGCAGCAGCCTGCGCGCCCAGGACCTGGCCGCCGCGGATCGGTCAGCTCGTGAAAACGCTGTCCGCATCGCCACTGAACGGCGGCGCCGCGCCATCGCAGCTCGGGTGGCCGCCGAGGTGGCTCGCCGACAAGCCGCCGCAGCGGCGGCGGCCGCTGCAGCCGCGGACAGGGCTGCTGCGGCCAGGGCCGAGGCAGAGTTCGATGACGAGGGCGGATCCGACGGCGGGGCGTCGGACCGTGACCAACCCGACTCTGGAGGCGACAGCTCAGATTCCGATACCGGTGACGGGAACGACAACCCTCGTTCGACGACCGGCAGCAGCGCGTCTCCGGTGCCGGGCGCGGTCATCGGCTCCCCCTTCGGCGCGACCGGCCTCTGGAGTCGCTACCACACCGGCCTGGATCTTCGAGCCGCTCACGGCACGCCCGTTCGGGCGGTCACGTCGGGACTGGTGCGCTACGCCGGCAACTCGGGCAGCTGGGCAGGCCTGCACGTGGCCATCGGGCATGCCCACGGGATGACCACGATGTCCTCCCATCTGTCATCGGTGTCGGTGCGGTCCGGACAACGGGTCCGGGCGGGGCAGGTGATCGGGCGCGTGGGCTCGACGGGACGAGCCTTCGGCGCACACCTGCACTTCGAGGTTTATCCCCGTGGAGTCCGCTATGGCGACGTGTATCGCGCGATCAACCCGGTGCCCTGGCTCCAGGCGAATGGCGTACGCACTCGTTGACCGCCCGCTGATTCCGGTGACTCCAGGCTGAACCGAATTTGGCGCTCCGTTACCAGTCCGTTATCGTCGGATAAAGTCCACCGTTCGACAAATGAACGGGCTTCTCGGGGAGGACTCTTCGTTCACATTCGAAGACGTCTGGCGTGAGGTAGCGACTTGACCTCACAACTGTCAGACGAAAAGAGTCTTCGGTGCCTCGAGCGCAATCTCAGCGTGTCCTTGCCTGGCGGGCAGTGGGCGGTGACTCGACGCGACGCAGTTGGCTGCACCACTTTGTGGCGGTGCTGGGCGTCTCTGTACTGGGATTCGGCGCCGCCAGCTCGGTTTCGGTAGACGCTCAGGTAACGCACGCCCGCCCCTCTGCACCGCTGATGGCGTCGCGGGCCCAGCTCCCCGAGGTCTCGCGCGAGCCGGGCGTGGCCGAACCGTCGGCATTCTCCCCTTTTGGGGACCGGGTCGGCCGGTCCACTGCTCGGGTGTCACTCGTCACCGCCGCCATGGTCCAGCAGGCCGACCAGCGCAGCGACGCCTGGAACGCTGCTGAGCGACACGCTCGGCTGGTGGCCCAGGCCAAGGCGGTTCAGCCCAGGACCGCCAGCCTGGCGTTTGCGTCCCAGGCCGCCGCCAAGCACTCCGCGCGGGTCAAAGCAGCACACGCCAAAGCGGCCCGAGCAGCAGCCAACATGAAGGCAGTCCGCGCCAAAGCGGCCCGAGCAAGAGCAGCTCGAGCAAGAGCAGCCCAAATGAAGGCGGCCCACATTAAGGCAGCACGCGCCAAAGCAGCACGGGTCAACGCAGCACGGATCAACACAGCACGGGTCGATGCCCACGAGGCAGCGGCCCGCAAGAGCGCCACCCACAAAGTCGACTTCAGGCGCGCCTCGGAGCGTCTCACTGCAGCCCGACGGGGCCACACTCGGCGGGCGTCTGGTGACTCGCGGCAGCGCTCCCGCGGAGCCAGCCTGCCGGTCACCGGGCGGTACCAGCTGGTCGCCCGCTTCGGCGATACCGGACCCTGGTCGCGATATCACACCGGTCTCGACTTCTCCGCCTCGATGGGGACGACCGTACGGGCCATGGACTCCGGTGTGGTGGCCCATGCCGGCTCAGGGCGAGCCGGTTGGGCGGGGCGCTATGTCACCATCCGCCACGACGACGGCAAGACCACGCTGTATGCCCATCTGTCGGCGGTTTCGGTCCGCGATGGCGAGCGGGTCAGCGGCGGCGACCGCATCGGCTCGGTGGGGATGACCGGGCGGACCTTCGGCCCGCACGTGCACGTCGAGCTCTATCCGCGTGGCGCGCGGACCGGAGCGGTCTACAGCGCGATCAACCCCTCGCCCTGGATGCGCGCCCGCGGGCTCCGCCCCTAGCCCAGCTGTCAGCCGGGCTGTGGCTGAGTTGCCTACAGCTTTTCCAGCGGAGCGTGCCGCAAGGCCAGCCGTTTGAGGCCGAGGGTGCCGAAGTCCACGTCAGCCTTGGCGTCGTCGCCTGCTCCCGAGGTTGCCACCACGGTGCCCATGCCGAATGTGGTGTGCAGCACCCGGTCGCCTGGAGACACCGACGGGACCTCGCGCGCCTTCAGCCGGGCGCCGAAGCCCACCGAGTTGCGCCAGGTCTGGTTGGCCTGTCCGGTGGCCGAGGTGTTGCGCCACGCGGTCAAGGCACTCTCGGTACGTCGCCACTCCATCAACCGGTCCGGAATCTCGCTCAGGAACCGGCTGGGAGGGTTGTGCTGGGGTGCTCCCCAGGACGAGCGGACGACCGCCCGGCTGATATACAGCCGCTTCCGGGCGCGCGTGATGCCGACGTAGGCCAGTCGGCGTTCCTCCTCCAGCTCGGCGGAGTCGGCCAGGGCCCGTTGGTGGGGAAACACGCCGTCTTCCAGTCCGGTCACAAAGACGGTGTCGAACTCCAGCCCCTTCGCGGTGTGCAACGTCATCAAGGTCACCACTCCGGTGTCCTCGGTGTCGGGGGCCGGTGGAATCTGGTCGGAGTCCGCGACCAGCGCGACCCTCTCGAGGAACGCGCCCAGCGAGGCGTCTGGCTCTGGGGCGCCCGCGCCCAGATCGCGCTCCGTGGCGGTGGTCGTGGTCCGCGCGCTGACTGGCTCGCCAGCAGCCGGTTCGGCGGAGGTGAACAGCTGGCCCGTCGCCGGGTCGAAGTCCAGCACATCGGCCGCCGGCGGGCCGTCGACATCGACCGCGGTGGCGCCGGCGACGAACTCTCGGGCCACAGCCACGAGCTCGACCAGGTTTTCCAGCCGGGTCTCATCCTGAGGATCGGTGGAGTTCTGCAGCTCGGCCAGATAGCCGGACTCCTGCAGCACGCTGGTGAGGATCTGGTCGGCCGGCACGCCGTCAGCCACCATCGCCTCATGAGCGTCCATCAGGTCAACGAACCCCTGCAGCTGCCTGGTCGACCGGGTGGCCAGCCCGACGACCTCGTCGAGTCGGCGCAGCGCGTCGCCGAAGCTGATCCGGCGCCGGGAGGCCAGCTCCTCGACGCACTGCTCGGCCCGGTCGCCGATCCCGCGCTTGGGCACGTTGAGGATGCGTCGCGCAGACACGTCATCGGACCGGTTGGCGATCGCCCGCAGATAGGCGATGGCGTCGCGGATCTCGCGTCGCTCGTAGAACCGGACCCCGCCGACCACCTTGTACGGCAGACCGACGCGGATAAACACCTCCTCGAACGCGCGCGACTGCGCGTTCGTGCGATAGAACACCGCCGTGTCGCCGTAGCGACTCTCAGAGGTGTCACTCAGCCGGTCGATCTCGGAGGAGACGAACTGCGCCTCGTCATGCTCGGTGTCGGCCACGTAACCCACCACCAGAGCGCCGTCGCCGGCGTCGGACCACAGGTTCTTTGCGCTGCGTCCCTGATTCTGCTTGATGACGCCGTTAGCCGCGTTGAGGATGGTCTGGCTCGAGCGGTAGTTCTGCTCCAGCAGGATGGTCCGGGCGCCGGCGAAGTCGGACTCGAAGTCGAGGATGTTGCGGATGGTGGCGCCCCGAAAGGCATAGATCGACTGATCGGAGTCACCAACCACCATCAGCTCCGGCGCGTCAGCGGCGATGACTTGTGGGGAGGGAGTCACCCCTTGGGCCGTGCGTCCGCCACGAACGGAGTTGGGTGCGGACGCGACGTCGGACCCGCACAGCTCGCGGATCAGGGAATACTGTGCGTGGTTGGTGTCTTGATATTCGTCGACCAACACGTGGCGAAATCGGCGTCGGTATTGCTCACGCAGGTCGGGGAAAGCCTGGAGCAAGTGCACTGTCGTCATGATCAGGTCGTCAAAGTCCAGGGCGTTGGCAGCGACCAGGCGGCGTTGGTATTCCTGGTAAACGGCCAGATAGCTCTCCTCCACGCTGGTGTTGACCCGGCTGCTCGCCGACTCGTGGTCCACCAGCTCGTTCTTGAGGTTGGACACCCAGTTCATGATCGCGCGCACCGGAAAGCGTTTGGGGTCCAGATCGAGATCACGGGTGACCAGCTGCATCAGCCGCTTGGAGTCGGCGTCGTCGTAGATGGAAAACGTCCGCGACATGTTGAACCGGCTGATCTCCGAACGAAGGATCCGGACACAGGCCGAATGGAAGGTCGAGACCCACATCAGCTTGGCCCGGTTCCCGATCAGCTCGGTCACCCGGCTGCGCATCTCCGCGGCAGCCTTATTGGTGAACGTGATCGCCAGGATCGAGCCAGGGTGCACCGAACGCTCGCTGACCAGATAGGCGATCCGTCGCGTCAGCACCCGGGTCTTCCCCGAACCTGCGCCGGCTACCACGAGGACGGGGCTTCCAGAATGCAGCACCGCCTCGCGCTGAGGCGGGTTGAGACCCTCCAGCAGCTTGTCGCCGGTGAGGCGAGACCGATGCTTGCGGGGTCGCGGCATGGTCACCTCCGGGAACAAGTCGTCGGGCAGTGCAGGGGACGAACTCGCCATCAGGGGCGAGGCTTCGAGCCGGGTTGGATCGACCTGGGGTGCGCTGCTCATGACGCTCACCACCCTAGACGTAACCGGCGACGGTTCGGGGGCTGCCTCGCCGCCCAGGAGCGGCCCGCGGCGTAGATTGTGCACATGGTTTTCGGCCGAGCCCGGCTACGCACGGCGGTGAAGCGCGCGGCGCTCACGATGGCAGCGGTGCAGGGTGCCACCATCGCCGTACTGACCGTGGTGGACCATCGTCGCAAGCGGAACCGGGCGCCCGCGGTCTTCCCGCGGCTGCCCCCCAGGTCGGTAACCGTGGGCGCCTCGGAGGTGACGGTCTACACCTACGGCGAAGACCTGTACTACGACATGCTGGGTGCCATTCGGCAGGCCAAGCGGCAGATCTTCTTCGAGACCTATATCTGGAAGTCAGACGCGCTCGGACAGGCGTTCAAGACCGCCTTGATCGAGGCAGCCGAGCGCGGCGTCGACGTCTATGTGGTGTTTGACCAGTTCGCCAACCTGGTGGTTCCGCCCACCTTCTTCACCTTCCCGTCCAGCATCCACGTGCGCCGCCACCCCTTCCTCGCCAGCAGTCTGCGGGTGCTGCGCAACAGCGGTCTGGACCACCGCAAGATCATGGTGGTCGACAGCGACGCGGCGTTCCTCGGCGGCTTCAACATCGGTTCGCTGTACGCCACCGACTGGCGCGACACTCATGCGCGGCTCACCGGTGACGTGGTGTGGGACGTCCACAACGCGTTCGTCGACTATTGGAACGCCCATCGGAGCCGGCGGCGACCCGAGCTGCCAGACGTCGGCGCGCCGTCGTGGCAGAACCAGATCCGGATTCACCGCAACGTGCCGCGCAACATGGTTTATCCCATCCGCGGGATGTACCTGGAGGCCATCGACCGGGCCTCGCACCACATCTATCTGACGCACGCCTATCTCATCCCCGACGACGACATGCTGAACGCCATGACCAGGGCCGCCAAGCGGGGCGTCGACGTCCGGATCATCGTGCCGGCGGAGTCCAACCACATCGTGGCCGACTGGCTGTCGCGCGGCTTCTACCGCCAGCTGCTGCAGGCAGGCATCCGGCTCTTCCTCTACCAGCAGGCGATGGTGCACGCGAAGACGGCCACCATCGACGGTCAGTGGTCGACCATCGGCACCGCCAACCTCGACCGACTGAGCCTGCAGGGCAACTACGAGGTCAACATCGAGGTGTACGACGCGGGTGTCGCCCGGCAGATGGAGGAGATCTTCGCCATCGACTCCTCCAACACCGTCGAGCTGACGCTGCCTGCGTGGCGCCGCCGGCACGCGATGGTCAAATTCTCCGAGACCGTGCTGACCCCGCTGCGCCCCCTCCTCTGAGGGAGCGCACGGGCCGGCATCAGGCCGAGAGCGAGTCCTTCGTGCGGGCGAACAGGGCGGACAGCACAGTCGCGCCGCGGAAGGCGCCGATCGCCCCCTGTGCTGATCAGCTCAAGAAACGGCTCAACTCCAAGAAACGGCTCAGCTCCAAGAAACGGCTCAGCTCCATGCGGCCGGGTCGGAAACCAGTTGCTGCACCTCCCGCGGCAGCTGCCCGCTGACCACGTGGGCGAAGGTGACCCCCTCGAGGATCAGCCGCTCCGAGGCGCGCAGGGCGATCCAGACCTCTTGTAGCGGGGCGGCGGCCCCCTCGTACTCGAGGTTCTCCGGGCGGCTCCCGCGAACGTTGGCCAGCTCCCCGTCCAGAGCCCGGATGACGTCGGCGATGGTGATCAAGGTGGGGCTGCGAGCCAGCCGGTATCCCCCCTCAGGACCGCGCTGGCTGCGCAGCAGCCCCCCTCGGCGCAACTCACCGAGGATGCTCTCCAGATATTTGCCGGGGATACGTTGGGCGGCCGACAGCTGATCCACCGTACGAGGCGCCTCGGCCGCCGCCAGCTCGGCGACGGCGCGCAGTGCGTAGTCGACCCGCGCCGAGAGCCTCACCGGAAACGCCAGACGGCCGCAACGCCCGTCATCGCCACAACACGGCCACGCCGGCGTCGGCCAGTGTGAGCCCCGCGATCAGAGCCAGCAGGCCGCGTGGGATGGAGGAGAACCTCCGGTTGACGCTGACCAGCAGGACGACGAACAGCCCCACGGCGAGCTTCACGGCCAGCTGCGCGTACGGCAACGGGCCGCCGTCCAGCACCGCCAGCGTGACCAGTCCGGCTCCGGTCACCAACGACGTCCAGGCCCCGTGCAGCATGGTCGCGTTCACCTCCGGGTCGAGCAGCCTCAGCTGCACCAGCGCACCGCCGAGCAGAGCGGCGAAGCCGATGAGGTGCAACAGCACCAGCACCTGGGCGAGCAGAGCCATGCGCGCAACCTAACACCGCCGGGGCAACCGGTCCGGACCGAATCGCGGGCGGCCGTGACGTCTTGGGCTAGACCAGCCGGCGGTCGGTCGCCCAGCGGGTGAGCTGGTGGCGGTTGGACAGCTGCAGCTTGCGCAGCACCGAGCTCACGTGGGTCTCCACGGTCTTGATCGAGATGAACAGCTCCTTGGCCACCTCCTTGTAGGCGTAGCCGCGGGCGATCAACCGCATGACCTCCCGCTCGCGCTGCGACAGCCGGTCGAGGTCCTCGTCGACTGCGGCGACGTCGATGGCGCCCGAGAACGCGTCCAGGACGAAGCCCGCGAGCCGAGGCGAGAAGACCGCGTCACCCTCGGCCACCCGGCCGATGGCGTCGACCAGCTCGGCGCCGTTGATCGACTTGGTCACATAACCGCGGGCCCCGGCGCGGATCACCCCGATGACGTCCTCGGCAGCGTCGGAGACTGAGAGCGCCAAGAAGCGCTGGTCGGGCAGCTCTTTCAGCACCGAGCGGAGCACCTCGACGCCACCTCCGCCGGGCAGGTGCACGTCCAGCAACACCACGTCGGGGCGGGTGGCCAGGATCACAGACTTGGCGGTCGCGACATCGGCAGCCTCCCCGACGACGGTCACCGAGCGCCCGATCTCGGCCTTGACGCCGGTCCGGAACATGGCGTGGTCGTCGACCACCACCACCCGTCGGGGTGGGGTTGACGGGGGCACCGGGCTGCCGGCGCTGTGTTGGCTCATAAGCGGATCTCCAGTCGGACTTCGGCCCCGCGACCAGGGCGTGAGCGGATCTCGGCGGTGCCGCCGTGCCGGGCCATCCGGTCCACGATGCTCCCCCGGATGCCCAGTCGGTCCTCGCCCACGGCTGTCGGGTCGAATCCTTTTCCTCGGTCGCGGACAAACACCTCGACCGTATCCTCCTCGACTTCGGCGTAGACGTCGATGTGGTCGGCGCCGGAGTGCTTCGCCGCGTTGACCATTGCTTCGCGAGCGGCGCGAACCAAGGTATGGACCGCGTCCGAGGTCGGGCAGTCCCCCACCACGATCAGCTCCACCGGCACGCCGCGCTCGTCCTCGACCTCGGCGGCTGCCGCGGTCAGCGCCGCCTTGAGCGTGAGCTCCAACATCTCCTCTGTGTAGAGCCAGCTGCGCAGCTCGCGCTCCTGGCGGCGGGCCAGTTGCGCGACCGCCTTGGGGTCGTCGGCCTGCCGCTGGATCAGGGCTAGGGTCTGCAGCACCGAGTCGTGCAGGTGAGCCGCCATATCGGCGCGGGCGTCAGCCCGTACCTTGGCCGAGCGGGCCTCGTCCAGGGCCGTACGGGAACGGTAGAGCCAGGGTGCTAGCACCGTCGCGAGGCCGGCGAGCGCCAGCAGCGTCATCACCAACACCTGGGGTAGCTGCTGCAGATGGCCCCGCTGGGCGATGACGATGCCGAAGGCGGCTCCTACCAGCCCCAGCCCCACGATGAGCCGTACGAGTGCTGGCCATCCGCCGCCGGCCACGAATGGGGCGAGCCAGACGCGCCCACCAGCCTCGGCTCGCCACCGTTTCTGTAGCGCGCTGTCCGCCTGGCGCCACACCAGAGCCAGACCGGAGCAAGCGAAGACCAGCGGCCAGAACACCTGACGGCTGATTCCCTGGCCGGTGACCTGGGTGAGCCAGAGCAGTCCGGCCCCCAAGGCCACCAGGGCCACCACCATCCCCCAGTCCCTCCGGCGGGTGGGAGCGGAGGGGGCGCGGAGACCGGCCCGGGTGGCTGACTCCAGTCCCGGCGCTGCGGTGGGAGGTCGCGGGGGCGTCAGCACCCAGAGCGCGCCGTAGACCAGCACGCCCAGGAGGTCACAGGCCGAAAGCGCCACGAAACCGACTCGGAGCACCACCACCGACCACCCGAGGTGTGCAGCCAGCCCGGTGCAGACGCCGCCCAGCAGGGCCCCGTCGGGCACCCGGGTGGCTCGGGGACGGCTGACGGAATCGTCACTCGTCACGCCGCCGGGCGCTGCCGACGGAGCTGCAGAGTCGGGGGGCGGCGGCGACACGACCGGGGCCGGTTTCAAGGTGGACATGCTCATCCAAGGGTCACACGCGCGTGCGACAAATCACAGGGGTTCCTGCCCTGAGATGCCCCCCGGCTGCGCAAAGGGGCGGGAGGCGTGGGGGAAGTCCCTTATGGTCACCGCCGACCCCGCTGGGCAAGATGGGCTCGTGACCCAGGCCACCCCATCCCGCAGCGCTGCTGACCGCAAGGTCGCGGGAGTCTGCGCCGGGATGGCCCAGCACTGGGGCGTCGACCCGCTGGTGGTCCGGTTGGCCTGTGCCCTGCTGGCGGTGAGCGGCGGAGTCGGAGTGGTGCTCTATCTGGCCGGCTGGCTGATGATGCCGGGCGCGAACCGGAGCCACCCGACGGTCTTTGACACTGTGGGCGACCAGCTGCGCTCCTGGCCCCGTGAGTTGCGGATCGCCCTCGTCGTGGTGGGGGGCGTGGTGATGCTGGGAATGGTCAGGAAGCTCACCCCATTTGGATTCGGGCCGGCGGTCGTGCTGGCGCTCGTCTGGTATTTCGGCTACTACAAGACCCGCGGCCGCCGACGGGTCCGCCGCTGGGCCATGACTCAGCAACTCGTCCCGACGTCGAGCCAGCTGACGTCAAGCCCACCGCTGGCCGGGTCGGTGCCTGCAGTCCGGCCGCCACTGACCAGCGACACCCCGTTCACCCAAGCTGTGGCCGACTGGCAGCAGCGAGTGGCGCACGTCCGGGCAGCAACGGCCACACCTCCGGCTTACCCGCCGTACCCGGTCGATCTCGACTACCAGGCCTACCCTCTGCAGGCGGTCAGCCCCGTCCCGGCCGCCGCTGACCCGGTGCGTCCGGACACCGGATCGCCAGCTTTCGGCGGTCGCCGTCGGGTCAGCCGCGCCAACGCTCCCTCGGCCAAGCGCCTGCGACTGGCGGCCACTGGCGTTCTCGTTCTCACCATGGTGGGTCTGGCTGGGGTGGACCGCGGGGTGCGCCCCGTCCCAGTGGCCGGATACTTGGCCACAGCCCTGCTTGTCCTTGGACTGACGCTGGTGGCGGCGACCTGGCTCGGTCGCGCCCCCGGCATCTTGCCGGTCGCCCTGCTGGTGATGCTGGCCACGCTGGTCACCACGGCCACGGGTCCAGTGGCTTCGGCGTACGGCTGGGACAGCCAGCAGTTGAGCTACCGGTCTGCCAGCCAGCTTGTTGCTGGTGACCAGCGTCGGTTGGGCATGCTCAGCGTGGACCTGACGCAGCTGGCGGTGACCGAGAACGCCAACTATCGAGCCCACGTCGACGCCGGCGCCCTGCGGGTCACCGTGCCAAAGGGCGCCCATGTGGTGGTCAACTGGCGACTGCGCTCAGGCGCCTTTGTGGTGGACGGAGAGGACATGCAGGCTGGTGAGCACTTGAGCGGAGTCAAGCATTTCCCCGGCCGGGACCCGTTGGTCAAGACGGTCGTTCTCGAGCTCTCCGTTGACCGGGGCGTCTTGGAGGTACGACGATGAGGCGGGTCGATGTGGTCGCTCTGACGTTCGGGCTGTTGATGACGGGCACCGCCGCAGGATCGCTCTGGATCACGTTCACCGGGACGCTGAACTGGTCACTGCTGAGAGTCCTCGTCCCGCTTGGCCTGGTCGTCATCGGCGCGCTCGGGCTGCTGCTCTCCCGCAGCCGCAGTTGACGTAGCCGACCTTTCGCTGCTGAAGGCAACCGCACCGCCATCCGCTAACCCACAGAGAGCGAGCACCTCGATGAGTACCCCTCCTCAACGGCCCTACCGAGTCTTGGAGCGCAGCCGCAGCGACCGCATTGTCGGCGGCGTCTGCGGCGGTGTGGCGAACTACCTCAACATGGACCCGACCCTGGTCCGGGTGCTCACAGTGATGCTGGCGGTCTTCACCGGCGTGCCGGTGTTCTTCTACCTGATCGCGCTGTTCGTCATCCCCGAGGAGGGCGACAGTCACCGGCAGGGCTACCACCCCCCGGTCGACGGACCTCCGATGTACAACCCCTACCCGTACCAGCCGGGACAGCCGACCCGGGAGCCGGACTTTGCCCCTGGGCCGGGGACGCCGTCAGGCCCGCGGCAGTACGGCGTCCCCCCGACACCAGACGACCAGGCGGTGTGGGGCCCGGCGGGCGCCCCCTGGCAGCAGCCGCCGCCTCCCGCTCCACCACCCGCACAACCGCCGGCGGAGGGGCCTTCGGGGGGTCCTCGCCGCTGACCGCCCCGGCTACTCCCACTCGATCGTGCCGGGCGGCTTGCTGGTGATGTCGAGGGTGACCCGGTTGACCTCGCGAACCTCATTGGTGATCCGGGTGCTGATCTTCTCCAGCACCTCGTACGGCAGCCGCCCCCAGTCCGCCGTCATGGCGTCCTCGCTGGTCACCGGGCGCAGCACGACCGGGTGCCCGTAGGTGCGACCGTCGCCCTGCACCCCCACGGAGCGGACGTCGGCTAGCAACACGACGGGAAACTGCCAGATCTCCGAGTCGAGGCCGGCAGCCGTCAGCTCAGCCCGGGCAATGGCGTCCGCCGCGCGCAGGATGGTCAAGCGCTCCTGGGTGACCTCGCCGATGATTCGGATGGCCAGACCCGGGCCCGGGAAGGGATGCCGCCAAACGATGCCGCTGGGCAGTCCCAGCTCCGCGCCGACGGCTCGCACCTCGTCCTTGAACAGTGCGCGCAGCGGCTCCACCAGCTGGAACTGCAGGTCGGCCGGAAGCCCACCGACGTTGTGGTGGGACTTGATGTTGGCCGCGCCCTGCCCACCACCGGACTCGACCACGTCGGGATAGAGGGTGCCCTGGACCAGGAACTCGACCCGGTCACCGTGCTCCCCCACCACTGACCGGGCGGCGGCCTCGAAGGTCCGGATGAACTCCCGGCCGATGATCTTGCGCTTCTGCTCCGGGTCACTGATCCCGGCGAGGGCGTCGAGGAACTGGTCGGCGGCCTCGACGACCATCAGGTCCACGCCGGTCGCGGCCACGAAGTCTCGCTCCACCTGCTCGGCCTCCCCCAGCCGCAGCAGGCCGTGGTCGACGAAGACGCAGGTCAGCTGAGCTCCGACGGCACGTTGCACCAGCGCCGCGGCCACCGCCGAGTCGACCCCGCCCGACAGGCCGCAGACCACGTGTTTGTCGCCCACCTGCTGCGAGATCGCGGTCACCGAGTCGTCGACGATGTTGGCCGCCGTCCAGTCCGGCCGACAGCCGGCGATGTCGTAGAGGAAGTGCTCGAGCACCAGTTGGCCCGCCTGACTGTGCAGCACCTCAGGGTGCCACTGCACCCCGGCGAAGCCCCTGTCCGGGTGCTCGAAAGCCGCGATCGGCGCCCCGGCGCTGCTGGCCAGCGCGGTGAAGCCTGCGGGAGCAGCGGCCACCGAGTCGCCGTGACTCATCCAGACGTTCAGCGTGGCGGGCAAGCCGGACAGCAGCACGCCGCCCGAGTTGATGGTGGTGGTGGTCCGGCCGAACTCGCTCAGCCCCGTACGGGCAACGTCGCCACCCAGGGCCCGGGCCATAGCCTGGAAGCCGTAGCAGATGCCGAACACCGGCAACTCGGCCGCGAACAGCTGAGCGTCCACCTGCGGCGCGTCCGGTGCGTAGACCGACTGGGGGCCTCCGGACAAGATCACCGCCTTGGGAGCCCGGGCCACGATCTCGGCCACGCTTGCGGTGTGCGGCATAATCTCCGAATACACCTTGGCCTCACGCACTCGACGAGCGATCAGCTGGGCGTACTGGGCGCCGAAGTCAACGACGATGACCAAGTCGTGCTCGGAATGCGCCATCAGGCTCCCTGGGGGCGAGCGATCGCCTGGTGGTGGCGGACGACCTCGGCCACCACGAAGTTGAGAAACTTCTCAGCGAACTCCGGATCGAGCTTCGCCTCGACGGCCAGTCGGCGCAACCGGGCGATCTGGGCCGCCTCCCGCTCGGCGTCAGCCGCGGGCAGTCCATGACCGGCCTTGAGCACGCCCACCTGTTGGGTGATCTTAAAGCGCTCGGCCAGCAGGTGCACCAGGGCGGCGTCCATGTTGTCGATGCTGTCGCGGAGCCGCAACAGCTCACTGGTTACTGCGTCCACCCCCGACAGCCTAGGCCGTGAATCGGCACCGGTCGCGAATCGGCCTAGGCGTGCACAATTCCGCTGCTGCTGGCACGGCCGGGAATAGCCGGCCGAATCGGCGCGGTGAGCACACCGAGTCGGGAGCAAACTCGCGAAGAACACGGCGCCGCCACCCCGCGGGGCAGAGCTGCCGCACCCCGCATGACACGATCGGCCGCTTCCGCTCGTTGACGCCTGCACTTCGCCAGATCTCTAACTCCTCAACGCGCGTGCCCAAAGGCCGGCATGCCTCTGCTCAGCGGTCGCCGGTCACTGTGGACGTCTTCACCAACCGTTATGGCGAGGACGTGTGCAAGGTCCGCCTGACTGCCTAGGCCGCGTGGTGATGAATGGCCGGCACCGCACCTGACTCTTCGCCGACGACCACTCCGAGGAGGTCCGGGTGATGGCCGAAGGGTTTGGTTGCGACTATCTGCGCCGGCCTGAGCAGCGACGGCGCCGGGCGCGCCACATCAAGTACGCGCTGACCATCGCCAAGGCCGACTACTTCTCGATCTTGGACGTCGACTTCCTTTTCGAGCCCGCGCCGGACCGTGCCTTTTCACCGACACCTACGTGGCCTTTGTGTCTAGACGCCACAGACGTACGGCAACCGGGTCACCAGTCCTCCCGCGCCGCCGGCGATATTCGGGCCGCCTTCCACAAACTCGTCCAGCCCGGGCCGCGACCACTTCAACGCCGCCTTCTGCGTCGGGCCCAACGTGACCTTCCGAAGACCCTGGCCGTGGGTGACGCCCCCCGAGACCATCGAGGCCTACACCAAGCAACAGCTTGGGCCCCCGGCGATTTCGAGCCCCCAGGCCTGCTGCTGCTGGTGTCGCCGGTCAACTTGAGCATCGACTGGACCACGTGGTAGCCGCACTCCGCCGGGTTCTACGTGCTCCAGGTCGTGGGTCTGGCGGCGTTTCGGTGTACGACGCCAGGAACGGGCAGGGTGCTACTTCAAAGCGAAGGTACGTCGTTCGTCGTTCCCTGCCCGTGATCACTTGCGCGCGTTCACCGCCGTCACAGGGGTCGACCTGCCGAGCTCTACAGTCATCGACGTGCCCTTCTGCTTGACCACCCGCAGGGTGACGCCGACGCCGGGAGTCTTGACTCCCACATTGGGCAGTTCGGCGCGCCAGTAGGACCGGGTGTCATCGAATAGGGGCTGCGAAGCCCGGCCCTTGATGTAGCTTGGCTGACCGTTCACGTGCAGCGTGAACGAGTCAGCCCGGAGTCGGGAGAACGGCGCGTCGTAGGTCTGAATGCGCCCCCGCCATGCCTGGCCCTGCAGGTTGTACAAGACGTCAGGATGCGCGTCGATGGGCAGCACGAGGCCAGAGCCTGGATGTTGCGACTGGTTGTTGTCACTGTAGGAGGTGTCCCAGTAGTTCACCAGGAGACCCTGTTGGTAAGGGAAGAACTCAACCTTGTCCGGCAGCGTGCTGCCGAACCCGAAGTTGTACGGCCCCGTCTTCAGATAGCGGTCGTAGGACACATAGCTGCGGTTGCTGGCCAGGTAGTAGTGGTCGTGTTCGGTGGTGATCGTGGCGCCGACTACAGTGAAACCAGCAGCGGTCCAGCCACCGTCACCTGTTTCGGCGTCGTCGGTGAAGACCGTTGTCCCGTTGGCGGTGAGCGCGAGATCGTCCAAGAACAGGCCGTCTGCCAGCTCCTTTGAGTTGCCAGCCGCCGCGGCGTCGGTCCGGTAGCGCAGGCGAAGTCCTATGGTCCTCCCGGCGTATGCAGAGAGATCGAAGCTGGCCGGCACCCAAGCCTTGCTGGTGCCGTCAATGCCGTTGCCCTCGGCGGACTTGGCTATGGTGCCCGGGATCGCCTGCCACCCGCCGCCGTCGTTCGCCTCGACATAGGCGTAGTCGCACGGTTCAAGGCCGCAATCCTCGATGTCATAATTGGCCCGGAAGCTCAACGTCGCCGAGCCGGCCGGAAGCGTGACCTGACGAGTCAGCGTGTTGTTCAGGCCGTGACCTGTGCCGCTGTACCACTGCTTGGTGCCACTCGTCGGCCTGGGCAGCTCCTTGGTCACCTTTTTGTCGGGCAGCACGACAACCAGCCCCTGAGGCTTCGTCTTCGTGTTGTATTCGTGCGGGCCCAGGTTGAACGTCTTGCGTTGGCCCGCGATGGCCACCTCGTAATCGAGCCAGCCCAGTTGCATTTTGTCCCAGATGCCAAGGTCGGCCGGGCGGGTGCCGATGCCGACGTCTCGCTTGGCCCGGGCTCGGCTTTGCGCCATCAGAGACCACCAGTTGACCGCGTTGTCGCCACCACCGGCGGTGTCGTAGTGGTCCGGCAGACCCAGATCGTGGCCGTACTCATGGGCGAAGACGGACAAGCCGCCGTTCTCCGGCTGGATCGTGTAGTCCCCGACCCAAAGGCCAGTCGTGCCTACCTGGGTGCCCCCGAACGGGTTCTTCGCGGGTCCGGTCCTGCCGATGTCATCAAGGAATGCATACGAGCGGTGGGACCAGATGGCGTCCTCGCCCTGCTGGGGATCCCCATCGGCTTCGTCACCACCGGCGTGCACGACCTGGAAGTGGTCAAGATATCCGTCGGCCTCGTTGAAGTTGCCGTCGCCGTCGAAGTCGTAGCGGTCCCACTTGTCAAAAGACTTCAGCGCCGCCTTGATTTGGGCTGGCGTCCGCCCCTTGGCCTGCTGGTCGGCTGTCCACTGGTTGACGCCGTCGCGCATCAGATGCCAGACGTTGGAGCACACATTGCTGTCGCACGGGAAGCCACCGCTGCGGCCATAACGCGCCTCGTTGTACTTCACCTTCACCCAGTCGGTGACCAATCCGTTGACGGTGTAGCGGCCCGACGACTGCCTCTCATAGTAGGTCTTGAGCGACTCCACCCCTTTGCCCGTACCAAAATAGAGCTTCCGGTAGTGGGCGGGGCTGTAGTTCTTCTGCCAGACGGTTGAGTTGTCGACCCTGCGGTCAGGTGCCGGGATGCGGTTGTGCAGCGGACCATCGAAGGTAGCGGGCCCGGGAGTGCCGGAATTGGTGTCGATGTCTCCGTACTTCGGGTCGATATCGGTAGCCCGGGTGTTGCCGAACTCGGTGAGCACCACGAAGATCTTGTCGCTCTTCTCGCGAGACAACTCGACATACTGGTCGACCGTCTTGGCCTTGACCTTCAACCCGGCGCGGAGCTGGGCCACCTGCTTCTTGGTGTACGACGCCTTCTTGGTGCCGATCTTCACTACCGTCGATCCGTTGCGCCGAACCGCCTTGGCCCGACCCGTGAGGACCAAATTGAGGGCCCGCTCGCGCAGCTCCCGGCGCTTTTCCTCCGCCGGGTTGGGCAGTTCGTCAACGACCTTGTCACCGTTGGCGCTCTTGGCCAGCGGCCCATCGTCGCCTCGGCCAGTTACTCCCGTTGGGGTGGTATCACTCGGGCCCGCTGCCGCCAACCCACTGCTACCTGCCGCCAACCCGGCAGATAACACCAACCCCAACAGGCCGATTAACGCTCGTCGCATTCTGACTCCCCTCGACCCGCGCAGCGGATTGTGAATATTGTTATTCGGCGACACTAGGCCAGCCCGGTGACAATAAGCAACGGTCCGCCCGGGGCCGAAAGGGTGCTTCCTCCGCAGTTCCACGGTCGAGGTCAGACTCGTCGAGGTAGTCCCGTCGCGCGCCAGCCACCGGCGCAGCGTAGAGCTCCTGCATCCGGCGGGTGGCTGTCACGGTGTCCGGGCAGGCGGCAATCTCGTCAAGCGGCTCTCTGGCCAGATCCCGGTGTCGATCACGCCGACCACGAGGCCTGCGCCCGCCTTCGCGCGGCCACCCAAGGCGGCCCAGACACCCGTGCTGCCCGAGGGCTTGAGAAGGTCCGTCGACTTGGGGTCGTCCGTCGGCTGCTGGACGGCGTCCTTGGCCACTGATAACACCTCTGGTGAGCGCTCCCGCTGGCGTGCCTGCTCAGGGCTCAGCGTTGCCGTCAAGCCGTTCAAGGCGACCGAGAAACGCTGCCGGGCCCGAACGCCCGCTCGGGCTGCTACGGCGTTATGCTGCTCGGCCAGATACGCGCGGTAGCGCTTCGCATCGGTGCTGGTGACCGACACCTTCCGGCCGCTGGCGGGTTGGGTGGCCCGCAGTTCCGAAATGCCACCGGAATAGCTCGCGAGCGGCTTGTCTTGAGCGCGACGATGTAACGTCCCGGAGTGGGTGGAACGCCCGGCTTCGGGTCAGTGCGATTCACCGGGCGCCGCATGCCCGGCCAACGGCAGCGCCAGTACTAATGCGCCGATCAACGTCGCGGTGGTTGACCTAACCACCCGACGAAAGGAAACCGAGTGACACGGAATACTCCCCGGGGCCGTTGGGAAAGACCGAGCGATTCGGCAGGCGCGATAGTGACGCTAGCAGCCACAAAACGATGCAGTCGATAGTCGGCGTGCTGCGAGGAGGAGGAGACGAGATGCGATTCTTGACCGCCATGTGTTTAACGGCGCCGCTGATGATTGTGACCGGTTGTTCAACTTCCGGGGACCGGGAACCGATCTCGCCCCCCTCCGAGACACAGAGCCGGCCAACCGTTGACGAGCTGACCATCACGGTGCGCGACGCATCCGGGACGACGGTGCGGTGGCGGCTCAGCTGTTCACCCCCCGGCGGCAGTCATCCGGACCCCGAGCGCGCGTGCCGGGCCTTGGAGCAGAATGGGGCCACCGCGCTGCCGGCGGTGCCCCGGGACCGCAGCTGCACCCAGATCTACGGCGGCCCCGAGACGGCCACCATCACCGGCGTCTGGAAGGGCCAGCCTGTGCGAAGTCGGCTGTCCAGAGCGGACGGCTGTGAGATCAGCCGCTGGAACGCGCTGGCAGGCCTGCTGCCCCCAGGCGAGGGCTGACTCTGCGGCGGCCAGGCGTCAGCCGACGACGACCTCGACCCGCTGGAACTCCTTGACCTCGGTGTATCCCGTGGTACTCAACGCCTTGCGCAGGGCGCCCACCAGGTTCATCGTCCCGTCGGGAACGGTCGCGGGCCCGAGCAGGATCTGCTCCAGGGTGGCCACGGTGCCGTAGTGCACCCGTTCGCCACGGGGAAGGCTGGCGTGCCACGCCTCAGGCCCCCAGTGGTAGCCCCGTCCCGGCGCCTCCTCGGCCTTGGCCAGCGGAGAGCCGACCATCACCGCATCGGCGCCACAGGCGATCGCTTTGGCGATGTCTCCGGAGTTGCCGACCGACCCGTCAGCGATCACGTGCACATAGCGACCACCCGACTCGTCGAGGTAGTCCCGTCGCGCGCCAGCCACCTCCGAGACCGCCGAGGCCATCGGCACAGCGACGCCCAGCACCGAGCGGGTGGTGGAGGCCGCGCCGCCACCGAACCCCACCAGCACCCCGGCCGCTCCGGTCCGCATCAGGTGCAGAGCCGCCTGGTAGGTCGCGCAGCCGCCGACGATCACCGGCACATCCAGCTCGTAGATGAACTGCTTGAGGTTCAGTGGCTCCTGGGCTGAGGACACGTGCTCGGCCGATACCGTGGCCCCCCGGATGACGAAGAAGTCGACGCCAGAGTCCACCACGGCCTGCGCGTACTGCTGGGTGTTCTGCGGCGACAGTGCGCCTGCAGCGGGCACCCCGGCCTCCCGGATCGTGCGGATGCGCAGCCCGATCAGCTCCTCCCGGACCGGCGCAGCGTAGAGCTCCTGCATCCGTCGGGTGGCCGTGATGGTGTCGGGGCAGGCGGCAATCTCGTCGAACAGCGGCTCCGGGTCCTCATAGCGGGTCCACAGCCCTTCGAGGTTGAGCACCCCGAGTCCGCCGAGCCGACCTAGCAGGATGGCGGTCTTGGGAGACATCACCGAGTCCAGCGGAGCCGCGATCAGCGGAAACTCGAACGTCGCCGCGTCGATCCGCCACGACAGCGACACCTCCTCCTCGCCCCGGGTGCGTCGCGAGGGGACGATCGCGATGTCGTCGAACGCGAACGCCTGCTCGGCTCTCTTGCTCCGGCCGATCTCAAACATGCTGCCGCTCCCCCTGTATGGCTTGGTCGTACGCGCACCGCTGCGCTCAGCCCCCGTAGTTGGGCGCCTCGACCGTCATCTGGATGTCGTGCGGGTGCGACTCGCGCAGTCCCGCCGAGGTGATCCGCACGAAGGAGCCACGGGCGTGGAGCTCCGCTATCGTGGCGGCGCCGGTATAGAACATGGACTGCCGAAGGCCGCCTACCAGCTGGTAGGCCACCGCAGCCAGCGGACCGCGGAACGGCACCTGGCCCTCGATGCCCTCGGCGATCAGCTGAGAGTCCGCGGTGACGTCGCCCTGGAAATAGCGGTCCTTGGAGTACGAGGCGGAGCGCCCTCGAGAGGCCATGGCACCGAACGACCCCATCCCCCGGTAAGTCTTGAACTGCTTGCCGTTGACGAACACCAAGGCTCCCGGGCTCTCCTCGCAGCCGGCCAGCAGCGAACCCAGCATCACGGTGTCGGCCCCTGCCACCAGCGCCTTGGCGATGTCGCCGGAGTACTGCAGTCCGCCGTCGCCGATCAGCGGTACGCCTGCCGGCCGGCACGCCTGAGCCGCGTTGTGAATCGCCGTCACCTGCGGCACCCCGACACCGGCCACCACCCGCGTGGTGCAGATCGACCCCGGTCCGACACCCACCTTGACCCCGTCGGCGCCGGCGTCGACCAGAGCCTGGGCCCCGGCGTAGGTCGCGACGTTGCCACCCACCACGTCCACAGCCGCAGCCGCCGGCTCGGCTTTCAGCCGACGGACCATGTCGAGCACGCCGCGGGAGTGCCCGTGGGCGGTGTCGACGACGAGCAAGTCGGCGCCGGCCTCGACCAGCGCCATGGCGCGCTTCCAGGCGTCCCCGAAGTAACCGACTGCTGCGCCCACGCGCAGCCGACCGTGTTCGTCCTTGGAGGCGTTCGGGTACTGGTCGGACTTGACGAAGTCCTTGAGGGTGATCAAACCCTGTAGGCGACCCAACTCGTCGGTCAACGGCAGCTTCTCGATCTTGTTCTTGGCCAGCAGCCCGATGGCGTCCTCGCCGCTAATGCCGACCGGGCCGGTGACCAACGGCATCGGCGTCATCACGTCGCGGACGAGCCGGGTGGGGTCGTGCTCGAAGCGCATGTCGCGGTTGGTGACGATGCCGAGCAGCCGCCGGTCGCGATCCACCACCGGGACGCCGGAGATGTGGTAGCGGCCACAGATCGACTCCGCCTCGGCGATGGTCGCCTCGGGAGAGATCGTGATCGGCTCGTCGATCATTCCGGCCTCGGAGCGCTTCACCACGTCCACCTGGTGCGCCTGGTCCTCGACCGACAGGTTGCGGTGGATGACTCCCAGCCCACCTTGACGAGCTATGGCCACCGCCATCCTGGACTCGGTCACCGTGTCCATCGGGGAAGACATCAACGGCACCGAGACCGTGATCCGCCTCGACACCCGTGAGGTGGTGCTCACGTCCGCGGGCACGAGGTCGCTCTCGGCCGGCTGCAGCAAGACGTCATCGAATGTCAAGCCCAAGGTGGCGAAAGGCTCAGGTACGCCAACAGCGGTGACTTCGCCGGGAGTCTGCGACACGGGTGGCCTTTCGGGCGCGGGTGAGTTGCCATGCTAGTCCGTGGGTGGTGGCCGGGGCCGAGTGCTGCGGGCGGCAGGTGGCCAGGCGTCAGGCGACCTCGCCCAGAGGCACCTCGCCTGCGGGTCTGCGCAGCGGCGCGAACAGGTCCCGGAGCTCGACTGATTCCTCGACCAGGTCGCGCAGCCGGGCGACCGCCCGGTGATGAGCGACGTCCACCGCACCGGTGCTCATGTCCAGCACCTCACCCACCCGCTTGGCGGTCGCGCCCGCGGCCCGGAGCAGCACGACGTCGCGCATCCGACTGGGCAGTCGGTCCACCAGGGCCAGCGCAGCGCGGTACTCCGCAGCGACCATGGCCCACTCCTCCGGGGTAGGCGACAGCTCCACCTGTTCGGGCAGTTCGTCGACCAAGACGTCGCTCCGCCCGAAGCGGCGCTGAAAGTCGGTGACCTTGTTGGTGGCGATCGCGTACACCCAGGAACGGAAGGGCACACCCTGGTCGGCATAGTTGCCGATCCTGTGAAACACCGCCAGGCACGTTTCCTGCACTGCGTCGTCGGCGGCATCTCGCCCACCGGCATAACTGGAGAGCCGGAAATAGCAAAAGCGAGCGATCGCCGGCCGCAGAGCCGCCAGCAGGTCGTCCATCGCGTCACGGTCACCGGTTCGAGCGCGAGCGACGAGCTCGGCGTCAGTCGAACTTGTGGCGTTATCGGAACCCACGAGAAAGCCCCCCATTCCCCGAGAGGTCTCGTTAGCCGAGAAAAACCCTCACTTGTGAAGGCGGCTCGACTGCGTGATTGGTATCAAACCACACAATCGGGTGCCAGCGGAATCGCCATCTCAACGCCACAACGCCCCCCGCGGATTGCTCCGCGGGAGGCGCTGTCTGGTGTGTGTTGCTTGGTGCCGTCAGTGAGAATGGCCGTGGCCGTGGCCGGCGGTTTCCTCTTCCTCTTCGGGCTTCTCGACGATCAAGGTTTCGGTGGTCAGCAGCAACGACGCGATCGACGCGGCGTTGGCCAGCGCGGATCGCGTGACCTTCACCGGATCCAGCACGCCCGCCGCAAGCAGGTCCCCGTATTCCTCGGTCGCGGCGTTGTAGCCGTTGCCGGGCTCAAGCTCGGCGACCTTGGACGTGACCACGTAACCTGGCTCGCCGCCGTTCTCGGCAATCCAGCGCAGTGGCTCGACCGCGGCCTTGGCCACGATGGAGACGCCCACCTTCTCGTCACCGCTGAGACCGAGACCGCCCTTGAGCACCGCAGCGGCGTGCACGAGGGCCGAACCGCCACCGGCGACAATGCCCTCCTCGATCGCGGCCCGAGTTGCGGAGACCGCATCCTCGATCCGATGCTTCTTCTCCTTGAGCTCAACCTCGGTGGCTGCGCCGACCTTGATGACGCACACCCCGCCGGCAAGCTTGGCCACCCGCTCCTGCAGTTTCTCGCGGTCCCAGTCCGAGTCGGTCCGCTCGATCTCCGCCTGCAGTTGGGCAACTCGAGCAGCGACTGCCTCGGAGTCGCCCGCGCCGTCGACAATAGTGGTGTTGTCTTTGGTCACCACGATTCGACGAGCCCGCCCAAGCACCTCGAGTCCCACTTGGTCCAGCTTGAGGCCGACCTCCGGAGCGACCACCTGACCGCCGGTCAGGATCGCGATGTCCTCGAGCTGCGCCTTGCGCCGGTCACCGAAGGCCGGAGCCTTGACGGCGACCGAGGTGAAGGTGCCGCGGATCTTGTTGACGACCAGCGTCGACAAAGCCTCGCCATCGGTGTCCTCAGCAACGATGAACAGCGTGCCGGAGGCGCCGATAACCTTCTCCAGCAGCGGGAGCAGCTCGGTCATCGAGCTGATCTTGCCGGAGTTGATCAGGATGTACGGGTCGTCCAGAACCGCTTCCATCCGCTCGGCGTCGGTGACGAAGTACGGCGAGAGGTAGCCCTTGTCGAACTGCATGCCTTCGGTGAACTCAAGCTCAGTGCCGAAGGTGTTGGACTCGTCGACGGTGATCACACCGTCCTTGCCGACCTTGTCGAAAGCCTCGGCGATCAGCTCACCGATCACCTCGTCGCGCGCCGAGATTGTGGCTACGTTGGCCATGTCCTGGGTCGTCTGGACGTCGCGAGAGATCTCGCGCAGCCGCTCCACCACGGCCTCGACGGCCGCGTCGATGCCCCGCTTGAGGGCGATCGGGTTGGCCCCGGAGGCGACGGCCTTGAGGCCCTCGTGCACCAGTGCCTGAGCCAGCACGGTGGCGGTGGTGGTGCCGTCACCAGCCACATCGTTGGTCTTGGTGGCGACCTCCTTGGCGAGCTGGGCGCCAAGGTTCTCGTACGGGTCGTCCAACTCGACCTCGCGGGCCACAGTGACGCCGTCGTTGGTGATCGTGGGTGCACCCCACTTCTTGTCCAGCACGACATAGCGCCCCCGAGGACCAAGGGTGACCTTCACGGTGTTGGCAAGGATGTCGACGCCGCGCTCGAGCGAGCGCCGCGCCTCCTCGTTGAAGCTGAGAATCTTGGCCATAAGCGTGTCCCTTACTTGGAGACGACAGCGAGGATGTCGCGGGCGTTGAGCAGCAGCAAATCCTTGCCGTCGTACTTGACCTCGGTGCCGCCGTACTTGCTGAAGATGACGACGTCACCTTCGGTAACGTCCAGCGGGACGCGGTTGCCGTTGTCGTCGATGCGGCCGGGGCCGATCGAGAGGACGGTGCCCTCCTGCGGCTTCTCCTTGGCGGTGTCCGGGATGACCAGGCCCGACTTGGTGGTCTGCTCTGCTTCGAGCGGCTCAACGAGGATGCGATCCTCGAGTGGCTTGATCGTGACTGCCACGTTCAAACCCCTTTCACAAGTTGGTGTTCGATGGATGGTTCGATCAGAAGTGCGGCGGGGCGTCGTCGCGGTGCCGTCCCGGCTGACATGCTGACCCTGTTCATGATCTGGCACTATCGGGTGGAGAGTGCTAACGGTGAGATTAGCACTCACCGGCGTTGAGTGCCAGATCCGGGTCAGTCGCTCCCGGCAGTTTCCCGGAGGCGGCAGCATGGACTGGAATCAGGCCCTGCTGCTGATGCTGGCTGGAATCGGCACGGGCATCGTCGGCTACGGCGCGGGATTGGCGTCCCTGGTCTCTTATCCCGCCCTGCTGGCGACCGGGCTGAGCCCGCTGGCGGCGAACCTGACCAACACCGTGGCGGTCAGCTTCTCTGCCGTGGGTGGGCTGCTCACGTCCGGACCGGAGCTGCGGCCACAGCGAGCACGTGTGCTGCATTTCGCTGTGGCCGGAACTGTGGGTGGGGCCGGCGGCGCAGTCCTGCTGCTGTCCACCCCACCGGGCACCTTCGCCGCGCTCGTCCCGTGGCTGATCGCCCTGGCGTCGGTGGCTTTGCTGGCTCGACCGTGGCTGCAGCGGCTACGCATGCCCGCGACCCACCGACATCTCGGGATGAACGTGTTCGTGGCCGTGGTCGCGGTCTACGGCGGATACTTCGGTGCAGCGGCCGGGGTGGTGCTGCTCGCCGGGTTCGGGGCTGTGTTGAGGGACCCGTATCGGATGCTGAACGCCTTGAAGAGCGTCGTGGTCGGGGCCGCGAACCTGGCCGCTTCGGTCATCTTTGCCGTGCTTTCGGTGCTGGGTCGGGCCCCCGTCGACTGGGGCTCAGCGGTGCCGCTCGCGCTCGGCTGCCTGATTGGCGCCGTGGTCAGCCCGCCGATCGTCCGGCGGCTGCCGGAAACGGGGCTACGGGTGGGCGTCGGACTGGCCGGACTCTGCCTGGCCGGCTATCTCTACCTGGGCTGACCCACCAGCGAGAGGTCGGTCAGGGTGACTTCCGAGCCTGGGTGGACCGTGTTCGTGGACGGCGCGTAGACCCACGACCGCAACGAACGTGCGCGGGCATCGAGGGTGACCAGGCGCACCGGGTTGGTGGTGTTGGAGTGGATGGCCTCCAAGAAGCTGTGGATCCTGTTGCCGTGGACACCCGTGTCCACCCGGTTGGCCACGGCACCCACGTGTCCGGAGAAGACCATCGTGATGTTGGGGTGCCTCTTGATCAGGTTGTCGAACAGGTACTGCGGGCTGGTGTCGCCGTAACCGGCGTCGGTGCCGCCGATCTCCCCGTCGGCAGTGAGGTAGTGATGTGTGACCACGACCACGTTGTGCTCGGGATGGGCCGCCACCACCTCGTTGGCCCAGGCCACCGCCCCCGGGCGCGGCCACATCTCCACGTTCAGCACCATCCACCTCATCCCGAGCGCCGGAAAGGTGGAGAAGCTGTTGTCCACCTTTCCGGATTCGTAAGCGCCCGCGACGGCCCCGAAGCGACTGGCGGGAAAGTAGCGGTTGAAGGTCGTCGTGTCGCGGAACAGAGCGCGGGTCCGCCGGGGGTCACAGGCGCCGCCGCCGGTGCAGACGGCCGCAGTGTCGTGATTGCCGATGGCCAGCGAATAGGGGATGCCGGCGCTCTCGAGCGGTTTCAGCGCTTCGGAGGCGACCTCGTACTGCCGGTGGTCCGGGGTGTCCCAACCAACTACGTCGCCGGAGTGGGTGACGAATCTGAGATCGAGATTATCGGAGTTGCGGGTCAGCCACTCGGTCCGCGCGCGGAAACGGGTGTCCCGGGGCTGGAGCACTTCTTGCTGAGTATCCGGCATCACGGCGAAGCTGAAACGGCCGTCCGCGTCCCTCTCCGGCGTCGTGGGTGTCTGTGTCGTTATCCGACCGGCCTCAAAGGCATGGCCCTCACTCACCCAGCCGGTCTTGGTGAGGGTCGAAGCGTCAGCCGGCCGGGTCACCAGCCGGTGCTTGTTGCCGGGTCGGCTGCGAAAGCGCTGGACCACCGAGTCACACGCGGAGCGCTTGGGTGCGGCATAGAAGGCGACCCCGAGATCGGAATAACTGCCGAGCGCCGCCGCAATCTCGCCGCCGCTCATGGTGTAGAGGCGGTCGCCGTCGGACTTCCGGTGCAGCTGGTGCACAGGTCGCAGGCCCGGTCGACTGACCAGAGACGCCGCGAAAACCTGGCCGCGGTCTTCGGTGAAGCCCGAGGCGCCGGAGGCCACCGCTTCGGTGCGCGAGGTGGTCAAGAAACTACTCAGCGTGCGGGGATTGACCCGCTGGTAGACCGGCGCGGTCAGCGATGCACAGCTGACAGGACCCGCGAATGCAGTCGTCGGCACCGAGGCGACCAAGAGGCAGCAGCCTGCCATCAAACTCACAAGGAATTGTTTTCGCGCCATGGCCACCCTTATCTATCGGGATAGACATCGAGCGTAAAGGAACATTGCCGATAATCTAAACACGCAGGAACTTTTCACCCTCGGAATAGGCGCACTTACTCGGACGGCGGGAGCCTTCGCGCGATGAGCGCTATGGCGCCATGGGCAGTACGACTCAGGATGAGCGTGCATGAATTGGGCCCCCGAAGTTGCAATCGTGCCCGAAAGCGAGCTGGATCGACATCAATGCCACGCTTTTTGATCTCGACCGACCCGATACGTCGAGTCCGCAGTCCTTGTCGAATAGCCTTCTCCTGATAGGGCAGGACATCGAGAACCTCGAATATGGTGGCGAAAGGAGTCCGCACGCTGCGATCGCTGGAGAGATAGGCGATCTTGGGGTCGAGCAACCAGCCGTCCAGCGACTGCCCCACCGCACTCACCCCGCCTGCCCGAATCACCGCGCCGTCGGGTTCATAGAGGTAGCGGCCGACGGGGGCGGTGCCAAGCTCGGGCTGGGGCGCAGTCGTCTCGACCACCAGCCGGGCATCGGGGAGCACGCTCGCCACCCGGACCGCTGGCCGGCTGCCGGGGCCCGCCCACAGCACGACCTCGACGGTGTCACCGCCGACGCTGACCCACTCCGCCTCAGCGGTGGCTGGCACCAAGGTGGCCGGCAGCGCCGGTCCGAGCTTGACCCCGACGACCCGGTCCCCCGCGAGCAGTCGGGTGACCAGCTGCCAGGAGGGTCTGAAGTCCTCGACCCGCCACACTCGTCCCGCGTTCGTCCGCCGAGCCGGGTCGCAAAAGGCGCCGTCGCCATCGCCGAGCAGCTCGTCGACCAACAGCTCGGCGTCGCCCTGCAGCACCGGCGCGCGGTCGCCCAGGTTGAGTCTGGCGACCTCGGCGGTGGCGGGATCTATCTCCACGGCGACCACCGACAGGTCAGCGGCCAAGAAGGCGAGCGCATCGGAGCCGATGCCGCAGCCCAGGTCCACTACGCGACGGATGCCGGCGGCCGCGAAGCGTGCGGCGTGGTGAGCGGCGACGAGTGGTCGGGTGGCCTGTTCCAGGCCGGCCCGGGTGAAGAACATCTGCGCCGCCGCCGGACCGAACTTCAGTACCGAGCGCCGCCGCAACTCCGCCTGGGTCAGCGCCGTGGCGGCGAGCTTGGCCGGAAAGCGGGCCCGCATGGCTTGGGCCGCCGCCAGTGAGCCGGGGTCACTCTGCTCGCAGGCCAGGGCCAAAGCCTCACGACCCTGCGGGGCACTCAACTGCGCGATCGCGGCCGCCTCGGCGTCGGCGGTCACGGCCGCCTCACAGCAGGATGCGGGAGACGGGCAGAGACGAGTCGGCCGCGATGTCCTCGGCCGAGGGGCGGCCGCCAGCGAGGACTACCGCCGAGCCCAGCGCCGCGATCATGGCGCCGTTGTCGGTGCACAGCTGTGGCGGCGGCGTCCGCAGGCCTATGCCGTGCCGCTGGGCGCGCTCGGCCAGCAGCTCGCGAAGCCGTCGGTTGGCCGCCACACCACCACCGACCACCAGGTCGCGGGCGCCGGTGACGAGACAGGCGTCCACGGCTTTCGCGCTGAGCACATCGCAAACCGCCTCCTGGAAACTGGCCGCCACGTCGTTCACCGGCACCTCGCGGCCGTCGAGCTGCGCCTCCTGCACCCACCGGGCGACCGAGGTCTTCAGCCCGGAGAAGGAGAAGTCGAAGCGGTGGGCGGCGAGGTCCTTGGCAGCGGTCAGCCCGCGGGGAAAGCGCACGTGAGCGGGGTCCCCGGTAGCTGCCCGGTCGATGTGCGGCCCTCCGGGATAGGGCAGCCCCAGCACACGGGCCACCTTGTCGTAGGCCTCTCCGGCGGCGTCGTCGACCGTGCTGCCCAGCGGCACGATGTCGGCTGCCACGTCGTTGACCTGCAGCAGCGAGGTGTGCCCGCCGGAGACCAGCAGAGCCACGCAGGGTACCGGCAGGGGTCCGTGCTCGAGCACGTCGACCGCCACGTGCCCGGCAAGGTGGTTGACCCCGTACAGCGGCTTGTCCAAGGCGTACGCCAGCGCCTTGGCCCCGGCCAGGCCCACCACCAGGGCGCCCATCAGCCCTGGGCCGGCGGTGACGGCGATTCCGTCCAGCTCGGAGAGGTCGACGTCGGCGCGGGCACAGGCCCGCTCCAGAGTGGGCACCAGCGCCTCGAGATGAGCGCGGCTGGCGACCTCGGGCACCACGCCGCCGAAGCGGATGTGCTCCTCGACGCTGGAGGCCACCTCGTTCGCGAGCAGCCGGTGGCCGCGGACGATGCCGACCCCGGTCTCGTCGCAGGAGGACTCGATGCCCAGGATCAACGGTCCGTTCACGACGCCTGCTCCGGTAGGCCGTCCTGTAGGTCGTACAGCTTGAGGATCAGGGCGTGCTGGCCCGGCCCGTAGTAGTCCGTGCGGGCAGCGCGTTGCTCGAACCCCAGCCGTTGGTAGAGCGCGATCGCCGGCTCGTTGTCGTAACGCACCTCGAGCATCACCGTCCGGGCGCCCAGGTGGCGCACGGCGTCGAGACCGGCGCGGACCAGGGCCGACCCGATCCCGCGGCGACGCGCGCGGGGCGCGACCACCAGCCGTTGCAGATCCGCCGCTGGACCCACGGTCTGCAGGCTGATGACCCCGAGCACCTGATCGGCCCTGGCCAGCAGCAGCGACCGTCGCTCGGCCAGCAGCTCACCTTGCCAGCTGCGCCTGCTCCACTGCTCGGCTTCCGGGAAGCCGACGCGCTCCAGGGCCAGGACAGCGTCCAGGTCCTCCTGCCGAGCGACGCTGATGGCCAGTTTTTCGCTCGTCACGCCTGCGCTCGGTCCTCTTGGGCCGCAGACTGCCCCGCCCGGCGCCGAGAGGCCGGTCCTCGGTCGGTTCGCTGGTCGGCCCGCCAGCTGAGCACCGACTTGGTCCGGCTTGGCACCGCGGCGTCCGGCCGACGCAGATAGAGCGGCTCAAGGCCGGCGTCGGCCAGAGTCATCGCGTGAGCGGCCAGCACTCCGGCATCCAGCCCTCGAGGTCCGGACACGTGCGCAAGCTGGTCGGGGTAGAGGTCAGCTGCCGGACCCACAGTCGGCAGGGACGTCAGCTCGGCCGGCGCGGCGACTGCAGGTCCCTCGCGGCGTCGGCCATCGCTGGTATAGCGGGCCCAGTAAACCTCTCGTCGGCGGGCGTCGGTCGCCACCAGGAAGTCCCCGGACGGGTGCTCGGCGGCATACTGCACGGCCAGCACGTCGAGACTGCAAATGCCGCGCAGCGGAGCACGGGTGACCAAGGCCAGCACGCGGGCGGTGGCGATGCCCACCCGCAATCCGGTGAACGGCCCGGGACCGAGCCCGACGACGATCTGCGCCACCGCCGACAGCTGCTCGCCGGCCGAGGCCAGCACCGTACGGATCAGCGGCGTGAGCTGCTCGACGTGAGCCAACCGGTCGTTCACGGAGGCGGAGCCGAGGACTTCGCCACCGCGGGCCAGCCCTACGCAGACCACAGTCGACGTGTCGATGCCGAGCACCAGCGCAGGGGTCATCGCTCCGGTCCTGTGGGCGCGGCGGCGTCCGGGTCGCGCAGCGCCGCCAGGTCCGTTGAGTGCCACCGCGGACCCACCGGACGCAGCAGCACCAGCCGCTCGCTGCCCCGAGTCCGGATGTCAATTTCGAGCCGGGACTCCGCCAGCGCCTCGACCAGGCCCTCCCCCCACTCGACCACGGTTACCGCTCGGGCCATGGCGGCGTCGAGGTCCAGGTCGTCGATCTCGGCCGGGCTGGACAGCCGGTATGCGTCGACGTGCACCAGATCCGCCCGGCCGGCCGCGCTGCGATGCACCCGAGACAGCACGAAGGTTGGCGAGATCACCTGGTCGGTGCAGCCGAGTCCGCGACCGATGCCCTGGGTCAAGGTGGTCTTGCCTGCACCGAGATCTCCTGAGGCGACCACCAGATCACCAGGACGAAAGAGTTCCGACAGCTGCTCACCGAGCCGCTGCATCGCCGCCGAAGTGGGCACCCGGATGCTCACCGGCAAAGCCTTGCCCAGGATCACCCCGTGGGGCGCCGCCCGGACCTCGGAGAAGCCGCGGTGTTGCCAGTAGGCGATCAGGTCCGCGAACTCCTGGCGAGCGAACAGCTCCACTCGAGTGAACCCGAGCTCGGCCGCGTAGTCCTGGGCGGCGACCACCATCGCCGAGGCCACTCCGTGCCGCTGGAACTGTGGATGCACCGAGACACGCTGGAAAGTAGCCAGCTCGGTGGTCAGCGGGGCGATCAGCAGAGCGCCGGCCGGCTGGGAGTCCACGGTGGCATAGATGCCCCCGCCGGCCCGCACCGTGGCGGCCACACTGGCAGAGGTTTCGGAGATCGCACTGGACGGCGGGTCCAACGGAGGTCGAGCACCGAAGGCGGCGTGGATGACCTCGACGAGGCCAGCAGCATCGTCAACCGAGGCCACTGACAGCGCGAGCTCAAAGACCGTTACGTTCACCGACGGACAGCGTAGTCCCCATCCGGCTCCGCTCAGCCGCGGTTACGCGACCGAGGCGAGGCGCTCCGACCACCGAAGCTCCGGCCGCCGGTGTCGCGCCGCGAGAAGTCCTTGCGGTGCTTCGGGCGTCCGGCGCCACGGGCCGGCGGAGCGATCAGTCGCTCGTAGTCGGCGGTGCTGATGGCGGCGTTTCCGGGTGCGCGGGCGCCGGTGACCTGAGCCAGAGCCGAGTCGCCTGGGCGAGCCTCCAACGGGGCCGACCGCACCCCGGCCTGAGAGGTCAGCCGTGTGACGTCGCGCCGTTGGTGCGGCAGGGCCAGCGTGACCACGACACCTTGGCCGCCGGCGCGCGCTGTCCGGCCGGCGCGGTGCAGGTAGTCCTTGGCACCCGTGGGGGGGTCAACCTGCAGGACCAAGCCGATCTCGTCGACGTGAATGCCGCGGGCGGCCACATCGGTGGCCACCAGCACGGGCACCTGACCGTCCTTGAAGGCGGCCAAGATGCGGGTGCGGGCACCTTGGGTCAGCCCGCCGTGCAGCGCACCAGCCAGCACGCCGGCCTCGCGCAGTTGCTCGGCAACCCGGTCGGCACCCCGCTGGGTGCGTACGAAGATCAGGGTGCGCCCCGGGCGGCCAGCGATCTCGGCGGTGAGAGCGTTCTTGTCGTGCGGCAGGACGTGCACCAAGTGGTGAGCCATGGTGGACACAGTGGCCTGGCCCGAGTCGACTTCATGAGTGACCGGGTTCTGCAGGTACTTGCGAACGAGTTGGTCGATGCCTCGGTCCAAAGTGGCCGAGAAGAGCATCCGCTGTCCACCGGCGGGTACGGCGTCGAGAATGGTGGTCACGGCGGGCAGGAAGCCGAGGTCGGCCATGTGGTCGGCTTCGTCAAGCACCGTCACCTCAATCCGGCTGAGGTCCACTGCGCCCTGCTCCAGCAGGTCGATCAACCGGCCAGGAGTGGCGACCACGATGTCCACGCCGCGCTCGAACGCCTTGAACTGCGGCACGTACGACATGCCGCCGGCGATCAGCGTGACCGACATGCCAACGGTCTGGGCGAGCGGAGCCAACACGTCAGCCACCTGCATCGCCAACTCCCGGGTGGGGACCAGCACGATGCCGCGCGGGGGCTTGCCGGTGGCGCCGGAGCCGGACAGGTTGGCCAGCATCGGCAGCCCGAAGCCGAGCGTCTTGCCCGAGCCGGTCTGACCACGGCCGAGGACGTCGCGACCGGTCAATGCGTCCGGGATGGTGGCGGCCTGGATGGGAAAGGGAGCGGTGATGCCCTCGGACTGCAAGGCCGAAACCAGGACCTTGGGCAGTCCGAGCTGGGCGAAGCCGTTCTCGCCACTCACCGCAGTCAGGCTGCCGGCCGAGATCTCCCGAGCGGTCCAGCTCATAGTGTCGGCGCTGGACTCAGCGCTGGTGCGCTCTGGGCGGGCCGCCCGGTCGCTGCGGGCCGGGCGGCGGCTGGAGGCATCGCGATCCCAGCGCGCCGAGGAGGTGCGGGTGCGGTCAGCCCCGCTGCGCTCACCGGAAAAAGTCCGCGATGCGGCGTTGCGCGGCCGCTCGTTGTGCTGGGGCCGGTCACTTTGCTGAGGGCGGTCACCGCGCTGCGGGCGGTCACTGCGCTGCGGGCGGTCACTGCGCTGATGGCGGTCACTGCTTTCGGGTCGGTCGTACGACTTGGCCGCCGGCGCCCGGTCGGAGGACTTCGCCGCCGCGGCCCGATCGTAGGACTTACCGGCCGGGTCCCGATCGTAGGACTTGGCCGCTGGGGCGCGATCGAACGACCTCTCGTTCTCGGAGCGGTCGGATCGGAAGCCAGCCGAGCTGGCGCCGGTCTGGCCGCCGCGGCGACGGGCACCATGGCCCCGCTCAGCGCGCTCACCCGACGTCCAGCGCTTCTTCGGCGTGCCGTCGGCCTTGAAGCTCTTCGGCGCAGCCTTCTTGGCACTTTTGGCAGGGCCGGACTTGATCGTGGCGCGCAGCGGCGCACCGGAGGAACGGACTGGCATGTCAGGTCTCACTTCTGCCCGCCAGGCGGGTCGGCTTTGTTGAGGCACGTCAACGGCCCAAACCTCAACGAGCGGCGGGAGACGAACCAGTGCGTCCCAGCGTTGGGAGCGCTAATCGGCCCGGCATACGGAAGCAACCGGGTAGACAGACCATACCAGTGCCAGACCAGACGGCCATGCACCAGTAACTCTGCCGCTTAGCGACAACTATCGACACACCGCGGCTATTCCCCCGGTGGCGAAGATGAGCCCCTGCTCAGCGACGGAGTCTGCCGAGGCTGGTAAGCACCGGGCGCGCCGGTTCACTGGCGGAGATAGATCCGCGGCACCCGGGCACCGACTCGGGTCACGATCTCGTAGCCGATGGTGTCGCACCACTCAGCCCAGTCCGCCGCTGTCGGCTCGCCGGCGCCGCCGGACCCGAAAAGCACCACGTCATCACCTACCTCCGCCGGATGGTCGGGCCCGAGCTCGACCACGAACTGGTCCATGCAGATTCGCCCCCGGATCGGCAGCTGCCGACCGTGGAGGCTCGCCCGGCCGCGGTTGCCGGCGTGTCGGGGGATGCCGTCGGCGTAGCCCAGCGGGACCAGCCCCACCCGGGTGTCGTTCGGGGCGGTCCAAGTCCAGCCGTACGAGACGCCGGCGCCGGCCGCCAAGGGCTTGGCGTTCACCAGCTGCGCCCTGAGCCTCATCACCGGCCGCAGCTGAATGCCGGCGAGCTCCGCCACACCGGGCGCCGGGTCGATGCCGTACGCCGCGATGCCCACCCGTACGAGATCGAAGTGCGCCTCGGGGACGATCAACGCCGCGGCCGAGTTGCCCAGGTGGCGCAGCAGCGGCCCAAGCCCGGTGGCGGTGGCCACCTCGTACGCCGACGCGAACGCCTCGAGCTGCTGGAAAACCGATAGCGATCCGGGCTCGTCGGCCGCCGCGAGATGGGACCAGACGGCCACCACCTCCAGAGCGCCGGCGGCCTCGGCCTCGGCGGCCGCGGCACACACCTGCGGCCAGTCGTCGGCGGTGCTGCCGTTGCGGGCCAGGCCGGTGTCTACCTTGAGGTGCACCCGGGCCCGGCGCTCGGCCACTCCCGCGGCCGCGGCCAGCGCCGAGATCTGCAGCACCGACTGCGCCGACACGTCCACGTCGGCGGCCACCAACGGGCTCAGGTCCTCCTCGATCCCGTACAACCAGGACAGCAGGCGTCCCTGGTCGCCGGCCTCCCGCAGCGCCAGCGCCTCGGTCGGGGTGGCGACCCCCAGCCAGGGGACCCCCGTGGCCCGAGCCGCTCGGGCGCACTCGAGCATGCCGTGCCCGTATCCGTCGGCCTTCACCACTGTCATCACCATCGCCGGAGCGACATGGCGAGTGAGCGCGGCCAGGTTGGCGGCGAACGCGTCCAGGTCGATCTCTGCACTCGCGGTGTGCGGGTCGATCACCGGTCCTCCGCCAGCAGAGCGCTCTGGCGCCGCTGAAGCCCGGCCAGCACGTGGGCGCAGTGCTGCACCAGGACGTGCGGTGGCAGCGGCCCCGGATGGGCGGCCGCGGTGACGGCCTGCAGGGAGGCGCCGAGCAGCGCCGCCTGGTAGGCCGACACGCCCGCTGCCAGCAGCGCGGCGCAGATCCCGGCCAGGGTGTCGCCAGATCCCGCCTGCGCGGTCCACGCCGGGCCGGCCACCGCCACCCCGACCTGAATCGAGTCGGGTCGGGCGACCAGCTGGGTGGCGCCCTTCAGCAGCACCGTCGCTCCGGTCAGCCCGGCCGCGGCTCGCACCGCGGCGACCGGGTCAGCCTGCACCTCGCCGCGGGGGCAGTCCAGCAGCCGGGCCAGCTCGCCGGCGTGCGGCGTCAACAGACAGCGGGCAGGGAGTCGGGTCGGCAGCTGGCGCAGCCCGTCGGCATCCACCAGCACCGGCAGACCGGAGTCCACCGCCGAGGCGATCACTTCCGCTCCGTCCGCGCGGTCGCCCCACCCAGAGCCGAGCAGGTGAGCCTGGACGCGCCCGGGCGAGAACACCACGTTGGGCAGCTGAGCGGCGATGACCTGAGCCGCCGCTGCCGGCCCGAGGAACCGAACCATGCCGGCCCCGGCGTAAACGGCGGCATAGGTGTTCATCACCGCCGCCCCCGGATAGTGCTCGGAGCCGGCATCGATGCCGACCACGCCGCGGGAGTACTTGTCGCTGCTCTCGTCCGGGAACGGCCAGTGCAGCGCCAGGTCGTCGCGGTCGTAGGCCACCAGAGCCGGTTCAGCGCTCAGCTCCAGCCCGATCGGGACCAGTTCGATCTCGCCACAGCGGGTGAGCGCGGGCTCGAGCAGGTGGCAGGGCTTGAGGGTGCCGAAGGTGACCGTACGGGTGGCGCGGAACGCCTCGGCAGGCGCCGCGCCCGAATCGGCGTCCACCCCCGACGGCAGGTCGACCGCGATGGTCGGCACCCGCCAGCGGTGCAACTGCTCGGCCAGCGGCGCCAGCGTCTCCGGCAGCCCCGGACGCCCACCGATGCCGAGCACCCCGTCCAGCACCAAATCGATCTCCGGCGCCGACTGAGGATGCGGACGGTAGCCGTCCAGGTGGAGGCCGTCGCGCTCGACGTGCCTGCCGCCGGCGACCAGCAGCGCCTCCAGCCCACCAGCGTGCGGTCGACCGAGCACCGAGGCGGCCACGACGTGCGCCCCCCGACGCGCCAGCCGCGCCCCGGCGTACAGGGCGTCTCCGCCGTTGTTCCCAGTCCCCACCAGCACGATCACCCGGGCGCCGTAGACCCGGCCATAGCGCTCGCGCAGCTCCCTGACCGCCACCGAGGCCAGCCCGTGAGCCGCGCGTTGCATCAGGGCGTCCCCGTTGCCGGCCGCGCCCTCGGGAGCCCGCATCGCCGCCGCTTCGAGCTCGCGTACCTGGTCAGCGGTGTAAGCCGCGCGCATCAGGCCTCGCAGATGACGACGGCCGAAGCCATTCCGGCGTCGTGCGACAGCGAGACGTGGATGGTGGCCACGCCCAGCTCCCGGGCTCGCTCGGCGACCGTGCCGGTGACCGCGAACTGCGGTTTCCCGTCGCCGTCGGTGATCACCTCGGCATCCAACCACACCAGGCCGGCCGGAGCGCCGAGCGCCTTGGCCAGAGCCTCCTTGGCGGCAAATCGGGCCGCCTGCGAGGCAATCGGCCGCTGCGCCTCGGCCGGCGTGAACAGCCGCTGCACCAGCCCCGGTCGGCGAGCGATCGAGCGTGCGAACCGGTCGAGGTCGCAGACGTCGATGCCGACCCCGACGATCACCCCAGTCCTCCGGACGCGTTATCGAGGTGACCGCGCTCCCCGACCCTCTTCATCAGCGGCCTCCGGCCACACGCTCGCTAGCTCGGATGCCTACTCAACAGTCACTGACTTGGCCAGGTTGCGCGGCTGGTCAACATCGTGGCCCTTCTGAGTTGCCAGTTCGCAGGCAAATACCTGCAGCGGTATCACGGCCAGCAGCGGCTGCAGCAGGGTCGACACCTTCGGCAGCGGCAGCACCATATCGGCGTAGGCCGCCACTTCGTCGTCGTCCTCCTCGGCCAGCGCCACGATCCTGGCCCCCCGGGCGCGGATCTCCTGGATGTTGGACAGCACCTTGTCGTGCAACAGGTCCCGGCCTCGGGGCGGCAGCACCACGAAGACCGGCAGCTGGTCCTCGATCAGGGCGATCGGGCCGTGCTTGAGCTCGCCTGCCGCGAAGCCTTCAGCGTGGATGTAGGCCAGCTCTTTCAGCTTGAGGGCACCCTCGAGGGCCACCGGGTAGCCGACATGGCGCCCCATGAAGAACACCGACGGCTTGGACGCGAACTCCTTGGCCAGCACGAGCACCGGCTCGATGTCGTCGAGCAGCCGCTGGATCAACGCCGGCACCGTCTCCAGCTCAGCCATCACATCGGCGATCTCGTCGCCGAACTTCGTGCTGCGAACCTGAGCGAGGTAGAGCCCCAAAAGATAGCAGGCGACCAGCTGGGTGAGGAACCCCTTGGTGGAGGCGACCCCGACCTCCGGCCCGGCGTGGGTGTAGATCACCGCATCGGACTCACGCGGGATGGTCGAGCCGTTGGTGTTGCAGATGGCCAGCGTCTGAGCTCGCTGGTCGCGGGCATGCCGGATCGCCATTAGGGTGTCGGCGGTCTCCCCGGACTGGCTGATGCTCACCACCAAGGTGGTGGGGCCGACAATGGGGTCCCGATAGCGGAACTCGCTGGCCAACTCCACCTCGCAGGGAATGCGGGTCCAGTGTTCGATGGCGTACTTCGCGACCAGGCCCGCATAGAACGAGGTGCCGCAGGCGATCACCACGATCTTGTCCACCCGCCGGAGGTCGGCCTCACTGATCCGCATCTCGTCCAGAGTCAACGCCCCGGTGGTGTCGAAGCGCCCCAGCAGCGTGTCTGCGACCGCCTTGGGCTGCTCGTAGATCTCCTTGCGCATGAACCAGTCGAAGCCGTCCTTCTCGGCCGCGGCCAGATCCCAGTCCACGTGATAGGGACGGCCGGTTGCCTCGCCACCGTCGAAGTCGGTGATGGTCACGCTGTCGGCGGTGATCTCGACGACCTGGTCCTGGCCGAGCTCCAGCGCCTCGCGGGTGTGCTCGATGAAGGCGGCGACGTCGGATCCGAGGAAGTTCTCGCCCTCGCCAACCCCGACCACCAGCGGAGAGTTGCGTCGGGCGGCGACCACAGAGCCCGGCTGCTGCGCGTCCACGGCCACGAGGGTGAAGGCGCCGTGCAGCCGACCGCATACCTGCCGCATGGCCTCCGCGAGCCCCATCCCGAGGGCCACCTGTTGGGCGAGCAGGTGAGACACCACCTCGGTGTCGGTCTGCGAGGTGGTGGTGATGCCGGCCGCACGCAATTCCTCGCGGAGCAGGGCGTGGTTTTCGATGATCCCGTTGTGCACCAGGGCAACCCGCGAGTCATATGACAGCTGCGGATGAGCATTGACGTCGTTGGGCGCGCCGTGGGTGGCCCAGCGAGTGTGTCCGATGCCGAGCCCGGACAGCGGCAGCGGCTCCTCAGCCAGCATCTTGTCCAGGTTTACGAGCTTGCCGGCCTTCTTCTGGCAGCTCACGCTGCCATCGGCCACCACGGCCACCCCCGCGGAGTCATATCCGCGATATTCCAACCGCCGTAATCCGTCGACGACGACCTGCACCGCCGGTTGAGGACCGACATAGCCAACTATTCCGCACATGGGAAGAAGTTTACCGGTCGCTGGCCTGATGACTTTGCCATAAACGTGCGCCAGGGGGCAAGATGCCCGCGGTCGCGGCCTCGTCGGGCAGAATGCACCCCATGTCGCAGGCGCAGTTGTCGGGGCCGTACGTGGAGCGCAGCCGTGCCGACTGGGCCGAACTCGCGTACGCGACCCCGCTGACGTTGGACGAGCGCACCCTCGAGCGTCTGCGCGGACTGAGTGACCCAACCCAGCTGATCGATGTTCGCGAGGTTTATCTGCCGTTGACCCGGCTGCTCAACTCCTACGTGACGCACACCGGCGATCTGCACCGCGCCACCAACGACTTTCTGCGGCTTTCCGTGGGTCGCACGCCGTTCGTGATCGGCGTGGCCGGATCAGTGGCGGTCGGCAAGTCCACGACGTCGCGGCTGCTGCGCGAACTGCTGGCGGGCTGGCCGGAACATCCTCGGGTCGAGCTGGTGACGACGGACGGATTCCTGCTGCCCAACGCCGAGTTGGAGCGCCGGGGACTGATGCACCGCAAAGGATTCCCGGAGTCCTATGACCGGCGTGCGCTGCTGCACTTCGTGATGGAGGTGAAGTCGGGCCGTCCCGACGTCACCGCCCCGGTGTACAGCCACCTGGTCTACGACATCGTGCCGGACGCCCAGGTAGTGGTGCAGCGTCCCGACATCTTGATCGTGGAGGGGCTCAACGTGCTGCAGCCGGCGCGGATCCGGGCCGACGGCACCCCTGAGCTTGCGGTCAGCGACTTCTTCGACTTCTCCGTCTACGTCGACGCCGATCTCGAGGACGTCCGCCGCTGGTACGTCACCCGCTTCCTGTCGCTGCGTGACACCGCTTTCCGCGACCCGCGGTCGTTCTTCACCCGCTACGCCGAGCTGTCCGAGGCCGAGGCGGTCGCGCAAGCCGAGCGGCTGTGGGACACGATCAACGGCCCCAACCTGGAGACGAACATCGGACCAACGCGCGGGCGGGCCACCGTGATCCTGCGCAAGGACAGCGACCATCGGGTGGAGTGGGTGCGCATCCGCAAGGTCTAGTGGTGACGCTCATGGCTGCGGGACGCTCAGCGGTTGCCGAGCGGCCCCAGGCTCGTCTTGACCACGCCGGCCAGCCGCTCCGCGATCCGGCGGGCGTCCTCGGCCGTCTGCGCCTCCACCATGACACGCACCACGGACTCGGTCCCCGACGGCCGCAGCAGCACCCGGCCGTCCTCACCCAGCTCGGCGCTGGCCTCGGCCACCGCCGCACACAAGGTGGGATCGGTGTCCGCGCGGGCCTTGTCGACGTCTCGTACGTTGATCAGCACCTGCGGCATCCGGGTCATCACCGAAGCCAACTCAGCCAGCGTCGCTCCGGTGCTGGCCATCCGGTTCATCAGGTGCAGGGCGGTCAGCACGCCGTCGCCGGTGGTCGCGTGCTCAGCCATCACCACGTGGCCCGACTGCTCGCCGCCCAGAGAGAAGTTGTGTGCGTTCATCGCCTCGAGGACATATCGGTCACCGACGCGAGTCTGCTGCACCTCGATCCCCTGGCTCTGCATCGCGTGGAAGAAGCCGAGATTGCTCATCACCGTGCCCACCACGGTGTTCCCGCGCAGCTGGCCCGAGTCACGCATGGCGACCGCCAGGATGGCCAGGATCTGGTCGCCGTCCACCATGGTCCCGCTGGCGTCCACGGCCAGACAGCGGTCGGCGTCACCGTCCAGGGCGATGCCCAGGTCGGAGCCGGTGCTGACCACCTTGGCCTGCAGGTCCGCCGGGTGGGTCGAGCCACAGTTGTCGTTGATGTTGAGGCCGTCTGGTGAGGCGTGGATCGCGGTCACCTGTGCCCCTTGCACCTGCAGGGCCGCAGGGCCGGTGAGGTGTGCTCCTCCGTTGGCGCAGTCGACGACGACCTTCAGCCCTTCCAGGCTGGTCGGCTTGTCCAAGCTGGACACCAGGTGCGCGACGTAGCTCTCGACCAGCGAGAGGTCTTCGCGCACCCGTCCGACGTCGGCACCTGTAGGTCGCGCCCAGCTCTGCCCCAGGTGGGCCTCGATGGCGTCCTCCAGAGCGTCGTCGAGCTTGGCGCCGCCTCGGGCGAAGAACTTGATGCCGTTGTCCGGCATTGGGTTGTGACTGGCTGACAACATCACACCGAGGTCGGCCCCGGTGAATCCGGTGAGGTAAGCCACGCCAGGGGTCGGGAGTACCCCTAGACGCACCACATTGACTCCGGCGCTGGCCAACCCGGCCACCACGGCCGCCTCCAGGAACTCCCCGGAGGCGCGCGGATCGCGCCCAACCACAGCGAGCGGGGTATGCCCCCCGAATTCGCCGGTCTCGGCCAGCACGTGAGCTGCGGCCACGGACACGTCGAGCGCCAGCTCGGCGGTCAGGTCCGCGTTTGCCCGGCCCCGCACTCCGTCGGTGCCGAATAGTCGACCCATGCGCGAAGTCCCTGGGCCCCGCTCAGCGCTTGCTGTACTGAGGAGCCTTACGAGCCTTCTTCAGACCAGCCTTCTTGCGCTCCTTGATCCGAGCGTCACGGGTCAACATGCCCGCCTTCTTCAATGCCGGGCGGCTGGCCTCGGTGTCGACCTCGTTGAGGCACCGGGCGATGCCCAGCCGCAGGGCGCCGGCCTGACCGGTGACCCCGCCGCCGTGGATTCGGGCGACCACGTCGTAGGAGCCGGCCACACCCGCGGTGCTGAAGGGCTCGGACACGATCTGCTGATGCACCTTGTTCGGGAAGTAGCCGTCGAGGTCGCGCCCGTTGATCGTCCACTTGCCGCTGCCGGGCACGACCCGCACGCGGGCGATCGCCTCCTTGCGGCGCCCGGTGGCGCCCGCAGCCGCTACCACGGCGGCGCGGCCGGACGGCCCCAGGTTGGCAGCCGGGACCGCCTCAGAGCGGTAGGCGATCTCGCGGTCGTTCTCGGTGAACGGCGCCACCGCGTCGTCGACGACGGTTTCTTCTACGGTGTCAGACACGAATCAACGTCCTAATTTCTGTTCTGCTGGAACCACTGGGCCGGGACTACTGGGCGATCTGGGTGATCTCGTACTGCTGCGGCTGCTGCGCCGAGTGCGGATGCTCCGGGCCGGCGTACACCTTGAGCTTCTTGATCAGCTGGCGGCTCAAGCGGTTCTTGGGCAGCATGCCCCAGACCGCCAGCTCGACGGCCCGACGAGGGTCACGGTCGAGCAGCTCGCCATAGCTGACCGCCTTCAGGCTGCCGGGGCGCCCGGAGTGGGTGTGAGCGAACTTGTCGGTGCGCTTCTTGCCGGTGAGGGCGATTTTGGAGGCGTTCACCACGACCACGAAGTCGCCGCCGTCTACGTGCGGCGCGAACGTCGCCTTGTGCTTGCCGCGCAGCAGGGTCGCGGCGGCGACGGCGAGCCGTCCGAGCACGATGTCGTTGGCATCGATCACATGCCAGTGCCTGGTGATCTCGCCAGGCTTGGGGCTGTACGTAGACACGGGTCTTCGACCATCTTCCATGAGTTGAACAAGAACCGGAGCTGCGGCGCCCGACCGGTGGGCACCGACGCCCGGTGTACCGATCGGCATGCGGACGTGCGGAAGCGCAACAGCGGCTCAGATTACCTGCGCGACGCCAGTCGGGTCAAAACACCGTCGGCCGGCCCCGCGGCAGGGGTCCCCGGTGCCCCCGAGGAGTGTTGCGGATCTCACCGGCGGGGTTTACACGCCGGAGCATCGTACGACTAGGTTGTGGCCATGACCGACACGCTCAGCATTCGCGACAACCGCACCGGCCGCGACTATGAGGTTCCCATCACCGACGGCACCATTCGCGCTGCAGATCTCAAGCAGTTGGCGGTCGACGGCCAGCCGGGACTAGCGACCTACGATCCAGGCTTCGTCAACACTGCGTCCTGTCGGAGCTCGATCACCTACATCGACGGCGACGCTGGCGTGCTGGAATACCGCGGATATCCGATCGAGCAGCTGGCGGAGTCGTCGACGTACCTTGAGGTGGCCTACCTGCTGCTGAACGGTGAGCTGCCCACGTCGGATCAGCTGGCGAGTTGGACGCACGAGGTCACGCACCACACCTTCCTGCATGAGAACGTCAAGCAGTTCATGCAGGGGTTCCGCTACGACGCCCACCCGATGGGCATGCTGATGGCCTCAGTGAGCGCGCTGTCCACGTTCTATCCCACGGCCAACGAGATCAAGGACCCCGAGAACCGCAAGCTGCAGATCACCCGGTTGATCGCCAAGATGCCGACGCTCGGCGCCTTCGCCTACCGGCACGGACAGGGCAAGCCCTACATCTATCCCGACAACGAGCGGCCCTATGCCGAGAACTTCCTCGCCATGCTGTTCCAGATGAGCGAGCCGAAGTACATCGCCGACCCCCGGCTGGTGAAGGCGCTCGAGGTGCTGTTCATTCTGCATGCCGACCACGAGCAGAACTGCTCCACCAACGCCGTCCGGTCGGTCGGCTCGTCTCAGGTTGACCCCTACTCCGCGGTGGCGGCGGGCATCGGCGCGTTGTACGGCCCGCTGCACGGCGGCGCCAATGAGGCCGTGCTGCGGATGCTGCGCACCATCAAGACCCCTGACAAGGTGTCCGAGTTCATCGAGGGGGTCAAGGGCGGCAAGGAGAAGCTGATGGGCTTCGGCCACCGGGTCTACAAGAACTACGACCCACGGGCGAAGATCATCAAGCAGGCCTGTGACGACGTGTTCGAGGTGACCGGGGTCAACCCGCTGCTGAAGATCGCCATGGAGCTGGAGAAGATCGCCCTCGAGGACGACTACTTCGTTTCACGCAAGCTCTACCCCAATGTCGACTTCTATTCCGGCCTCATCTACGAGGCGCTGCAGTTCCCGCCGGAGATGTTCACCGTGCTGTTCGCCATCCCACGGACCTCTGGCTGGTTGGCGCAGTGGCAGGAGCTGCTGGACGACAAGGACCAGAAGATCGCCCGGCCCAAGCAGATCTACACCGGCCACCGCACCCGCGACTTCATCCCGATGGACCAGCGCTGAACAAACGCGTGGGGCACGTTGCGGCGCCTTCTCCACCTTGCGGCCACTGCGGTGGGCGCATCGTGGGTAGAGGAGGCGCAAGGTCCGCTAGGCGCGCGTGAAGGCTCGACGAATGCGGTCCCCGATGACTTCGGGCGTGGCCAGGTCGGCGTACATCCAACGAACGACCTGCCAGCCAAGATCGCGCATCTCATCCTCCCGTAGCTTCTCCGCGTAGATGACGTCGCCGGCGCTCTCGCCGGCCTTCAGCAGCCGGCCGTACTTGATCCTCCCGTCGAACTCCCCCACGGTCCGGTGCTCTGGCCAACCGAAGTCAGCTCGCCCCACCAGCCGTCCGGAGGGGTCGCGAACCTCGAACTAAGGAGTAGGGGCAACAATCCCTTGCCCGTGGATGGCCACTCTGCTGAGCGACTCCCCCGGGCTCTCACTTAGCGGATCGAGGAAGTCAGCCACACGACGTGCTTGGGACATCCCTGGCCTCCGCCTCGACCGCCTCAGGCAGCTGTCGACCTCAGCGGCGCTCAGCCCCTTCCGGCGTGCCGCGTCTCCCGTCATGACCGCCTGCTCGAAGGGCACCGTGCGACCGACGTCGACAACGGTTCTGGCCAGAGAGGTGACTCGCATGCCCTGCACCTCGACCACCTCCGACCCGTCCAGCGAGGTCGCGTGCAGGTGGATACCTCCTCGGATCTTGCCGCTGGCGATTCCTGCCCTGGTCAGGCGCCGCAGCGTGCGGGAAGGGCCGCAACGTGGGCTTAGCGGGTCCTCTGCACTCGGGCCTCGTCCCACACAGGCGAGTCGGCCTCGTAGACGCTGCCGTCGGAGCCGAAGACGAGGAAGCGGTCGAAGCCGCGGGCGAACCAGCGGTCGTGGGTCACCGCGACTACGGTGCCCTCGAAGGAGGCCAGCCCTTGCTCCAAGGACTCCGCGGACTCGATGTCCAGGTTGTCGGTCGGCTCGTCGAGCAGCAGCAGCGTGGCCCCGGACAGCTCCAGCAGCAGGATCTGGAACCGCGCCTGCTGCCCACCCGAGAGCGACTCAAAGGTCTGCTCGGCGGCGTGTGCGAGCTCGTAGCGGTCCAGCGTGCGCGACGCCTCCTCCCGCCCACGTCCGGCCCGGTGATCGTCGCCGCGGTGCAGGATCTCCAGCAGCGTACGGCCTGCCAGCTCGGGATGTGAGTGGGTCTGGGCGAACCAGCCCGGGCGCACCCTGGCCCCGAGCTTGACCGAGCCGGTGTGCTCGACCGGCGCGATGGCGAGCTCCCCGACGGGCAGGTGCTCGAGGTCGGGGTCAGAACCACCACGGGCCAGCAGCCGGAGGAAGTGCGACTTGCCCGAGCCGTTGGAACCGAGCACCGCCACCCGGTCGCCGAACCAGATCTCGGCCTCGAAGGGCAGCATCAGCCCAGTCAGCTCGAGGTCGCTGACCACCACCGCCCGCTTGCCCGTACGCCCGCCCCTCAGCCGCATCGACACTTTCTGCTCCAGCGGGATGGCCTGCGGCGGTCCGGCTTCCTCGAACTTGGCCAGCCGGGTCTTGGCCGCCTGATAACGCCCAGCCAGGCCGTCGTTGTATTCGGCTTTGATCTTGTACATCAGGACCAGCGCCTTGAGCTTGGCGTGCTCCTCGTCCCAGCGGCGGCGGAGCTCCTCGAAGCGGGCGAATCGCTCTCGGCGCGCCTCCGCGAAACTCGCGAAGCCCGATCCGTGGATCCACACCGTGTTGCCCGCCGCCCCCAGCTCCACCGCGGCGATGCTGGTGGCCGCCTCGGCCAGCAGCTCACGATCGTGGCTGACCAACAGCACGGTCTTCTGGGTCGCCCGCAACTGCGCCTCAAGCCAGCGCTTTCCCGGCACGTCGAGGTAGTTGTCGGGCTCGTCCAGCAGCAGCACCTCGTCGGGGCCGCGAAGCAGGGCCTCCAGGGCCAACCGCTTCTGCTCCCCGCCCGACAGCGTGTTCACCTCCCGCCACTTGACTCTGTCGTAGGCGATGCCGAGCGCCGCTGTGCAGCAGGCGTCGAACAGCACCTCGGCCGAATATCCGCCGGCGTCGCCGTAGTCGGCCAGCGCGGACGCGTAGCGCAGCTGGTTGGCCTCCGAGTCGTCCTCCATCAGCACCAGCTCCAGCCGGTCGACCTCGGCTGAGGCGTCTCGCAGCCGCGGCGGGGACAGCGAGAAGAGCAGGTCGCGCACCGTCGAGGTGTCTCGGATGCTGCCGATGAACTGCCGCATCACCCCAAGTCCGCCACTGCGCGACACCGACCCGCTGGTGGCCGAGAGGTCGCCGGCAATGATGCGCATCAACGTCGTCTTTCCCGAGCCGTTGGCGCCTACCAAGGCAACCACGGCGCCCTCGCCGACCCGGAAGGATACGTCGTCCAGCAGCACCCGACCGTCCGGCAGGTGATAGCACACCGCCGACAGATCTACGTGTCCCATGACGGCGATCCTAAGGCGGCGCAGTCGCTGCCGCCGAGTGGTTTAACCGCCCGCTGGAGAAGCCCGACGGCTCGTCGGCGTCGATCTTGACCGCGGGCAGCCGGATCTCCGCCCGCAGCCCCCCTCGGGCTCCAGGCGCCCCGGCCGGCTCGAGCGAGACCGTGCCACCGGCCCGGGCTACTAACTCGGAGACGATGGCCAGACCAAGGCCGCTGCCGCCGGCGTCTCGATCACGCGCCTCGTCGAGCCGAGTGAACCGGTCGAACACCCGTTCCCGATCCGCGGGCGCGATGCCCGGGCCGTCGTCGACAACCGCGAGCACCACCTGGGCGGTGTCGCCGTCCAGCAGGCGCTGCACCGACAGCCGCACCGCAGAGGACGCGTGCCGTACGGCGTTGTCCACCAGGTTGGCCAACGCCCGGCGCAACTCGTCGGAGTCCGCTTTGACCAAGGCCGGCTCGCTCAACTCCGCAGGCAGGGCGTCCACCGGGACCCGTACGTCGACGTACGCGGCGGCCACCTCGCGCGCCAGGGCGGCGGCGTCGAGCAGCCGAGGAGAGGTGGGGCCACGGGCATCGGCGTCGGCCCGGGCGAGCAGCAGCAGGTCCTCGACCAGCCGCGACAGCCGGGCGAGATCCACCAGCAGATCAGCGGGCAGGTCACCGCCCTCGCCGAGGTGAGCGGCGACCTCCAGCTGGGTGCGCATGCTGGCCAGCGGGCTGCGCAGCTCGTGGGCGGCGTCGGCGACAAAGGCCTGCTGCCGCGTCCGGGCAGCGGCCAGCCGGTCCAGCATCCCGTTCAGCGTCACAGCCAGTGCGCGGATCTCGTCGGCGGCCTCGGGCACCGGTAGCCGCTCCTGGCGGTCACGGCCGCTGATCCGCTCCGCGCCCAGCCGCAGCGCCTCGACCGGCTGCAGGGTGCGGCCGATCACCCGCCAGGCGATGGCGGCCAGCACCAGGACCAGCAGGGGAATCGCGATCAGCAGCGAAGCCCGCAGCACCGTGCGACCGGTCAGCACGTCCTCCACCGGCAGCGCAACGATCACGCTGGAAGGGCTGTCACGGGGGCCGGCGGTGACCGCCCGGACGCGCAGCGGCCCTGACATGCCGCTGCGCGAGCCGCCCACCAGCACAGCCTCCCCGGCCAGGGCGCGGGTCAGCTCGGCCGGCAGCAGCAGCGGCACCAGGCGGTCCGCGGTGGCGGAGCCGGCGACGACGCGGCCGCGGTCATCGACCACCTGGATGATCTGCACCCCGGTCACCGGCAGCGGCGACGGCATCCGCCGGGCGTCGACCATGGCCGCGACCTGAGCGGCGCTGGCTCGGGCTTCGCTGTCCAGCGTGCGGTCGACGGCGAACACCAGCACGCGATAGAGCAGCACGCCACCGATCGCCAGCGCGAGAGCAGTGCCGGTGACGCCGACCACCAGCAGTCGCGCACGCAGGCTCAACCTGGCGAAGTATCTGATCGGGGATGACGTTCGATCAGTACTCGCTGTGCTCATGAGCGCAGCAGGTAGCCGGCTCCGCGCACAGTGACCACTCGGTCGGCGCCAAGCTTGCGGCGGAGGTAGCTGATGTAGACCTCGACGGCATTGGGGGCGGTGTCTGCGGCTGCGTCCCAGACGTGGTCCAGCAGCTCGATCTTGCTGACCACGCGGTCGGCGGAACGGATCAGATATTCCAGCAGCAGAAACTCCCGGGGTGTCAGCTGCACCGGCTCGCCAGCGAGCTGCACCTCCCGGGTGGCCGGGTCCAGAGTCAGCTGACCGGCGACCAGCACTGCGGGGCGGGCCCGTACTCCCCGGCGGAGCAGGGCGCGGATCCGAGCCAGCAGCACGATGAACGAGAACGGCTTGGTCAGATAGTCGTCTGCGCCGTTGTCGAGGCCGTCGGCCTGGTCGTGCTCGGAGTCCTTGGCCGAAAGCATCAGCACCGGCACCCAGTTTTCCTCCGCACGCAGGCGTCGGACCACCTCGGCGCCGTTCATCCCGGGCAGCATCACGTCGAGCACGACCACATCGAAGTCTCCGAGCCGAGCGAGCTCCAGACCCTCAGGGCCTGTGGTCGCCACGTCCACCACGAAACCCTCGGCCGCCAGCCCGCGCTTCAGCGCGGCCAGCAGCCGGACCTCATCGTCGACCAGCAGGACCCGCATGTCCCTAGCGTGGCATGCCCGGCCGACAGTTCCCCTGATCTCAGCGATCCCACAGCAGCCAGGGACCACACTGAGCCCATGAGCATCTTCGACCGCAAGCCCGCACTGCGCTGGCTGACGCCGCTGGCCTTCGTCGCCGTCGTCGGTGGCAGCACCGGCATCTATGCGACCGCCACCGCCGGCCAACCACTCCCCGAGCTCACCGCCGAGCAACTGCTGGTCAAGCTGCAGGAGGCGAAGGTCGATGCCCTGTGGGGCACCGTCGTGCAGAACGCCGACCTCGGGCTGCCGGCGCTGCCCGGGATGGGGGGCTCGGACGACGCCAGCCTGACCTCGCTGCTGACGGGCAGCCACCAGCTGAACGTCTGGTATTCCGGCCCCGACAAGGCCCGGCTCCGAATCAACAGCGAGTTCGGCGAGTCCGATGTGATCCGCAACGGCAAAGATCTGTGGCACTGGTCGTACGAGGACAAGTCGGTCACCCATCGCACGCTGACCCACGACGAGTCCGCGAAGGCCGGCTCCAAGGCCGGCAAGCTGCCGGCTGACCTGCCCAGCACTCCGCAGGAGGCCGCCAAGCAGGCGCTCGGGGCCATCGACTCCACCACCAAGGTCAGCACCGACCCGACCGCCACGGTGGCTAAGCGGTCGGCCTATGAGCTGGTGCTGGCACCGCAGGACAAGGGTTCCAAGATCAGCCAGGTGAAGATCGCGGTCGACGGTGAGACGTTCATCCCGCTGCGAGTCCAGGTGATCGCCGGAGACCGGTCGGCCTTCGACGTGGCCTACTCCTCGGTCAACTTCAGCCGGCCCGACGACAGCCAGTTCACCTTCACCGCTCCTCCCGGGACCAAGGTGACTGAGGTCAAGCCGGACGAGTCGGCCAAGGCCCGCGCCAAGGCTCACCGCGAGCAGGACTCAAAGGCACGGACCGAGGCCGACGAGCCCAAGGTGTACGGCAAGGGCTGGAGCAGCGTTGTGGTGTCCGAGATGGGCACCCGAGCAGACGCCCAAGGCAACGACCAGCTGGACCAGGTGCTCGAGTCGCTGCCCAGGACCCCGGACAAGAAGGGGCGCGTGCTCAACGGCACGGCCTTCGCTGCCGTGATCACCGATGACGGCCGACTGGCCGTGGGTGCGGTGGAGCCTGAGCTGCTCTACGAGGCTCTTACCAAGTGAGCAGTCCGCTCAGACAGTTTGTTCGCGACGAGCCCGAGGCCACCGCCTCGGGCTCGGCGCGTCTGATCGACGTTGCTCCCGAACAAGCGGACCTGAACCGGCACGACAGTGACTCGCCGGTCGTCACTCGCGGCCTCAGCAAGCGCTTTCGCTCCCAGACCGCCGTCGCTGGCATCGACCTCGACGTCCCCCGCGGCGCGGTTTACGGATTCCTGGGGCCCAACGGCTCCGGCAAGACCACCACCATCCGGATGCTGCTGGGGCTGATCCGACCCAGCGGCGGCGAGATCCGGCTCCTCGGACAGCGAATGCCTGAAGACGCCGCCCGAACTCTGCCTCGGGTGGGCGCGCTGGTCGAAGGGCCGGCGTTCCACCCGTACCTCTCGGGCCGGGCCAACCTCGCGCGGCTGGACGCCTGCGACGCAGCCAGCGACGCCCGGACCTCGAGGCGGCGGATCGACGCCGCTCTGGACCGGGTCGGTCTGCTGGCGGCAGCCACCAAGAACTACCGCGCCTACTCCTTGGGCATGCGTCAGCGGCTGGCCATCGCCAACGCGCTGCTGATGCCCCGAGATCTGCTGGTGCTCGATGAGCCCACCAACGGCCTGGATCCCCAAGGCACCCGGGAGGTGCGACACCTCGTCGGCGACCTGGCTGCGGACGGGGCCACCGTGCTGGTCTCCAGCCATCTGCTCGCCGAGGTCGAGCAGATGTGCAGCCACGTCGGCGTGATGACGGTCGGCCGGCTGGTCGCCCAAGGGCCGGTCGCCGAGGTGCGCGCCGGTGCCGTACAGACGGCTCGAGTGGAAACCGACCAGCCGGCCGAAGCAGGGCAGGTGCTGCGCCAGCTCGGTCTCAGCGATGTCCGCGTCGAGGACCGGCAGGTGCTGGCCACCCTCGGGCAGGCCGGTGTCGAGAAGATCGTGCCTGCCCTGGTTCGCGCCGAGATCTCGGTGCTCGGCTTCGCCGTCGAGTCACCCAGCCTCGAGGACCTGTTCGTTGCCCTGACCGGGGAAGGCTTCGATGTCAGCGGTTGAGACCCTCGGCACTCCGCTGGCTCGTCCTCGCGCCGCGCTTCCGCTGCGCTTTCTCGCCTCAGAGCTACGGATCATCTTCGGTCGTCGGCGCAATATCGCGGGCTTGTGCGTGCTCGCCGTGGTGCCGATCATTCTGGCGGTCTCGGTCAAGGTGTCCAGCCCGGGCGGGGACGGAGGCCCGGACTTCATCAGCGCCATCCTCGGCAACGGGCTCTTCGTGGCCCTGGCCGCGCTGGGGCTGGAGCTGCCCCTCTTTCTGCCGTTGGCCGTGGCCACCATCTGCGGGGACTCGGTGGCGGGTGAGGCGAACACCGGCACCTTGCGCTATCTGTTGACGATCCCCGCCGGCCGGACCCGGCTGCTGGCCGTGAAGTACGTCTCGATCGTCATCTCGGCCTTTGTGGCGACGCTGATCGTGGCGGTCGTCGGCGCGGTGATGGGACTGGCGCTGTTCGGCGGTGGGCCGATGACCTTGTTGTCCGGCACCCAGATCGGCATGGGCGCCGCGTTGTGGCGAGTGCTCCTGGTGATGCTTTACCTGACCGTCTGCCTGGCCGCCCTGGGCGCGATCGGCTTGTTCATCAGCACGCTGACCGAGCAGCCCATCGCCGCCACCACCGCCACTGTGCTGGTCAACGTGATGATGTTTGTCCTGGACTCGATCTCCCAGCTGGACTGGTTGCATCCCTGGCTGCTGACCCATTGGTGGACCGCCTTCGGCGACCTTCTCCGAGACCCCATTGCCACCGAGAACATCCAGCGCGGACTGCTCACAGCCGCGGTTTACGCCGGCGTGTTCTGGTTGGCCGCCTGGGCCCGGTTCTCCAACAAGGACATCTCGAGCTAGCGCACGCCCTGCCCACGGGCCGGATTATTGTGGACTAGGCCGCCAGCAGCACCGACAGGGCCGCGGTGTCAGCATTGCTGGCCGGGTCAACGTCGGTCTTGCTCACCAGATGAGTCACGGTGCCATCGCGGCCGGCCTCGACCCAAACCGCCTGGTGCGACAGGCCCAGCATCGGCAGCCCGGGCAGGAAGACGCAGCCCGAAGCCACGTCGATGTCCGGCACCGATGACATGGTGCTCGAGGGAGGATGCAACACCACCAGGCCCGCCGGGTAGGGGTGCCCGAACAGACCTGGGGACAAGGCGCGATGGCCGATCAGTGGTCCTTCCGCCACCACCAGTCCGATGGCGGTCGGTCTGGGATCGTCGGGGACTTCCTCGCGAACACTGAACACGGTGGTCATGGGCAGCAGACCCGGCACCGCAGCCATTCGGACCGCCAGCACCAGAAACTGCGCCCACTCCACCGTGTTGTCCGGCCATCGTCCGCTCACCAGGAAGCCGTACAGCGACCCGCGGGACTGCAGGGGCGACACTTCGACCGACGGCCGGTTTGCAGACATCACGACCTCCTGAACTTTGGTGGTCACTCCATGATGACGCGTTCGAGGCGATGACCAGTCACCCAGGCGCGAGTGCTGGGGCCACACCGACCGTGCCGCCCAGGTAGATTCTCTGTCGTGGCAGCGGATCCGTCGACCAGGCGCGCTCTGGCCAAGGAGGGCCGGCTCTATCTGCTCGCGTTGGTCTGCGCCACCGGCGGGGCGCTGGCGGTCTATCTCACCGACCGGTTCCTGATCGGCGTCTCCGTGTTCCTCGTCTGCGTGCTGGTCTTCGGCACCCTGCTCCACACCTACGAGAAGCGGCACCGCTCGTGAGCGTCCGGGCCGAAACTGACGATCGGGCGCGGACCCGGCGTGAGGTGGTGTCCTTCGTCCGGCGCAGCGCCCGGCTGACCACCCACCAGCGGCTCGCCTGGGACCGCTACGCCAGCCGTTGGGTGATCGACGTGCCGCACGCAGACACCGAAACCTCCATCGCTCCGGGCTTCTCGCTGGACCTGGCTGCCGAGTTCGGGCGAACGGCGCCACTGATCGTGGAGATCGGCTCAGGGATGGGTGGCTCACTGGTCGGCCTGGCTACTGCGCGCCCGGAAGCGAACCTGCTCGCCTTCGAGGTCTATCAGCCGGCCGTGGCCGCCACCTTGGTCACCCTGGCCCGAGCGGGAGCCGACAACGTACGGCTGGTGCAGGCCAACGCCGTCGATGGTCTGACTACCGTGCTCCCTGAGTGCAGCATCGACGAGCTCTGGCTGTTCTTCCCGGACCCCTGGCCCAAGGCGCGACACCACAAGCGCCGACTGGTGAGACCAACCTTTGTCGACCTGGCCGCGTCCCGGCTGCGACCGGGAGCGCTCTGGCGGCTGGCCACTGACGCCGAGCACTACGCGCGGCAGATGCGGCGCCACCTCGACGCCTCGACCGACTTGGTCAACGTCCATCCGGTTGACGAGACGCTGCCCGGCGAGGAGCACCACGGCTGGGCGCCACGGTGGGCCGAGCGACCGGTGAGCCGCTTTGAGGAGCGGGCTCAGCAGGCCGGGCGCCGGGTGTACGAGCTAACCTTTCAACGTCGGTGAGCAGCCAGCCGACGGAGTTGCAGCGTTGGCGGCTCGACCTCGCCTATGACGGCACCGGATTCTCGGGCTGGGCCGCCCAGCCCGGCCAGCGCACGGTGCAGGGCGAACTCGAACGGTGGATCCCGCAGGTGCTGCGGTTGGGCCATCCGGTGGCTCTGGTGGTGGCCGGACGGACCGACGCCGGCGTGCACGCTCGCGGCCAGGTCGCGCATCTGGACGTGCCTCTGCAGACCCGGGCCGCGCTGTCGCGGCTGCCGGCCCGGTTGGCTCGGGTGCTGCCGGCCGACCTGGTGGTGACCTCGGCCACCGAGGCGCCGGCCGGCTTCGATGCTCGGTTCTCGGCGCTGTGGCGGCGCTATGTCTATCGGCTGAGCGACTCCGACATCCCGCCCGACCCGCTGCTGCGCAGCCATGTGGCGCGCTCGCGAGGGCGCCTGGATGTCGCGGCGATGAACACAGCCGGTGCCAGCCTGCTGGGCCTGCGCGACTTCGCGGCCTTCTGCCGGCGGCGCGAGGGCGCCACCACCATCCGTACGCTGCTCGAGCTCACCGCGAGGCGGGCCGACACCGGCCCCTTGGCTGGAGTGGTGGAGGTGACCGTCAGGGCAGACGCTTTCTGCCACTCGATGGTCCGCTCGCTGGTCGGCGCCCTGGTGGCCGTCGGCGCAGCCCGCCGCGACCCGGACTGGCTGGCCGCGACGGCGGCGGCCGGGGTCCGGTCGCCCGACGTCGAGGTGATGCCGGCGCTCGGTCTCACGCTGGAGGAGGTGCGCTATCCGCCTGCCGCTGAGTTGGCCGCGCGAGCGCAGCAGGCGCGGAGCACCCGAAGGATCGAGCGTGCCTGAGCACTACTTCAGCGACGCTCCCGTCGGACCCGAGCGCCGCCGGGTGATCCATGCCCGGCTCTTCGGCGCCGACGTCGAGTTGATCACCGCCGACGGGGTCTTCTCCGGTGACCGGCTTGACCTCGGCACGTCGGTCCTGCTGAGAGAGGCGCCGGTGCCCGAGGGCACGCCGAGGCTGCTCGACCTCGGCACGGGCTATGGACCGATCGCGCTGGCACTGGCGACGGGCTGCCCCGGCGCGACTGTGGACGCCGTCGACGTCAACGACCGAGCCCTGGCGCTGTGTCGCGACAACGCACGCGCGCTCAGCCTCGCCGACCGGGTGCGCGCGCTGCGGCCCGAGGAGGTCGACCCCGAGGCCCGCTATGACGAGATCTGGTCCAACCCGCCTATCCGCATCGGCAAGGAGGCGCTGCACGAGCTGCTCCTCAGCTGGTTGCCCAGGCTGGCACCCGAGGGCGTGGCTCGGCTGGTGGTCGGCCGCAACCTGGGCGCGGACTCCCTGCAGCGCTGGCTGGTCGAACAGAGCTACCGGTGCGACCGACTGGCCAGCGCCAAGGGCTTCCGGGTGTTCACCGTGCGGCGCTGAGCAGCTGCCCTTTCGACGTTCCTGGGGTCTGGTCAGACTGCGCGGAGGCGAGGCTAGGATGCGAATTGAGCAGAGTCGCACTCCCAACCCCTTCGAGAGGCCAAGCTTATGGCGCCCTACGTACTGCCCGATCTGCCCTACGACTACGGCGCACTCGAGCCGCACATCTCCGGCAAGATCATGGAGCTGCACCACTCCAAACACCACGCGACCTACGTCAAGGGGGTCAACACCGCCCTCGAGCAGCTCGAAGAGGCCCGCGAGAAAAACTCGTTCGGCAGCGTCGGCGGGCTGGAGAAGACCCTGGCCTTCAACCTGGGCGGTCACGTCAACCACTCCGCGTTTTGGCCCAACCTGTCCCCCAGCGGCGGCGGTCGACCCGACGGCGTGCTTGGGGACGCCATCGACGCCGACTTCGGCGGCTTCGACAAGTTCGCCGCGCACTTCGAGGCCAACGCGAACGCCATTCAAGGCTCGGGCTGGTCCATCCTGGCCTACGACGCCCTTGGCCAGCGGCTGAACATCGTTCAGCTCTACGACCAGCAGGGCAACGTGCCGCTCGGCCAGGTGCCCATCGTGCTGCTCGACATGTGGGAGCACGCGTTCTATCTGCAGTACCTCAACGTCAAGGCCGACTACGTCAAGGCCTGGTGGAACGTCGTCAACTGGTCCGACGCCCAGCAGCGCTATGCCACTGCGGTCGGATCGGCGACCGCAGGCTTGGTCAACAGCTGACCTCCACCGCTTCGCACAACGCGGCGCTCACCCTCGGGGTGGGCGCCGCGTTGTCTAGGAGCCGCTGGCATCAGGAGCCGCCGTCACCAGCGACGGGCAGCAGCAGCCGTACGGTCTCAAGTGTGTCGCAGTCAGCCGCCACCTTGTCCGGTCGGTAGCGCAGCACTCGGGCGAAGCGCAGCGCGACCCCTCCGGGATAGCGGGTGGAGGACTGCAGGCCGTCGCAGGCCACCTCGACCACCAGCGAAGGCTCGACGTGGACCGTGCCGGCCGTCCGCCGGGTCTCCCGTGCCAAGAACTGCTCGGTCTGCCAGGCCAACAGCTCGTCGGTCAGCCCCTTGAAGGTCTTGCCCAGCATGACCAGCTGCCCGGTGGCGCCGTCGCGCGCGGCCAGATGCAGGTTCGACAGCCACCCCTGGCGCCGCCCATGACCCCACTCCGCGGCCGTGACCACCAGGTCGAAGGTGTGCCGCGGCTTCAGCTTCACCCAGGCGGCATCTCGTCGACCGGCGGCATAGCTCGCGGAGACGTTCTTGACCACCACCCCCTCAAAGCCGCCACGTACGGCTTGGGCGAAGGCGTCGCTGACCTCGGGCAGCCCCGCGCAGAGCCTCCGCGGAACCTGGAGCTCCGGCGGTAGCACCTCGGCCATGGTCTCGGCCCGGCTGGTCAGGTCTGCGTCCAGCAGGTCACGCCCGTCAACGTGCAGCAGGTCGAAGAAGAACACCCGCAGTGGCGTGTGCTCTGCCATCGTCGCGACGTCGGTGGAGCTGGCGGTGCGCGCGGCGCTGACCTGGAAGGTCTCCGGGCGCCCATCGCCACGCACGGCCAGCGCCTCTCCGTCGAGCACCAGCCGGGTGTACGGCAGCGCGGTCACCGCCGCCACCACCTCAGGCACCCGCGCGGTGATGTCGTCCAGGCTGCGAGTGAAGACCCGCACCTGCTCACCGTCTCGGTGCACCTGGACCCGGATGCCGTCCAGCTTGTAGTCCACCAGCGCCGGCAGCCCGGTCTTGGCTACCGCCTCCTCCGGTCCAGGCGCGCTTGCGGCCAGCATCGGCTGGACGGCGGTGCCGACCTGCAGCCCCACCGCCGCCAGCGCCTCGCCACCCCCGGTGAGCAGCAGCTCGGCCGCCGCGGGAGTGGAGGACAGCAGCATCGCGGCTCGCCGCACCAGCGCCAGACCGACCCCGTAGGCGGCGGCCAGACCCTCCTGCACCTGGGACTCCAGCGCCCCCTGCCGGAGCTCGCCGAAGATCAGGCCGCGCAGCAGATCCTGCTCCTGCGCCGTGGCCCGCGACATCAGGGCCGCGACCCGCTTGTTGCGGGCGACCGCGGACCCGGGACCGGACAGCCCGGCCATCTCGGCGAAGGCGCAGTCCACCTCCAGCACAGTCAGCGACGCCTCCTCGGCTGGTGCGGGTAGGGACTCCAACGACCGCCAGCCCACGCCGGTGCGTCGCTGGCGCAGGCCGCCGGCCAGATAGCTGACCACGACCTGGACATCCTCGACCGTGGCGTCGGCCAGCACGGCCGCGATCAGCTCACGCTTGGCCAGCCGAGATCGGGTCGCGGCCAGCGCTTGTGAGGTGGACGCAAGCCGGGACAGCAGCATGCGCAACATTGTGCCCGCGTCCCGCGGCCTGGGTCTCCTCCCCTCCGCGCGGCGCCACTCACACGTCCGCGGTAGGAGCGCTCCCATATCTGGTCACACTCGGGTAAAGAGTGCCGGGCAATCCTGGCCAAGTCATTGACACCGAACCGGTTCAGTGATGGGTTGTCTACTGAGTTGTCGGAGTCGACGATCGGGGGCGCAATGATGCTGACCGCCGCACTGTGTGCGCGGTGGGGCCTCTCGTCATCGATGTCCTGCGTCCTCCTCCCCGCCCGACCGCACCCGACCGGCCGTCAGTCGTACGGCCGTGTCACGGCAGCCTCAGCCGAGCGCCCGGTCCTCGTGCGGTGAGCCCTGCTAGGTCCCGTTGCCCCCATGCGGCCACCTCCCGGTGACCGCTTTTTGCATGTCCGATCTCGCACTCGCACCCGAGTCGAAACCTTGTCCGTCGGAAGGAACCAGATGATCAACAGCGAGCACGAACACACTCCCGGAGCGCTGGACGCGTTCGACTCCCGCGGAGCCGTGCCTGCCACCAGCCGCCGGTCGTTCCTGTCGCTGAGCGGCTTGGCCTTGGGCGGCGCCGTCTTCGGCACCACCGTCTCGGGCTGCGGCACCGCGCAGACCGGCAATGACCAGAACAAGCCCGGAGCGGCGGCCAACCAAGGTCGCCAAGGCCCCGCCGGCGAGACTTTCTTCATTTCCGGCTTCCAATGGGCTGCGCCCACCAACTTCAACCGGATGGCGCCCACTCCGGCGTGGCCGATGGCTGGCGGTCAGAGCCAGCTCATCTACGAGAGCCTGCTGCGCTTCAACCTGCTCGACGGCTCGCTGGCCCCCGGTCTCGGCAAATCGCTGGACGAGTCCACCCCCGGCACCCTGGTCGTTCCGCTGCAGGACGGTACCAAGTGGTCCGACGGCAGCGAGCTGACCGCCGACGACGTCGTCTTCACCTTCGAGCTGGCCAAGAAGAACGATGGCCTCTACTACTCCAACGTCTGGCAATATCTGGACTCGGTCACCGCGACCGACCCCCGGACGGTCACCTTCAAGCTCACGCAGAAGACTCTGAACCCGGGCCAGGTCAAGGACGCCATGGCCAACGTGCTGATCATGCCCAAGGCCATCTGGAGCAAGATCGACAGTGCCAAGCTGGTCTCGGAGCCCAATATGAAGCCGATCGGCAGCGGCCCGTACTTGCTGGACAAGGCCGACCAGACCCAGATTGCGTTGAAGCGGAACGACGACTACTGGGGCAAGGAGGTCTACGGCACGCCGGCGCCCAAGGCGATCATCCACCCGATCTTCAAGGACAACAACGCCGCCGACATCAAGCTGCAGAACCTCGAGATCGACGGGGCCCAGACCTTCACCGCTCAGATCTGGAAGATGAAGGAGAGCGGCAAGCCGGTCCGCACCTGGCTGAACAAGAAGCCTTACCACCTGCCCGGAAACCTGCCGATGCTGATCTTCAACCTGAAGAAGAAGGGCCTGGACAACCCCCAGGTGCGCAAGGCGATCGCCTATGCCATCGACACCCCCAACATCGCCAAGACCGCGATGAGCGACTACTCCGAGCCAGCCAAAGCCAGCCTGATCGTCCCCACCGGCTACGAGTCCAAGTACTTCGACCAGGCCGCAGTGGACAAGAACGGCTGGACCTACAACAAGGAGAAGGCAGTCCAGATACTGGAAGGCGAGCTCAAGGCGAAGAAGGGGTCCGACGGGATCTACGTGCTGCCCGACGGCACCAAGCTGGGCGGCTGGAAGCTGATCACCCCGGTCGGCTGGACAGACTGGAACACCGCCTGCGAGATCGTGGCCAAGAGCGCCCAAGCAGTCGGAATCGGCATCACCACCAGCTTCCCGCAGGCTCCCACCATGACCAGCCGGATGCAGAACATGGACTTCGACCTCTGCATGTTCAGCTACTCAGGCGTGGGCGCGGCGAGCCCGTGGACCCGGTTCCGTGACGCGATGGATAACCGCGGGGTCGCCGGGCCCGGCAAGACCGCGTACTACAACTACAACCGGTTCTCGCACCCGGACGTGCCTGCACTGCTTGACCAGGCGGCGGGCGCTAAGGACGACGCCGGGCGCAAGGCCGCGCTCGGGAAGCTCGACGACATCTACCGCGAGCAGGTCCCGACGGTTCCTCTGATGTATCGCCCGCTGGAGTTCTACAACATCAACGAGACCAACTGGACGAACTTCCCAACCGAGGAGAACCCATACGCGCCGCCGATGTGGCAGGGTGCGGGAATCCAGTGGATGTTCAAGATCAAGAAGGTGGGCACCTAGGTCGGCTCGCGCGAGGGTTTGGAGAGGGGCGTTAGAGATGGGATTTGCGCGATATCTAGGGCGTAAGTCGTTGTGGTACGTGGCGGTGCTGCTGTTCACGCTGCTGGTCATCTTCATCTTGCCGCGCCTCATCCCCGGCAACCCGGTCGATTCGATCATCGCCAACATGACCCGGGGCGGTGGGACCAGCGGTGAGGCGGCCGAGCAAACGTACGAGACCTACATGCGGGAGTTCGGTCTCGACCAACCGAAGTGGCAGCAATTCCTGACCTTCATCGGGAACCTGTTTCGGGGCGACCTGGGCACGTCGTTCTCCCAGTACCCGGCCTCGGTCAACTCCCTGGTCGGCCAAGCCCTGCCCTGGAGCATCGTGCTGCAGGTGCCGGCCATCCTGATCGGCTGGATCGTCGGCAACGCCCTCGGCGCCGTTGCGGCCTTCAAGGGTGGCTGGTTCGACCGGGGCGCTTTCCTCAGCTCGCTGTTCCTGACCAGCGTCCCCTACTACTGCCTGGCCATCCTGCTGCTGTTCGTGGTGGGGGTGCAGCTCGGCATCCTGCCGACCAGCGGCGCCTATTCGCTGGGTCTCAGCCCGGAGCCCACGTTGGCGTTCTTCGGAGACGCGATCACCTACTTCTGGTTGCCGTTCTGGTCGCTGGTGCTGGTGTTCATCGGCGGCCAGGCCGTCGGCATGCGGTCGATGGCGATCTACGAGCTGGGTTCGGACTACGTCAACTACGGCCGCGGGCTAGGGCTGTCCGACAGCCGCATCGTCCGCTACATCTTCCGCAACGCGATGCTGCCCCAGATCACTGGTCTGGCGCTGTCCATCGGTGGCATGATCGGCGGTGCACTGGTGACCGAGCTGGTGTTCTCCTACCCGGGAGTCGGCACCTTGCTGTTCAGTGCGATTGGGCAGAACGACTACCCGGTGATCCAGTCGGTTGTGCTGATCATCACGCTCGCCGTGCTGGCCGCAAACTTCGCCGTCGACATCCTCAACGGCCTGATCGACCCCCGCATCCGCGCCGCGCAGACCGGAGAACGCTGATGAAGCTCTCGAACATGTCACCGCGATTCTGGACTGCCGCAACTCTGCTGGGCTTGGTCCTGCTGATCGGCCTGCTCGGCCCGTTGATCGTGCGTACCGACCCCAACGACATCATCGGCGGGCTGTACGACAAGCCCTCGGGCGCAGCCATCGCCACCTGGCTCGGCACTGACAACGAGGGCCAGAGCGTGATGGCCAACCTCGTGTACGGGATCAGGACCTCGCTGCTGGTCGGGTTGCTGGCCGGCATCATCGCCACGCTTGTCGGAGTTACCCTCGGGCTGGTGTCGGGCTACACAGGCGGGATCGTGGACGACATCATCGGCGGGATCACGAACATACTCCTGGCCATCCCGCCGATCATCATCATCATCCTGGTCGGCGTCGCCCTCGACAACACCACACCGCTCACCCTCGCGCTGGTGCTCGGCTTCACCTCCTGGCCCTGGCTGACCCGGGCCGTTCGGGCACAGTCGAGCAGCGTTCGCACTCGAGAGCACATTGACGTCGCCCGACTTTCGGGTGCCCGCTCGACCTCGATCCTGATCTGGGACGTGCTGCCCTACCTGCTCAGCTATGTGGTGATGGCGTTCGTGCTCCAGGTGTCCGGGGCGATCCTGGCCGAGGCGACGCTGAGCCTGCTCGGGCTAGGTCCAGCCGGCAGCGTCAGCCTGGGCATCATGCTGTACTGGGCGCTCCAATGGGGCTCGGTGCGCACCGGAGCGTGGTGGGCGTTCCTCCCGCCCACGGTCATGCTGAGCATCGTGGCTTTTGCCCTGCTGCTGCTGCAGTCCAGCCTGGACGAGGTCTTCAACCCACGGCTGCGCCGGGGCAAGGCCAAGCGCAAGAGCAAGGCCTCAGGGGCAACCAGCCCTGGGCGACTGGCGGCCAGCTCGCCACAGGACGGCGCCTCGCCGATCCTGGAAACGCCCGTGTCCGCGACAACTGGAAGCCAGCGATGACCCGACTGCTCACCGCCAAGAACCTGCGCGCCTCCTACCGGACGCCCGAAGGTGGGGCGGTGACCGCCGTAGACGACGTCACCGTGCACATCGACGAAGGGGAGGTGCTGGGAGTCGCTGGGGAGTCCGGCTGCGGCAAGACCACCCTGGGCTCAATCCTGTCACTGACCACGCGGCCGCCGCTGCACGTCGACAGCGGCACCCTCGAGATCGACGGCAAGGTGCAGGAGTTGGGTGACAACAGCAAGATCCCGCGCACCTGGCGCGGCTCGGTGGTGTCGTTCCTCCCTCAGGGGGCGATGAACTCGATCAGCCCGACCATGCGCGTCCGTGACCTCGTGGTGGACGTCATGCGCGCCCACGACCGCAAGGTCAAGCGAGACGAGGCGCTCGACCGGGCTCGGGACCGGCTGAAGAGCCTGGACCTGCCCGTACGGGTGCTGGACGCCTATCCCCACCAGCTCTCCGGCGGGATGAAGCAGCGGACGGTGACGGTGATCTCGACCCTGCTGAACCCGCGGCTGCTGATCGCCGACGAGCCCACCTCCGCCCTCGACGTGACCTCGCAGAAGGCTCTGATCGAGATGCTGCTGCAGATGCTCGACCAGAAGATCATGCGGGGGGTGGTGTTCATCACCCACGACCTGCCGGTGCTGCGGCTGGTCTCCAACCGGATCGCGGTGATGTACGCCGGCCAGATCGTGGAGATCGGGCAGGCCGGCGAGCTCACCGACCGGCCACGCCACCCCTACTCCGCGGCGTTGCTGGGCTCGGTGCTGTCGCCGGAGCCCAGTTACCGCAAGATGCGGGTGTACGGCATCCCCGGCGCCCCGCCCAACCTGGCCAACCCGCCGTCGGGCTGCCGCTTCCACCCCCGCTGTGGGGTCTCCTATCCCGAGTGCCACACCGAGGCACCGCCGCACGTGGGCGACGAGATGCACTTCTCGTTGTGCTTCTGGGCCAAGAAGCATCCCGGCGAGCCAGTGCCGCTCAAGGCGGTGACCGCAGACGACATCTCCGCCTCAGACCCGCTGATCGACGTGGACAGCGGCGCCGACGACACGTCCGATCCGACTGCCCGTACGGAGGTGCCGGCATGAGCGCCATTTTGGAAGCCCGCAACATCACCAAGACCTTCGGCCACGGCAAGAACACTGTGCAGGCGGTCAAGGACGTCTCCTTCTCGCTGGAGGAGAACGAGGTGGTGACCATCGTGGGCGAAAGCGGGTCGGGCAAGTCGACCATGGCGCGAATGGTGCTGGGCCTGCTCCCCATCACGTCCGGCACGATGACCTTCCGCGGCAAGGACGTGAGCCACATGAAGGGGGCCGGGCGGACCGCCTACTGGCGTGAGGTCCAGGCCGTTTTCCAGGACCCGTTCAGCTCATTCAACCAGTTCTTCACCGTGCGCCGGCTGCTGGACCGCTCAACCCGGCTGCTCGAGGGCAAGGTCGGACAGGAGCGGCTCGAGGAGGCTCTTGGCTACGTGGGGCTCAAGGCCGCCGACGTGCTCGACCGCTACCCCCACCAGATGTCCGGCGGTCAGCGGCAGCGGATCATGATCGCCCGGGCCCTGATGATGCGACCCAAGCTGCTGGTGGCCGACGAGGCGACCTCGATGCTGGATGCGTCGCTGAGGGTGAACATCCTCAACGTGCTGCATGACCTGCGCGACACGTTGGGCCTCACCGTGCTGTTCATCACCCACGACATCGGGCAAGCCTGCTACGTGGCTGACCGGGTGCTGGTGATGGAGAACGGGGTGATGGTCGAGCAGGGTCCGACCGACGATGTGATCTTCAACCCCCAGCACGAATACACCCGACGGCTGCTGGCCGACGTGCCCAAGCTGCACGAGGGGGCTGAGTACGTTCAGCGCGACGTTGGGGTGCTGGGCGGATCGCACCGGTTGGAATAGTCCCGGCGTTTGTCGCGGCACGTCGTCGGAAAGCTGGCGTCACCAAAGGACGTCGGCTTCGCCCCGTCCAAAGCAGCTGGTCGAGTTGCGGGCTCGCTTGGTCGCGGTTGACCATGCTGGCAGAGTGGAACCACCTGGAGCAGAAGGGCTTGCCATGTCCACCGCCGTCACCCAGCCCACCACCGCAGCCGGGCTGCCGATCTTCGACAGGCCTGATTCTGCCTTCATTGATCACTACCAGCAGTGGGGGTTCGCCCTGCTGGACACCTTCGGTCCCGAGGAGGTGGCCGAGGTCAACGCCGAGGCACTCCGCATCTGTCGCGGCGACCTCGGCACGGTGACTGGTGCCGCCGGGCCCAAAAGCGACGACGACGCAGACGACGACGCACTGCTGCGTCGCTACCTGTGCATCCATTACCCGCACAAGGTGTCAGCGGTGGCGATGCGCGCCCTGCATCACCCCACCGTGGTGTCGGCGCTGACCGGCGTGATCGGGCCGAACGTCAAGGCCATGCAGTCGATGCTGTTCATCAAGTCCGAAGGCAAACCAGGCCAGGCCTGGCACCAGGACGAATACTTCATCCCGACCCGGGACCGGTCGCTGACCGCAGTGTGGATCGCCCTCGATGACGCCACCGTCGAGAACGGTTGCCTCTGGGTGCTGCCCGGCTCGCACCGACGGGGGGTGCTCTATCCGGCTCGCGACCAGGACGACCCGCGCTTCGACTGCAGCATTGAGGCCTACGACTTCCCGTACGCCGACCGTGACGCCGTTGCAGTGGAGATCCCCGCCGGCACCGCGGTGGTGTTCAACGGATATCTGCTGCACCGCTCGCTGGAGAACTCCGGGCGCCACGGATATCGCCGCGCGCTGGCCAACCACTACATGAGCGCGGAGTCGCTGCTGGGGTGGCGCCCGCCGGGACCCGACGAGCACATGGCCATGGCTGACTACCGCGACGTCGTGCTGGTTGCGGGCGAGGACCCGTACGACTACAAGGGCATCGCCGATATCGCCCGGCCCTACTCGCGCCCGGACAAGGACGGCGGCTGCGACCGCTGACCGCCGCCCAGGGGCACTAGCCGATGACGGCCGACGTGAGGTCAGTAGCGGCGCCTAAATAGCCGAGCCCGACACTTGCCGACCGGGGCGCTGCGTGTGTCTTTCTACGCGCTTACCCTTAGAATACTAATCTCGGGCCAGATATTAGGGTGTCTTTCTTATGAGTGCGCAGTGAGTGGCAAGGTCATAATCGTCGGACAAGGCTACGTAGGTCTACCCGTAGCCATGCGAGCCGTAGAAGTGGGCTATTCCGTCGTGGGATTGGACACCGATAAGCGGCGAGTCAGTGAATTGGCGGCCGGCTCCTCATACGTCGGCGACGTAAGCTCTGCCGTCCTCAGCCAAGCCCTGGCAAGCGGGCGTTACCTTCCAAGCACTACCTACCACGACGCTGCCGAATTTGATATAGCGGTCATCACCGTGCCAACACCGTTGCGCGAGACCCTTCCGGACCTCTCCTACATCGAAGACTCCGCCATGCGCCTCGGACGACACCTGCGCCAAGGTGCAACCGTCGTTCTGGAGTCAACTACTTACCCGGGGACGACGGAGGAACTCGTCGTACCGATACTCGAGAAAGCTAGTGGCCTGTGCGCCGGGCAGGACTTCTTCGTCGGCTATTCGCCCGAACGCATCGACCCGGGTAACCCGACCCATGGTTTCGTGACGACTCCCAAAGTCGTCTCCGGCATCAATGCATCCTCACTGCGCCGCGTCCAGGATTTTTACAATTCGCTGGTGACCTCGACGGTGGCGGTGTCGACACCAAAGGAGGCAGAGCTGACCAAGTTGCTGGAGAACACGTTTCGTCACGTGAACATCGCCCTGGTCAATGAACTGGCTGTGTTCGCCCACCAGTTGGGCATCGACATCTGGGAATCCATTGAGGCTGCTAGTACCAAGCCCTTTGGATACATGAAATTCACCCCCGGTCCTGGTGTCGGGGGCCACTGCCTGCCGGTAGACCCCAGCTATCTGTCATGGCAAGTGCGCAGACAGCTCGGCCAGAACTTCCGGTTCGTCGAGCTCGCCAACGACATCAACGAACACATGCCGCACTACGTGATGCAGCGCATAACCGGCCTGTTGAATGACCACAAGAAGGCCATCAACGGCAGTACCGTGCTTCTGGTGGGGCTGGCGTACAAAAAAAATACTGGCGACATACGAGAAGCGCCGGCCGTGAAGCTGATTCAACTTCTTCGCGAGCTCGGTGCCGTCATCCAAGGCGCCGATCCACACGTGGAGAGATACCGCTGGCCCGAAGGTGTCGAAGAGGTGACCCTGTCAGCAGCGACTCTGAAGCAGGTCGATGTCGCGGTCCTGCTGACAGACCACGACTCCTTTGAGCTATCTGTGTTGGCAGACAGTGAAACTCCCCTACTCGACACGCGGCGCCGAGTTGACGGGCCGCAGGTGTCGCCTCTCTAAAGACCCGAGTCGCATGCAGAGTCGAATGAAAGCGGGGTCTCCGGCGACCAGGGCAACTGATCGGCCAGGAGGCGGACCGGCTGGGGATCTGCGAGACTGTCCTGGCTACCTCGGGGAGCCATCAGGCATAGAAGAGGTGCTTTTGACCCACGTCCGACAACCGGAGGCGGTCTCGCCGACCGCCCCGGTCAGCGATCGGGCCTCGGACCCGGCCGCAACCGAGGAGTTGCGGCGCTGCGTTCGAGGACTGCTGGGCACGACCGCGGACCCGGAGACGCCGTTCAGGCTCTCCGAGGAGTTGTCCGCCGCCCGGTTTCGAGTCATGGTTTCTCGACACCGGCTGGTCCCGTTCCTGCACACCCACGCGTCCCGGCTCGACCTGCCGACCGATCTCACCTACTGGTTGCAGATGAGCGGCGGCTCGTCCCGGTTGCGGTGCCTGCTATTGGCCCGCGAGTTGTTCCGCTCGCTCGACGTACTCGAGGCGGCCGGACTGCCGGTCTTGGTCGTCAAGGGCCTAGCCCTGGCCGGGGCCGCTCATCACGACCTGGCCGCCCGGGGAGTCGGCGACCTAGACCTGCTGATTCGGCCCCAGGACGCCGCACGGGCCCACCGCGCGCTGACCGACGCCGGTTGGCACGCGCCGCCCGGATATCCCGACCCCAGTCAGCAGCGCGTGTGGGCCTACGCGGTGCGCAACGGCTATGAGCACGCGTTCGTCGGATCCGCCAGCATCGTCGACTTGCATTGGCGCTTGGATCCCACCCTCGGAGGGCTACCCAACTTCGACACGTTGTGGACCTGCCGGACCTCGGTGCAGGTGGACGGGCGCCGGGTGCTCACCCTGAGCCCGTGGCACGCGCTGCTGCACTCCTGCAGCCACGCCGCGAAGGACGACTGGAAATGGCTCCGCAGCCTGGTCGACCTGATCGTCTTGGCGAGCGACGCCGAGATCTGGTCTGGACCGCCGAGGAGGCTGACGCGCGTCCAGTTGGCCAGCCTCGGGATCGCCTTCGATCTCCTCGGCACCCCCGGCCAAGTCCCGGCCGCAACGGGCGTTGCGGCCGCCGCCGCCGCCCGAGGGCACCTGCGGTCGGTGCGCCGACGCCAGTCGGAGGTCAAGCTACCCCTGCGCGCGCGGTTCCCCGGTGCCGGGTCGTTGCACGCCATTCGCCGGCGTTCGCGAGGCAGCTGGGCGCCGTCTGACCTGCGCCGGGTCGTTTTTTCGGCTGTGGTCCCCACCAGTCTGCTCGGCGAACTCGCCGACCAGAGTCCGCCAGCCGCCGCCGCGACCCTGCTCCGGCTGCGGCTGAGAAGTGCCCGGCTGTGGTTTGAACCAATGATGTCTTCGAGCGCGTGACTTCGGCGGCCACGTCCGGCCACCGCCGGACCGGCGTCGCCGACCTGGCCGGTGTGGTCGCCCGCTATTGCTCCCGGCCCCAGCTGGCGGGGGTTCTCGCCCTGCAGCTCCTGGTGGCGGTCAGTGACGGGATCGGCCTCACCCTGCTTGTTCCGGTATTCCAGATCGCCACCCGGGAACGCGTGATCGTGCTGCCCGTGGTCGAGGTGGCCATCAGCCCGCCGCTCGTCGTCGGGCTGGTCGTGGCAGTCGTTGTGGTCCGCGCGATCGCCCAGTGGTGGGCTGCCGTCTGTGCCGCCACCCTGCGGGTACAGATCACCGACGGACTGCGGCTCGACTCCTTGACCGCCGTCGTGCATGCCGACTGGCGCTTCATCGCCGACCAGCAACGCAATCACCTGGTGCAGAGCGTGACTACCGAAATGCAGCGGGCAGGAGCCGCAATCGATGTTCTCTCGCGGGTCGTCGTGGCCATCTTGATGATGCTTGGCGGGGCGACGGCTGCCATCGTCCTGGCCCCCGTCGCCGGAGCCGGCGCGCTGGGCGCAGTGGCGGTGATGGGACTCGCCACCCGCCGTTTTGTCCGGCAGGCGTCCCGATCGGGGACCGACCTGAGTGCCAGCATCCATCGCTTCGGCGACGCGGTCACCAACACCTTGGCCTCGCTCCGGCTCATCCGGGCGCATGACGCCGGCGAGGCTTGGCTGCGGGTGCTGCGGGCAGAGGCCGCCGCCGGCCGGTCGATCCAGCTCAGCTACGTACGTCGCAGTGCGGGGGTAAGGCTGAGCCTCAGCGTCTTCGGGGTTCTCGGGCTGCTGGTGCTGCTGCTCGCGGCTCGCAACCTGGAGGTAGGTGCGGCCACCATGGTCGCTCTTTCCGCCGCGACCGCGCGGATGCTGATGTCGGCTCAGCAGCTGCTCAGCACCACCCAGCTGGCGGCCAACCTCGCCCCCTCGGTCTCCGCCGCGCTCCGGCACGGCGAGGAGGCGCGACGGCGGGCTGAAGTCCCCGAGCAGAACCAGACGCGGCCGCCAGGCGACAGCAACCGGGAATCGCCCCCGTCCCTGCAACTGCGAGGGGTATCGGTGCGCTATGAAGCCGGAGGTGAGCCGACGGTTCGCGACGTCGACCTAGACGTCCCCGCGGGGGCACTAACGGTGATCACCGGGCCAAGTGGGGCGGGCAAGTCGACCCTGGTCAGCGTGGTGCTCGGGCTGCTGCCGCCGGACCAAGGACAGTTGCTGGTCGACCGCGTCCCGGTCACCGACCTTCGGCGCTGGCGGGCTCGGGTGGGCTACGTGCCGCAGGATGTGGTGATCGTGCCCGGAACAGTCTGGGACAACTTGGTGTGGTCGGTGGTGCCCGGGCAACTCTTCGGTGCCGACGACGTCTGGGCGGCGCTGGACGAGGCTGGCCTCGGCGACGTCGTCAGGTGCCTCCCCGCGGGGCTGCACACCGATCTCGGTGACTTCACCCGGCTGTCGGGAGGCGAGCGGCAACGACTGGGCCTGGCGCGGGCTCTGCTGCGCCGACCGGATCTGCTCGTGCTGGACGAGGCGACCTCCGCTCTCGATACGGCCACCGAGAAAGCCGTGCTCGAGCGACTGGTCGACGGGCGTCGTACGGTGCTGCTGGTCACTCACCGGGTCGAACTGCGGCGGTTCGCCGCCCGCTCCGCCGTGTTGTCCGGCCGCCGGCTGGTCGATCTGTCCGCGCCCAACCCCAGCTGACGTCTCAAGTCAGGCGAGAAGGCGGTGGCGGCGACAAATCTGCCGGCCACCTCTCCACCGACGATCACGGAGTCGGAGGTCACCAGCCAGGCGTGCGGGACGCCGGCAGGGTCCAAACGGTCCAGCCCGATCACCACCGTGCCAGCTCCCCCACGCCGACGAAGTAGCAGCTGCCCGGCGACGGCGCGGTCGAGGCAGTTGAGGGTCCACGGCAGTCGGCGTTCGGCCCGCCGCAGATCCACCGCGACCCGCCGGTCTCGGCGCGTGGCCGGTGGGCGGCCCGGCAGCACGGCGGGCGCGGCCCCGACCGTGCCCAACATCCGCGACCACCGCCGCATCGGGAGCGCTCGCCGCAGTAGTGAAGCGACCCCCAGGGCCGCGGCGGCCTCCACGGTGCCAAGCACGGCCCGGATGTCCAGCAGGGCCCGGACGTCCACGCTCGGCGCGAACCCGTCAGGCGAAGGCGACGAGCTTATGCTCGGCCAGGGTGTCGATCAGCGTGCCGACGTCGGCGCGGCAGGTCTGCTCATCAACGTCGTATTCGGTGATCAACTGGCCGACGAGCTGGTCGACGGTCTGCGGCAGCTCCAGCAGCTCCCACACGCGGGTGGCGATCGGGTCCAGACCGAGGTAGCGCAGGTCATCGTTGAGCACCACGTGGAGATCGCCGACGTCGGTCCCGACCACGGCGGCCTGCCGGGAAATCACGGCGACCTGGGAAAGGGAATTCATAAGGGCATCATGCCAGATGTCGCCACCAGTTAATCGCCATCACTTAATCACGACTGCCTATTTTGATCTATATGTTTAACGACTACACTTATGCATAACCGGGGCCGAACCCGGCCCTGCTCCCACACTCAAGGAGCCAACATGCCTATCGGCCCCCCTAATGATGTCAAGCGTCTCCCGTGGCGGAGCCCGACAGTCACTGTGCTTTTCAGCGCGAATCAGGCGCAACTCGGCGGAGCCTTCTTCGGCGACGGCGCCGACCTTGGTTCCGGGATTCCGGGCTGATCCTCGGTCACCGTCGAACTGGCGTCACTCCCGAAAAAGCGACGAACTTGGCAGCAGAGTCCTTCCTACGTGATCGGCCTCTCTAAGAAAGGACATTTCTTGTCATCCCTCCTCAAGCCGTGGTCCGCCCCGGTCGTTACTGTGCTTGTCTCCGTACCCCAGGCCCAAGCCGATCCCACCATCGCAGACGACGGGTTGGGCGACGGCTCCTTCTTCGTCTCTGCCCCTTGAGCAACGAACGACTGACCGGCTGCCGCTTCGGCGGCGTCGTCACCACCAAATCCGACGCCTCGGTTTGAGGATGCTGACCCAGGTCGGGTCGGGCGAAGCATCGTTGCTCGATCCGTCCTGTGGTGCCTCTCCGGGCCGATACAGGACCCGCTGGGGGGTTTTGCTGGCCGAGCACGGACCGGGGCCGTTCGACGGCATCGCCGTGGCTCGCTGGTTGAGCAGGTCGTGCAGCGGACCCGCCCCGGTCCGCCAAGGGTTCGCGGCGGCACTGGTCCGACACGACGCGAGCGTCGAGGCAGCGGTCAGTCCGCGCGCTGAAGTCGCTCTCTTCTACGCGCTCGCGGGGGGCTCCTTGCTGCTGTCGTCCCACCCGCAGGGTGTGATTGATGCACTTCCCCAGCCACCGGCCCTCGATCTTGCCAAGCTGGCCGACCTGGTGACGCTCTACGACGCCCCTGACAGCACGCCATACGAGGGGGTGCGGCGGTTGCCTCTCGGTCATCGGCTGAGCTGGCGTCCAGGCAAGGCTGCAGTTCTCGTCCGCCGGTGGTTCGAGCCGGACAGCACCCCTCAGCACAGTCTGTCGACCGACGAGGCTGTACGCACCATGCGGGAGACGATCGCCGAGGCCGTGGCTGCTTCGCTGCCCTCCTCAGGGGACGTCAGCGCGACCCTGTCCGGCGGTCTGGACTCCGCCATGGTCGTGGGCACGGCGGCGGAGCTGCTCTTCCCGAGCGGCCGCACAGTGCACACGTTCACTCACCGGCCACTGCCCAATACACTCCCCGGAGCCGGGAACTGGGAGTCAGACGACGGACCGTACGCCGAGCGGATGTGTGCCGAGATCAAGGGACTCAGCTGGACGCCGCTAGTAAATCTCGACCGACGCAACCATCTGGACGCCCTACCGGCGTTGTTCCGGCGAACCTGGCTGCCCACCCTCAACCCTGCCAACGCGCTCTGGATCGTTGACGCAGTTGACGCGGCCGCCTTCCGCTCAACGGGGCTGCTACTGACCGGGGCAACCGGCAATGGCCCCTATTCGCGCGACGCGAGCCAACCGCTGCGCGAGCTCGGCCGTCGCCGTCGGCTCGACCTGCTCGCCAAGCATGCACTGGCCGCTCACGGCACCGGGTTGGCCTGGCCTGTGGCACTGCGACCCTCGATCTCGGCGACGGTGCCGACTTGGCTCAAGACGATGCGGCGGAGAAAATTGAGTCGTTCGGCAAGCATCAGGCTCCAGGCCGACCTGATGGCTAGGCTCCCCGTTCGGCCCGAGCGACTGTCCGAGGACGCCCGCGCATCCGCTCGGAGACTGCGTGCTGTGGCGACCCAGACCCGTCAAGACTGGGTTGACTTCGTGCTCCGAGACCACTCGATGCTGACGATCTGTCAGCACCTGAGCCCGTCGGTTTGGTGGAGCGACCCGCTTTCGGACCCCGAGGTCACGTCGCTGGCCCTCCGGCTGCCGGACGAGGCCTGGCTGGCGGGCGGCCGCTCCCGCGGGCTGGCCCGGGAGGCGAGCCTGGGCCGAGTCCCCGATCACATCCGGTTGCGCACCACCCGCGGGTCGCAGGCGGCCGATCGCGCCCAGTGGCTGGCCGGTCGCGAGGGTCGGGTCCGCGCGCACCTCGAGGTGGTCGAGGCATCACCAGCCGCCCAGCAGTTCCTCGATCTCTCGGCGCTTCGACGGGGCGTCGAGGCACTCGACCCGCAAAGTCCCGACATCCACATCTGGGACCTCAGCATCGGCCGAGCGCTCGGCTTCGGGATGTTCGCCGCTTGGTATGAGTCCGAGGTCCTGCAGCCGAGAGGCAGCGCGACCCGTCCGCCTGCTCGCCGAGCTGCGCCAGCTTAGACGCTGGTCACAGCACAGGGGCTAGCTGCTGGGCGATCGTCTCCACCAGGTCGCCAACCTGCGCGACCGTATCGCCTCCGGCGGGCCGGCGGAGCTGAAAGACCGGGACGTGCCGCAGCAGATCCCCCAACCACGCTAGGTGATCGGCACGCAGACCCTGTAGCTCTGCGATGCCAAGACGCTCGCTCAAGCCCGTCAGCAGGACGAGCGCCGCCACTGGGTCCAGTCTCTGGAAGGCCGGGCTGCCCTCGGCGTCGGCGGACAATCGGACGACCGCCGCGAGCGGCCTAGGGGTCAGATCACCAGCCAGCCGATACGCTCGCTTGCCTCGGCCCGGCAACGGTCGGCCGATCGCCGGGTCGGCGCCGAGCATCCGCGCCGCCTGATCGGACAGGTGAATGGGCCGCTCGTACGGCACTGCCGTGGCACCTGGTGCCATCACCTCGGCAATGTCGTCGCAGGAGAAGGTCCAGCCGCGCCGGACGAGCTCAAGAACGGAAGTCGACTTGCCGGCCATTGAGTCGCCCGCTACCGCGATCATGGTGCCGCTGGGCGCGACGACGAGAGTGGCATGCAGGCTGAACCTGCGGCGTTGAATCAGCAGCATGCGAGCGGCAATGGAATAGATGACGTAGTCGTGCTCGCTAGCCTCGGCGTCGGTAGGGGTGTCTAGGACGACCCGATGCCCGAGCTCGACGTAGGCGCCAATGGGTCCTCTTCGAAACAGGGCACGATTCTCGTCGGCCCAGAGCACTCCTCGCCAGACCACGGGCGCGTCCCAGGGCCCGGGTGTCGGGCCGCGCTCAACTGGAATGTCGAGGACTGTCTCGGTGTGGCGCAGAGGGGCCCGCAGCGGGCCGAAGTCGGGAGCTCCGGCCGATCGACAGCCGTTCGCTTGAGGCCTTCCCGGAAGATCCACGATGGCGCCCAACACCCTAATGAGTTCGTTCCCTGTGCCGCCGTGGGTCGCAGACCTCGTCACTCGGCTCGGCCTCCAGCAGGGCCGCGATTGTAGAAACCGCCTCGGCCAGTTGCCGAAAGGACAACGCATAGTCCTCCGTGGTCCCGCCGTAGGGGTCCAGCACGTCATCATCGCCTTGATCTGGCTGTGCCAAAGCGACTCGGTGAGCTGCCGCGATCGGTATCGAGGCCGCAAGTCTGCCTGAGAACGTTTCCGACCGCGGAACCGAGAATGAGGAAGAGCCGAGGACCCGGGCAAACTCCCGTAAGGCGAAAGTCCGTCGAACAGCGGCCGGCACGAGTTGAACGACAGCGGCTCGATGGGCTCGAGTGAGACCGAGCACAAGGTCGGCCTGCTTGATCTGTACGGGGCGCAGCGCCCGCGCCGCGAACTGGTCAACTTCTGCGCCTTCTGCCACGAGCAGTTCCCTCATCAGCGGAGCTATCGGCTGCCCCTCCAAGGCGGCCGTGCCTGCCGACGATACATCCACCGTCCCGCCGCACTTGTTGACCAGCAGCCGCTCGGCTGCTGGGGACCGACAGATGTTGCCCGTGCACACCAGGAGTACCGAAAGGCAAGACACGCCCTCTCGAGCCTTCGCGCGAGGCTGTCCTGCTTCGCTGCAACGGCGGGTCACCACTGGCGCGCGTCTGCCAGCCGCTGCTCAGCATCCTGCGCCTGGTCAACCTGCGCGTCGCCAGGTGATGTCCTGGTGACAGCCTCGCGTTCGCCGGCGTCAGATGACGTGGCTGGAGCTTCAATCGGCGCGTAGTCGTGATAGTAGGAATAGGTGCTGGCATTGCGCCTGGCCACCTTGTTGAGTACCAGACCCGAGACCTTGGCGCCAACGGCGGTCAGAGACTCTAGCGAGTGGCGCAGTTGGGCGCGGTGCACCCGGTCGGCACCCACGACGAGCAGGATGCCGCCCACGACCTTGCTCAGTATGGCAGCATCGGTGACCGGCAACAGAGGGCTACTGTCCAGCAACACCATGTCGTAGCTCTGAACCAGCTGTTCGACAAGGGACGACATCGCTTTGCTACCCAGGAGTTCGCTGGGGTTGGGCGGGATCTGGCCCGCGGGGAGGATGTCAAGCGTCGTCGTGCCCCAAGGCTGCACGACGTCTTCCAGCTCAGCCTGACCGATCAACACCGTCGTCAGACCGACAGCACCTTCGATGCCCAGATATCTGGCGATCGAGGGTCTGCGGAGGTCGGCGTCCACAAGGAGGACCCGAAGGCCAGCGTCAGCGAGAGAAACCGCCAAGTTGGTTGCTGTCGTCGACTTACCCTCGCCGGGGATCGAGGAGCTGACCACCAACGATTTCGCCCCGTCGGCCAGATCGACGAACTGGAGATTCGTTCGCAAGCGGCGGATGGCCTCCGACCGCGCGCCAAGTGGGGCGTCGTGCATGGCCACGGGCTTTGCTGGCGCCGACTCGTCGAAGGGAATGACCCCAAGCAGCGACTTGGACGTCACCGTTGCCAGGTCCTCCTCGCTCCTGATCTGCGTCTCCATTGCATGTCGGACGACCGCCACCAGCACTCCGAGAAGGAGCCCCAGGACCGACCCCAAACCGAGATTCAACAAGAGGTTAGGTGTAGCTGCATTTTCGGGCACCCGAGCCTCAGCCAAGATTGTCGACCTCACCGGCTCCGTTCCGTCGGAGCGGGGCGGGGACAAAGCGGTGATCACCTTCGACATCTGAGCGGCCACCGCGTTGGCAGTATCCGCTGCACGTTGTCTGTCCGTAGCAGTCGCCTGCAGTTCGAGGATCACCGTGTTGGCGGGGACAGTCGCGGTGATGGAGTTCGCCAATTGGTCAATCGTTAAATCCAGTTTCAACTGCGAGATGACTGGTGCGAGCACCAGCGGTGATGTCGCCACTTCGATATACGAGGTCATCTGCTTCTCTGCAAAGTTCGATCCTTGGGCCAGGTCGGTGACTGACTCTCCGCCCTGCACGGCGAAGAACATCCGGGCAGTCGCAGAGTAACGCGGCGTCATCAGCAGAGTCGTTGCCACGGTCGCCAGCAGCGTAGTCACCAGAACGATCAGTATCGTCACCCAACGCCGTCGAAATGCTCGCAGGCAATCTTGCAGGTTCATTCGACCGTTCTTTCCCTCTTGGAGTGCTGGTTTTTTCGATTTGTTGACACTAACTTACGTCCATCACGACTAGCGTTATAATTCAATCTATACCACTTGGTTAGGGAATCGACACCCGAAGCGGTGTCCTCTGCGCTAGGCCCAAGAGCCCTCAGTGGTCCATTTTCCAGCGCGTCGACACTGTTCAGAATCGAGAAGTTTGCCAGCCAGGGCGCCAACGTCTGCATCGGCAGCCTACTTGCCGCCAACACCGCAGCCGACAACTCTTGAATGGATTCGCCAGGGGTTAAGACTCCAGATAGGCCGTTAACCATAGCGTCGGAAACTCCCAACGCTCGAGAAGATGCGACACAGGGGATGCCGCTTGCGGCCGCTTCCACCAAGACGTTGCCGAAGCCTTCGACAATGGACGGTAACAAGACGACCGGCGCCGCCGGTACGTTCGCAAACCAGTCGTCCACCCAACCGTGCAGGACGACCTCGATTTGGGCGCTTCGGCCGCGCGCCAACAGCTCCGCCTCCATGGGACCCGAGCCGAAGTAGTGCACGCTTACTGGATGGCCATGCGCCGTCAGATCAATGGCGACCTCGATCGCCAACTCAGGTCGCTTCTGGGCAATAAGGCGGCACGGAACGACGAGAGCGGCCACCCTGTCTTGCCTTTTCGCCGGTTGAACTGCGAGCGGCCGAGAGGAAACTGTCTTCGCGAGAGCCGGATTGGGGACCACCCAGATCCGACTAAGAGGAACGCCAAAGAGAGACGTGACCTCTGCTGCCACCGCGTGAGATATCGCGATGCACGCATCTGCTCGTCGATAAAGCAGTCGCGCGAGTAGTATCTTCGCCGAATAGGCCCGCCCCTTGGTTCGTTTGAACGCGACCACAAGGGTTCTCTCGCTGATAACCAGCGCTGGTCGTTTGGCCCTTGGCCGCACATGAGCGGTGACGATCGACAGTAGATTCCAATAAGGCATCAATGACAGCACAACGTCGACCCGGTGCGACTCTTGGAGCCACCAGAGCTTGAGTATCTGGCCGATCAGGCCGGCTCGTGAGTACACCGAATGAATCTCAGGAAGCCCGTCCGAGTGCTCGTGAGCAGCACGCTCGGTCAGGATGATGACGACAAAATGGCCCCGCCTGCGCAGCTCCCGCGCCCACTCAAGAGCCACGAATTCGGCGCCGCCACCGGTCACATTGGGGATCAGCACGGCGATTCTCACTGCTGGCCTGTGTTATCCGTTGCGCGTGGTTCGCCGCCATACCTCGTTCTCGACATCAATGGCCTTCTCAACCGCCCTGGTTTCGCCACGCTAGGCAACGAGCGCTTCGTCTGCATACAGCGAGGAAATGACCTCTGATGCGCGAAGGTGCGATACCGAGGCGATCGAGTCGGTGGAGCGCAGTGAGATGGCGTCGATCACGCGATTTCCCAGCTCCGACTCGAAGGCCCTGGCGCGAAAACCGTTGACACCTTCGCGAACAAGGGCACCCGTGTCCGCACCCGCGGTTACCACCGCTGAGCATCCCAGGGCCAACGCTTCGACAAGAACACGTGGATAACCCTCATAGCCCTCGACGGAGGTCATCAACAGCACCCGAGAGGACGCCAGCTGTTCCATGACTTGCGCCGGCCGAAGACGGCCGGTGAAGCGCACGCTGTCGTCAAGTCCGAGCTGCGAAGCCAGTTGGCTGGTTGCTTCAAACAAGTTCCCAGTGCCAACCATCGTCAGCCGCCAGTCGCGCTCCGGCGCCGCAGAGCGCAGGTATGCCAGTGTCTTCACTGCTAGGGCCGGGTTCTTCGGCGTCTCAAACCGGCCGACCCAAATGAGATTGCGCTCCTTATCTGGCGGACGAGCCTTGTCAAGGCCACACTGGACGAGGGCCGGGTCCCACCACGTCGGCGAGAAGCGGGCTTGTGAGTTCCAGGTCGCAACTTTCTCGGCGTAGTCCGCATTGAAAACCCGGACAGCGTCGGCGTGCCGGACGACGAACTGCTCCAGCTTCCGGTGCAGCACGGCAAGCCTTCGCCAGAAGGAGTCTGATTCGGCGCCGAGCAGGCCAGATTCCTGGGTGTGAATGAAGTAGGTGTGGCTGGCCTTGGGCCACAGCACCATGCAGAGAAGTGCTAGGTCAGCGCGATGGGTCTGGATGACCGTAGGCGTTGCAATGCGTCGGCGTCGGCGCAGGAGACCCAAGGCGATGCGCAACGAGTGCGGCAGCCGACGGATCTGGTCGCCCGGGTCAATAAGCGCCACCGGCATGAAGCGCACGTTCGTGGCACCAAGCCGTGCTTGGTGCCATCTCCCCAGCTGCTCAGGCCTAGGGCTCACTCCGACGATGGACAGCGCTTCCGCTGCCGGTCTGTAGCGAAGGATTCCTCGGATGCACGTGTCGATACCACCCGGCGCCGGAAGGTCAGGATCAAATTTGTGCACGATCATGCGGTGAGCCGGCGCGCTCATGCTGCCGCCCCAGATTCGTAAGCGATCCGCACGCTGTGGTCGGCTGCTCGCCTCAGGGACGCCATGTCCAAGGCGTCTACGTCTCGTGCCACCACCAGCCCCTGGCGATCCAGCAAATTGGCAATGTCAGTTTGATGGTCATCGATGTGCTCTTGGTGCTCAGCACGACGTGGCACTACGACGGGCACCTTGCCGACCTGCAGGGCGGACAGTATTGACCCCACACCGGCGTGGGCAATGACGGCGTCGGCGTCTTTCATCTCTCCCAAGAGTTCCGTCCGCGACATCGACGAACGCACCCTCCCTGAAAGCCGCTGCCCATCGACCGGCCCCGTCTGCCACGAGATGGACAGGTGTGGAAACTGCTCCGAGACTCGGGAAAACAGTCGCTCAAACGTGTATGGCTGGATGGTGCCCACTGTCACAAATAACTTGCGAACGGGTGTTGGCCTCTTGCTTGGCACGACCTCGAAGGAATCCATGGCGGACCCAGCGAACTGAAACCTGCGCACCTTGAGCTCATCGTGCTGCACGTAGCGTTCTACGCGGGGCATGAGCTGGACCAGGCGTCCGGTTAAGGAGAGTTTCGTTACTCGGGCAATACTTTCGATATAGATGAAGTGCCGCCCGGTTGACGCTGCAGCAACGGCTGCTGACACCGCCACCGCCGCTCCAGTCGAAACAACCTCCTCGACCGAGTGGCTTTGCATTACGCGCCGAACAAGTGGAACGCTGGTACAGGTTCTTCGAAAGTCACGAGGCGGCACATAGGGAATGTATACAACTTCCTCGCCTGAGAGCAGTGACCGGCTCTGCTCGTTGTCAAAAGTAATCCAGGGTCGACCTTGACCCAACCAACCCCATCTTTGGGCAAGCAGGTAAAGCTGCTCCAGATGCCCACCAGTCGACGCCACGAAGAGAGGACGCGAAGGTCGCCGAATCATGCCGTAGTTCAGGCTGGCACCCAGATCGGTCGAAAGTCGAGCACTGCAGCGGGCGACTGGGCCAACTGAGGCCTTGGCTTCCCAACAACAGGGGCATTGACTGTAGCCTGGATGCGCATCGTACGAGCTTCGCGCGGCTGCGCCAGGAGCAACCATGTTTCCTATTCCGTCAATCGGTCTGGGGAGAACGAAGGAGAATGTCCCGCGTTGCGGAGCCCCCGGTCCGGCTTTATAAGAATAGAGTCGACACAACACGTCCGTCGTGGAACAGCCAATGTGTCGAGGCTTATCGCACTGCGCTAACCACTGTAAGTGGTGAAAACACTTGTGGCAAACTTCTTGGCGGGCAACCCCCAAAGAATTTGATCTGCTCCAGCAAGTCGATTCAACGACCGCAGGAGTTGGCGAGCAGGCGATGCGGCTTGTGCAGGAGGCTGCTTGGTGGCGTGTGCGGTGGTGGTGCCCCGAAGGGCGCCGGCCTCGATCGCAGCCTGATTGCACAGCCCACAACGGGTCGTCGTTGACACACCCTGGCCACCGCCCACATCAACGACAGTCCGGGACTCACCTTGCTGCCACGTGGTGTCTCAGCCAGGGCACCAAAGCCGAGATCATCCGTTGTCCCAAGCTCCTGATAGCCCGCGAGGGCTGTGAGGTTCGCCAACCGGTCCGCGGCGTCGACGACCTCGAGTTCGCCACCTTGTCTGGGTGCACGTGTTCAGCACCGACCGGCTCCACCGCACCCTTGGGCTCCGCCATACCGATCGAGCACGAACAGGCGCACTACCGTCAGAGCGACCCCCGGCAGCAGCCGCCGGGGGTCGCTCGCCTTCTGCTTGAACCGAGGCGATTGACAACCTTCGTCTCCTCCCAATACGAAGTCTCCCTTCGACTCCTACCCACATGGTGACGGAGGCATCGACATCTGCCCAGCACTCCAGCGGAACAGCACATTGGATACTGAACTAACCGTTCAGTCTTGGATCGCCGGAAACTGTCTAGTTCTCGAGCGCCATCGACCAAGCCAGTTGTCGCGCATTTGGAGAAATCTTGATATTGAGCAGCCCGGGTCACTTACACTAGGTTGAGCTGCGGGGGACACAGCACACGCCTATTGCTGTGCTTCTCGCAGATTCTAGTGACTCGCACATCACACGGGGGCAGTTCTCAAGGAAGGCACCCGTGACCTATCTGCCTGTTTGGCGTCCACGGCAAGGAACGCACAACCGGACCCTGGCGGCAAGTGTCTGCGCCGTTACCCCTCTCTTGCTCCTGCTCGGGCTGCTACCGGCATACGCAAGCACTGCGGTCGCAGCTGGCACCTACGAGAACACGTCGCCAGCGCTGACTTTGGTGGGTGGTTGGACGACCACAACGTCTTCCATGGACAGCGGAGGCTCTCACTCCAGATTGGCAGAGCCGGGTTATGCCCAAGTGTCCTTCTCTACAAGTGGCATCAAGTGGGTGGCGCGGAAAAACGCGAATGCTGGCCTCGCCGACGTGTATGTGGATGGCGTCAAAAAAGCCACAGTGGATCTCTACTCCGCGACAACCACCTATCAGCAGACCGTCTATGAGATTTCTGGTCTCTCCGAAACCTCGCACACCCTTCGGGTCGTCCGAACCGGCCTCCGCAATCCATCCTCGGGGGGGGCGGCACTTCTGGTTGACGCATTCGTGGCGCCAGACATCTATCCACCAAGTGCGCCAATAGATCTCCGCGCCAGCGCTGAAGCAACGGGCGCGCGCCTCAATTGGACGCCAAGTCCTGATGGCGACCTGCTGGGATACCGCATCTATCGACAAGGCCCGAGAGATGCAAGCAGGGTCAACGTCACACCAAATCCGACGACGGCGACAGCCTTCGCCGACACAGGGCTGCAACCCGGCACCACCTACGCATACCAGGTGGCGGCAGTTGACACGTTTCGAAACGAGTCTCCACTTACGCCGGCGGTCTCCGTGACCATGCCGATCTCGGCGCAAGGGGCCGGAACGTATCAGAGCACATCAGAGGCGGTCACTCTGGTCGGTCCTTGGTCCACCATCGCCTCCACGGTGGACAGCGGGGGCTCCCACTCGAGATTGAGCGCACCGGGTTACGCCGAGTTCTCCTTCGCCACCAGCGGCGTCAAGGTTCTCGGCCGGAAGAACGCCAACGCGGGCCTTGCCGACATATATGTGGACGGCGTGAAGAAGGCCACCGTTGACCTCTATGCCCCCACCACCACCTATCAGCACACTCTCTACGAGGTGGCCGGCCTGCCTGAGACCAACCACACCGTCCGAGTGGTGCGCACCGGCAAGCGCAACCCCGCCTCTGGCGGCTACAACATCATGATTGACGCATTCGTCGCACCAGACATCCATCCGCCGAATCCGCCGCTGAACGTCAAGGCATCCCCAGATCGCACAGGTGCCCGCCTCACGTGGACGCCAAGCACCTCGGCCGACGTTGCGTCCTACACCGTCTACCGTCAAGAGGGAGTGGGGACCGCAATCTCGGTCGGCCGGACCAATGCGGCAACACACTCGTTCTCCGACATTGGTTTGCCTGGGGCCACAAGCTACACGTATCAAGTGCTGGCCACAGACAACAGTGGCAATAGATCGTCTAAATCGGTTCCGGCCAAGTTCGTCTCTCCCGAGCCTGCCCCTGAGACCTCTCTCCGCTACTCCGCATGCCCCAACGCCACCATGACGGTGTCCAACCGCGCAGAACTGCTGTCGGCGCTGTCGCGAGCTCAAGCTGGAAGCGTCATCCGACTTCAAGCAGGTGTATATCTCGGCGGATACAACGTCGCGGTGAAGGCCACCAAAGCCGCGCCATTATGGATCTGCGGCAGCCGAGATGCCGTCATCGACGGTGGGACAACCACGGAGGGCAAAGGTTTCCGCGTCGACTCGTCATCACACGTGGTTCTCGCGGGCATGACCGTGCGAAACGTGCTCAAAGGCATCACCGTGATTAACAGCTCGAACATCACGGTGGCAGACACGTCGATAACGAAAATTGGGGATGAAGGTGTTCATCTACGCACCAACACCACGGATAGTACCGTGGTCGGTAATGTCATTGATGGCGTCGGCCTTGTGAATCCCGCCTACGGCGAGGGCGTCTACGTGGGATCGTCCGAGGGCAACTGGTGCCTATTCTCAAGCTGCATGGCCGACCGCAGTGACCGAAACACCATTTCCCGCAACGTGATCCGCAATACCACCGCCCAGCCTATTGACATCAAAGAGGGAGCTTCGCATGGCGCGATCTTGCACAACGTCTTGTACGGGGGAGGAATGTCCGAGCACTCGGATTCACTGATCTCTATTCAAAGCAACGACTGGGTGATCGCTGGCAACACAGGGACAGACACACGCCTTGACGCGGTTCAAGTCTGGGAACACGGGCCCGGTTGGGGCCTTAACAATGTCGCTTATGACAACCACTTCCACGGATCGATCCCAGGCTACGGAATTCGGCTTGCTTATCGGGAACTCGGAAACTTCGTCGGTTGTGACAACACCGTTCCTACTGGCGCGGCCGGCCTGTCGAATAAAGCATGTCAACTGTGAGTAAGGACTCCGCCCTGCTCTCGTCACCGGGGTTGCACTCAGGTTGGCTAACCAGCTGGAAGAAGAACCACTGATGCGAGTCGTTGTTACCGGAGCGGCTGGCTTTATCGGCAGCACGCTATCCAGGGAGCTTACCGAGCAAGGGCATTCGGTGATGGGAATCGACAGCCTTACCGATTATTACGATGTGCGACTTAAGACGGCCAATCTGGCCGGCATTCCCAAGCAGAGGTTCACCTTTTGTCGGGCCGATCTGAACGAGTTGGACCTCACTTCCTTGCTGCAGGATGTGGACTGGGTTTTTCATCAGGCCGGGCAGCCGGGCGTGCGAAAATCATGGGGCAAAGACTTTGGCGCCTACGTTGCGAACAACATAGCGGCTAGCCAGAGACTGCTCGAAGCTGCCAAGGCAAGTCGCCGATTGCAGCGCTTCGTCTATGCGTCGTCGTCGTCGGTCTACGGGAACGTCGAGTCCTACCCGACAGGAGAAGCCCACCGTCCGCGGCCTATCAGTCCCTACGGGGTGTCGAAGCTGGCGGCCGAGCATCTGTGTACTCTGTACGCCTCGCAATTCGACGTTCCTACAATTTCCCTGCGGTACTTTACTGTTTATGGCCCTGGCCAGCGCCCGGACATGGCCTTTACTCGCTTCGTGCGAGCGGCCATCCGACGTGAGAAAATCACGATCTTTGGAGGCGGCAACCAGATACGTGATTTCACCTTCGTCGACGACATCGTGCAGGCAAACGTGTTGGCGGCAGAAGTTGGTGCGGACCCGGGTGAGGTGTTCAATGTCGCCGGTGGTTCCAACGTCTCCGTAGCGGACACGCTCTCCATGATCAGCGAGCTGGCCGGGGAAGAGCTTCAGGTCGAACACGTTGAAGGGGTTGCCGGAGACGTGGCTCGAACAAGGGGAGACACCTCGCGGATAGCGGCCGGGCTCGGCTGGAGGGCAGCTGTAGGTCTCGAGGAGGGACTCAAGCGCCAACTCGCGTGGGGCCAGGAGGTGTTCAAATGACGTTCACAACCAGAAGCGGTCGGCTGTCCGCCTTTCTGCTGACCGCACTCGTTGCGCTCGGCGTCCTCACGCTGGGGATGCTTCCGGCGCTCTGGCCAGCCGGCGCTGTACTGAGTTGCGCGGCCTTGTTCGTCATACTCTCGTTCTGCCTGCCGGCGTGGACGCTCCCCAGCCTTTCCCTCGTGCTATTCGCACTCGTTCCCGTTGGCTACCTCGCCATGGTGCCCGAAGTGCTTGGTCGTTTCGTCACACCCTCGGTCGTGCTGATGACCTGCTGGCTCCTGCGCGTCCGCTTGGGACGGACCCGCTGGTCGCGACGAGGAGCGTTGTGGCTGCTGTCGTTGGCAGGGCTGCTCGTCGCCCTCTCGCTATGCAGCATCACCATCTGGCGCAGTCTGCTGTGGTCTGCCGTGTTCACAGTGGCTGCCCTGCTGCCTGCTGCTTGGCACCAGGCAGCCGGTTATCGGACTCGGGCCGCCCTCACCAGGACCTGGCTCCTGCTGGGCGCTGGACTAGGTGCGCTGGCGTTGGTGGAGGGCGTAGCGCGACGAAACCCATTGTCGATGCTGTACACCGTGGAGCAGCACTGGTCTGTGTATCGAGTGGAAACCACGATCGGGCACCCTCTGCTCAACGGCACATTTTTCGCGGTAACCGCCTGCATCGCCTTCTTCTCCATCCGATCAGAGGGGAGAAATGGCCTATTGCCACTCGCCGTTTTTGCCCTCTGTAGCGCTGGGGCAACCCTGAGCGGGTCGAGAAGTGCCGTCTACGCGCTGATCGCTGGCCTAGGGGTTGGAGTTATGGTGCTTCTCCTGTCTCGGCGCGCCGGATTGGGACTGAAGTTGCTCGCGCTGTCAGTGACCGTCGTCACCGTAGCCGTGGTGCCCAACGTGCCGATCATCACTACTCGGGCGAGTTCGGCAGAAGCAGGCAGGTCCACTCAGTACCGAGACATGGTTGTGCAACTGGCGACCGAGCTTTTCGCCAAGCATCCGTATATCGGCACCGGTCCAGGGAGCTCGGGAACAGCCGCAGCCAACACCGATACACCACTGACCATCGAAAGTGCTGTGCTGGGGACCCTGGTCAGTACGGGCATCATAGGATCTGCGGCTCTTGCCATCTTCCTGCTGACGATCTGCGTTCGGGCGGCGCGCAGCGGCAGTCCAGGATGCGTTGCGGCACTTGCTGCTTTTGTCGTCACAGGTTCGGCCTACCCTTTGTGGGAGAGCAATCCGGCCGCCTGGGTTCTTGTTGGCTGGATTAGTTTGCTCGCTACCGCACCGATGCCCAGACGCGTTGACCCCGCCATCGGGCCACCGGCGTTGCTGTCCGCCGGTGTGGCTGAGCCGGCTCGGCCGCTCGCGCCGACCGGTGGCCGCCCACAGTGAGCGAAAGCCGCTGCCAAGGGTGGTTGAGCTGACCTCCCTCGCATCCCGGACAAGTGCGCCAACTGAACGCGACCTTGTCACAGTTGTGGCTGCCGCTACGGCTCTGCTTCCCGGCTTCGCCTTTCCGTTCGTGCTCAGTTGGTTCCTTGGGGCTGGCGACGCAGATCAGATGCTGCTGGCGGGGTCCGTCGCCTTGACGCTGACCAGTGTTGTCGGCAACGCAGTTGAGCTGAACTCGGTGAGTGAACTAGGCGGCCGCTTGGGTCAGTCGGTGATGCCGGACAGGCAGGCTCTGCGGCGTTATCGAGCACGGATCACTGCGTTCGTGTGTGGAGCGACATTAGTCGTCGGAAGTCTCCTGATCGCCTTCTACGGAGCACAGCGAGGAAGCTTCGGCTCGTTTGCACCGCTTGCCCTCACCATGCTCTCGGTGCCGCTGCTGGGCGGAATCGCTAGTGCCAGGTCAGGTGAGCTGTTGGCCCGGGGATACATCGTGGTGCCCGTCCTGCTGCAGTCGTGCCGGACCGTGGTCCCCATCGTTCTACTCGTCCTGAACGGCCCTCAGACACCGCTCGCCTTGTTGGCTGCTGGCTTTGCTGCCGGAGAGCTGGTTCGGCTCGCCGTGCTGACCGCCATGTCGCGGACGAGAGTAGGGTGCGGATCGTCATCGGCTGACATACCGACCAACGGATTGTATTGGCAGTCCGGCTCGGCCCTGACCTCCCAAACAGGTCCCATCACTGACAGGTTCTTCCTTTCTACGGCGCCGGCGGGCGCCCTGTCGTCCTATGAGATGGCCGACAAGCTGTTTTTCGCAGCCGTGCAGCTCATCAGCCTCGGTTTTCTCACCCGTCGGCTTACCGGCTGGGCCCAGCTGCCCACGATGGAGCCAACCTTAGGCCGGTCGCTCTTGCGTACAGACGGGCTGTTCCTGCTCATTGTGTCCACAGTCGCAGGTTTACTCGGCAGTTTGACTTGCGCGCTGACCCCGCACGTCGTGCAGCTTCCCGTGGTTTGGCGGCAGGGCTTCTTATGGGCGCAGATACTTTTCCTGTCGATTCCATTCACCCTCGCCACCATGTGCTGCAGTCGGCTCTTGATCATCGCCCGCCGGCAAAGGCTGCTCATTCGCTTCGCCCTCCTGACCGGAGTCGGAAACGCCCTGCTGGACTGGATCTTCTTCACTCTTTACGGTGCCGTCGGGATCGCGATCGCGACGGTTGTCCTGCGCGTGATTTCCGCCGCGACCTACGCGATCGTCCTCCGCAGAGTGCTTCCACCAATCATTGGCAGCGAATCTCAGTAGGCACCTTTGGCCAGCAGGACTGCTCCCACCGTGCGCCAGACAATCAACAGGTCCTGAATCATCGACCAGTTCTCGACGTAGTACAGGTCCAGCCGGACTGACTCCTCCCACGACAAGTCGGATCTGCCGCTCACCTGCCACAGTCCAGTGATTCCGGGCTTCACCAGCAGCCGCCTGCGGACGTCTCCGGTGTAGGTCACCACCTCTGAGCGCAGTGGAGGTCGGGGTCCCACCACGCTCATCTGCCCCGCCAGCACGTTGATCAGCTGCGGCAGCTCGTCGATGCTCAACCGCCGCAGCCACCGGCCCACCGGGGTGACACGGGGGTCGTCGCGCAGCTTGAACAGAGGACCGGCAGCCTCGTTGCGACCGATCAGCTCGACCCGACGGGCGTCGGCGTCGGCTTCCATGGTGCGGAACTTCAGCATGGCGAACGGTTGGCCGTTCAGCCCGATGCGCTCGGAGCGATAGAACACCGGGCCGTGGCTGGTGACCCGGATCAGGATCGCGATCACCAGCAGGAACGGGGACAGCACCAGCAGAGCTGCTGCCGCGCCGAGGAGGTCGACGCACAGTTTGCCGACCCTGCTGGCCCCTCGGTATTGCGGCTTGTCCACGTGCAAGAGCGGCAGCCCCGCGACGGGGCGGATGAGCAGGCGGGGACCGGCAACATCGACCACCCCGGTGGACACCACCAAGTCGACATCAACAGCTTCGAGCTGCCAGGCCAGCGCCCGCATGCCGTCCCCGCCCAAGGACTCGGTGTTGCTGACGGCCACCATGTCGGCGCGGGTCTTCCTCAGCGCGTCGAGTACGTCCGAGGCGTCGCCGAGCACTGGCACACTATGGCCCGAGATGTCCACCCGCATCCCGGGCGCCTCACTCCAGCCGGGCACGCACACGCCCACCACGCGATAACCTGCTGCGGCATCGCGCTCGAACATCCGGGCCATGTTGACGGCGGCCAGATGCGAGCCGACGACCACCACGGTGGTGGAGAAGGCGCCGGCAGCTCGCTGCCGCACCAACCACTTCCGCCAGAGCCATCGCGACACGATCAGTGTGGCCAGCCCGACCGGCAGAGCAACCGCGAGATAGCCACGTGCAAGTTCAAGCTGCAACAGGAAGGCGGCGATGGCCACGGCCCCGAAGAGCGCGAAGGAGGCGTGCGCAACGCGGCGATACTCCTCCGCCCCGCTCCCCACCACCCGGCCTTCCCGGGTCCGAAAGACGGCCAGCGCGACCAGCCAGCACGACACCAGCACCGCTGACACCAGGGAATAGCTGAACACCGACACGCTCGAGGCCAAGGTGGCGGGGTCGAAACCAAAGCGGATGCTCTGGGCTGCAGATACTGACGCAACCACCGCAACCAGATCGGTGGCGGCCAGCTGTCGAGTGTAGGCGAGCATGGCGTTAGGGCGTCGCGCTCGACGCTCGTCGGAGTTGAGCCGTCCACGCTCGACACGGTGCAGTCGAAGTGGCGTCACCGAGCTCGGCGAGCCCGCAGGTAGGTCGAGTGTCGACGGAGACTGCAGGGCGTACGAGGAGGAACCGTCACGCTTGACTGTCACAGGAGTCCGGGAAACCTTTTCCCCCCGGATTGGCCGATATGACGGGCCAAGCGATTGGAACCGTCGTGATCAGTGAAATGGTAGGCCATAAGCATTTCAGCGACAACTTCGCCCTTAACAGGCGTAAGTCGATCGACCGCTCACCCGCTAATACATCACCGCACGAATTCCATATTGTTTAAGTCAGCAGCACTGCGCTGATACAGTTAAGTTTTCGCCGTCGGGGGCTTACCCACCGGAGTAAGTCATGTCCCCGCTCTTCTCCCTCCAGCTCGACAGCCAAGCCGAGCACGTTCCTCGCCGACGACTACCGTGGCCGGTCCGCTTGGCCATCGTGCTGTTGACGCTTGTCGCGCTGACCGTGGCCGCTGCCGCGATCTACGCCGGCACGCTCAGCCAGAGCGTCAGCAAGCACCTCGAGCGCCAGCATCTGCTGCCGAGCCCTGGCGTGGAGCCGGCACCCGACGGCGCCAAAACCGGACCTGCCGTCGGCCCGTCCCCGCGACCGGCTCGAGGCACGACGGACGCCGTCAATTACGTGCTGATGGGCTCCGACAGCCGACAGGCCGCGGGGGCCGGCACCGGGCGCAGCGACACCTTGATGGTGCTGCACCTGACCGCTGACCGCCGACACGCCTACCTGATCTCCTTCCCCCGCGACATGTGGGTGAACGTCCCGGGCCACGGGAAGAACAAGATCAACGCCGCCTTCGCCTTCGGCGGCCCCCAGCTGACCGTGCGCACCCTCGAGGAGCTGTTGGACACTAGGATGGACCACGCGGTGGTGGTGGACTTCGACGGTTTCGTCGGCCTGACCGAGAAGCTCGGTGGAATCACGGTGGTCAACAAGCACGAATCGAGCTCGCGGGGACACCACTTCCCGGCGGGTCAGATCACGCTTGAAGGCGATCAGGCGCTGGCCTACGTACGCGAGCGCTACGGCCTCCCGAACGGCGACCTTGACCGCGCTGAGCGCCAGCGCGACGTGGTCAAGGCGATCTTGGCCAAGGGTCTGAGCGGCGACACCATCGCTAACCCGGTCAAGTTCAACGGCTTCGTCGCCGGCATCGCCCAGCACCTGGTCGTCGACTCCGAGCTGAGCGACAGTGAGATCCGCAAGACGGCGTTGTCGCTGCGGATGACCGGCCGCGACGTGCGGCATCTGCAGGCACCGATTTCGGGATTCGCCACCATGCGCGGGCAGAGCATCGACGTCGTCAACCACAGCCAGCTCAAAGAGCTGTCCCGGGCACTGCGCGAGGACCGGGTCAGCGACTACCTCGCCGACCACCCGGACAACTAACTGACCGCCCGCTCAGGTGCTGCCCGACCGACCGTACGTACGTAACGTACGGCTAACTCACCCAGTCACGCGGGCGTAGCACGGAGCGACGCCCGATGGTGGACCGCTCCTGCTGCACACTCGAGGCCTGTGGGCGCTCTCGCCGCTGGCGACGGGCAGCACCTTCGAAGTCGATATGGTGCAGCAACGTGACCTCGAGGTCCCGCGCCGACCAGGAGTGCATGCCGTCGGTGCCCCGGTCGGACTCCCATCCGCAGGACTGACAACTGAGCACGAACTCTTGGGAGTCGCGGTCAATCCGCACCGCGACCTCATGGGTGCCTGGGGCCGCCTTGGCTTCGGACTCGCCATCGTCAGCGCCTCGCAGCGCTTCCTCAGTAGCCGCCTCGGCGGTGATGGAGGTCGCGGTGGCCACGATGGCTTGTGCGGTGGACTTGGCCACCTGCAGCATCAGTCGACGCCGCTCGATGGAATACTGGACCGCCCGCTCAAGTGTGAAGCCGTCCACGTGATTCTTGATCAGATAGTCGTCGGCTCCGTCGCGCACCGCCGACAGCCCGAGCTCCATATTGTCGAAACCGGTGAGCACGATGATAGGCAGGTCCTCCGACATCCTCCGCAGCGCCAACAGCGCGTCCAGCCCTGAGGCGTCGGGCAGGGACAGGTCCAAGAGTGCGCAGTCCACAGCCCGCACTCGCTCCGCGGAAACGTCGGAGAGCCGGTCAGCGGTGTCGAACGTCACCGAGGGCAAGATGCCGCGGATGTACTCCTGCATGAGCAGGGCGTCAGCGGGGTTGTCCTCGACATGCAGCAGCCGCAGGGTTGTCGTCGCAGCTTCGGCCTGAGGCTTCGCGGGTGCGGCGGCGAGGCCGGAGATGCCAGCAGCCTCCTCGCTGAGCTGGGTGCCGACCGGTTCGAAGGCGAAACTCGTCATGGCCTGTCTCCTGGTGGGGTGTGGGTCGCGGGCAAGGTGAACGTGACGGTGGTGCCGCCCCCCGGATGTGAACTGATGGAGATCGTGCCGTCCTGGAGCTGGAGCAGACGACGACAAAGTGTCAACCCGGTGCCGGTGCCGGGATACTGCTCGCGCGTGTTCAGCCGACGGAAGAGCTCGAACACTTCCTCGTGGTGGGTCGGGCTAATGCCGACGCCGTTGTCGGTCACCGTGAACACGGCTCGACGGTCGTGGACGTGGCCGTCAACCCGCACTCGCGGCGGCACCGAGGAATTGAAGGTCAAGGCGTTGGTGACCAGGTGGCGCAGCACGGTCTTGAGCAGCGTCGGATCGGCATGGGCGGTCGGAAGCTCTCCCGCGGTAGCCTCCGCAGCGCGATCGCCGATCATCGACGCAAGCTCGGCATAAACCTGGGTGACCACGCTGCCCACATCGACCGTGGCGGTGGATGCGACCAGACGTCCGGCCCGCGAATAGCTGAGCAGGTCGTCGACCATGGCCTGCATCCGCCGGGCGCCGTCGCTGATGTGGGTCACAAAGGCCCGCCCAGATTCGTCCAGTGAATCGCCGTAGCGGTTGGCCAGCAACGTGGCGAACCCGCCCATGATCCGCAACGGCTCGGCCAAGTCGTGGCTGATCACGTATTCGAGGCGGCGCAGATCGGCCGTGTCGTCCGTCGTCGCCACCGGCCCGGCAGGCTCGGAGGTGGGCGCAGCGACCACGCTCGGCTGGGGTGTCGCCGGAGCGGCCGGGACCTGAGCGACTTGACGAACCGTGTCGGCCAACTGCCCGAGCTCGGTGCTCTTCTCCAGGTACGCCACGGCGCCCGCCGCCTTGGCTCTGCTGGTCATGGCCGGGTCACTGAAACCCGAGAGCATCACCACGGGTAGTCCTGGGCTGCGCCTTTGCAGTTCCTCGAGCACGTCGAATCCACTCAGGCCCGGCATCTCGATGTCGAGCACGACACAGTCGGGCCGATTGGCCGCAAACAGCGCCAGGGCCTGGCTACCATCGGCCGCCTCAGTGACGGCGAATCCCTTGGCTGCGCTCAGCGAGAAGCGTGCCAGCGTGCGGATGGCCGAGCTGTCATCAACGAAAAGGACCCGGATCGGGCGAGCGGCAGACGGGTCACCGGGGGTGACCGACGTCGAAGCGATCAGGCCCAACAGACACCTCAGCTATGTGTTAACCCGAGATCCCCGTGACAGGAAAATTCTAACATGGCCCGAACAGAGTGAAACATCCTCGCGACCGGTGCTGGCTCAGACCAACCACGACAGCGCCCGCCCCAACAGGGACAGGCGCTGCCGCGGAGTGACGCTTGGTCAGGCCCTGTCAGTCCTGTCGTCGGTCCCGCCGGAGTCGGTGCCGCTGACATCGGCCTCGCTGCCTGGGTGCTCGGCCGGCGCCGCAGGCACGGTGTCGTCACTGACGCCCTCCTCAGCGTCGACGTCGTCACTCGGCACAGCCTCGGACGGCGTGTCCTGATCCTCAGCGGCCTCGCCGATCAACGACTCCCCGGGCAGCTCGGCCGGGGACTCGTCATAGGGGGACACCTGCTCCTCGGACTCCACCACTGGGGCGACCTCGACGGGATCTGAGGCAGCGGCCGTGGCCCGCCGAGTCGGCGTCGCCTTGGCGGCCGCGCCCCGGAGGTTGGACTTCTGAGAGTCTTCGAGCGACTCCGTGACCAGCTCGATCACCGCCATGGGCGCGTTGTCGCCCTTGCGGGGACCCACCTTGGTGATGCGCAGGTATCCGCCGTCGCGACCCGCAAAGGTGGGCGCGATCTCAGTGAACAGCGTATGCACCACGGACTTGTCGCGGACCGTGGTCAGCACCGAGCGGCGGGAGTGGATGTCACCCCGCTTAGCCTTGGTGATCAGCTTCTCCGCCAACGGACGCAGCCGTTTGGCCTTGGCCTCAGTGGTGGTTATTTTGCCGTGCTCGAACAGCTGGCTGGCCAGGTTGGCGAGGATGATCCGCTGGTGCGACGGGCTGCCGCCCAGGCGCGGACCCTTGGTGGGTGTGGGCATGTGTCGTTCTCCAGTCTGTCTAGGTCAGCAGCGGTGGAGAGCAGTGTCAGTACTGCTCGGTCTCGCTGAAGTCGGGCTCATCTTCGTCAACCTCGTCATAGGCGGCGATCGCGGTCAGCGGGTCGAAGCCAGGAGCGCTGTCCTTCAAGGACAGGCCCATCTCGTGCAGCTTCAGCTTGACCTCGTCGATCGACTTGGAGCCGAAGTTGCGGATGTCCAGCAGGTCCTGCTCGCTGCGTGACACCAGCTCGCTGACGGTGTGAATACCCTCGCGCTTCAGGCAGTTGTAGGACCGGACGGTCAGGTTGAGGTCCTCTACCGGCAGAGCCAGGTCCGCGGCCAGTTGCTCGTCAATCGGCGATGGGCCGATCTCGATGCCCTCGGCCTCGACGTTGAGCTCACGAGCCAGCCCAAAGAGCTCGACCAGGGTACGACCGGCGGACGCGATAGCGTCTCTGGGCCGGATCGCCGACTTGGTCTCCACGTCGATGATCAGCTTGTCAAAGTCCGTACGCTGCTCGACTCGAGTGGCTTCAACCTTGTAGGTCACCTTGAGCACCGGCGAGTAGATCGAGTCGACCGGAATACGGCCGATCTCGGCGTCAGCCATCTTGTTCTGAACCGATGACACGTAGCCGCGGCCGCGCTCCACCACGAGCTCCATCTCCAGCTTGCCGTTGTCGTTCAGCGTGGCGATGTGCAGGTCGGGGTTGTGCACCTCGACCCCGGTCGGCGGAGCGATGTCGGCGGCCGAGACCGCCCCGGCGCCGGCCTTGCGCAGGTACATCGTGACCGGCTCGTCCTCCTCAGAGGAAACCACCAGGCCCTTGAGGTTCAAGATGATCTCGGTGACGTCCTCGACCACCCCTTCGATGGTGGAGAACTCGTGCAGGTTGCCGTCGATCTTGATGCTGGTCACGGCCGCCCCCGGGATGGAGGACAGCAGTGTGCGCCGCAGCGAATTGCCCAGCGTGTAGCCGAAGCCCGGCTCCAGCGGCTCGATGATGAAGCGTGAGCGATCGTCGCTGACGATCTCCTCCGAAAGCCCTGGACGTTGTGCGATGAGCATGTTCTTCTTCCTCTGCGCAGCCCTCTATTTGATTGCGCAGCAACCTCCGGTGCATCGGGCACCGCAGGACCTGACTTTGAGCGCGAGGCGCTCCTACTTCGAGTACAGCTCGACGATCAGCTGTTCGGAGACGTCGATGGTGATCTGGGCCCGGGTCGGCAGCTGGTGGACCAGGATGCGGCCACGGTCAGGCAGAGCCTGCAGCCATGCCGGCACGTCACGCTCACCGTGAGTCTCCCGGTTGACGATGTGCGGCGTCATCTGGCGCACCTTCTCGGCCATGTCGATGACGTCGTGGGCGCTGACCCGATAGGAGGGGATGTTGACCCTCTTACCGTTTACCAGGAAGTGGCCGTGCACCACGAACTGGCGCGCCTGGCGGCGGGTGCGGGCGAAACCGGCGCGGTACACCACGTTGTCCAGGCGGGACTCAAGGATCTGCAACAGGTTGTCACCGGTCTTGCCCTGCTTGCGGTTGGCCTCTTCGTAATAGCCGCGGAACTGCTTCTCCATCACGCCGTAGGAGAAGCGGGCCTTCTGCTTCTCCCGCAGCTGCAGCGAATATTCCGACTCCTTGGTGCGACCCTTGCCGTGCACGCCGGGCGGGTAGGGACGGCGCTCGAACGCCTTGTCGCCGCCGACGAGGTCGACCCCCAGACGACGGGACTTCTTCGTGAGTGATCCGGTATAGCGAGCCATGAGATGTAGTCCTGTTCCTAGACGCTGTATTCGACGCGCGGTTAGACGCGACGGCGCTTGGGTTGACGGCAGCCGTTGTGCGGCACGGGCGTGACGTCAGCGATCGCGCCGACTTCGAGGCCGATGGCCCCGAGCGAGCGAATTGCGGTCTCGCGACCAGAACCGGGTCCCTTGACGAACACGTCGACCCGCTTCATCCCGTGCTCCATCGCGCGTCGACCGGCCGCCTCGGCGGCCATCTGGGCGGCAAAGGGAGTCGACTTGCGCGATCCCTTGAATCCGACCGTGCCCGCTGAGGCCCAGGCGATCACCGCGCCAGTGGGGTCGGTGATTGAGATGACGGTGTTGTTGAACGTGCTCTTGATGTGAGCATGCCCGGCAACCACGTTCTTCTTCTCTTTGCGCCGGACCTTCTTGTTGCTAGTGCTGCGGCCTGCTGTTGCCATTATCGAACCTTCTTCTTGCCGGCGACGGGTTTGCGCGCGCCCTTGCGGCCACGAGCGTTGGTACGGGTGCGCTGGCCCCGTACGGGCAGGCCGCTGCGGTGACGACGCCCCTGGTAGGAACCGATCTCAACCTTGCGACGGATGTCCCCGGCCACCTCACGACGGAGGTCACCCTCGACCTGGTAGTTGGCCTGGATCCAGTCGCGCAGGGCGATCAGATGCTCGTCGGTCAGTTGGTGTACGCGGAGGTCGCCACTGATCTGGGTGGCTTCCAAGGTCTCCAGCGCGCGGGTATGACCCACGCCGAAGATGTAGGTGAGTGCGATCTCGAGGCGCTTATCGCGCGGGAGATCCACTCCAATGAGGCGTGCCATCAGGCGTAGCTACCTTTCCGTAGCGAAGGTGTCTGGCGTGCCGCGTCCCCGTTCGCCATGGTGCACCGTGCAGTTGAGACGGTTGCACCAACAGGGCCTCGGCCTTCGTCCGAGGGTGGGGCCGGATCGGATCCGGCCATGCGGTCACACTGTTCTGCCAAGGAGTCAGCCCTGGCGCTGCTTGTGACGCGGATTGTCACAGATCACCATGACACGTCCGTGTCGACGGATGACCTTGCACTTGTCACAGATCTTCTTGACGCTCGGTTGGACTTTCATCGAGCTTCTTTCTGCTTACGTCCGCGCACGACGCACGCGAGGACTGGAGTGGATATCTGTACCGCTGACCCCGCCCACCGGTTATTTGTGCCGGTAGACGATGCGACCTCGGGTGAGGTCGTACGCGGAGAGCTCGACGACGACTCGGTCGGCCGGGAGGATGCGGATGTAGTGCTGCCGCATTTTGCCACTGATCGTGGCCAGCACCTTGTGACCGTTGGCCAGCTCAACCCGAAACATCGCGTTGGGCAAGGCCTCGACGACGGTGCCCTCCAGTTCGAGGGCGCCCTCTTTCTTCGCCATAAACTCTCAATCTTCTAGACTCAACACCGTAGGCGGCTAGCACCGCACGACACACGCTCGACAGCTCATGCCGGACGACACGTGTTTCACGCTCACACTGCACGCAGGCCACCTGGGTAGGTGGCCGACAGAGCATCTTACGCCGGATCGCCAGGGCAGCTCAAATCCTCACTCCGCGGAGTGCTCCGGATCCTCCGCCAGGCGTACGGACACGTCGAAGACGCTGACCACGTCCCCAACGTTCAACTGTCGTCCGCGCCTAGTCTCCACCTCTGCGTTCACCCGGACCTCACCGCCAGCCAGCAGGGCCTTGGCTGCCACGCCCGACTCGACCAGGTTGGCGAGCTTCAAGAGCTGGCCGAGGCGAATCGAGTCGGTGGTGATGCGCACGTCGTTCAATCGAGTGCTCCTTCAAACGTGATGTTTCTGACGTTTATGGCGATGGCCGGTGGGTATCCGACATGTGTGGACACGCCTGAGTGGCCGCGCCTTCGACAACGCAAAGTTCGGTTGCCGGAGGTTGTTTAACGCAATCTCCACTACTTAGGAGTTACTACATGTCTAATGCTTCAACTACTGGGACCGGAACGCGTTCCGGAACAGGCGACCGAACGGCGGTGCAGAAGGCGGCCATGGCCGTCGGCATCGTGTTCTTGGCCGTGGGCGTCCTCGGGTTCATCCCGGGCATTACCAGCAACTACAGCTCGATGGGGTTCGCAGGTCACCACTCCGAGGCCAAGCTGCTAGGACTGTTCCAAGTGTCCATCCTGCACAACATCGTCCACCTGCTCTTCGGGGTGGCCGGGCTGGCAATGGCCAAGACCGTCTACGGCGCTCGCAACTATCTCGTGGGTGGCGGCGTCATCTATCTCGTGCTGTTCCTTTACGGGCTGGTGGTGGGACAGAACTCGGCTGCGAACTTCGTCCCGCTGAACACCGCCGACGACTTCTTGCACCTGTTTCTGGGTTTGGGGATGGTCGGACTGGGCGTCGCCCTGACGCGTCGGCGGGCAACGTCGGCGATCTGACTCCGACCAGCCCTATCAAGACTTCGGAAGTCCGCGTGGCCCTAGGGCACCGCGGACTTCTGGCGTTTCAGCAGTCGTCTAAAGCGCCCAGACCAGCACGATGGCGATCAACGCGACGATGACCGCGAGCGCGACCATCAGCGCCAGCGTCAGCGTGCCGCCCGCCCGCGCCTCAGAGACCTGCCCGGGTGTTCCGCCCGAGGTGATGTTGGCCGGCTCGGCGTACGTCTGCGCCTGCGGCAGGCCATCGACCACCGGCACCAGCTCACCGAGCTTGCGCGCTGCGAAGAGCCGGTCCAGGCGAGTGTGGTAGTCGTCCGGGTCCATCGTGCCGTCGGTGAAGGCCTGGTTGAGCCGCGCGCTGAGCTGGTCTCGTTCGGCCTCGGTGACCGGAGCCTCCGGCTGGCTGCGATAGGGCGACGAAATCGGCAGGTTGCTCACTGGGTGAGCCTACTCGCCGAGGGATCTAGAGCACCTCGGGCAGCCCGAAGGTCCTGAACAGGCTGAGGTCGAAGTAGGCGGCAACGTGTGAGACGCCGTCGGCGGTGAGCGTCAGCTGCTGGATCTGGAACGGCCGGTGACGACCGTCGGCGCCACGCATGTAGACGGCGAAGGCCGGTTGGCCGTTGGCGGCAGTCGGCACCAGCCGCATCGCCCCGGGACCGTCGGCCGGGCACTGCGTGGCGATCAACCGACCAATGGCCTCTGCGCCAACGTACCAACCTGTGAAGGGCGGCATCTCCCACACCACGTCGGCCCTGAGCAACTCAACGATGCGGGACACGTCGTAGTCCTCGAAGGCCGCTACATAGTTGTCCAGCAGCCGGCGCGCACGGTCGCTGTCCAACGGAGCAGAGGCCGTGTCGGGGGCCAGCCGGGCGAGCTGTGCCCGGGCGCGTTGCAGGGTGCTGTTGACGCCCGCAGTCGTCATGCCCAATGCGCCGGCCACCTCGCTGGCCCGCCAGGCCAGCACGTCACGAAAGATCACCACCGCGCGTTGCTGAGGGGTGAGGTGCTGCAGTGCGGCCACAAAGGCCAGTCGTACGCTCTCGCGGGTCACGACCTCCGCCGCCGGGTCGCCGTCCCCACCGTTGCCCCAGAGCACGCTGTCGGGGATGGGCTCGAGCCAGGACGCATCCGGCTTGGACTCCAGCAGGCCCTGGGGGTCCGAGCTCGGCTGGCCCAGCCCGGTCGGCAGTGGACGACGCGACCTGGATTGCAGCGCAGTGAGACAGACGTTGGTGGCGATCTGATACATCCAGGTGCGCACCGAGGAGCGGTTCTCGAAGCCGTGGAACGAGCGCCAGGCCCTCAGATAGGTCTCCTGGACGAGGTCCTCGGCGTCGTGCACGGAACCGAGCATGCGGTAGCAGTGGGCGGTCAGCTCGCGGCGCAGCGGCTCGGTGAGCTCGAGAAATGTGGCATCGCTGGTGGCAACAGCAGAACTCATGGGAGAAAGTATCGGCCTCGGCGATGAGTTGTGCCACCCTTCGGTGTCTACCGCTGTGACCACGTCACCGCGGCGTGTCGATACCTCCCCAGGAGTGCCGCCATGGAACGCATGATCTTCCTCAACTTGCCGGTTTCGGACCTGGCGACGGCGACGTCGTTCTATACCGGCCTCGGGTTTTCGGTCAACGAGATGTTCTCCGACGACCAGGTGACCAGCATCGTCATCTCCGACACCATCGTGGTGATGCTGTTGGCCAAGAAGCGGTTCGCCGACTTCGTCACGGGCGCGGTCGGCGATCCCGCGGAGGCAACCTCAGCGCTCTACTGCCTGTCGGCGCAGAGCCCACAGGAGGTTGACGAGCTGGTCCAGAAGGCGTTGGCGAGCGGCGGCAAGCCGTGGAAGGACCTCATGAAGGAGGGTCCGATGTACGGCCACAGCTTCGCTGATCCCGACGGTCACGTCTGGGAGGTCCTGCACATGGACATGTCCCAGCTGGGGGACCAGCCCTCCTAGCCGTACGGCGGGCAGCACGTCGCCGAATCAGTCCTTGGTGGCCCTGACCGGCCGATGATCGGCCGAACGTGTGGACTTTGCTCGCCGCCGGGGCCACAGTGGGCCTATGGGCTACGTGGTCAGCCTTGACGACGCCGACGGTCAGCGGGCCCAGGTGGTCGGGGGCAAAGGCGCCAACCTGGGGCGGCTGAGGGCGGTCGGACTGCCCGTGCCAGCTGGTTTCTGTGTGACCACCGACGCCTACCGCACGGTGGTCGGCCCGCTGCTCGACCAGCTGTTCGAACCCCTCAGCCGGGTCGAGGGAGACGAGCTGGCCGGATTGGCCCAGGAGGCCCGATCGCGGGTCCTGGCTGCGCCGGTGTCAACCGATGTCGAGCAGTCGCTGCTCGGTCACTACGTCGAGCTGGGCCGGCCTGCCGTGGCCGTGCGGTCCTCGGCTACAGCCGAGGACCTCGACTTCGCCAGCTTCGCCGGCCAGCAGGACACCTTCCTCAACGTGCTCGGCACCGACGCGCTGCTGGCGGCCGTCCGTCGTTGCTGGGCCTCACTGTGGACCGACCGGGCGGTCAGCTACCGCAACACCGCCGGCATCGACCATGCCGGCGTCGCCCTCGCCGTCGTCGTGCAGGAGATGGTGCAGTCCGCGTCGGCAGGGGTGATGTTCACCGCCAACCCGGTGACCGGCACCCGTCGGCAGAGCGTGATCGACGCCAGTCCCGGCCTGGGTGAGGCGGTGGTGTCGGGAGCGGTCAATCCCGACCATTTCGTGGTGGACACGTCCCAGCGGCGCATCCTCGAGCGCCGGGTGGGCGACAAGCGCGTTCTGATCCGCAGCCTCACCGGTGGCGGCACCGAGCGGCTGGAACGACCCCCCGGCAGTGACCCGACGCTGAGCGACGAACAGGTCCTCGCCTTGGCCGAGCTGGGTCAACGGGTGGAGGACAGTTATGGCGAACCGCAGGACACCGAGTGGGCGATCGACTCTGCCGGTGAGCTGTGGCTGACCCAGGCCCGACCGATCACCACGCTCTACCCGCTGGCGTCGACGTCTCAGCAGGGACTGCGGCTTCACATCTGCCTGACCTTGGCGCAGGGGCTGACCCGGCCGATCACCCCCATGGGGCTAGCCGCCTTTCGCGCCATAGGCACGGCGGTTGCCTCCGCCGCCGGCGTCGGCTCCTCCGACCCCGGGGCCGGACCCGCTGCCCTGTCCACTCCCGGCCAGCGGGCTTTCGTGGACGCAACTCAGGTGTTCCGCAGCCGCACCGGACGCCGACTCATGCTGGCGGCGCTCAGTGTGATGGAGGCACGAACGGCGACGGTGCTGCAACGGCTCGCCGAGCAGCCTGAGTTCGCGGTGCGGACCGCTGCACCCTGGTCGACGCTACGACCCGTGGCCCGCGTCCTCGGCCGGGTGAGACTGCCTCAGCGGGCACTGGTGGCGATGATCAGCCCAAGGCGGGCCCATCGGGCGATCGATGAGCTCGAAGTGCAGCTTCGCCAGGACCTGGCAAAGCTGTCCGACCTTGCGCCCGAGCGGCGTCTGGACGCTAGCCAACGCCTGCTGGCTGAACGGGTCATCTGGTTCATGCCGACGGTGGTCTCCTATGCCCTGCCTGGATTCGCCATGCTGGCGCTCGCCCGGCGGCTGCTGCGCGGCGCCCTCCAACCGGGCGAGCTGCAGGCCGTGCTGCGAGGACTGCCGCACAACCCGACGACCGAGATGGACCTAGCGTTGTGGCGTCTGCGAGACGACATCTCGACTGACGCCGCCGCTCGCACGGCGCTGCTGGCCACGCCGCGGGAACTGGCAGTGGCCTACCAGCGACGCGATTTGCCGCCCACCGCCCAGCGCGGCCTCGAGACCTTCCTCGCGCGGTACGGGCACCGGGCGGTGGCTGAGATCGACGTCGGCATGCCCCGCTGGTCCGACGACCCCACGCACCTGCTGGGCGTGATCGCCAACTACCTTCGCCAAGACGCCCAGACGCTGGCCGCCGACGCCCAGTTCGAGGCCAGCCGCGGCGAAGCGGAGGAGGTGGTGGCCCGACTGGTGGCTCGGGCTGGTCAGCGCAGCCGGATCCGCGCCGCCGTGGTGCAGTTCGCGCTGAGCCGAACAAGGCAGCTGGCCGGGCTGCGCGAGGCACCGAAGAACCTGGCCGTGCTCGCGCTGGCCGGCGTCCGTCACCAGCTGCAGATCGTCGGGCGGGCTCTAGCCGAAGCGGGCCGGATCGCTGAACCGGACGACATCTTCTTTCTCGACCTCACTGAGGCGCGTCGTGCTGTGTCCGGCGAGGATCTGCGTGCGCTGGTGACCGAGCGCAAGGCGGCCTATGACGCCGAGCTCAAGCGGCGACACATCCCGCGGCTGCTGCTTTCCGACGGCACCGAACCCGAAGCCGCCGCGTTGGGAGACGTCGCACCCGGGGCGTTGGTCGGCAGCCCCGCCTCCGTCGGCACGGTCACTGCTCCGGCGCGGGTGGTCCTGGATCCCGTCGGCGCCCGGCTTGAGCCGGGCGAAATCTTGGTGGCGCCATCCACCGACCCCGGCTGGACGCCACTCTTCCTGACCGCTGGTGGTCTGGTGATGGAGATGGGCGGATCCAACTCCCACGGCGCTGTGGTGGCGCGCGAATACGGCATCCCGGCGGTGGTCGGCGTACCGGACGCCACGTCGAGGATCACCTCGGGCACGACGGTGACCGTGGACGGCGCCGCTGGCTCGGTGCTTTGCTCCTAGGGAGATGCGCAATCCGAGGGGACAATACAGTACTGTAGTGTATTCCTATGTACCAGGCAAAAGCAGCAGTCGGTCGCGTCGGTAGGGCGCGCGACAGCTCGATTGACGAACGGGTGTTGGAGGTCGCGGGGCGCCAACTCGCCGAGGTGGGATTCGAAGCGATGTCCATGGCGGGGATCGCCCGAGCGGCCGGGACCACTCGACAGGCGATCTATCGGCGCTGGCCGAGCAAGAGCCAGCTCGCCACAGCAGTCATCGGACACCTCCCCCAGGCGGGTTTGGCCCCGCGGGCGCCTGAGCAGGAGTCGCCGTTCGTGGACCCATTCGGCGATCTGGTCGCTGAGCTGGCCGACTTCGCCGCCGGAGTGTCTGGTCCGGGCCGACTGTTCCTGGTCGGCACCATGCTGCAGGACACCACCGACGCCAGCGTGCAGGAGCGCTACCGCAACGAGATCGTCGTGCCGCGCAACCGACGGTTGCGTGAGATATTGGAGCAGGCCATCGCGCTGGAGCTGATCGACGCCGACGCTGATCTCGACGTTGCCGTGACACTGGGCACCGGCTCCTGGTATGCCGGGGCGCTGGCGGGTGACCCGGCGCCGCCGCAGTGGCCGGTCCGGGCGGCGACGCTGCTCTGGCGCTCGGTTGGCGGGACTCCCCCGCTGTCGTCCGCTGCACCTGCGAGCAGGCTGTCGTAGTCAGTCGGCCAGCGGACCGAATGACACTCCGAGCTCCCCGAGCATCTGCTCGCCGCCGTCCTGCGCCGTCAGCACCCACACTCCTGAGGCCGTCACGGTCATGGTGTGCTCCCAGTGACAAGCCAGCTGACCGTCGTCGGTGACCACGGTCCAGTCGTCGTCCAGCAGCGTGTTGTCCGCAGATCCCAGGGTGAGCATCGGCTCGACCGCCAGCGCGAGTCCCTCGACGATCCGAGGCCCTCTCCCTGGGCGGCCCAGGTTGGGGACGTCGGGTGGCTGGTGCATCGCGGTCCCGATGCCGTGCCCGACGTACTCGGCGACGATGCCGTACCGATACTGCAGCGACCTGACGTAGCGCTCAACGGCGGCTGAGATGTCGGTGACGTGGCCATCCAGCCGAGCGGCGGCGATGCCGTGCCAGAGAGCCAGCCGGGTCGCCTCGCTCAGCTCGTACGCCTGCGCCGACGCCGATCCCACGATCACCGTGACGGCCGAGTCGCCATGCCAGCCGGCCAGGATGGCGCCGCAGTCGATGGAGACCAGGTCGCCCTCGGCCAGCACTTGAGGACCCGGGATGCCGTGCACAATCTCGGAGTTGACCGAGATGCAGGTCACGCCTGGGAAGCCGCCCTGCCCGTCGACTGCGCCGTAGCCCAGGAATGACGGCACAGCCCCCGCACGGGCGATGGAGTCGGCGGCGACGGCATCCAGCTCCGCCGTGGTCACGCCGGGCCGCACCTCGGCGACGGTCGCTGCCAGCGCGTCGGCGACAACCAGCCCTGCCCGCCGCATCTTGAGAATCTGCGCGGGACTCTTGATCTCCACGCCCCGGCCGACCCTGAACATGCGAACGCCGGACTAGTGGGAGTCGTTGACGAGCTGCAGGTGGGCGTCGAGCGCGCTCAGGACACGCGACGTCACCTCGTCGACGGCGCCCAGGCCGTCCACCTCGACCAAGAGACCACGGTCGGCGAAGAGCTCCAGCAGTGGCGACGTCTCCTGCAGGTACTTGTCCTGACGAGCGCGGATGACGTCGGGAGAGTCGTCATCGCGGCCCTCCTCCAGTGCCCGGCGGTGCAGGCGTGTGACGACCTCGTCGACGTCGGCCTGCAGACACAGCACCGCGTCCAGCTGGTGGTGATGTTCGCTGAGCACGAAGTCGAGCGCCTCGACCTGTGGCATGGTTCGCGGATAACCGTCCAGCAACCAGCCGTCGGCCGCGTCGTCGTCGATCAGACGCAGGGCCACGATCTCGTTGGTGATGTCGTCGCCTACATAGCCGCCCTCGGCCATGATGGCCTTGACCTTCAGCCCCAGCGGGGTCCCATTGCTCACGTTGGCCCGGAAGATGTCGCCGGTGCTGATCGCGGGGATCGAGAAATGCTCTGCGATCCGCTTGGCCTGGGTGCCCTTGCCGGCTCCGGGCGGACCCATGATGAGGAGTCGCGTCATCGCAGAAACCCTTCATAGTTGCGTTGCTGGAGCTGCGACTCGATCTGCTTGACCGTGTCCAGACCCACACCGACGATGATCAGGATGGACGTGCCGCCGAACGGGAAGTTCTGGTTGGCGTTGAGCAATATAAACGCCAGCGAGGGAAGCAGGGCAATCAAACCGAGATACATCGCGCCGGGGAAGGTCAGCCGGGACAGCACGTGGGCCAGGTACTGCTCGGTCGGCCGGCCGGCCCGGATGCCCGGGATGAAGCCCCCGTACTTCTTCATGTTGTCGGCGACCTCTTCTGGGTTGAACGTGATCGCGACGTAGAAGTACGCGAAGAACACGATCAGCAGGAAGAAGGTGAGCATGTAGATCCAGTGGTCGCCGCGGACGAAGTGCGCCTGGATCCAGGACGACTCCGGGGTGCCAGGCCTGAACTGGGCGTACAGCGCGGGCAGGTAGAGCAGCGAGCTGGCGAAGATGACCGGGATGACACCCGCCTGATTCACCTTGATCGGGATGTACGTGGTCGACCCGCCCAGCATCCGACTGCCCACCATCCGCTTGGCGTACTGCACCGGGATCCGTCGCTGCGACTGCTCGACGAAGATCACGCCGGCCATCACGATCAGCCCGAGAGCAATCACCAGCAAGAACACGACCCAGCCGTTGGCTCCCGGACGGGCGACTTTCAGGCTCCAGAGCGCTGTCGGGAAGGTGGCCGCGATCTGGGTGAAGATCATCACCGACATGCCGTTGCCCACGCCACGCTCGGTGATGAGCTCACCGAGCCACATGATCACGCTGGTGCCGGCCGTCATGGTCAGGATCATCACCACGACCGGGAAGATGCTCTTGTCGTAGACGATGCCGGTGCAGCCCTGGAACAGCTGGTCGTTGACCGCAAGGGTGACAAAGGCGGTGGAGTTGAGCAGCGCCAGCACCAGGGTCAGGTAGCGGGTGTACTGGGTGATCTTCGTCTGACCGGACTGGCCCTCCTTCTTGAGGGTCTCCAGTCGCGGGATCACTACCGTCAGTAGCTGCAGGCTGATGCTCGCGGTGATGTAGGGCATGATGCCGAGCGCGAAAATGGCCAGCTGGAGCAGCGCACCGCCGGAGAACAGGTTGATCAGCGAGTACAGACCCTGCTGGTCCCCGGTGGTCGCCTGCGTCAGGCAGACGTTGACCTGCTTCACGTTGACGTTCGGGGTGGGCAGAGTCGAGCCCAAGCGGAAGATCGCCAGAATGCCCAACGTGAAGAAGATCTTCTTCCTCAGGTCCGGACTCCGGAATGCGTTGGCGAACGCGGAGAGCATTCCTGTCCTCTCTTAGGTGACTTTGCCCCCGTAGCTCGGGGACACCCCGGGGGTGATGTCCGCTCGGACAGACTGCGTCGATACGGGACCGCTCGACCTTACCAAGGAGTCCCGCCGATGTCGGCCCTCGCGAGTGGCGGATGTGGCTCGGGGGCGGACCCGAGAATCGGACCCGCCCCCGCTGCCGCGAACGACACTAGATCTGGGTGGTGGACCCACCAGCGGCGGCGATCTTCTCCTTGGCACTGCCGGAGAACGCGTGGGCGCTCACCTGCAGGGCAACGGTGATGTCGCCAGTGCCGAGCACCTTGACCAGGTGTCCGTCGCGGACCGCACCGGCCGCCACCAGGTCAGCCACGTCGACCGTGCCACCCTCGGGGAAGAGGGTGCTCAGCTTGTCGAGGTTCACGATCTGATAGTCGGTGCGGAACGGGTTCTTGAAGCCGCGAAGCTTGGGTACCCGCATGTGCATCGGCATCTGGCCGCCCTCGAAGTTCTGTCCGACCGTGTTCCGGGCCGCAGATCCCTTGGTGCCGCGACCGGCGGTCTTGCCCTTTGAGCCCTGGCCCCGACCCACCCGGGTCTTGGCTGTGTGAGCGCCAGGGGCTGGACGAAGGTGGTGGACCTTGAGCGTCATATCAGCTCACTTCCTCGGTAGTCAGTTCTTCCACGCTGACCAGGTGCGACACCGTCGCCAGCATTCCTCGCACTTCGGGCCGGTCTTCCCTGACGGAGACATCGCCGACGCGCCGCAAACCGAGCGTCCGCAAGGTGTCGCGCTGGTTCTGCTTGCCGCCGATGCCTGACTTGGTCTGGCTGACCTTGAGCTGTGGCATTAGGACGCCACCTCCGCACGAGCCCGCAGGATTGCTGCGGGGGTGACGTGTTCGACGCTCATCCCACGGCGCTTGGCGATGGCCTCGGGCTCCTCAAGGCTCTGAAGCGCCTCGACGGTCGCGTGCACCACATTGATGGCGTTGGCCGACCCGAGCGACTTGGCGAGCACGTCGTGCACACCGGCGCACTCCAGCACCGCCCGAGCTGAGCCGCCGGCGATGACACCGGTACCGGGAGAGGCCGGACGCAGCATCACCACACCAGCGGCCTTTTCGCCCTGGACCGGGTGCGGGATGGTGCCCTGGATGCGGGGGACCTTGAAGAACGCCTTCTTGGCCTCTTCGACGCCCTTGGCGATCGCCGCCGGCACCTCCTTGGCCTTGCCGTAGCCGACGCCTACAGTGCCGTCGCCGTCGCCCACCACGACCAGTGCGGTGAAGCTGAACCGACGACCACCCTTGACCACCTTGGCCACGCGGTTGATCGCGACCACGCGCTCGATGTAGTTGCTCTTCTCCTGCTGGCCACGGCCGCCGTCACGGCCGCCGCCACGACGATCGCCGCCGCCCGCGCCTGTGCCGCCGCCGGTGCGGCGCTGGGTTCCACTCATCGCTGTTCCTACTCTCTACTTCTAGAAGCCCAGGCCACCGGAGCGCGCGCCGTCGGCGAGCGCCGCGATGCGGCCGTGGTATTTGTGCCCGGCGCGGTCGAAGACCACCTGCTGGATGCCGGCAGCCTTGGCCCGCTCTGCGACCAGCTCGCCGACCTGCTTGGCCTTCTCGGACTTGTCCCCGCCGGCCGTACGGAGGTCGGACTCCATCGTGGAGGCCGACACCAAGGTGCGGCCCTGGGTGTCGTCGATAACCTGGGCGGAGATGTGCTTGGCCGACTTGGAGATGACCAACCGCGGCCTCTCGGCCAGGCCGAACACCTTCTTGCGGACGCGCATCTGTCGCCGCAGTCGCGATGCGGTCTTGGGCGACATCCCCTTGCGGGACGCCAATGAGACAGCCATTACTTTCCAGCCTTTCCGACCTTGCGACGGACCTGTTCGCCCGCGTACCGAACGCCCTTGCCCTTGTACGGCTCGGGCTTGCGCAGCTTGCGGATGTTGGCCGCGACCTCACCGACCTGCTGCTTGTCGATGCCCTGCACCGAGAACCGGGTCGGGGCCTCAACCGCAAAGGTGATGCCCTCGGGCGCCTGCACGTTGACCGGGTGGCTGTAGCCCAGCGCGAACTCCAGCTCGGTGGGGCTCTTGGCCACCACGCGATAGCCGACGCCGACGATCTCGAGCCGCTTGGTGTAGCCGTCGGTGACGCCGGTGACCATGTTGGACACCAGGGTCCGGGTCAGGCCGTGCAGCGACTTGCTGATGCGCTCGTCGTCGGGACGGGCGACCTCAAGCTCACCGCTGTCGGCTCGGCCGATGGTGATCGGCTCGGCGACGCGGTGTTGGAGGGTGCCCTTGGGGCCTTTGACCGACACCTGCTGGCCGTCGACGGTCACTTCGACACCGGACGGGACCGGGATCGGCAGCTTGCCAATGCGTGACATGTCTGGTTCCTCTCTGCGATCTCGTCGTCACCACACGTAGGCGAGGACTTCTCCGCCTACGGAGTTTCGGTGGGCCTGTCGGTCGGTCAGCAGACCGCTCGAGGTGGAGATGATGGCCACGCCCATGCCGCCGAGCACCTTGGGCAGGCCGGTGGACTTGGCGTACACGCGCAGGCCTGGCTTGGAGATCCGTCGTACGCCAGCGATCGAGCGCTCCCGGTTCTGGCCGTACTTCAGGGTGATCGACAAGGACTTGCCGACCTCGCCCTCGCCCGGCTCGTTGACCTGGAAGCCGGCGATGTAGCCCTCGGCCTGCAGGATTTCGGCGATGCCGACCTTGATCTTGCTGTGCGGCATGGTCGCCACGTCGTGGTAGGCCTGGTTGGCGTTCCGCAGCCGAGTCAGCATGTCGGCGATCGGGTCTGTCATGGTCATGGCTGATTACTTCTCTCTCGCGTGGTTTCCACCTGAGCGGACCTGTCGCGTGGGGACTTCGAAAGGGTGCTGGTTGATCGCGACGCGATCACCAGGACGACTTGGTGATGCCGGGCAGTTCGCCCTTGTGCGCCATCTCGCGGACGCAGATCCGGCACAGGCCGAACTTGCGGAACACCGCACGAGGGCGGCCACACCGCTGGCAGCGGGTGTAGCCCTGCACTGCGAACTTGGGCTTGCGGGCCTGCTTGACCCTCAATCCGGTTTTTGCCATCTGGAGCTCCTGCCTCAGTTCTCTCGGAACGGGAAGCCGAGGTGCCTCAACAGCGCACGGCCTTCGTCGTCATTGGTCGCGGACGTCACGAAGGTGATGTCCATGCCGCGGACGCGGTCGATCTTGTCCTGGTCGATCTCGTGGAACATGACCTGCTCGTTGAGACCGAATGTGTAGTTGCCGCGGCCGTCGAACTGCTTGGGCGACAGACCACGGAAGTCGCGGATCCGGGGCAGCGCCAGCGCCAGCAGGCGATCGGCGAACTCCCACATCCGGTCCCCCCGCAGCGTGACGTGGGCGCCGAGCGGCATCCCCTCACGCAGCTTGAACTGGGCGATGGACTTGCGCGCCTTGGTGACCTGCGGCTTCTGGCCGGTGATGGTGGCCAGGTCGCGGACGGCGCCGTCAATCAACTTGGAGTCCCGGGCGGCTTCGCCCACCCCCATGTTGACCACGACCTTGACCAGCTTGGGCACTTCCATCACGTTGCTGTGCTGAAACTCGGTGCGGAGCGCCTGCCGGATCTCGCTGTTGTAGCGCTGCTTAAGCCGAGGCGCCTCGGCGCCGGTCGACTGGACCTTGCGCTGTGCTGCCTGAGCGTCTGGCCGGGTGTCGGTGCTCATCAGATCTCCTTCCCGGTCTTCTTGGCTAGCCGGACGCTGCGGAAGCCCTGGTATTCCGTACCGTCCGGGCGCCGCTTGGTCACCGCGACCCGCTCGTAGCTGATGCGGGTGACGACTTCCTCGCCGGACTCGTTCTTGACCACCAGCTGCACGTTGGAGGCATGGATCGGCGCCTCGGAGGCGATGATGCCGCCCTTGGTGGTTTGGCGCGACTGCTGCTGCGCTGAGGTGTCCCGCAGGTGCCGCTTGACGATATTGACGCCGGAGACTGTCACCTTGCTGCGCCCGGGGAAGACCGCGATCACCTCACCAACCACGCCCTTGTCCTTGCCGGCGATCACCTTGACGCGATCGCCTTTGACGACGTGCAACTTGTTCTGAGCCTTGCCGCTACGGGCAGCACTGCTGACAGATTTGGGCATCAGATCACCTCCGGGGCGAGCGAGATAATGCGCATGAACTTCTTCTCCCGCAGTTCACGGCCGACCGGGCCGAAGATGCGGGTACCGCGAGGCTCCCCGCTGTCAGCCCGCAGGATGACAGCGGCGTTTTCGTCAAACTTGATGTAAGACCCGTCGGGGCGCCGGCGCTCCTTGACCGTACGGACGATGACGGCTTTGACCACCTCGCCCTTCTTCACGTTTCCGCCGGGAATGGCGTCCTTGACGGTGGCCACGATGACGTCACCGATGCCGGCGTAGCGGCGTCCGGAGCCACCGAGGACACGGATGCACAAGATCTCCTTGGCACCGGTGTTGTCGGCGACCTTGAGCCGCGACTCCTGCTGGATCATCTGATTTCTCCTGGTTGTCTCACTGGTTCCTCACCGGTGGGGGCGAGGCCTGGGAGAACGGTTGATGTTGCTGAGTTGACTACTGGGCCTTCTCGACGACCGACACCAGCCGCCAACGCTTGGTGGCGCTCAACGGCCGGGTCTCCATCACGATCACCCGGTCGCCGACACCGGCGCTGTTGGTCTCGTCGTGGGCCTTGAGCCGGATGGTCTGGCGGAGCACCTTGCCGTACAGCTGGTGCTTCACCCGGTCCTCGACGGCGACCACGATGGTCTTGTCCATCTTGTCGCTGACCACATAGCCCTCGCGGACCTTGCGCCGGCCACGACTGGCGTCGGTCTTGGCGGCCTGCGTCACGGCGACGTTGGTGTCGACGGGCTGCTCGACTGACTCACTCATCTGTTGCTGCCTTCGTTCTGGTTACGGTTGCGGCCTCGGGCTCGGGCTCGGCACTGGTGGCCGACTCCAGCTCCGGGTCGTCGGTGATGCCCAAGCTGCGCTCCTGCAACACGGTGTAAATGCGGGCGATGTCCTTGCGGACCGCGCGCAGTCGTCCGTGCGACTCCAGCTGCCCGGTGGCAGACTGAAAACGGAGCGTGAACAGCTCCTCCTTCAGCTCACTCACCCGGGCCTTGAGGTCGGCCTGACTCTGGCCGCGCAGCTCGCCTGCGGTTGCGGTCTTCGCCATCAGATCTCACCCGTTTCACGCTTGATGAAGCGCGCCTTCATCGGCAGCTTGTGAATGGCCAGCCGCATGGCCTCGCGGGCCACGTCCTCGCTCACCCCGGAGAGCTCGAACAGCACCCGGCCCGGCTTGATGTTGGCGATCCACCACTCCGGCGAGCCCTTGCCGGAACCCATCCGTGTCTCGGCGGGCTTCTTGGTGAGCGGACGGTCGGGGTAGACGTTGATCCACACCTTGCCGCCACGCTTGATGTGCCGGGTCATGGCGATACGGGCGGACTCGATCTGTCGGTTGGTCAGGTACGAGGCCTCCAGCGACTGGATGCCAAACTCACCGAAGGCAAGCTCGGTGCCGCCCTTGGCGGCACCACGGCGGGTGGGGTGGTGCTGCTTGCGGTATTTCACACGACGGGGAATCAACACGGCTAGGCCTCCTGCCCGGTTGTAGCGGCGGTGACTTCTGCGGCCGAGGTCGCCGCGGCCACCTCAACGGGTGCAGTCTCGACGGGCGGGGTCTCAGCGCCCTCTGCGCGGCGGCGTCCGCCACGCTCGGGCCGGGTATCGCGCCCTGGGCGGTCGGGGCGACCGCCGCGGGCCGGGCGGGCCCGACCGCCGGCGGCGTTGCGAGCCGCCTTCTGCGCAGCACGCTCGGCGCGAGTGCCGGACACGTCTCCCTTGTAGATCCACACCTTGACGCCGATCCGGCCGAAGTTGGTGCGTGCCTCGTAGAAGCCGTAGTCGATGTCGGCGCGAAGCGTGTGCAGCGGCACCTGACCCTCGCGGTAGAACTCCGAGCGGCTCATCTCGGCGCCGCCGAGGCGACCCGAGCACTGGATCCGGATGCCTTTGGCGCCGCCGCGCATGGCGCTCTGCTGGGCCTTGCGCATCGCCCGGCGGAACTGCACACGCGAGGCGAGCTGCTCAGCCACGCCCTGGGCGACCAGTTGGGAGTCGGTTTCGGGGTTCTTTACCTCGAGGATGTTGAGCTGGACCTGCTTGCCGGTCAACTTCTCCAAGTCGCCACGGACGCGCTCAGCCTCGGCGCCGTTGCGGCCGATGACGATACCCGGGCGAGCCGTGTAGATATCGACCCGCACCCGGTCACGGGTGCGCTCGACCTCGACGCTGGAGATGCCTGCCCGCATCAGCCCGTTGATCAGCAACTTGCGGATCTTGACGTCCTCGCCCACATAGGACGAGTAGAGCTTGTCGGCGTACCAACGGCTCTTGTGGTCGGTGGTGATCCCAAGACGGAAACCATAGGGATTGATTTTCTGACCCATGCTCAGGCTCCCTTCTGCTCGGTACGTGCTGATGATGTGCTCTGCGAGCGGGGCTCGACGACGACGGTGATGTGGCTGGAACGCTTGAGAATGCGGCTGGCGCTGCCCTTGGCCCGAGCGCGGATTCGGCGCATGGTCATGCCCTCGTCCACGAACGCCTGAGAGACATAGAGCACGTCGCTCCTCAGGTTGTCGGTGTTCTCGGCGTTGGCGACCGCGCTGGCCAGCACCTTGTAGACCGGGTCACTGGCTGCCTGTGGCGCGAACTTCAGCGTGACGAGCGCGTCCTCGACGCTCATCCCGCGGACCAGGTCGACGACGCGTCGAGCTTTCGTGGGGCTGACCCGGACCTGGCGGGCGACGGCGTACGACCCGGGCCGGTCGCCGAGCAGCGTGGCGCGGCGGCTGGGCCGCGACTGCGTTGAGCTCATAGTGTCTGGTTCCTTTACTCGAGTCCTCGCCGCTCAGCGGCGGCGGGACTTCCGGTCGTCTTTCACGTGGCCGCGGAAGGTGCGCGTGGGAGCGAACTCGCCCAGCTTGTGCCCGACCATGGAGTCGGTCACAAAAACCGGCACGTGCTTGCGACCGTCGTGCACCGCGATCGTGTGGCCGATCATGTCCGGCACGATCATCGAGCGGCGCGACCAGGTCTTGATCACGGTCTTGGTGCCCTTGGCGTTCTGCACCTCGACCTTCTTGGCCAGGTGGTCATCGACGAAAGGACCCTTTTTCAGACTGCGTGGCATAACTCTCTAGCTCCCTGCTCAGCGCTTCTTGCCGGACTTGCGACGGCGGATGATCGAACTGCTGCTCGCCTTGTTCTTGTCCCGTGTCCGGCCCTCGGGCTGGCCCCACGGCGAAACCGGGTGGCGACCACCCGAGGTCTTGCCCTCACCGCCACCGTGCGGGTGGTCGATCGGGTTCATGGCCACACCGCGCACGGTCGGGCGCTTGCCCTTCCAACGGTTGCGGCCGGCCTTGCCCCAGTTGATGTTGGACTGCTCGGCGTTGCCGACCTCGCCCACGGTCGCGCGACAGCGGACGTCGACCAGCCGCATCTCGCCCGAGGGCATCCGCAACGTGGCGTTCTTGCCCTCACGTGCCACCAACTGGACGCTCGAGCCGGCCGAGCGGGCGATCTTTGCCCCGCCGCCGGGACGCAGCTCCACGGCGTGCACCGTGGTGCCCACTGGGATGTTGCGCAGTGGCAGGTTGTTGCCAGGCTTGATGTCGGCGGCCTCGCCGGCCTCCACCGAGGCACCCTGACCAAGGCCCTGCGGAGCGATGATGTAGCGCTTCTCGCCATCAGCGAAGTGCAGCAGCGCGATCCGTGCCGTGCGGTTCGGGTCGTACTCGATGTGGGCGACCTTGGCCGGCACACCGTCCTTGTCGTATCGCTTGAAGTCGACCAGACGGTAGGCCTGCTTGTGGCCGCCACCGATGTGCCGGGTGGTGATCCGGCCGGTGTTGTTGCGGCCGCCGGTCTTGTTGTTGGGGACCAGCAGCGACTTCTCCGGCGTGGAGCGGGTCAGCTCGACGAAGTCGGCAACGCTGCTGCCACGACGGCCCGGCGATGTCGGCTTGAACTTACGAATGCCCATGGTTTCCTCTGTTTCCTCGTCTGCTCGCGTCAGCCTGCGGGTGAGGAGAAGATGTCGATGCGCTGACCGTCGGCAACCGAGACGATGGCGCGCTTAGTGTCCGGACGCTTGCCGATGCCCGCGCGCGTACGACGCTTCTTGCCGCTGCGGTTGAGCGTGTTGACCCCTGTGACCTTCACCTTGAAGACGGCCTCAACGGCGATCTTGATCTCGGTCTTGTTGGCGTCCGGCGCGACCAGGAACGTGTACTTGTTCTCGTCCAGCAGGCCGTAGCTCTTCTCGCTCACCACGGGTGCCAGCAAGATGTCGCGGTGGTCACGGATCTTCACTGCGTTGCTCATGCCTTCTCCTCGTCGCCCTGGGCAGCCAGCTCGGCGTTGGTCGGCTCTTCGACCGCGACCGTCTCTGCTGCGGGCTCGGCGTTGGTCGGCTCTTCGAACTGTTCGACAGCGACCGTCTCCGCTGAGAGCTCGGCGTTGGTCGGCTCTTCAATCTCGTCAGGCGCGCCTGCACTCCCGGTGACCGCAGGTGCCGTCGCGCCGCGCGACACCGATCGAGCGACAAAGCTGTCCAGTGCATCGGAGGTGAAGACCACCTCGTCGTTGACCAGCACGTCATAGGCGTTCAGCTGGTCGACCGCGATCGCGTGCACGGTGGCGACGTTGCGCAGGCTCAACCAGGCTGCGTCCTCGTCGCGTCCGATGACTACCAGCACCTTGCGGGAGGTGGCGACGGCGGAAAGGGTGCTCAGCACGGCCTTGGTCGACGGGAACTCCGAGCCGACCAGGTCGGTGACCACGTGCACCCGGCCCTCGCGAGCCCGGTCCGAGAGCGCCCCGCGCAGTGCGGCGGCAATCATCTTCTTCGGGGTGCGCTGGACATAGCTGCGAGGGGTCGGGCCGTGCACGATGCCGCCGCCGACGTACTGCGGGGCTCGGATCGAGCCCTGGCGGGCTCGGCCTGTGCCCTTCTGGCGGTGAGGCTTGGTGCCACCACCTCTGACCTCGGCGCGGGTCTTGACCTTGGAGGTCCCCTGCCGCGCCGCCGCCAGCTGGGCGACGACGACTTGGTGGATCAGCGGGATGTTGGCGGGTACGTCGAAGAGGTGTGCCGGGAGCTCGGTCGTACCGGTCGGCTGTCCCTTGGCGTCGAGCACCTCGACCACCCGGGGTCCGCTGGTCGCCGGTGCGCTCTGGGTCTCGGTCATGCCGGGTCTCCCTTCTTTGCCGCGCTGCGCAGCACAACCAGGCCACCCTTGTTGCCGGGGATGGCGCCCTTGATCAGGATCAGTCCGCGCTCGACGTCGACAGCGTGCACGGTGAGATTTTGTACGGTGACCCGCTCAACGCCCATCCGACCGGCCATCTTCAGTCCCTTGAACACGCGGCCGGGGGTGGCGCAGCCACCGATGGAGCCCGGCGAACGGTGCTTGCGGTGCACACCGTGGCTGGCCCGGAGGCCGTGGAAACCGTGCCGCTTCATGACGCCGGCGGTGCCCTTGCCTTTGCTTACGCCGGTGACGTCGAGCACCTCGGCGGCCTCGAAGACGTCAGCGGTCAGCTCTTGGCCCAAGGTGTATTCCGAGGCATCGACGGTGCGGATCTCGACCAGGTGCTTACGAGGGGTCACGTTGGCCCGCTCGAAGTGGCCGGCAGAGGGCTTGGTGACCTGCTTGGCCTTAACGGCGCCGAAGCCGAGCTGGACGGCGTTGTAGCCGTCGGAGCTCGGGGTGCGCACCTGCGTCACGACGCAGGGTCCGGCTTGGACGACGGTTACCGGGACGACGCGGTTGTTCTCGTCCCAGAGCTGGGTCATGCCGAGCTTGGTGCCCAGCAGGCCCTTCACTTTGCGTTCGGTCAACATGTCGATCCTCAGAGCTTGATCTCGATGTCCACACCGGCGGGCAGATCGAGGCGCATCAGCGAGTCGACTGTCTTCGGGGTGGGATCGATGATGTCGATGAGCCGCTTGTGCGTCCGCATCTCGAAGTGCTCGCGGCTGTCCTTGTATTTGTGCGGCGAACGGATCACGCAGTACACGTTCTTCTCGGTCGGCAACGGCACCGGGCCGGCCACTCGGGCGCCCGTGCGCGTGACCGTGTCGACGATCTTGCGCGCCGAGGAGTCAATGACCTCGTGGTCGTAGGCTTTGAGCCTGATGCGGATCTTTTGTCCCGCCACAGTTCGTCCTTCGTCTCGTTCTACCGGCTACTTCTCTTGACCAATTCGTTCGCTAGCTCGAAGCTCATGTCGCCCACCCCCGAGGTCGGGCGTGTCGCAGCCATGACGGCAGCACACGCCCGTTCTTCTGCTGAACCAGGAGGTGAGTCCAACCCAACAGGCCGGACTATCCAGGATCTCGCGGTTCGGTGCGCACCGCGAATCCTCGCGCAGCACACCCCGGCGACCCCGGCGGAGCAACCGTACGATTCTGTCAGACGGGACAGGTGAGGGCAAATCAAGTAATGTGCGCCCGAAGGTGGCTCTCGTACACTTGTCATGGGTCTTTCACCGGCAGTGGCGGGGCCGGTCAGAGACATCACCGACGGCTTGAAGGTCAAGGCGTCCCGCTAGTACATCTTGCCCTTCAACGGTCCCTTTAGGAGGTTCTCAAGTTGGTTGGTAGCCAGCCTCTTGATACTCCGGACGGGGCTGTTGTAAGTACGGCGCGCGTGCGTCCCCGAACGCCCAACGATTGCCGGTTGGGTGGCGAAGCGCACAAGACGGGCCCCTTGGCCAAGGGCGGTGAGCGTGCGGCGCGCCAGCACCTTCTCTATCGGAAAGTCGTCCGGCTCCCACACCTCTGCGCCGGCGCCAGTGAAATGTGTCCGCCAGAGTTGGGCCGTGGCACCGAAGAACCGTGAGTCGAGGTAGTCAAGTCTCAGCGACAAACGGGCGGCCAAGGCGTGCGGTGGCAGTGGGGCGGGCACGCACTCACAGAAGTTACTGACGAACAGCCGTCCGGTGCACTTGAACCAGACCTCGGCCGGATCGTCGAAGAATTGGTCGCAGAACAAGTCCATCATCGCGGCTTCGGTAGCTCCCTTGCCCCGCTGGACTAGCTCCGGCGCCGGCAACTCGGCAGGGAGCAACAACACGTGCTGAGGGATCTCGCCGAGGGCGTCCTTTGTCAACGATGCCAGGTCCTCGCCACTGTTCTCCACGAGCACCAACTCGGCACCCAGATGAGCCGCCAGCGGAACCCACCGACGAAGGCTGCCGAGATAGTGCCGGCGACGGGTCGCAGGGTCGGAGATGTGCAGATGTCCGACCACCGTCGGCGTTACGGTCGCCGTCAGTAGAACCTTCACCTGTAGACAATATCAGTGCACAAGACGGCGCAGAGGCACAACCACGGGGACGCGTTACGGCTCGCCTAGACAGAGCCGCGGCTCCTTTCGGCGTGCTCTGCCAGCGTCGAGTAAGCCTGGTTCAGGCTGGCCATCGATCGGGAAAAAGAATAGTGATCGCGGCACCATTCGGCGGCCGACTGACCCACGGTAGCTGCTGCAGCCTCATCTTTGAAGGCCGACACCAAGCCGTCTGCCATAGTCTTGGCAGAATCAGTCACGGTCCATAGCGTGTTGCTTGGCGCCACCTCTGCCACACCCTCACAGGCGACGTTGGTTGCGACCACAGGCAGCCCGCACAGCATGGCCTGCGGCACTTTAAACTTCAATCCGCCACGAGCGAAAAGGGGCGCGACGAACACCGACGCCCTGCTGTAGTAGGGCATGAGATCGGGCACCTCCCCCACGAGTTCGACTCCGCGACTCGAAGCCGCTTTCGCTTGGAGACGCTCAGTCGGCGCTGAACCGACGAGTTGCAGAATCGCGTTGGGAACTTGAGCGAAGACCTCTGGCCACACGTTGTCAAGAAACCAGACGAGACCATCCACGTTCCCGCGCCGCCACAAAGCGCCGGTGAACAACGCGGTGCGCGGCCGTGGCGTTGTTGGCGGTGTATGGGGCTCTTCGAGCCACGGATCAAGGACTTGGACGGGCGTGGTCACGCCGGCGCGGCGCAGCACCTGCTCGTCGGCTCGTTTAAAGACCGCGACCAGTTGAGCATGGAGCAGCCCACGTCGCTCCTGTCGTCTCGCCACCTCTGCGGGGAGCAGCTTCAGCGTTCGCAGAAGGCCGGCGGAGAGATTACGCACTCGCTCGGCATGGGCGTCGAGCTCGACATCGTGCTCGAGTACGCAGACGGGCGTCGTCACACCGGCGCGCCGTAGCACCGTCGCAAAGCGTGCATACCCTGCCCAATGCAGTTCGACGACGTCTGCTTCGCCGGCGCGTTCGATCAGTCCCGCGCCAAGAACGGAGCGAAGCTCCTCGTGGGATGGAGCGGGAGGTGCGTTCATCGCTCGCCTGTACAAGGCGTCGCTGGCGACTCTGAGGGGACTTCTGCCGAATTCAGCCGGCGGCCCGAGCAAGACGTCCAGCCAAGAGGGAGATAACGCGAGCGCTCCACGCTGGGCAGCCGTACCCGGCGCGATCAGGGTCGCCTCGTTGCCGAGCTTCACCAGTTCGTGCAGGTGTTGCAATAGATAGGCCCCGCCGGCATGCCTGATGGCGTCGTGGGGGACATATGGCGCGACCGTCAGAATCCTCAAGTGCGCGCCCCAGTCCAACTGCGGCGACCTCGACGGAGCAGGCACGTCAATAAATCTGGATTAGAGAACACGCTTAACCGCCCTGCCCGGAGCGCAGTGACATTGGTCATGCGGCACCGCATAGCGACAGAGCAGGCCAATCCTTGCCAAGGTCGGAATGCCCGAGCCACTTGCGGGCAACTTCATCCGCGGGCGACTCCCAGTCGTGAGGCACCCGCCCGTCTTGGATCACGAGCTCCTGATGCACCAGACGCATCGATGCTTGCCGTCCCCACGCCAGAGCGCTTAAGGAACCCGCTTGGGCGAGCGGCACGTCGACCTGTCTACAGTAATCGAGCACCACCGGCAGCACCCAGGCGCTGTCGGATTCGCGCCCGGCAAACAGGCTCAGCACGAATTGAGCCGCGGCGGTAGTTGAGGCGTGACCGCGTAGGGCCGCAAGAGCGAGACCCAGCAGGGGCAGCAGGTCGGCTAGCGGAAGCCCGTCGTACTGCGCCGTTTCCCAGTCGATGATGCTGAAGCCTTGGTCGGCGATCAGCACGTTGCCGCCCGTCCCGACGTCTCCGTGGATCAGCACGCCCGGAACGTCGCCAAGTGTCGCGCACAGTCCCGCAAGTTGTTCGTACTCTCCGCGTAGGGCCAGGGCCGCAGGGCTCCGGGAGACGGAGCCAGGCCTCCTGGTTGATACAGCCAGCGCGGTGAACCACGCCGCCAGATCTCCCAGGGTTGCCACCATCCGCTCGGGCCGTGCCGCACGCAAGCTGTGACGCAGCGGCCGACCCTGCACCGCAGACTCAGCAGACCAGCAGACGGGTCCCAATTGACCTTCACCCTTTGGCCGAGGCACGGAGCCCGCGAGGCCACGAGCCTCTTGCAGTTGCCGGAGAACCTGTTGCTCGTGCCGACCCCTCGACCTGCTTCCCGTAACAGCGACCTTGACCGCCGTCCAGGTCGCGCGGCCACCGTCCTCCGCCACCAGAAAGGTGCTCCTGCGGCGAGGACCGCCAACACCTTCACCGGCAATCAGCAGGACATTGCTTGTCTGCCCATAAGCTGCCGCCACGACTGCGGGGGTTGTGTTGGTGCGATGTCCCACCGTCACATAAGAACTCCCTCGGAGACCGCGGATGGCGCTGATCACGAGGCGCCGTACGCCTCCTCGCTGCCCCAACTGAAGGAGGTTGTCTCCGACGGTGGTCCGGCGCGGTGGTTGGAGCTGAACGGCGCCCGAGGGACTTCGCCGCGCAACGTAGCTCGCCGTGTGGAACCCAGCACGCGCCAGCAGCCGCCAACGATCGCGCCCTTCCACGACAATGACGTCCGCGCCGCTGCGGACGGCCCTCCACGGAGGCGCAATCACCAGGCCCGCGGTGGCGCCCGATGTTGGACGTGTCCGGCCTCGCCCGCGAGACGACTGAGGGGGGCGCGCCGGTGTCTTGGCGACGGTGGTGATGCCGTAGCGCTCCAGGGTCGCCACCCACCGAGACGGCCCGGACCACACCTGCGCCGTCGACGGCAACTCGGGCAGTAGCAGGACCGTGGCGGCGGACGGCACGCGCGGATGACGCCAGCGGGACTCGGTCACGGCGCTAGCGCGTCCTGCGGAAGGGTAGGTCCAAGGCAACGGCGCGTTCGGGTCGTTTTCGGTTGCTCCCGAACAGCTCGAACGACGCGGCCGCAGGCTCGTCTAGCAGATCGGTCGTGCCCGCGCCGATCCACACCCCGACGACGTGCTGACCGGTGTTGAGCACCGGAGGGACGTCCAAAGTGAACTGATGCTGGCCCACGGGAAGGCGCTCCACGAGACTGTCGCTCAACACCTCGTCAAGGATGCGTACTCCTCTGCTGTTGGACACATATATGGCCATGTCCAAGCCCAGCTGCTCCTCGCCGACCTCGAGATCCACGACTATCTGCAGCGGATCGTCGCGCAGGAACGCGCCTGCCTCCGCGGCCGCTGGTGAACCCACGTGCACGCCGAGCAGCCGCACAGGCCCGGCGGCGGAGAACTGACCGGTTCCGTGGTCCGCGGCTGGGGCGAAACCAGCGCTGAGGTAGTCCCGCATCACGCGATCTGTCGGACCGTCATCTCGCACCTGGCCAGCTTCTAGCCACAGCGACCGACGGCAGAGTCGAGCCAATGTGTTGAGGTCGTGGCTGACGAAGACGACTGTGCGGCCTTCCTCCTCCGCGGACGACATGCGGGTCAGGCATTTGCGTTGGAACTCCGCGTCCCCCACCGCCAGTACTTCGTCGACAATCAAGATGTCGGGCTCCAGGTGAGCCGCTACGGCAAACGCCAATCTCAGGTACATTCCGCTCGAGTAGCGCTTCACTGGGGTGTCGAGGAAGCGCTCGGTGCCAGCAAAGTCGACAATCTCGTCAAAGCGGGCGAGGGTCTGCGCCCGAGACATCCCCAGAACGGCGGCGTTGAGGAATACATTCTCTCGTCCGGTCAACTCGGGGTGGAAGCCGGTGCCTACCTCTAGCAAAGCGGCCACGCGGCCTCGTGTGCGCGCCACCCCTGCGGTCGGGGTGGTGATCCGCATCAGGACCTTGAGCAACGTGCTTTTGCCAGCGCCGTTGCGCCCCACGATGCCGAGGGCCTCACCGTCGGCCAGAGTGAAGCTGACATCCCGCAACGACCACAGCGGCTGCTGGCGTTCTGGGCGTCGACGGATGGACAGCCCCGCGAGGGACTCTCGCAGATTGCGACCTTGGCCCAGCCGGTACATCTTGCTTATCTGCTCAACCTGCACCCGATCCATGTCAGATGTAGTCCGCGAAGGCTCGCTGCGCGGACTGGAAGTACACCAATCCGATCAGTGCAATAACGAGGGCCACGCCCACCGACAGGGCTAGCTGCCAACCTGGCCACGGCCCCCCCACCAAGACAAACCGACCGAACTCCAACGGGCCGACCGCTGGGTTGAGTGCGTAGAGCAGGCGAGACGTCCCTTGCAATCCCACGCCCGAATAAGCCACCGGGCTGAGGAACAACAGTGCCTGCAGGAGCGGGGGGACGACGTAACGGACGTCCCGGTAGCGGACATTCAATGCAGCCAGCAGCAGAACAGGGCCGAGCGCCGTAAGCACGAGCAGGAGCAGCCAGACTGGAAGCAGCAACAGCGCGGGCGTCGGGATAACGCCATAGACCACACTGAGCACCGCGAGAAGGACCAGACCCACGCCGAGGTCGACCAAGCTCGGCAGTGTCGCCGACAGGGGTGCCACGAGGCGAGGGAAGTAGACCTTGCTGACCAGGGCAGGATTGGTCACCAGCACCTCGCTGCCCCGGGACACGCACTGCGAGATGTAGGTCCAGCCCAGCAGAGCAGCCAACGCGAACACCGGGTACGGGATGCCCGACGTCTCGACTCGCGCGATGTGCTGAAACGCTACGGTGAACGCCACCACGGTGACAACGGGCTGCACGACGACCCAGGCCACCCCGACGACCGCCTGCTTGTAGCGCACCTGAAAATCGCGCAGCGCAAAGAACCAGATCAGTTCGCGGGCGACCCAGACCTCGCGCAGCTGCAGCAGGCCCCCACCGCCGGCACGATTCTCAGTCCAGCGCTCGGCGGGAAGGGACACCCGGCTACCTTACAAGGTCGCCAGGCCCACTCCGTACCTCGCATCAACGCCATGCTGGTGCTGCGTGAGCGTCTCAAAACCGGTGTCACCGGCCGCGGAGTGCACGACTGGCCAACTGCCCAAGGACGAGGGTGCCACCACCACCAAGCGCCGAGAGCATCCACGTCTGCGCGTCGTCAACATCTCCACCGAGCCAGTCGAGATAGGTGTGCTTGAACTTCTTGCTCAGTCCCGACACCGAGCCGAGCCGGAGGGTGACGTACGCACCGGCACTTCCGACAACGACCCATCCAGGCCCAGAAGGTTGCGCTGACGGAGGAAGGACAGCGCGCGCAAGCAGCGTACCCATGACCGCGACGGCGCCGACGGCAGCCGTAGTGACTGGACGGCGGTAGTACCAACGGCCTCGCCTCAACCTGTCCAGTTGCTCTCGCACGGCGAAACTCTACTTCACCGGACCGCCGCTCGGACCGACGAGGAGCTGCTGGAGGTGGCTCAACGACGGTTGCCCCCAGCGCCGATGGCCTGCTTTAACTTCCGTAGGCCGGCGCGAATGAACCGTCCCAACGTCGGTCGGCACATGCTGAGCGGAGCCAGTAGCCCGTCGATCCCCCCCCAGAGGCTGGGGACGACGGTGACGTTCACCGGGTCACCGGCGACGAGGACCTCCTTGGTGTCGGGCGAGCGCTCCCGCCCTCCGATGGCCTGCTTGACCCACCAGGCATCGCGGGCCACGAGCGCGAACCCATCGCCGCGGTCGACTCTGCCGCGTCCGCCGTGCGTCTCGAGGACGGTGAGGAGCTGGGTCATGGATGTCCAACCGTTCGTTCCGGCCAGGTCAGCTCGCAATACACGGGGAGTAGTGGGGAAAGTGACGTGCCGCCCGCGAAACGTCTCGAGCTGTTCACCGAACAACAGGGCGACGTTGCGCCTCGTCTCGGCCACGCAGTCGCTCGCGTGCACCCGGTATCCTCCTCCTGTCCACTGTCGATACTGGCGACGCGCGTCGAAGACCGAAGCGTTGAGTATCCGGACCCCTTTGTTGGTGCGCCTCGGCCGGTATCGGGGCCGTCGGTCCTCGACCAGGACGGCGAGGAAGGGAGCGGTTCCGCTGTGCAGCTCCTTGGCGGAGTTGGGCGGGAGGTCGTCGCCGTACATGCGGGACAGGTTGGCGGCGAAGGTGTCCCCCGGTGACCAGACGACCTCAACGAGATCGAGAAGGGTGAATCGTGCAGCCAGGTCCTGGAGGATGCGATGTTCCTCGTGCCGGGCTTCTGACCAGATCACGAAGATGTGAATGGGCGGCCAGCGCCGCCGGGTACCGAGCCTCATCCCTACGGGAGCTTGATGAGGGCGCCGACAACCATGGGAACCTCCGCGTCGTGCGCCTCCAGGACTGCAGTGGTGAGGTCGTCGGCCGCCAGTCCAAACAGGAAAGCTCGAGCTGCCAGGCTGTTGCCGAACCCTCGGACCTCAATATGGGCCCCAGGCGGTGCTACCGCTTGCGCCAGATAAGTGAACCCCACTGGTGTCCACCGCCATTTGTCGCTCGAGTTGGCGAGTCGGCTTAGGCACGGCACCGTGACCAGCAGGGAGCCGCCCGCTTTCAGGCTTCCGATCAGGTTGCGGAGTGCGGCCTCGGGGTCGTCGACGAGCTGAAGGGTCTGCGTGACGATAGCGATGTCGTAGCGGCTTTGCTCCAAAGTGTCCGCTGCACAGAGGTCGCCTACCAAAGTCGCCTGGTCGTTGTCGGCGTCGATGTCGACCACGTCAACGGCCACGGCGCCGAGTCGCGACGCGTAAGCGTCCTCCTTCACCTCGAGCGCATGACCGGTGACGGCGCCCGCATGAGCCTCGAGGAAAGCCTCGATGTACCACCGGTCCACGGGAAGGCCCCGTTGGACACCCCAGGGAGTGAGCGGTTCGACCCGCCCAAGGCCCCCGAAGCGGGCAGTCACGAACAGTCGACGCGCCCAGGGAAGTCGGCTCATCACGTGGCGCAGGGAGTGGAGCTTCATAATCTTCCTTTCCATCGACGACGCACGCCGTGTGAGCGCGCCTGACCGCCACCGGCAAGACTCTGAAGCTGCGCGGCAAACTCCGACACGTCCCAGTTCTCGACATTGAGCCTGGGTAGCCGGTGGGGATCCGATGACGGCGTTACAGGGGCACGCTCGGTGCTGCAGGCGAGGACGCATCCGGCCTCCCGGGCAAGCCGCGGCGCCAGGTCACCGATGGCCAGCTCGCTCCCAAACGGGTAGGCGAAGCTGGTGACGCTCTTGCCGAGGAGGCCACTGAGGTCCATCAGAGATCCGATCACCTCACTGCGCTGCAACGCGGGGGTCTGGCCGCCGAGCTGCAGGTGCGTCCGGGTGTGCGCACCGATCTCGACGAGAGGCAAACGACTCAACGCCACCAGCTGGTCGACGGTCATGCTAGACGCGTCTACAGGCGGCTCGGGCGCCTGCAGTGTCTGCAGCACCTCGGCCACCGTGGCCAGCAACTCATCGGGCGGGAGCGGCCGAAGTCGTCGGTGGAGGAACCGCAGGGAGGCACGGCAGGCGCCTTCATCGTCTAGTGCGAGCCACAGGTCACGACCGTCGACGGTGACGTCGATCCCGGTCCGCCCCGCCGGAGGCCTCAAGACGCCGGCCGCCAGCCGGTCCCACCAGAAGTGCTGACCCCCCAGGCGTCCGCTCGTGATGAAGTAGGTCGCTGGCAACCCGGCCTCGACGAGCAGCGGAGCCGCCTGCGTCGCGTTGTCGGCGTAGCCGTCATCGAAGGTGATGGCAACCTGGAGCGAGGTCGTGGGACGGAGAATCTCGGTCAGGGGCACGACACAATTGAGGCGGCGCAGGTGCTCCACGTGGCTGGCGAAGCGGTCCGGGGCAACGGACAGACCGTAAGCATCCTGCACGGGGTGCGCAACGCGGTGATACATCAAGATCAGCGCTGTCACAAATGCACCCTCGCCAACCAGAGTCGGTGGCGGCCGCTGGTCAGGGTCGCCTGGATCGAGGCGACGCGCAGCAGGGCGGACTCGTCGGCTTGTGCCAGGCGTCGGTCCCGGCGAAGGACAACCAGCCACGCGTTTGGTCGGCAAGCCGGCAGGACCGCGGGCAGGCGCTCCTCCAGTTGCTCACCCGAATCTGCGATCACAACGGTGTCCCAGCGTTCGGGGGGTAGTGATCCAACCGTGCGGACCGTTGAGCACACGTTGACCTCGGGGGCTTGCGGAACAGTTCCGGCGACGTCCACCTTGGCTCCTCGCAGGGCCTGGCGAGCCGCAATGTTCGGCCCTACGACCAATGCTCGTCCGACGGGTACGCTCGTGAGCGCCCGTCGCAAGAGTCGCCGATCCCTGGCAACACCCCCGACGGGAAAGACTCGCTCATTCACCCAGCGGGCAGCAGCCCTTCTTAGCAGTAGTCGGACGGGGGACGTCATCGGCGTCTGGGCCTTCCGGGCACTAGGTTCCCCGGCAACAACGTCGCCGCCAATAGACGGGCTCGCATCGCTGGCGTTGCCCGGGATCCAACCGCCGCTCGAAGGGCCAGCCGTCGGCGTCGCGGATCACCGGTTCGACGGGCGGCACGGGCCGCCGTTTCCCGCCACTGCTGTTGCGTCAGCTTCAGGCGCCGCTGTTGCTCCGGCGTGAGCCCGCGTGAGCGAGCCTTGGCGAGGAGTGCGAGCACCGCCAGAGACAGCTCGACCTTCTGGTCAGTGAGGCTGCCTGCCCGCCGGCGGTAGTCGTACAGCGGCTGCTCGATTAGGCCTGCGCGGTGCCCCGTCAGCAGCAGCCGGATAAACAGGTCCCAGTCCTCGGCGTACCGGATGCCCGCTCGGTAGCCCCCCGCTGCTGTGAAGGCCTCCGTTCGAATCGCGCCGGCTCCGAAAATGAAGTTGCTGGCCAGTATCGCCAGGTCCTGCCGCTCGGTGGGGAAGTCACGGATGCCGTAATAGGTCCCGGGCGTGCGCACGCCGTCTCGGGTCTCCACGGCGTCTGTGGTCAGCACGGACAGGTCCGGCCGCGATACGCCAGCCGAGGCGAACGCTGCCGCCCGGCCGGGCAGCCACACATCGTCGGCATCGAGCAGCGCGAGCAGGTCGCCGGTCGCAACCGCGGCCGCGCGGTTCCGCGCAACCGCCAGCCCACCATTGGGGCCCCGAACCACACGCAGACGCCCGAGGAAAGGCTTGAGCGCGCCGTCAAGATCATCATCGGACCCATCATCGCTGACGATCACCTCGTGCGGCGGCGGGACCTGGCTGAGGGCTGACTCCAGCGCCTCGCCAACGGTGTCAGCGGCATTGTAGGCGGGAATCAGGATGGAAACTCGGGGTACGGGTCCCGGCCGTTGCCCGGGCAACGCAACTGGAGCGCGCAGCGGCGCGTCAACCACGGTCGCGCGGCGGCAAGGGGGGCAGTTGGGCCCCGCGTAGCAGACCCTGAAGCGTTCCCTTAAGCACCCGGAGCTCGTGGCGAATCCCACCGTTGGAGCGCCGGGAGCAGCCGAGCCTCGCCCGCAGTCGCAGCCAGGCCGCGAAGACCAGCACAGCACGGAGGTCGCCGCGCCTGAGCCAGACGCCCAGCATCGCTCCCACGCCGTACCCGTAGCTGCCGCGACGCTGCGCAAACTCGGCAGCCGTCGCCCGTTCGTGCTGCACGACGAGGTCCGGTTCGTAGCGCGCCGTGGCGCCCGCGCGCACGAGCCGGTAGAACAGGTCGAGATCGTTGCCGCCGCGCCCGGGACTGCCCGTGCCCAGCCGGGTGTCGTTGCCCCCTACCGCCAAGTAGCGCTCCCGGTCCACTGCGAAGTTGCCGCCCGTGCCGATGCGCCAAGGCATGGGCGGCCGCGTCCAGGTCATCGGCTGCTCGCTATCTCGCACCGACAAGGGGGCGACCCGATCACCCTGCACCGGCAGCGGCAAGACGCGTCCGGTGAGGAGCAGGGGGCCGTCAGCGGCGACGAAGGACCGCCAGACAATCTCCACCCATTGACGATCAGGCACGCAGTCGTCGTCGACGATAGCCACCACGCTCGTCTTTGCGGCACTGACGCCTTCATTCTGGCTGGCGGACAGTCCCAATCGCGGCTGGGAAAGGTGGCTGACGACGAGCCCAGCGGCACGAGCCGACTGGACGGCCTCCGCGCTGGGGCTCACGCCCTGATCCACCACGACTACAGCCTCCGGACGCCGGCTTCCGGCCGCCAGCGCAGCAAGGCAGCGGGATAGCTGGTGCGGCCGGTCGAGTGTGGAGATCACGACCGTCACGGTCACCGTGCCGGCAGGACGCATGACGTGCCCGCACCTCTCGCTCGCTGGAGTGGACAAATGTACAGCGGATGAGTCCGCGTGAAGTGCTGCGCGGCGTGCTCACCACCTGGATCAGAAGCCGGGACGGTTCCACATGACGGTTGGCATGGTCAGAGTTGCTCTGGCGGAACGTCAGGCAGAACGCTCTGTCCTTCAACAGGTTCGCTACGAAGGTGGCTCAGTTGAGGGGACACGTTTCCCGCTCTCGGCCGCCTGTTGCTCAGGACGAGGCCGCTCCGCCTCCCCATGAACCGAACCCTGTGGCGACGCTGGCACCTCCCAGGTGGTCGGATAACCTGCGTCGTAGACATATGCGCTCGTGTCGCGCCTGGCGATCTTGTTCAGCACTAGACCAAGCAGGTTGGCGTCAACGGTCGACAGCGACTCCAAGGACGCCCTTAGCTCCGGTCGATGAATACGATCAACGCCCACAACCAGCAGCGTTCCGCCTGCAGCCTTACTAATCACTAACGCGTCAGACACCGGCAGCAACGGCGGGCTATCTAGCAGGACCATGTCGTAGGCCGCAGACAGCTCCTTGATCACTGAGGACATAGCATCGGACTCCAACAGTTCACTGGGGTTAGGGGGCAGCTGCCCTGCTGGAAGGATGTCCAGACCAAGTCTGCGAGCCGGCCTGAGCGCGCTCGCGAGAGTAGCGTCACCGGCCAGGACGTCGGACAATCCAACGCCTCCCTCGCCAGCGAGCAGGTGACCGAGAGTGCCAGCACGCAGGTCGGTGTCGACCAGAACCACTCGCGAACCGGTGTCTGCCATGGCAACAGCAAGGTTGACTGCGGTAGTGGACTTCCCCTCGCGAGGAATGGAAGACGTGATGACGATCGATTTGACCTGCTGAGCGAGATCATTGAAGCGAAGGTTGGCTCGCAGTCGACGGACGGCCTCGGAGCGCGCGCCTCCTGGGTCGGCATGCATAGCGACGACTGAATTGTTATTGGAGTCTAGGGGAACGACGCCCAAGATGGCGCTGTTTGTCATGTCAGTGACGTCCTGCTCGCTCCGGATGCGTGAGTCCAGTGCGTGCCGCAACAACGCTGAACCAACGCCTAACACCAAGGCCAAGGCCGTGCCCATAGCCAGATTGAGGGGCACGCGAGGCTTCGATGGTGACAGTGGTGGTTCGGCTCTGGCGAAGATCGTGGCTCGGACGGAAGGAACGTTGGACCGCTGCGGAACGAGATCGCCGACCACCGAGGCCACTTGCTCCCCCACCGCATTGGCGATCCGCGCAGCTTGGTCCGGTTCGAAGTCGGTCGCCGAAATCTCTAGGATCACGGTGTCGAGCGGAGCTGTCGCGGTCACTCGCGTAGCAAGGGCGGACGTAGTCGTTGTCAAGTCCAGCTCATCGATGACCGGCTCCAGAACGATAGGTGAGGTAGCAACCCTTGCGTAGGAGGTCATTTGCCTTTCGGTGAACGTTGAGCCGGAGGCGAGGTCGTTGGCCGACTCACCGCCGGGCACCCCGAAGAAGAGTTGCGCAGAAGCTGTGTACTGCGGGGTTGGCAGAAACGTCATTGCCGCCGTAGCGGCGAGCGTCGCCAAAGCGACCAGGACGATACTTCGCCAGCGCCGTCGAAGGAGACTTAGATAGTCACGCGGTTCCATGTCTCGGCCGCTCCCCTCTATTGCTTATATTGCAGCTAGGGCCCTAGCAGACCACTGCGCAGGAACGGTCGGCCCAGCGCAAAACAGCCCATGCAAGACCGCCGGCCAAGCGGAGTCCCGTGCGCACCAGATCATATCTGGTCTGGCGGCACGCAACGTCCAGTCGCCAAGTCGGCCCTTGAGCGGAGCAGGAGCGCAGGCAGCGGTTCTGTGACAGTCTGCGTCGTGGTCGCCTACGGGCTCCCTGAAGAGTTTGATGACGGCGACGTGCCGGACCATCTCATGCCACCCGCCCTCCGAGGCCCTGAGAGACCTAGCCAATCCAGCAGGCGCTCAGCGCTGTTGGCGTCAACGTGGCTGTGAAAGCGCTTCAGCATCGCCTCGCGACGGTGCGCATAAGGGTCAGCGCTCCCCCGCAATCGCGCGAGCGCTCGAGCAAAAGCATCGACATCAGCCACTATTGGACCTGCGGCCCAATCCTCATACGGCTCGAGGTTCAGGCCACGGCGCAAGCGATACTCTTCGATGTCAGGAAACGCAAAAACGATTGGCCGCTGCAACAAAAGGTAGTCCAACCATACGCTTGACACGTCGGTGACCAGCCCGTCGCTGGCCGCTAGTATCTCGTACAACGAGTTTCCCTCTTCCTCGACGACAGACTGAGGCAGGACTCGAATGTTCCGGTAGCGGCCACCAATCGCTTGCTGAGCCAACGGATGGGGCTTAATCACCAGTTGCACATTTTCAGCGACTAAGAGTACGTCCAAGGCCGCGAGATCGTCACCACTGAACGGCAGGCCGCTTGGTGTATCAGGGCCGGCCGGCCGGCCGACGCCGCGAACGACGGTGCGATAGGTCGGGAGCCACAACCAGACGACGTCGTCCATCGCCCAGCCAAGCCGTTCACGAACGTCTCGTCGAACCGCCGATAGCAATCGGTCATTTCGCGGGGCTCCTACCACGGGTACCTGCCGCGGATGCAGCCCGAACTCGGCGACCCGGTACGCGCGCCCCGTGGGGGAACAAACAGGAGCGACATCGGCGGGGATTCCCCGGTCTCCGTCGAATCGACCCACCGGTTTGACCACCTCGCCGTGCCACAGGAGCACCATCCGCTGGCCTCTGACAGCAGCCCGCCCGCCGTAGAGCGCGTGACTGGTGAATACAAGGCCAGCACGCCAGAAGAACCAGAGCCCACTGATGGAGAGTTTGCGCGCATACCGCACATCCGGCATCGTGTAGGCCCTTGTTGGCGCATCGCTCAGACGCACGGGTGAATATCCGCGCTCCACCAGCGCCGACAACACCGCCAAGGCGCCGTCCTCGGACTCCGTGAGGCCATACACCACTGTGAGCTCAGGATCCTTGGGTATAAGCCACGACACTGAATTGACTAGCCGCTCGGCTAACCGCCTCCGGCGGTTTGTACGTTGGCGGCCCTGGAGTCGCTGCCCTGTCATGCCGACCGCATCTCCTGCCTCCGTTGTGCGCGCCTCGGTCACCTGCAACTCACACGCCTACCGAGTACTAGTGCGCTTGACGTCCTACCGCTTCAGGTGGCCCTCATCCAGAGCCTGGATATCATCGGGTCATCAAAGGATGTTGACCGATTGTCCCGTCGAGTGAAGAGGCAAAGAAGTACTGACGATCCTGTGAAACGGGCGTCTTGCTGATGTTGAACGGAGAGTCTACTGCCGCGACCTCTACTCCGTTTCGACTGACGGAGGCCGACACTAATCCCGTCCCGATTGGGAATGTCATCGCGTGCTCGCCGGCAGGGGCGACGTAGCTGGTGGTGACGCCTGCTACGACAACAGTGACTTCCGCCGGTGCCGTGAGGTAGGTGATCGCCTCTACCTCGTCCCGCAATGGCGTGGTCGCTCCATCGCTCGCTTTCCTGGTCATGAGCACCGTCTGACGTGATTGGTACGACGCACCTTCCAGAGGCTGATCGCGGTGAGAGACGATGACCACATCGCGCAGAATTCTCGGCAACACGCCAGTCTTCCACTCTTCCGCGTAATAGGCGGCCATGGCCGCGGGTCCCCAACCTCTGGCTACCGAAGGCACCAGCTGGCCCCCCTCCGAAAAATCGTTCCACGTGACCGCCTGCACCAGGTCGGCTCGTTCATAGATGACCCGTGACCACGAGGCCCGCAACGCCTCCGAGTTCGCCGCCTCGTCGAAGGTCGCCTGGCTCGGTCGCACGTTTTGCGTAAGCACCGAGCCCATCCAACTGCTTCCGGAAGCCCGCGCTATCGCGGCCGCCTGAGGCCAGATGGACCTGATGGCGGCCGGATCGGCACCATAGCTCCAGGGACCGATGAAGCTGGCGATGGGGGCGAATGCGTCGATGGCGCTCAGGTTTAACAGGCCTGCGTGGAAGGCCACTGGAACACCGTTGACGGACGAGATCGCCGACAGTCGATCGCTCCACCACGAAGGCGCCTTCTTATCAGCCGCGAAAGAGGCCACGAGGAAGCGACCGTCAGGCAAAGAGTACGAGGATGACTTACCAATGAAGTAGGTCATGGCAGCACCCCACTGCTCAGGAGTGGCAGCGGCCGCCGCCTCCCCGTTTGCGTCGACCATCGGCACAATCTTAAAACGGGAATCCAGTTCAACGGCGGCGTTTACAAGGGTCACATATACTTTATATGAGGAGTCGTTCAGACCTAAGATATTGACCAGGAAGCCGTCGACCCCCATGGCTTGTGCAGTTGAGATTTCCCACTTGGCATCTTGAAGGCGGAAGTCCCCAGAGATGGGGGGTCGCTCAAGCGGCCGGTCACGCCAGAAGCCACCGTAAGCCGCATGCTTCCCTTCCTCACCCGACGCGCTTAAGAAGTTGCGGGTGTAGTAGTCCGGGGCAAGGTTGTCAGCAGAGCGTGGGCTTGGACCGAAATAGTGTGCGAAGTACTTTCGGGTTGACTCCTTGGTGGACTTCGTGAACCACAACTGGTGATCAGGGACCTCCGCATCTGACTCTGGTGGCCCGCCTGACGAACACCCAAGGGCCGTCGCCAGCAGCAGGCACGCGAACATCAGGGTCGTCAACCACCGCCGGCACATCGTCGTTCCGCGCCGGTGACCGCTGACCGACCAAGGCTGCCCTCCATAGGGCCGCCTGGTGCTTGGTCTGCCCTCCCCCCGGATCTTGTCGCCTCCACCTTCGCTCGCCTGTACGCCTTCCCGCTACGCCAAGGATAGGCGAGCACCACGGCCGCTACGCCCGACGGTCAAGCGGTCGCATCGCTGGCTCGTTCCCGGTGACGCTCCGCCCGTGCCAGTCGAGATATGCATTCGTTCATAGAAGCCACAAATGTAGTTTATTCTTTATAGACCAAGCCTTTGCGGACAGCGAAGAGCAATCAGGTCGCACACTATCGAAAGAGAACAATTCAGCGCGGCTTCGGGGGTGAACCAACCCCAACAGGAAGTCGTTATGAGTAATCTCTCTCGCAGGACCTTCATGCAGTTTTCAGGAGGACTCGCCCTTGCCGCCGTGACAGGGGTTAGTCCCGGATGGGCGTCCGCAGAAATGCAAAGTACGAATTATCGGGCGAGGGTAATGGCGATGACCCCGCTCTTGTATCTGCGATTAGGGGAGGCGACCGGGACGCGCGCGACCGACGAGACTGGCAACACCGCGGGCACCTACGCCGGTGGCTTCGAATTAGGAAAGCCCTCCGGAATGTCGGACCGCAGTACATCAGTCAAGTTCTATGCCCAACTTCAGGGCCGGGTGACCGTGCCGCACAGATCGGGACTAAACCTCAGGACGGGCGCCGGTCGCACCTGGTCCATCGTCTTTCGAATGCAGGCAGATTATGCTGCGGTGAAGACTTGGCCCGGTATTGCGTCCAAGGGTACCGCTGCACAAGGATGGATTCTGTTCCGTGACGGAGAAACTGGTGCGCTTGGCTTCCAGATCATGGGATTGGCGCATGAAGTGTTGACGCCGCCTGGAATGGTGTCCCCGCTAGGCAGTTGGGCTCACTGGGCCCTGACCTACGACGGAGCCGCCATTCGGTGGTACAAGAACGGCGTCTTGGTTGCAACCACGCCACTCAGCGCTGCCCTAACGCCCACGAACGCGGCTCCGCTAGTCATCAACCGAGCTGAGCACTATGGCGACAACACTCTCGATGAGGTCGCTATCTTCTCGACGGCCCTCACACCAGGCCAGGTGCAGTCGCTGGCGACGGCGCAAACAGCAGCAGTCACGACGGCAACCACGGGCAGCCCCGACCCAGGGTTGTTCTTCAAGCGGTCGGTGGTGCCGAGCCGCAGAAAATTGTTTGCTCATTACTTCTCACCGAATCCACGCTCTATTGACAACCAGGTGCCGTCAGGCGACTACTACGCCATCCACTACCTTGCCGCTAGCGGTGAAAGCGGCAAACACGCGAACTACGGCGGTTGGCTCCGGGACCGCCCACTCGAGCGCGCTCCAATCACAGGGGACTACCTGCTGGAGGACATGAAGGCTGAAATCCGGGCAGCGCAGACAATGGGCGTTGATGGCTTCTTCGTCAACATCATGAGCATCGTCCGGGGGGATGCGGTCTGGACTCGGTACCTTCGCCTGGTGGACGCGGCCGTTGCTTTGAACTCTGGTTTCTACATCATTCCCATGATCGATACTGCCACGGCCGTCAATAACAACTCTGCTGTAGAGGTTGCGGCGGCGCTCGACTACTTCATTGGCAAGTCTTGCTCTTACCACACCGAATCCGGAGGATATCTCATCTCCTGCTTCAAGGCAGAAGGAAAGACCCCAACGCAATGGCAGGCTCTCATGAGCGCCATCGAGGCGCGGCACCCAGCCGAACGCGTGGTGTTCGCCGCGATCCTGTTGAACGCCAATCAGTCGAATGTCAACACCTATGCCCCCATATCAGAATATTTGGGGTCTTGGACCGTTGGCGCCGACGTCAACATCCTCAACTCGGCGTCAAACCAAGCTGCAATGTCACCCGTTTTCGCGCGGTCGGCTGGCAAGAAGTGGTGCGGCCAGTCGCTGGTGGCCCGGGTGCAGCCCTATACAGCAAGCTACGACGAGTCCCTGAACTCCGGTGTAATCCGCGCGTCATGGAACAAGATTATTCGCGACTCTTCGGACATGGTGCAGGCAATTACTTGGAATGACTTTACCGAAGGCACGCAGCATGCGCCGTCGGTCGCCCACGGCTGGGCTCCCCTCGCCATAACTGCCTACTATGCCGAGAAGTGGAAAACCGGTTCTTTTCCCGCCATTCAAGAAGATGCTCTGTTCTTGTCGCACCGCGACCAGCCACTGACAGGCGCCACCTACCGGTGTGGGCAGACACGGCTCATGTCGCAGTCAACGTGGCACGGCAGTTCGGTAGCCACGCCCTCTCACAGGGTAGAGCTTCTGTCGTATCTCACTGCCCCAGCCACTATCACGGTCACGATAGGTGGCACAGCTCAGGGCTACGAAGCTCCTGCAGGAGAGTTCGTCAAGACGTTCGATGCCGCTAACGGAAGCGTCTCGGCGGTGCTGACGCGAAACGGCACGCAGCAGACTTCCGTGACTTCCGCGTTCCCGATTGGCACTAGGCCCGTCTCGCAAGACCGGCAATACTTTTTCGCCTCATCACTTCACGGCACCGGCGGCCAGCACAGCGTGATGCGACTGTGACTGCTCGGCGCAGCGTTACGCTTCGCGGCGCACTGTGTGGCGTCGTGCCAACTGATTCAGGTAGTAGACGAGCAGCAGAACGTGAACCGAAATCCACGCCGCAACTGCACCGAAGGGGCCATAAAGCAGTGCACCAAGGCCAACAAGGGCGATCCCTAGTAACGACGCTACTGAATTGCCCAGGTAGACAACCCTCGAAAAACCGAGGGGAATCAACAGGAGCAACTCGATGGACGCATTGAACAGGATCGCTGCTATCGCGAGGATCAGCAGCAGATGCCCCCATAGTGGCAGTCGGACTTGGCCTGCGAAAAGAAAACGGAAGGCAACCGGTCCGACAAGCAGCCAGACAGGAATGAGGGATGCGCACGCTATCGCCATGAGGTAAACACATCGAGTCATGCGGCTCCGCCTCTGATGGTTTTCGGCTAATCCCACCCACTGGATGAACGCTTGAGGTAAGAAGTTGAGCGTGTTGTTGCCAGCCTTCTGCACTTGATCGATCGCCGTGAAAATTGGGAGCTGCATGGGAGCGACAACCGCAAAGATCGAAGGGCCACCGAACGTGAAGGCGGCCTGGAGGAGCCGCGAGACGGTTCCTCGGAATTGCTCTCGAATCACCTGCACTGCTGTGGTCCAACCCCCAGGTGAGCGGAAGGCGCTCATTCCCATGATGGTGAACCAATTAAGCGCGACCGCGGTGCCACCGCTCAGCACCGTAGCCGCCGCGTACCAGATTAAGGGCGCGCCAATCAACATTCCGCCCAGAGCAAGGGCGTAGCCAGCCAAACGAGTGACACCCTCATTGACGACGAGATGCCGCGGCTCTCCCACTCCGGCGAAATACCAGGCCGCAGTGAGGCCGTTGAGCGAGATGCCCACCATGAACAAGGTGGTAGTCAATCGATAGCCATCCGCTGCTATCGCAGTCAGTGGACACGCCATCAGCAACATCACTGCGAGCAGCACAAGCCTCGAGTAGGTACTTGATCGATAAAGCGAACGTCGAGCAGGCAATCCGTCGGCTCGCGCAACGGCGTCGCCACCGATGATTGGCCAAGCCATGCCCACGATTACACTCACAAGTGCTCCGATACTTTGACCCAGGCCTAACGCCACCCAGCCCGACGATCCGAACCGCTGACTGATCAGTGGTAACAAAACAAGGCTGGCCAACATCGATAACGCGGGAAGCAGCGCAAAGCCGAGCAATCGTTTGGCGTGCCGCACGTCAGCAGACTAAGGAGCGGTACAACGTCAAGTAATTCTGCGACATTCTATTGACCGTGAAGGACGACGAGCGCTCGCGTGCCATCGCCCGCAGCCGCTGTGCTAATTCTTCGTCCATCAGCACCTGCAAAATCTTGTCTGCCAGGTCTTTCGGATCGTTGACGGCAGCCAGCAGGCCGGCTCTGCCGTGCGCTAGAGCCTCGGGTATGCCGTCAACATCGGAGCCGACGATGGCGCAGCCAGCTTCCAACGCTTCTAGAAGCACAAGGGCGAACGGATCCCTCCGGGACGGCAGGACAAACACTGCCGCTTCGCGCAGATAGGCCTGAGGCTGAGATTTGAAGCCCACGAGGTGCACGCGGTCAGCCCAGGGCTTGCTTTCGAGTAGCTCTTCGAAGGCGGGCCAGTCACGATTGCCGACGTAGTACAAGTGGGCGGACGGGACATGCTCCACGACCCGCCCAAAGGCCTCAAGCAGCACGTCGGCGCCCTTGCGTTCTGAAATCGCCCCCACCGTCACTATCGCTGGGCGGCTCAGTCCCACTTGTGGCAATTGCTCAACGGCCACTCGGCGTAGAGATCCCACCGTTCCGTTGAGCACGGTGAACGCCTTGCCTGCCCCGGTGTTTCGAGATTGCATCGCTAAGGTGACCGCCTGGCTCACCCCCACCACAGCATCGGCGTAACGCATGAGCCAAACACCGCGTTGGAACTCGTTGTGCACGGTCGCCACCACCGGCGGTCCATCTATCAGTGACTGCGCGAGCACCGCGGGAGTCAGAGTGTGCACGTGAATGACGTCGGGCTGGAGATGTCTCACGATACGACGCAATGAAAAGTACAATCGGACCACCCTTATAGGCGTGCGCCGGGTGAAGTCGAGCAATAGGTTGGGCACTCCATGCTGGGCCAGGAGTTGCTCGTAGTCACCGCCAGCTGAACCGACGTAAACGTCGTGGCCTAACCGGCGCTGCTCGCAAGCCAGATCGACAGCGACGTTGGTCATTCCTGTGCCGGATTCCGAAATCCGGTTCACCAAATGCAGGATGCGCATTGAGGCGGCCCCTTACAACTGACCGGAGCTGCGGCACCGGACATATAGCTTGCAACGTATTGCGGCGCGAAGGCAGAAACGTGCTCCCAACAATGACGACGTTGGCGCCCGGTCGCCTTGGCACCGCTGACGAGCTGGCTCAGTGTCGTACCTTTCGAGGCTAGCGATTCATTATTCACGCAGGCATCAAACTCCTCCTCGGCGGCGCAGGCTGAGGCCAGGCCATGAAGTTCGGCGACTTGCGACGACGCCTTGCGATGTCCTCGGCCGGTCCCGCCACCAGAGGGCGAGTAACAGTAGCATGACGCCTGCCGCGTAGATCGGCACCAAGGATCCGACAGGCCCCCGCAGCACTCCCAGCTGCGCAATGGCTAGGTAAGGCACCATCGCTCCCTGCACGCTTTCCGTGCCAACCGCCCAGTGCCGCTCCAGTCTGCGCCACCCGACGCCCCAGATGAACATGCCAGCCGCCGTTCCAACAACTCCGAACTCCATATACAGCTCACCGGGGAAAGGCAGGCTTAAATTGGTGAAGGCATAACCGCGGTTCTCCGCAACCGGGATAGACGCCGGCACGGCCTTGTCTACCCAGAAACGTCGAGGTAGCGGGAAGAGCGCCGCTGAGCTGAGGTGGACCCCCCAGGTTTGCCCTCGCTCCTCGACGTACTGCCGAGCGTTGACCATCTGCTGGAAGCCGTCGAAGTCGCCGTCGGCTAACGAAGAGGGCTGGCTGGTTGTATCGTCACCCCGGAACGCGTTAGCCAAGGGATAGACGCCAAGAACGCCGATGACGAGGACCGTGACGACGATGGCCAGAGCGCGGCGAGAGCGAGGCTGCACGATCAGGAAGACGATGGAGAAGATGGCCACCGCACTTATGTATCGTGTGTTCGCGAAGGGGTTCGCGTAAACGAACAGGAGACCACCGGCCAACAGGACACTTAACGGTGAGACTTTTTGCCCACCGCGCCAACGAAGCACAAGGACGTAGGTGGCAGCCAGAGCCAGAGCGCCTGGCAGGATCCCTACCAACGCTACCGCTACGCCGCCGGACTGAACTTGCCCGATACCTGCGGCAGCCAGCGCTTCGCTACGCTCGCTCCGGCTGCTGAACAAGCTGGAGACCCCGCCTGTTCTCACGATCACGAAGGGCAACAAGAGCAGAGCAAAGCCACAGTACGCCAGCGGAACAAGTCGTCCGGGCGGTGCTAACCACCTGGCTCGTCGAGGCGAATCGCCGCGGACATAGGTTCTGCGAGGGGTCGGCGTTTGAGTGAGAGCTGAAGGACCGTCAGCCTGAGCGCCGAAATAGATTCTACGATCGCTCCGCTTATCGCCTTTGACCGACAGAGTACGCCCTTGTCGCTCGCCCACACCACCTCCGAGTGCGAATGCGCCAAAGGCCAGGTTAGTGATGAGCAGCGTCTGCAGCAGGCGCTCTTCATTGGAATAAAGGTACGCATCTCCCCAGGCGGCCTGCTGTGTCGCCACCTGGTAGACGGCGGGCACTGCTAGATAGCAGAGCGAGAACGTCCAGAACACCGCTGAGAGCAGACGCTGCCCGGCTGTGATGGCTCGCATGACGCCGTGCACGCATTGGGCGAGAAAGCAAGCTAGCAGAAAGGCAGCCAGTCGCGAGTCGACGCGCAACAGCCAGGGGAACGAGGCAACAACTACCAAAACGGTCACAAGCAGAGTTACCGGGGAGTACGTCGGCGGCGGTTTGGGCTTCAGCAGTGACTTGCGCCGCGCACTCGTGGGCGACGCGGTCATCTTCGACCACGCACCAGCATCTGATAGAGAGCCGTTAACGCCTCCGACGTGGCTTGTGGTGCGAAATTTTTCGCCGTTTCGCGGCCCGCGGCCGTTAGTCGCTCACGGAGTTCCGGTTGCCATGCCACGGTGGCCATAGCTTGAGCCAAAGCAATATCATCGCCTGGCGAGACCAATATACCGTTGATGCCGTCATCGATGATCTCAGATGGCCCACCAGAAGCGGAGGCCAGCACCGGAAGTCCTGCTGCCATTGCCTCCACCACGACCTGCCCGAATGGCTCCGGCAGCACCGAGGCGTGGATTGCCCCATCGAAAGTCGCGTACTCGCGCCAAATGTCTGCTTGAAAACCTCTGAAGGAGACCTTCTCGTCGAGTCCGAGCTCGAGGGCGCGCGCCCGCAACGTTTTCTCGTAAACGTGCTCTCCAAACATCGCGCTACCTACAAAGATCAAGCGAAGCCTCGAGTCCTCGGCGCAGGCTCGCGCGAACGCCTCGAGAGCGACGTGTTGCCCCTTCCAAGGAGCCAGCCGGCCCATCATGCCGAACGTGAACGTGTCCTGCGCCTCACGCTCACCACCATTCACTAGATGCATGGCAGCAGGCACCTCGACGCAATCCGGCACTAGATGCAGTCGATGCTGCACCCCTGGTGGCAGGGTCACCGCTGTCGTGCGTGAATTGACCGCGATGCGATGCGGAACTCGTCGCGACATGGCGCGGACTAGTGAGACCGTTCTGCTCGGCAGGTAGTCCGGGGCGATACGGTCTCGAATGTGCCAGAGCACTGGCAGTCTTGCTGCGCGCCCGGCCAAACCGGCATACAAGGCCGCCTTCAGCGTGTTCGTGTGCACGACATCGACCCGCAAGCGGCGCAAGTGGCGGCTCAAGCCTCCGATATAGGCGGCGGTGGGCAGCAATGCCTTCACGGCCTTCTTGCCCGAGTCGGTGTCCGCCCGAGTTCGGTTTTTGACCTCATCGCGCATCGGGAGTACCTGCACGCCAGCCCCGGTCGCTGCCACGGCAGCGACAAGAGGGCCGTCTTCACCCAAGACGACCGTTACCCGCACGCCGCCCAAAAGCAGCGAGGGCAGCACACGCACCAAGGCCAGCTCGCCACCGCTTAAGTTGGCGGTATGCCCAACAATCGCCACGTGCACAATGCATCTCTCTGTTTGTCAACGCCTTTGCCACAGGGCTTGCGCTCGGATGAATGGTCGGACCCTGTGCGGCCTCAGAGAGTCTACGGGCCGTGGCTAGGCCATCAGGCTTTCTCTGTGATCGGTGCTCATCCGCTCGCGACGTTGGTCGACCAACCTGCGAAGGCGGCTAACAAAACGCTCTTCGCTGAAGGCGTCAGCGTGGCGCATAACCGTGCTCGGATCGGGCACAGCGTCCAGCAACCGATCGAGTCCGGCACAGATGTCGGCCGGCGATGGTGAGTCGACGAACACCCCATTGACTCCCTCGATGACTGTGTCGAGGTAGCCGCCGGATCGCCAAGCGACGACAGGCTTACCGAAGGCCGCGACCTCGACGACCGTCAGCCCGAAGTCCTCGCGGCCCACAGCGACAAGCGCCGAGCAGTTGGCGTAGAGCCACCTCAACTGCGCGTCGCTGACTCCGGTCAGCCCGACGAGATTCTCCGGCCAAGAAGCCTCAGGCAGCCCACCCACCACGGCCAAGGTCAAGTCCGGACGGGTGGCCAACGCCTGACAGACCGCCTCGGTGTTCTTGTACCCACGAGCTCGCCCGATGGTGAGCACAAATCCTGGTGCGAGGCCTGGCACGGGCTCTCGAGGACCGTCGACATCGACGCTGGCCGGCGGGTGCAAGATGGGCGCATCGATGCCGTAGACGGCGCGGATGCGCTGCTGCACGACCGTCGAGTTGGCCAGGTAGAGGTCGGCGGTCCCCGCCTGCCGTTGGTCCCAGTTCTTGAGCGGCTTGCTCAGAGCGCTCAGCGCCAGCCGGGCGGTCCTGGATGCCCCGGCGACGTACTCCTGTGGCTGATAGAGCCAGCGAGCTGGGTTGTGACAGTAGACCACCTTGTAGGCCGACGACCGAACGCCGTGAGACCACCCCGATGAGCTGCACAGCACTACGTCCGCGTCGGTCACGTGCAGCGAGTTCCAGGCCGGCGCGAGCAACGGCAGCGCCACCCGGGGGTCCTTCCGCACCCGTGACAGGCGATTGAGGAACGAGGTCTCGATGTCGTACTGCTCGAACTCAGGATAAGTAAGTGAAGGCTCGTAGACGCTCGTCACCAGGCGCGCCTGTGGGAAAGCCCTGAGCAGACTCAGCACCAGCCGCTCGGCGCCTCCTCGTTGGGTCAGGTAGTCGTGAACAATAGTCACCCGTGGCGTTGGTCGATCATCGAGCCCCCGCTCACTGGCAGTTGCCAGTAACTCCATGATCAGTAAGCGCCTCTCCCTTTGAGCACAGCTCCGACAGTCCGCCAGATGATGATGAGGTCCTGGATCATGGACCAGTTTTCGACGTAGTAGAGGTCGAGTCGCACCGACTGTTCCCACGACAGGTTGGAGCGCCCACTGACCTGCCACAGACCCGTGATGCCGGGCTTGACCAGCAGCCGGCGATGCACGTCACCGGTGTAGGTCCTGACCTCCGCGCGCAGCGGCGGACGTGGCCCCACGATGCTCATCTGACCAGCGAGCACGTTGAACAACTGCGGCAGTTCGTCGATGCTCATCCGCCGGAGCCACCAGCCCACGCGAGTGACCCGCGGGTCGTTGCGCATCTTGAACAACGGTCCGGCGCCCTCGTTGACCCCGCGGAGCACCGTGCGCTGCTGATGAGCGTCGACCACCATCGAGCGGAACTTCATCATGGGGAACGGCTTGCCGTTAAGGCCGATGCGTTCGGCGCGGTAGAAGACCGGGCCCCGGCTGTCCACCTTGACCGCCAAAGCGACCAGCAGCAGCAGCGGAGAAAGCACGGCAAGACCGACAGCAGCGCCCACGAAGTCGACGAGGTTCTTGCCCAACTCGTTGGCACCTCTATATCGCGGCTTCTCCACGTGCAGCAGCGGCAGTCCCGCGACCGGCTGCATGTGCAGCCTCGGCCCCGCCACCTCAGCCACCCCCGCGGACACCACCATGTCGACGTCCACTGCCTCCAGGTCCCACGCCAGGGCCCGCATCCCCTCAGCGCCGAGGTATTCGGTGTTGCTCACCGCGACCATGTCAGCGCCACTGGCGCGAACGGCGTCAACGACGGCCGTTTCGTCGCCTAGCACAGGAACGGTGTGACCCTGCAAGGTCAGGGACTTTCCCTTGCCTCTCCCCCAGCCAGGGATGCACACGCCAACGACGCGATAGCCGGCGTGCACTGCGTGCTCGAACGAGTTGGCCATGGTGGCGGCGGCGCGGTGCGACCCTACGACTATGACGGTCGTGATCATCCGACCCTGCCTGCGTTGGTGCATCAGCCAACGACGCCACGACCAGCGACCCAGCACCAGAGTGAACAGTCCAAGCGGCAACGCCACGGCCAAATAACCGCGCGCGAGTTCGATCTTGAAGAGAAACGCGACGATGGCGACCAGGCCGAAGAGCCCCATGGACGCGTGCGCCACGCGCCGGTATTCGTCAGCGCCCCCGCCGACGACTCTCGGGTCGCGACTGCGGAACATGGCCAACGACGAGAGCCAAGCCACCATCAGGAGCGCGCTGACGGCGGTGTAGTTGAGATTCGTCGCACCCGACAGCATGTGAGCCCGATCGGTGCCAAACCGAATAATCTGAGCCACACTCAAGGAGCCGACGACAGCGATCGTGTCGGTGGTGGTCAGCCGTCGCAAGTAGGCCGTGGCCCAGCTGGCACGCTTGACGCCAACCGAATCCGCCGCAGATTCTACATCGATAGAATTGCGCGCAAGAGTAATTTGTTCAGCCATGCAAGACGCCCCCGTCGCAGACTTGCCGCCATAGCCCCCCATGGCTTAAGTCGTTGAAATATTAGCCGATCGACAGTACCCAGGCAAACGATCGCGTTGACTCACGCTAGATGCCCGCGTAGGTCGTGTCGTTGACTCATCTCAAGATGCCCGCGTGGGAGACCCTCACTGGATGGAGTTGACGTTGGCGCATCGGAAGGCGATCACGGAGGCGCAACTGGTGAAGTGGCCGAAGGCGACCCGGGCAGAGAAGGGCGCGGTCTTGGACGCGGTGTGCCAGGTGACCGGCTGGCACCGTGACCATGCCCGTAAGGCGATCCGGACCGTGTTGGCCGATAGGCAGCCCCGCGGCCCGCGTCAGCCGCGGGAGCCGGTTCGCCGCTACGACGACGCTGCGATCGAGTTGTTGACCCGGTGCTGGTCGGTGCTGGACGGCCCGACCGGGAAACGGCTGCGTCCGGCTCTGCCCGGGTTGATCGCGAACCTGTCCTCGCACGGCCACCTGGCCCGGACCGACCCGGCCGTCGTCGACCAGGTCCTAGCCATGTCCGCGGCCACGATCGACCGCCGGCTCGCGCCCGCCCGCACCGGGCTGGCGGCCAAGCCCATCAGCCACACCCGGCCAGGGTCGATGCTGAAATCGTCGATCCCCATGAAGACCTGGCGGGAGTGGAACGACACCGTGCCGGGGTTCCTCCAGATCGACCTGGTCGGCCACGAGGGCGGCGACAACAACGGCGCCTTCTTCTACAGCCTCGACGCCACCGACATCGCCACCGGCTGGACCGAGACGGTCACGGTCCGGTCCAAGGGCGAGCGGATCGTCTCCGCCGGACTGGAGGATCTGTGGCTGCGGTTCCCGTTCCACATCGCCGGCATCCACTCCGACAACGGCAGCGAGTTCATCAACCACCACTTCGCCCGCTGGTGCAACACCCGCCAGATCACCTTCACCCGAGGCCGGTCCAGCCACAAGAACGACCAAGCCCACGTCGAGCAGAAGAACTGCTCAGTGGTGCGTCGCCACGTCGGCTACTTCCGCTACGACAGCCGCCGCGAGCTCGACCTGCTCAACCAGCTGTGGCCGCTTGCCTCGCGACAGGTCAACCTGTTCCTGCCCTAGCAAAAGCTCCTCACCAAAACCCGCACCGGCGCCACCGTCCGCAAGACCCACGACACCGCCGCCACACCACTCGACCGGCTGCTGAGCGACCACCCCGACCTCATCGACGGACACGACCAGCAACGCCTCACCGATCTCGTCGACGCCTCCGACATCCTCGCCGTGCGCCACCAGATCACCGACATCCAAGGCAACCTCACCGAACTCGCACGCCGCCGCGGCCTGATCCAGCAGCGACCCAAAACCAACGCCACCTACCTCAGCCGCCGAAAAATGCCGACCCCGCAACGGGCAAAACCCGATGAGTCAACGACCCCAAACTCGCGGGCATCTTGACATGAGTCAACAGGATTGGTGAAACAACTGAGGTTGGTGTGCCCGCCGCTTGACTGTCTGACGAGACACGTGTAACCGAAGCGAACCACGCCCCTTAGCGTGATGCCCGTGCGTATGCGAGCGGGGGTGGCGGCGGGTCACCGCAGCACGGCGGAGGCAGGAGCCGCCATCCTCCGTGCAGGCGGCTCCGCCGCCGACGCCGCGGTGGCCATGATGCTGGTCAGCTGCGCCGCCGAGACCATCTTCACCGGACTCGCGGGCGGCGGCTTCGCCACCCACTACGACGCCGCCAACCGCCGCGCCACCTGTGTGGACTTCTTCGTGGCGGTCCCTGGTCGTGACGGCACGCGCCCCGGAGCGGGTGTGCCCATCGAGGTGGTCTTCGTGGGTCAGAAGATGCCGTACGAGATAGGGCCACCCACCGTCGCCGTACCCGGCGTACCGGCTGGCGCGGCCCACCTCTGGCAGCGCTGGGGTCGGCTGGACTGGGCCGACGTGGTGGCCCCCGGCCGAGCCGCCTCCCTCGGCACGCCCTTCCCGGCGACCCACGCGCGACTGCTGCCCGCCATCACCCAGGCCATGCACACCGGCGACGGCGTCGGCGTGTTCACCCGACCCGACGGCTCCTTCCTGCAGACCGGCGATCCGCTGCTGCACCCGAACCACCACCAGGCCTATGACCTGCTGGCCGACGATCCCGCCGCGTTCTACTCCGGGGACTACGCGAAAGCGCTGGTGCGGGCCGTCGCCGACGGCGGGGCGCTGAGCATGGCTGACCTGGCCGACTACCGCGTCATGGAGTCGAAGCCCCGCACAGCGCGGTTCCACGGGTTCTCCGTGCACGCCCGGGGCAACGATCTCGACGACGTACTGACCACGCTGGCCTCGGCGGCCGGTCGGGTCAACGCCGACCCGTGTCAGTCGCCGGCGGCGGCTCTGGCGCTCGTGGACGCCCTACGCCGAGCCGACCGCAGGGCCGAGACCACCAACCTGGTGGCAGTGGACGCCGACGGCAACGCCTGTGCAATCACCACCAGCCTGGGACTCGGCTCCGGCGTCTGGGTGCCCGGCTACGGAGTGCACCTCAACTCGATGCTTGGCGAGGGAGAGCTGGTCCGCGAAGCCCTGGAGCCAGGGTCGAGGATGGGCTCGATGATGTCGCCGCTGATCGCCCTCGACGAAAACGACCACCTAGTGCTGGCCGCCGGTGCCGCGGGCGGCAGTCGGATCCGCCCGGCCCTGGTCCAGTCGGTGCTACGGATGCTCACCGGCGCCACCCCGCAGCAAGCCATCGACGCTCCTCGGCTGAACGCGCTGCCCGGAATGGTCCGCCTCGAGCCAGGGTTCTCCGATCGAGTTATCGCCGCGCTGCAGAGCGCGGGCAATGAGGTCCGGGTGGCGGCCGGTCTAGACGCGTACTTCGGTGGCGTGTCGGCGGTCAGCGTGTTGGGCGCCGGAGCCGACCCGCGCAGAAGCGGCTCAGTCGTCATGCTCGACTGAGCCGCTCTCTGCCCGCATTGGCCTGGGAGGTCTGGAACTACTTGGAGGCGTTGGCCGCCCGGCGCTTGTTGAAGATGTCAAAGGCCACAGCCAACAGCAGCACGAAGCCCTTGATGAACGACTGCACCTCGCTGCCCAGGCCGAGCAGCGACATACCGTTGTTCAGGACGCCCATGATCAACCCGCCGATCATGGCGCCCGTCACCGTGCCGATGCCTCCGGTCACCGCCGCGCCGCCGATGAACACGGCCGCAATGGCGTCCAGCTCGAAGCCAGTACCGGCTCCCGGCAGCGCCGAATTGCTCCGTGCTGTAAAGGCGATGCCCGCGATGGCAGCGAGCACACCCATGTTGACGAAGAGCCAGAAGTCGACCCGCTTGGTGTTGACCCCCGACAGCTGGGCCGCCAGCAGGTTGCCGCCCCGGGCGTAGACGTGCCGCCCGAACACGAACTGGTTCATCACCGTGCCGTAGACCAGCACCAGCACCGCCAAGATGACCAGCACGATCGGGGTGCCCCGATAGCTCGCCAGAGTGAAGGTGATGGCCAGGATGAACACGGCGGTGAACGCGGCTTTGACGTAGAACCACGCTTTGGGCTCGTCCTCCAGCCCGGCCTTGACCCGCTTCGACCGCTCGCGGAACTCCTGGGCCACCAAGCCGGTGGCTGCGGCGAAGCCCAGGATCAGGGTCAAGATCTCGAACAGCGAGCGGCCGCCGGTCAAGTCAGGCAGGAAACCGGAGCCTATGCTGCCGTACGCGGCCGGAAAGGGAGTGATCGGCACGTTGTTGAGCACCATCTGGGTCAAGCCGCGGAAGGTGAGCATGCCGGCCAGGGTCACGATGAACGCCGGGATGCCGACATAGGCCACCCAGAAGCCCTGCCAGGCACCGATCACGCCCCCGACCACGATCGCGGCTAGCACGCCCAGCCACCACGGCCAGCCCCAGTTGACGATGAAGATGCCGCTCATGGCACCCACAAAGGCGACCACCGAGCCCACCGACAAGTCGATGTGGCCGGCGATGATGATCATCACCATGCCGATGGCCAGGATCAGCACGTAGGCGTTCTGGTTGATGATGCTGGTTACGTTGCGCGGCGTCAGCAGCGTGCCCTGGGTCAGGACCTGAAACAGCAGGATAATGGCGATCAGCGCGATAAACAGGCCGATCTGCCGGAGCCGCCCGCCTAGAAACGCGACGATGCCGCCGGACGCCTCGTCCTTGGGTGGCGGGATGACTGGCGACTGCTCGGTGGCCGATGTGGTGGGTGCTGACATCGTCGTTAGTCCTTCTCCTTGGTCATGTATTGCATCAGCTCTTCGGGGTGGGCTTCGCGGACATCGACCTCGCCGGTGATCCGGCCGGCCGAGAGCGCATAGATCCGGTCACAGATGCCTAGCAGCTCGGGAAGCTCAGACGAGATCACGATGATCGCCTTGCCCTCACCGGCCAGCTGGTTGATGATCGTGTAGATCTCGTACTTGGCGCCGACGTCGATGCCTCGCGTCGGTTCGTCGAGGATCAGAACGTCCGGGTCGGTGAACATCCACTTGCTCAGCACCACCTTCTGCTGGTTGCCACCGGACAGCTTCCCGGTCAGCACACCGACGTTGGGCGCCTTGATCCGCATGCTCTTGCGGAAGTCGTTGGCCACGTGCGTCTCCCGGTTGGCGTCGACCCACCCTGAGCGCGAGAGCTTGTCCAGGGCGGCACCGGAGATGTTGCGCTTGATGTCGTCGATCAGGTTCAGCCCGTAGCGCTTGCGGTCCTCGGTGGCGTAGGCGATGCCGTTGCGGATGGCGTCGCGTACGGTCTTCAGCTGGATCAGATGGCCGTTCTTGTAGAGATTGCCTCTGATGTTGTGCCCGTAGGAACGGCCGAACACACTCATCGCGAGCTCGGTCCTCCCTGCGCCCATCAGCCCGGCGATGCCCACCACCTCACCAGCCCGGACGTAGAGGTTGGCCCCATCGACGACCTTGCGGCTGTGCTCCAAGGGGTGCTGCACGCTCCAGTCCTCGATCCGCAGCACCTCGTCACCGATGTCGGGAGTCCGGTCGGGATAGCGGCTCTGCAGGTCACGGCCGACCATCCCACGGATGATCCGGTCCTCGGAGATGTCCTCGGCGTCGAGGTCCAGGGTCTCGATCGTCCGGCCGTCGCGGATCACTGTCACCCGGTCGGCGATGGCTTTGATCTCGTTGAGCTTGTGGCTGATGATGATGCAGGTGATCCCGTGATCGCGAAGCCCGCGCAGCAGATCCAGCAGGTGGGCGGAGTCCTCGTCATTGAGGGCCGCGGTGGGCTCGTCGAGGATCAGCAACCGCACATCCTTGGAGAGCGCCTTGGCGATCTCGACCAGCTGCTGCTTGCCGACACCGATGTCGGTGATCTTGGTGACGGGGCTCTCGGCCAGTCCCACCCGCTGCAGCAGGTTGGCTGCCTCCACATTGGTCGCGTTCCAGTCGATCCTGCCGTTCTTGGCCCGTTCATTGCCCAGGAAGATGTTCTCGGCGATCGAGAGGTAAGGGCTGAGGGCCAACTCCTGGTGAATGATCACGATCCCGGACTTCTCCGAGTCGCGGATCCCGGAGTACGAAGCGGGCGACCCCTCGTAGATGATGTCGCCCTCGTAGGTCCCGTGCGGGTAGACCCCCGACAGCACCTTCATCAGCGTCGACTTGCCGGCGCCGTTCTCGCCGCAGATGGCGTGCACCTCACCGCGCCTGACGGTCAGGTTCACGTCCTGCAGGGCCTTGACCCCCGGAAACGTCTTGGTGATGTTGACCATCTCGAGGATGGAGTCGGCCATGGATTCCCCTTGCTCGTCGACGAACAGATGCTGACACACTTCCAGCCTGGCGAGGGGGACGCCTTTCCTCTCGGCGCGTGCCCTCGCCAGGCTCAGAAAGCGGTTAGGACTACTTCGCGGCCGCGATCTCGGCCTCGGTGTAGTAGCCGGAGTCAACGACTGCCTCTTTCAGGTTCTCCTTGGTCACGATCACGGACTCGTGCTGGTAGGTCGGCACAACCTTGACCTTGTTGTTGTAGGTCTTTTCATCGTTCACTGTCGGCTGCTGCCCGGTGAGGACCTTATCGACCATTTCGGCGGCGGTGTTGCCGAGCAGACGAGTGTCCTTGAAGATCGTCGAGTACTGGACACCGGCCATGATCAGCTTGTCCGAAGGCTTCTCGGCGTCCTGGCCGGTCACGATCGGGTTAGGGATTCCGGCCGACTTGGTGGCGTTCAGGATGCCACGGGAAAGCCCGTCATAGGGCGACAGCACGCCGTCGAGCTTGGTGTTGCCCTTGGAGTAGAACCCGTTGAGGATGGTTTCCATCCGGTCCTGGGCCCGCTTGAGCTCCCACTGCTGGGTAGCGACCTGGGTGAACGAGGTCTGCTTGGAGACCACCTTCAGCACGCCCTTGTCGATGTAGGGCTTCAGCACGCTCATCGCCCCGTTGAAGAAGAACCCGGCGTTGTTGTCGTCCGGGCTGCCAGCGAACAGCTCGATGTTGAACGGGCCCTTCTTGCCGGTGTCCTTGCCGTCCTTGTCGAGAACGCCGAGGCCTTGCAACAGCGAGGTGCCCTGCTGGACGCCGACCTTGTTGTTGTCGAAGGTGACGTAGTAGTCGACGTTCGGCGAGCCATTGATCAGCCGGTCATAGGCGATCACCTTGACGCCATCCTGGCCGGCGTCGTTGAGCTGGGTGGTCAGTGCGGTGCCGTCGATGGAGGCGACGATCAGGGCCTTAGCGCCCTTGTTGAGCATCGACTCAATCTGCTGCTGCTGCTCGGGCACCTTGTCGTTGGCGTACTGCAGGTCGACCTTGTAGCCGAGGCCCTCGAGCTTGGCCTTGACGTTGTTGCCGTCGTCGATCCAGCGCTCTGAGGTTTTGGTCGGCATCGCCACGCCGACCAAGGCGCCCTTGTTATCGCCGGGAGCGGCGGACTCGCCACCGGCGCCACCGGCGGCCCGATCGCCACCACAGGCACCCAGGCTGAGGACCATGGCCGACGCGGCTGCGATGCCGGCGAGCAGTCTTCGATTCTTCACTTACTTTCCTTTCGGTTAGTCTGCTGCACCGTCTGTGGGCACCAGTCGAGAAAACGCGCGATTGTCCCCCGCGGAACGAGGGCAACAAGTGGCAGGTCCAAGCGCAGGAACGACGGCATGTGCATCAGCGGCGAGGCGCTGGCAACGAATGCGAGCTGCAAGTCCGACTCCGTCGTCGTCCCAGGTCCGCGGAGGGCAAGGCACCCGGACCGATTCAATGTGACCGGTCACATCTAAGCACAACCCCTGCGTACTCGCGACACGTTGCGCTCAGTCCGACGTCGCGTTTAGGTAACAGGCCGTTCACCCCGGACACCTCACAGCCGAGCCGTGGAGTTGCGAACGACCAACATCGGCTCCAGCGGCTCGGCCTGCGCCTGGGCCTGGGCACGAGTGGTGTCCAGCAGTCGGGCCACGCACTGGCGGCCGAGCTCCTCGAAGTCCTGACGCACGGTGGTCAGCGGAGGCCAGAAGTGCGCCGCGTCGGGGATGTCGTCGAACCCCACCACGCTGACGTCGCCGGGAACGTCCCAGCCGAGGCTGCGGAAGGCGTGAATCAAGCCGAGCGCCATCTGGTCGTTCGAGGAGAAGACAGCGGTGAAGCTACGGCTGCGGGCCAGCTCCACGCCGGCGTAGTGTCCAAAGGCGGCTGTCCAGTCCCCCAGCACCGGCGCCGTGATCGGCATGTCGGCCTCGGACATCTCGCAGAGATAGCCCTGCATCCGGACGTCGGCCTCGATCCACTCCTGCGGTCCGGCCAGATGCACGATGTCGCGGTGCCCCAGCCCGATCAGATGCCGGGTGGCGGCTCGGGCTCCGGCGAGCTGGTCGACGAACAGCTCATGAGGGTCTCCAGACTCGCGCGAATGCAGCATCACGTACGGGATGTCGGTGGCCATCTCATCGAGCAGGTCCAGCGTGCGGGTCTGGGGGGCGATGATGACGATGCCGGCCACCATGTGGTCGACCTGCAACTGCAACGCGTCCCGGATCGCGTCGGGGTCGCTGGAGGACAGGTTGGTGGTGTTGACCAGATAGCCCGCGTCCTGGGCGGCCCGCTCGATGCCGAGGATGGCAGCCGACGGTCCGTACTGGCTGCGCTGAGAGGCGAGTACGCCGAGGGTGCGTGAGCGCTGGCTGCCCAGGGCCCGGGCCACCAGGTTCGGTCGATAGTGCAGCTCATCGATCACCGCCTGCACCCGCAGCCGGGTCTCCGGTCGCAGGCTGGGATGGGAGTTGAGCACACGGGACACCGTCTGGCGGGAAACCCCGGCCACCCGGGCCACATCGCGAATGCTGACGTGCTGCCCCGGGGTCTGCTCGGTCACCGACACTTGGCCCCTCACTCACCACCCGCATGGCCGATGTCGAGGTGGCGGCCAGGTGCGCTCACCATACCCGTGCTGGCTCGGTTCGTGGACAAGATGGGAGACCTTCCGACGCCGCCTCGAGGCTGACCGGCGCCGTGGCTCTAGGGTGGCCCTGTGCCTATGCCCGCGCCCACGTCGACGTACCGCCTGCAGGTGCGCGAGTCCTTCACCTTGCACGACGCGGCCGGACTGGTGGACTATCTCGACCAGCTCGGGGTGGATGCCGTCTACCTCTCTCCGGTGCTGGCCTCCACCCGCGGCTCCGACCACGGCTACGACACGGTCGACGTGTCCCGGATCGACCCGGCCCGGGGTGGCGAGGAGGGTTGGCAGGCTCTCCGGTCGCGGGTGAGCGAGGCCGGACGGCAGATCGTGATGGACATCGTCCCCAACCACCTCGGTGTGGCCGACGCCAGCCAGAACCCTCAATGGTGGGACGTGCTCCGCCACGGCCCGCAGTCGGCGTACGCGCACTGGTTCGACATCGACTGGAGCCGTGGCCGGTTGCTGCTCCCCGTGCTCGGCGATCCAGGGCCGGAAGGCGAGCACCAGCTGCAGGTGGTTGAGGACGAACTGCGTTATTTCGAGCATCGCTTCCCACTTGCCCCAGGCTCAGCCGAGCGGGGCGACGACCCCGCTGAGGTGCACGATCGTCAGCACTACGAGCTGGTGAACTGGCGCCGCGGCAACTCCGAGATCAACTACCGGCGGTTCTTCGCTGTGACCACCTTGGCCGGGGTGCGCGTGGAGGAGCCCGACGTCTTCGAGGCCACTCACGCCCAGGTGCTGAAGTGGGTGGACGAGGGCATCGCCGGGCTGCGGATCGACCATCCCGACGGACTGGTGGACCCCGCGGACTATCTCGAGCGACTGCGATCAGGAGCGTTGGACACCTGGATCGTGGTGGAGAAGATCCTGGAAGCCGACGAAGAACTGCCCCGGCAGTGGCCGGTCGAGGGCACCACGGGCTATGACGCGATGCGCGAGGTCAACGGCGTCTTCGTCGACCCGGCTGCCGAGGACACGTTCACCAGGACCTATCAGGAGGTGACCGGGGACCTGGCCGACATCAGTGACCACATCGAGCGCGCCAAGCGACAGGTGGCGTCGGTGCTGCTGCGCGCCGAGGTGCGCCGGATCGCCGCTCTTGTCGAGGACCTGGACCAGACGCTGGTCGCGGACGCTCTGATCGAAGCCGCCACCGCGATGGAGGTCTACCGCTCCTACTTGCCGGCGGGCCGCAAGCACCTCGACCGCGCGCTGCTGCTGGCGGCCACGCGCGCCCCGGAGCTCACCGAGACCCTGGCCGACCTGTCGCCGCGGCTGCACGACCCGGTCGACGAGGTGGCGCGCCGCTTCCAGCAGCTCAGCGGCGCGGTTATGGCCAAAGGGGTGGAGGACACCGCCTACTACCGCTACTCGCGCTTCGTGGCGCTGAACGAGGTGGGCGGCGACCCCGGCCATTTCGGAGTCGCCCCGGCGCAGTTCCACGCCCTGCAGCAACGCCGGCAGGCCGACCAGCCGTATTCGATGACCAGTCTGTCCACCCACGACACCAAGCGCGGTGAGGACGTCCGCGCGAGGCTGGCGGTGCTCAGCGAACTGCCGGCGCAGTGGCGGCGGTTTGCGACTCTGCTCGGCTCGAGCGAGTCGGCCGAGCGCTTCCGTGTGGAGCACCCGGGCTATGGCGCGGTCAGTCCGGCCTATGAGTACCTGCTGCGCCAGGTGGTCGTCGGGGCCGGGCCGATCGAGCGGGATCGGATGCACGCCTATCTGGAGAAGTCGATCCGGGAGGCGTGGGACGGCACCTCCTGGGACGCGCCCGAAGCCGAGTTGGAGTCCGCCGCGCACGCGCTGGTGGACCATCTCTATGACGACGCCCACGTACGGGCCGAGCTGGACAGTCTGTGGCGTGCCATCGAGGCGCCCGGGTGGTCGAACTCGCTGGGGCAGAAGCTCGTCCAGCTCACCATGCCCGGGATTCCTGACGTCTACCAGGGCACCGAGCTGTGGGAGGACTCGCTGGTGGACCCCGACAACCGGCGACCGGTCGACTTCGCGGCTCGGCGCTCGATGCTGGCGGCGATGGCCGCACCGGGAGCCACCCCGCCCGCGGTCGACGCCTCCGGCGCGGCCAAGCTCTGGGTGACGGCTCGTACGTTGCGGCTGCGCCGCGACACCCCCGAGGCGCTGTCGAGCTACACCTCGTTGTCGGCGACGGGGTCGGCCGCCGATCACCTGCTGGCCTACGACCGAGGGGGCGTGATCGCGGTGGCCACCCGGCTGCCCGTCGGGCTCGCCGACGTTGGCGGCTGGGGCGAAACCTCGCTGGCGCTGCCGGGTGCGGCGGTCGACGTGTTGACCGGACGGCAATTGACGGGCGATCTCGCCGTGGCAGATCTGCTGGCCACCTTTCCGGTCGCCCTGCTGCTGAAGGCCTAGTCCGCCGGCACAGCCGGTTTGCGGGCCGACCCCTGGTAGAGGTAGCCGGCGAACCGCGGTACGCGCGCCAGATAATGCTCCCGCGTCACCGACACCGAGAAGCCGGCACGGTGCAGGAGCTCGGGAGCCACTCGGTCCAGGTGGCAACCGTCCACCCGCAGGTTGAGGCCGTTCAGCCGTCGCTGCCAGCGGCGTACGCCGGGGTCTGGGCTGCGGCCGTGCTCGAGAAAGGCGACGGTGCCGCCGGGGACGAGCACCCGATAGAGCTCGGACGTGGCCGCTGCCGGGTCAGGGATGGCGCACAAGGTGAACGTGAGCAGCGCCGCGTCCAGCGATCCGTCGTCGAAGGGCAACCGTTGGGCGTCCTCGCCGTCGAAGGTGACCGGAACGGAGCTCGCCGAGATGCGCGGGCCGGCCAGCGCTCGGGCCGCCGACAGCGGCTCCACGGCGTGCACCCGCGTCACGGCCGTCGGGTAGTGCCACACGTTGAGACCCGAGCCGAACCCGACCTCGACCACACGGCCGGCGAGGAGGGAGCAGGTTTCGTCGCGCAGGGCGTGCACGTCAGGGCGATCCAGTGCAGAGTCGGTCATCCGGGGACGGATGTGCTCGGCGTACCAGCCCACGGTGGTTGCCAGCTCAGATCAGGCGTGTAGCAGGAGGGTGGTCTGCGCGCCGATCTCGCGGTAGCCAAGCCGCCGGGCTACCCCGAGTCCGCCCCGGTGTCCTCGGCGGGCCCGCCACTGTGCCACCAGGCCAGCGTCAAGAGCGTCGTTGGTCGCCACGGCTGCGGCCAGGGTGCCGTGCCCGGCCAGCCGCTGCGACGGCGGGACGAGCACCCCGATTGAGGCCAGAATCCCCTGCGACTCACCGTATCCGGCAACCGCCTTGGGCCGTCCCTCGGCGTCGAGGGTGACGAAGTGCTCAGACATCTGGGACAGCCCGACCTCGGCGACGTCGTCTGGCGGGCAGGAACGCTCCAGCTCGCCTACGGACCGCGCGTCCTTGCTGACCTGCGCATCGTCCAGGCCGGGCAGACTGACGTAGTCGTCGGTGAACCCCAGCACGGTCTCTTCCAGCAGCCGACCACCGTGGCCGGCCGCCAACCCCAGCAGCCGCGAGCCGCTGGCCAGCGCCGCGTTGCTCAGGGCGGGGGCCTGGTCGACCAACCATTGCGGTCCGATCAGCACCCGGTGCTGCCACAGGGAGACGAACATGATGATGGACTCGTCGACCCGGACGAGGCGTTCCGCCGCAGGCTGCATCAACGCGTCGTCGGCCAGGCCCAGCGTCCGGGCCCAGGCCAGCCGGATGATGGCCTGCGTGTTCACCTCCATGCTGGCCGATTCTAGTGGCGGCGGCTCAGGTCGTCGCGCGGACGAGCTCTGCTGCTCAGCGTCGCGTCGGTCGGGCGGCGCCGCGGGCCGGCGTTGTCGCGCACAAGGCGCGGGACGTCGCCAGGCCGATCCTCGAGTCCCTCGTTGTCGCGCACAAGGCGCCAAACGCCGCTTTGGCGACCCGGCAGGCAGCCGTAATCGCGCATATGGCGTGTGTTCATCGGGGGGAGTGCCCGACGCGCTACTTGTGCTGATCGACGGCATCAGCAGGGGGTCAGGCGAGCACGCCAGTACGCGAACGGGGCTGGTACGCGAACAGGTCCCGCACCCTGGCGGGTGCGGGACCTGTGCTGGTTCCTGTCGCGTGCGGGGCCTTGTACCGAGCTGCGACTGTCGAAAGTCGTTGCCTACTTCAAGATCTTGGTGACCCGGCCGGCGCCGACGGTACGGCCGCCCTCGCGGATGGCGAAGCGCAGCCCCTCCTCCATGGCAATCGGCTGGATGAGGTTCACGGTCATGTCGGTGTTGTCACCGGGCATCACCATCTCGGTGCCCTCGGGCAGGTGCACCACACCGGTCACGTCCGTCGTCCGGAAGTAGAACTGCGGGCGGTAGTTGTCGAAGAACGGCGTGTGCCGCCCGCCCTCTTCCTTGCTCAGGATGTAGACCTGCGCCTCGAACTCGGTGTGCGGGGTGGTGGTGCCCGGCTTGATGATGACCATGCCGCGCTCGACGTCCTCGCGCTTGGTCCCGCGCAGCAGCAGGCCGACGTTCTCTCCCGCCTGCCCCTCGTCGAGAAGCTTGCGGAACATCTCCACGCCGGTGACCGTGGTGGTCTGCTTGGTCTCGCGGATCCCGACGATGTCGACGGTCTCGTTGATCTTGACCACGCCACGCTCGATCCGGCCGGTCACCACAGTGCCACGACCGGTGATGGTGAAGACGTCCTCGACGGGCATGAGGAACGGCTTCTCGATCTCACGAACCGGCTGCGGGATGTGCGAGTCGACCGCGTTCATCAGCTCGACGATCGACTCTGCCCACTTCTCGTCGCCGTTGAGCGCCGGGAAGGCCGCCACCTGGACGACCGGAGCGTCGTCACCGTCGAACTCGTACTCGCTGAGAAGCTCGCGCACCTCCAGCTCGACGAGCTCGAGGATCTCGTCGTCATCGACCATGTCGCACTTGTTGAGCGCGACCACGATCGCCGGCACGCCCACCTGGCGGGCCAGCAGCACGTGCTCCCGGGTCTGCGGCATGGGGCCGTCGGTGGCCGCGACGACGAGGATCGCGCCGTCCATCTGGGCGGCGCCCGTGATCATGTTCTTGATGTAGTCGGCGTGCCCAGGACAGTCGACGTGGGCGTAGTGCCGCGCCTCCGTCTGGTACTCGACGTGCGCGATCGAGATGGTGATACCGCGCTGGCGCTCCTCTGGCGCCTTGTCGATCTGGTCGAACGCCGACGCCTCGTTGAGGGTCGGGTACTTGTCGTGCAGCACCTTGGTGATCGCCGCGGTCAGCGTGGTCTTGCCGTGGTCGATGTGCCCGATGGTGCCGATGTTGACGTGCGGCTTCGTCCGCTCGAACTTCGCCTTCGCCACTTCTGGCTCCTTCTGGTCGTTGTGTTCCAGCCGCCCTGCGTGGGGCCTGGACCCTGACCCTAGGCGGAGAGCCTATGACCAGGACGGGATCACTCGCCCCGGGCCTTCTTGATGATCTCCTCTGCCACGGTCTTCGGGACCTCGGCATAGGAGTCGAACTGCATCGAGTACGCAGCCCGACCCGAGGTCTTGGACCTCAGGTCGCCCACGTACCCGAACATCTCCGACAGCGGTACGAGGGCGGTGATGACCTTGATGCCACCATGCCCCTCATCCATGGACTGGATGTGACCGCGCCGGGAGTTGAGG